>CAZDSU010000035.1:0-68285 GCA_964508135.1 uncultured Saprospiraceae bacterium
TTTAAGTCCTGCGTGTCTACCATTCCACCACCCGGGCGTGGGTGTTTGAAACGTAAAGGTAAAAAAAAAGCCCTCAATAAATTGAAGGCTTTGGAGCGGAAAACGAGACTCGAACTCGCGACCCCGACCTTGGCAAGGTCGTGCTCTACCAACTGAGCTACTTCCGCTGATGTAAACGCTTTTCTTCTAAAGCGGTGCAAATATAAGACGACCAAGTTCAAATTGTCAAACCTCTTTTGATAAAAAATTGAACTTCGTTGGCATAAACTTAGCCCAAGCGGTCTAAGTTCCTGATAATCAATGTTTTTAGAGGTCAATTATTTCGTCGTAATTGAAAAAATATTCCTCGCCCAAACTAACCATCACGAAACCCGCCTGCCGCTTTTCGCAAGTCTCTTTGATGAGGTTGGAGGCCAGTCGGGTGTTTTCCTCGTCCAGGTGACTGAACGGCTCGTCGAGCAGCAGCATCTCGAACGGTTGGCAGAGCGCCCGCAGGATGGCGATGCGCTGGCGCTGGCCGTAGGAGAGGGTAGCTGCGGTCTGTTTGAGGTAGGGTTCCATGCCGAGGCGGGTGGCCCAGTTGTGTATTTCTGGCTCAGGGACGCAATCGGTTTGGCCGTTTTTGAGCAGGATGTTTTCCAATCCGGTCAGTTGCGGAAACAGTCGCAAATCTTGGAAAACCATGGAAAGCTGACGCTGCCGACAGGCTGCCCAGTCGTTTGCGCCAAACTGCCGCACGTCTTTTCCATGCAGGCTGGCCCTCCCGTCGTAGTCGTCCCGGATGCCGTAGATGATGTGCAGCAGCGTGGACTTGCCCTTGCCAGAGGCGGCATTGACGAGGTATTTTTTCCCTTTCTCAAAAATGCAGGTCGTGGCAAAGACGCCCGAAGTGGCGGTGATTCCGCCGGGCATTTCCTTGAGCGGGATGGGTTGTATGTTTTCTAGTTCAATCATTCCGATTGGTTGACGGTTGACGATGGACGGTTGACGGATAGCGGCTGCGGCAAGCCTCAATGAGCAAGGATGCCTTGAACCCAAAGGAAATGGCGTCCTCTTCCGAGTGTTGCACTTCCGCTTCCATCGGCATCCCAGCAATATGCAATTCTGTAACGTTTTGCGAAGCCAAAAAAGCGGCAAGCCCAGTGTCCCGTTTTTTGCCAAAATCAAAGAATGCACTGTGAGGGGGGACTTGCCTATCCGTGCCCATGAGTGCTGTGTAGGCGATTGTTTCAGTTTTCAAGCCCAGAATCATCTCAGCCCCAAAACTGCCCGGCACACAGAAAATAGGGTGCAACAGGGTAGGGTGGCCGTTGATGAGGATGGTTTGGCCCGGCTTGCGCCAAAGGTGGTTAGCTGCGAACATCACATGGTCGGCGGATAGGCTGAAATTTGCCGCTACCACAAGGTCGTAGATCGGGATGATTTGGTTCAGGACTGCCACAAGCGACTGGCTGTCAGGCACTTCTGCTGGGCCGCCGGGCAACAGGTCAACTTGCATTCCAATGAGCAGCAGCGCAGTCATCAGTAGCCGATTTTGGAGGTTGGCTTCGCAATTTCTTTGCGCAAGCTGGCCATGCGGATGGCAGTGACGGCAGCTTCCACACCCTTGTTGCCATGCTTGCCGCCAGCCCGTTCGAGGGCCTGCTCCTGGCTATTGGGCGTTAGCACCCCGAAAATGCAGGGGATGCCGCTGGCAATGCTGAGGTTGGTCAGGCCAGTGGCCACGGCGTGGTTGATGTACTCGTCGTGCTGGGTCTCGCCCTTGATGACGCAGCCGAGGCAGATGATGGCATCGAAGCGTTTTGCGCCAGCCAATATCTTTGCCCCAACGGGTAGCTCAAACGAGCCGGGAACTTGCACGGTGCGGATGTCGCCCTCATTGACGCCGTGCTTCAACAGCGTTTGCAGGCAGCCCTCGTACAGGGTGTGGGTGATGTCGGCGTTCCAGTCGGACACCACGATGCCGAAGCTCATGCCCACGGTGGAGGGAATGTTCGAGTCATCGTAAACGGATAGGTTCTTGATTGCGCTGGCCATTTTTGTTGTGTTTGAGAGATTGAGAGTTTGAGAGATTGAGTGTGGGGTTCCCTTCGGGAATGACAAAAAGAGCAACAAAAAAAGGCAAGATTCGGTTGAAATCTTGCCTTTTTGAAGTGTTTCGGTTGAGGAAACGATTGAGCGTTTGAAAATCAAGGCGCTCTCAAACACTCAACCTCTCAAATCCTCAAACCCTTATCAGTTCAGGCTGGTAATGTACTTGTCAGCTTCCCGAGCCTCATTGGATTGCGGGAACTCGTTTTTGATTTTCTGCCATGCCTCCTTTGCGGCGGCTGTATCGCCTTGTTTTTGGCTCAACAAGGCCACTTTTTTCAAGTAGTACGGTGTGATTATGGCATTCTCGTCGGCGTCGGCAGCTTTGTTGTACAAGCCAAGTGCCTTTGCGAGGTCGCCTTTTTCAGCGTATGCATCGCCGAGCGTGCCATATTTCATGCTGGGCAGCAGCTTGCCGCATGGGCTGAAATCTTCGAGGTAGGAGATGGCAGCATCGAATTGGCCGAGGTTGAGACTGCTCACGCCAGCGTAGTAAAGCGCTGCGTTGCCTGCGTCAGTGCCGCCGTATTTTTTCACGATGTCTGCAAAGCCTGGGAACCCACCGCCTGGGTTTGCGAGCGCCAGTGCGAAAGAGTCCCGCTGGAACTGGTATTCTGCTTGCGCCATCTGCTCCACAGCTTCTTTTTGGCGAGGCTTCTGGTAAACAAATTTGTAAGCCAACCATCCACCGATGATGAGCAACAATCCACCACCAATCATCACGATTTGCCGCTGGTATTTTCCAAAAAAGTCTTCGGCTTGTCCGCTAACTTCTGAGATGTCAATCAATACGTCGTCCTGCTTCGTTGTCTTTTTGCGTTGTGCCATTTTACTTGATATCTGATGTTTAGTTTAGAAAAACCTTGATTTGAGCCTTGGTTTTACGGTGAAAATCGGAGAAGGTTTTTCAAAAGTGGCGCAAAAATAAAGAAACTTTGAAATCGGCGGAGAAAAAAACAAGTCCGTTGGCACTTTCAAATTAAAATGACAACCCGTTGGGCAGCTTTGGTAGCACTGCGACAAAGAAAAAAGGAAGCAGATTTTAACTTGCTTCCTTTTTTCTTTTCAATCTCCATTCCCCATCAATCCTTCATAAACGGGTAATTCGGCTCCGCATAATTATCGGTGTAAAGCTCGGACGCATCCGGGTAGGGCGATGCTTCGGCGAAAGCCTCAGCCTCGTCAATTTCAACCTTTACCCGGTCTTTAATTGCCTCAAGTTCTGCCTCCGTGACAAAACCAAAATTGATTATTTTTTCCTCAGTGACCTTCAGCGGGTCAATGTCTTGGTAGCTTTTCAGCTCCTCCCGGCTGCGGTAGCTGCCCGGGTCGGAGACGGAGTGGCCCTTGTAGCGGTAGGTTAGGATTTCGAGGAAATAGGGGCCGGCACCGCTGCGGATATGCGCCGCCGCTTTGCTGATGGCCTCGTGTACTGCCTCCGGGGACATGCCGTCCACTTGCTCGCTTGGCATCTCGTAGCCCAGGCCGAGCTTGTATATTTCAGCTACGTTGCTGGTGCGCACCACGGAGGTGCCCATGGCGTAGTGGTTGTTTTCGCAGATGAAAAGTACGGGCAGTTTCCAGGTCATGGCCATGTTGAACGCTTCGTGAAGGGCACCCTGCCGGGAGGCACCGTCACCGAACATCGTCACACAGAGGTTGTTAGTGCCCCGGTATTTTTCAGCGAAGGCGATGCCAGCACCAATGGGAATCTGTGCGCCCACGATGCCGTTGCCCCCAAAATACTTGTGTTCGCTGGACATGAAGTGCATCGAGCCGCCCTTGCCCTTGTTCACGCCGGTGGCTTTGCCGAAAAGTTCGGCCATGGCCGCTTTTGATGAAATGCCCCTTCCAAGGGCAGTACCATGCTGGCGGTAGCCTGTCACGATGGCGTCGCCCGGTATCAGCGCCGACTCCATCCCAGCCGCAATGGATTCTTGACCAATATAAACATGAAGGAACCCCCTGATTTTTTGTTGGCTGTAAGCCAATAGACACCGCTCTTCGAAGCGGCGAATGCGGAGCATCAGTTCGTACCAGTACAGGTATTGCTCCTTGCTGAATGCTGCTTTTTTCGCAGCAACTTTTTTCACGACGGCTTTTTTCACCGGATTTGTTTTTTCTGCCACCATTTTATGAAAGTAAGAAGGTCAAAGTGGAAAGCCGAAAGTGGGGTGTAAACTTTCGATTTGCCTTTGCAACTATTTGAAAATCAATTTTTTATCAAAAAACTAAGATAGCTCGTGCCTTTTGGAAAGTCTTTTTGTAAAACACACACCATCCTTTGCAGTTGCAAAAAACCGCTTTTTTCCCCGGAAAAAAAAATCGGCAAGCGATATACCTCGCCAATATCCCAATAACTCAATATCCCAATTACCATTCTCTACCTTCCCGACCTGTCAATAAAATTCGACCCTGCTTGCTGTGTGCTGAAGAGCAGTACGTCCTGCACGTTCACGTGCGGCGGACGGGTGGCGATGAAGTAGATGACCTCGGCCACGTCGCTCGACTTGAGCGGCTGAAAGTTTTCGTACACCTTGGCAGCTCGTTCCACATCGCCATCGAAGCGGACACGGGCAAACTCGGTCTCCTCCACATGGCCAGGTGCCACTTGGCTCACCCGGATGTTGTGGGTGTAGAGGTCGAGGCGCATGCATTTGGTGAGGGCGTCCACGGCGAACTTGGTGGCGCAATAGACATTCCCGCCTGGGTAAACCTCCTTTCCAGCGCTCGAAGCCAAATTGATGATATGGCCGCTGCGGCGCTTGACCATCAGCGGTGCGATGGCACGGGTGAGGTAGAGCAGCCCCTTGATGTTCGTGTCAATCATCGTTTCCCAATGCTCGATATCGCCCTCGTGGATGGGCGACAGGCCACGTGAAAGTCCAGCATTGTTGATAAGGATGTCAATGTCGTGCCATGCCTCCGGCAGGTTTTCGATGGCAGCCCGCACAGCGTCGAGGTCTCGCACATCGAAGGGCAGGGTGAGCAGTTCGGTGTTGTATTTTTCCTTGAAATATTCGGCCATCATTTCCAGCCGTTCCGCCCGGCGGCCCGTGGCGATGACACGATAGCCGTTTCGTGCAAACAACTCTGCCGTTGCACGACCGATGCCGGACGTGGCGCCCGTGATGAGCACCGTTTTGACTTCGACGTTGCTCTTGTCGTTGGAGAGCGGCAGCACGAACTCGTCCTCCTCCGATTCATCCGCTTGGTCGAGGATGTCTTCGAGGGTGGCGGTGAAGTTTTTGTTGGTTGGGTCGGCGGCGATTTTTGCTTCCGCAACTGGCGGCGCAATCGCTGGCGCAATTTCCGCTTCGACCTCCGTTTCCAGCAAATCTTCCAGTGTCGGCTCAAGGCTTGGCTCAACTGCGGAAGCTGCCGTTTCTGCTTCCAATTCCTCAATGGCATTTTCCACGGCTTCGGCTATGTCTTCTGCAACTGGCTCGTTTTCAACGGCTTCCGTTATCTCGTCGACTACCGCAATGTTCTCAACGGCTTCCTCGATTTCATGGAAATTAGCCGCCTCATGTCTCGGATCAGTTAGCTCGTCTATCACTGCGAAGTTCTCAGCAGCTTCTTCGATTTCATCCACAACTGGTTCGTTTTCAACCAGTACAGTGATGGGGGCAGGTGCCTCGACCGCCGTTGGAGCAGTTAAAAAAGCGGCATCGTTTTCCGCCGACTTCAGCTCCGGGTTGAGCGCAACAGCCTTTTGGTAGTACTCGCTCGCTAGTTGTCGGTCGCCATGGTGGAAGTGGAGCAGGGCGAGGTCGTAATTGGCGTAGGAATGTTTCGGGTCGTAACGCAGGGCGAGGTTGAAATGCTTGATGGCATTCGGCATGTCGCCAGCAAACTCGTTGTACAACGTAGCCAGGATGTACTGGGCATCGGCATTTTTTTGGTTGAACTCCACCGATTTTTTGAAAAACTCCAATGCTAGGTTTTCCTGACCTTCAAAATGTTGCAAAGTCAACATCCCCAGTTTGTAGTACACCTCCGGGAAGTCAGGCTGGAGGGCGGCCACCGTTTCAAAATTGTGCTTGGCCTCCTCGTATTCGCCCTGGCCCTCGGACAGTTCGCCGAGCAGGAACAGGGCGTCCGTGTGCTCCATGTCGTTTGCCAAAATCACCTCCAACTGGCTTTTTGCGTTGGAAAAATCCTTGCCGTAGCGAGCCAGTGCGTAGGCGTAGTAGTAGCGCATGGTGTTGTCGCTGGCGTTGAGCTGCACGGTTTGCCGCAGGAAATCAAGCCCTTCGCCTTGCTTGCCGTCGTCGAAAAGCAGTACGGCGTGTTCCAGCACTTCCTCCGGGGTGGAGTGGCCGTTGCCGTCGGCTCGCAGCACAAGACCCTCTTCCTCGTCCGATATTAGCTCCAATGAGACCTCGTCGCCAGCGTAATCTGGTTCGGCATCCGCTTCGTCCCCGGCTGCATCGTCCTCGTCGAAGAGCGATTCGAGGTCAAAATCATCCGGGTGGTCGGGATCTTCGCCAAGGAACTTGAACTCCTCGTCGTCGTCTTTCTCACCCAAAACCTCATTGAGAATGGACGAAATTTCCACGCCCTCTTCTTCCTCGTCTTCCGCAGTTGCTGGTCTTGAAGTCGGGGCGTCGGTCCTTGTTTCGAGGGCTTTCAGCAGGTCGAGGCCGGGAATGTCGCTGAGGTCAACCACGGGCGGCTCGGCCTCCGGGCTTTTTTTCTTTTTGCCAATGTCGGTGTTTTCCGCCATCAGTTCCTCGCCCGAAGCCTGGATGATTTCGGCGAGGGTGCGCTCACGGGGCTTTGCATCAGCGGCGGGCGCCGCTACGGGAGGTGGAGCGACTTGTTCGGGTTCGGGTTGTGATGGAGCAACGGCTGGCTCCTCCAGGTTGTCGTCGGTGAATTGCCGGAAGGCGGAATAATTGCTCGCCTTGAATTCCACCAGGCTGTACCAGCGCAGGCCGCGCAGGTAGCGCAAAAACTCGCCCACCTCACCGGAAACGGTCTTGGTGATTTCAACCTGAGTTTCCAGTTGGGCATCGTCCTCGTGGCCCCGTTTTTCTTTGCGGAGCGCCAAATATTTGTCCTGCCAGTGGTTCATGTAGTGGATGATGTTGCTGACCCGCTCAAACGAAGTAGGCACCACCTCCCAGCCCGCACCGCCCGGCTTTGGCTGGCGGCCATCAGCCACGATGGGCACGAGTTGGCCGTTGTCGGCCCAATGTTGCAGGGCTTCCATGGCGCCGTTCATGCACTGTTCCGATTTCAGGAAATTGTCGGTCACCAACAGCAGGATGGCCCCGTTCGGCGAAATGACCGACTTGCGCAATGGCTCACTGATGGGCCCATTTAAGCATTTGCCCTCCACCAAGTAGCCAGACTTGGCAAGTTCTTCCCTGATTTCCGTTACAACCTGCTGGTTGTCAGGGTGGTATGCGATTAGATGTTGCTTGTTTTTAGACATTTTTCAGCGGGTTTGAGGGTTTGAGGGGGACAGGGTTTGAGAGATTAAGAGTTTGAGATGGAGCCGTTGCTGCATTTCACGTTTTGAGGATTTGAGAATAATTCTTTGAGCGATGAAATTGGCCTAACCTTAAGGCGGTGACCCCTCTCAAACCCTCAAACCCTTAAATTCTCAAGTCCTCAGATTTCAGCGGGTTTGAGGGCTGCCGTACTCAAACCCTCAAACCCTTAAATTCTCAAGTCCTCAAAGTTGAGCGACAAACTTATTAAAGTTTTCTTTAAATGAAGCGTACTCACTGGTGGCGGGGCCGCTAAATCCGGTGTGAATTTTCACGACTCGGTCATTTTTGTCCAAAAAGAGGAGGGTAGGGTAGGCAAGAACCTCCTTGAGCATCTGCAACGACTTGGCGGCACTCTCCTTTTTGTTCGTACCAGCGTACACCACTTCGTAGGGCATTTCGAGGCGCTGCTTGTAGGTGCGGATGGCCTTGTCGGCGCTCGGCTTGTCGGCGTGTTTTTCAAACGCCAGTGCAATCACGGCCAGGTTTTGCGGGTTGTTTTCTTTCAAATAATTGACCAAGAACGTCGTCTCGTCCCGGCAGTTGGGGCACCAAGTGCCCATGATTTGGATGATTTTCGCCTTGCCCCTGTACTCCGGGTTGTCGAGCGAAATGGTCTTGCCATCGGGGTTTTGGAACGAAAAAGCGACCTTCTCGAAGCCCGGTTTCAGAAAGGTCAACGAGTCGGCATCTGCCAGCTTGAACTTGGCATCCCGTCGCCCCGACCAAGTGGTGCGGTAGTGTTTTCCTGAAAAAAACGCACCGGTCAGTGTGCTGTCGGGCAATATTTTTCCATGAAAAAGGTAAGCATGGGCGCCGTCGAAACAAGAGAGGTAAAACTTGTCGGCCTGCACCGTGCCTTCGAGGAAGCGGTAGTCGCCCGTCTCCGTCAGGAAGGTGCCTGTGAGCCGGTTGCCCACCTGCTTGAACTCGCCGATGGCGGGATACGGCTTCTCCTCAGCGTCGGTGGATTCGAGGCCGAAAGTGCAGGCCCACTGGCCCGTCAGGTCGAGCATGGGTTGCTTGCGCAATGGGGTGAACCGCCAGTCGTGGCCTTGTTTGGCAATGAACGGGATGGCGTAGTTTTCCCTCGTCGTCACCACCCATTGCCCCTCGATGGTGTTGCCCATGAACGCCCCGGTGATGTACGACTCGTACACCGGGAAGTTGATACGGATGGTGTCCTGCGAGCGATACTTGCTCCGCCCAAATTGGATGTCGGTGGCTGGCACGACAATCCGCTCGTCCCCGTTGATGATTTCGATGTGGAAAGTGGTGTCGTTGTCGTACAGCACTTCGAAGGTGAACGGCAGTTCGTACTCGTTCACGTCGGCGTACTTCATGTTCACTTTTTCCGGCAACGGCTGCCCCTTCGGGTTGGGGGAGATGAACTCCGGCGTGAGCTTGAGTGCTGCCCGCCACGGGCCGGGTGGCAGTTTCAGGTAGCTGCCTTCCATGACGAGGCAACTGTGGAAGGCCAATGCGGCCAAGGCTGCGAGACCTAAGAGCAGGACGATTTTTGATTTCATGCTTCTGGTTGTCAAATTATTTGAGTGGCCAAAAGTAAGGAGTTTTGGTTATTGGTGACTGAGTTATTGGGTATTGAACAAGTATCAACCTGTTAGTTACAAGTATCGAACAAAATTGAGGAATTATCGTGTAGATGAGGTTTCCGATGCAAGATAGAGAAACCCGTTTGAGGATGTAACAGCTATAAATATAAAGTAGAGTTGGGCAGGTTTGGGATTGTAGCGAAATGAACAACTTGGTTTGATGCGCAATTATAAAACAGTAGGGATTACCTATCCAACAATCGTATTTATCGCAGCAGTAATTTTTTTAAAAAACTTGTCATGCCACACCTCGCCATCATTTCCTCAAGCGTAAGGGCCGGAAGAAACAGCCACCGGGTTGCCTTGTATTTCAAAAATTATTTGGAAGCCAACAAGCTCGCAACGGTTGACATGCTCGACTTGAATGAATACAAATTTCCAGTGTTTGATGAACGGCTTAGGCTTCAAGAAAATCCGTCCGCAGCAGTGCTTGATTTTGCGACCAAGATAAAAGCTGCCGACGGCGTTCTGATTGTCACGCCTGAATACAACGGCGGCTATCCCGCAAGCCTGAAAAACGTCATTGATGTATTGTACGATGAATGGCATCGCAAGCCCGTGGCCATTTCAACCGTATCCGAAGGGATTTTTGGCGGCACGCAAGTGATTACTTCCTTGCAGTTTTCGCTTTGGAAAATCCGGGCATGGACGGTTCCTGCCATGTTCCCCGTTCCGAAAGTCAAGGATTCCTTCAATGAAGCGGGCAACCCCACCGACAAGGCGGGCACCGATAAAAGGGCGGCTGGGTTTATCGGGGAGTTGCTTTGGTGCGTGGAAGCGAAACAGAAGATGAGTGCGTGAGAAGGCGAGCTGTGGCTGTACTCGATGGGCTGAAATCGCTATTTCTGTTCAGTTACAAAAATAACTTGTGACGAACGATTACCTATACTCTGCACTAATAGGTTTTGTGCAAATCAAAAATTATGCACCGCTGCCCCTCCTCGCCGCCTTCGGCGGCTCGTCGGGGGAGAGGGTCTTTTGGGGCGTTCCGCCCCAAACCCCTATTTGCACAAAACCTATTAGCGTGAAGTATAAGAAACAGATGAGCTTCCTGACAAGTGATAAGGGGTTGCTCTTGCAAGGTTTTAAGAAACCGACTGCACAAGTCCAAAACGCACTTGGAATCTTGGATAGGTTTGGTACTTTTGACCAATGAACGATGATAAAAAAATAGAACAACCACTTGGAGAAGTCTTTGGGTTTCCCATCTCGAACCAAACCGACCGGGCGGTGAGGTATAGGGAAAATAAGCTTTGCCCCTTTAACAATATTGTATCCAATTGTACCAAGAATAGCATCGAATTCCCATTGGGCGTTTGTAGCCTACACCACAAGGGAAAACCCGTAATCGTTTGCCCCATCAGATTTCGGGAGGATTGGACCATTGTCACCGATGCCGCAAATTTTATCTTCGATGGCAAAGCTACATGGACGCATGTAGGTGAAGTGCGGTTGAACGATAAGCACGGTAAATCCGCTGGCAATATTGACTATGTTTTGGTCTCGTATGATGACAAAGGCCGTGTCCTTGACTTTGGCTCTTTGGAAGTCCAAGCCGTTTATATTTCCGGCAATCTGACTGGGCCGTTTACAGCATATTTGGAAAAACCCTCACCTGCTTTTACTTGGACACAAGCCTTCAAATACCCCAAGCCTGATTATCTCTCCTCTTCCAGAAAGCGGCTTGTCCCTCAGATAATCGCCAAAGGCTCCATCCTCAATCAATGGAACAAAAAACAGGTGGTCGCCTTGCAGTCCACTTTCTACAATACACTGCCGACACTGCCCGAATTCAGCAAGAGCGAATCCGATTTTGCTTTTTTCCTGTATGACCTTGTGGCGGATGAAGTGGCCAATACTTTGTCTTTGATGCTAAATCGGGTGGTTTACACTAAATTTACAAGCGCATTGGAGCAGATTGCAAAATTTGAAGCGGGTTCAATCACTCAATTCACATCAATATTGCAGAAAAAGTTAGACGCTAAAAAGGCTGGAAACAAAATTTTTGATAACCCTGAAAACATCGTTGTCGAATGAATACTCAAATTACAATGTTCGATATAACCGAAGAAAGCCATATTGGACAGACCGTGACAAATGTAGCTTCTGTGCCGCAGCGTAGCCCATTTCGCTATCCAGGTGGCAAAACTTGGCTGATACCCACCGTGCGTCAATGGCTTCGGCAAGAAGGCGGCTCTGTAAAACAGTTAGTCGAGCCTTTTGCTGGTGGTGGCATTGTCAGTTTGACGGTGGCATTTGAAAAATTGGCCGAGTATATCACGATGGTGGAAATAGATGAAGAAATAGCCGCAGTATGGGAAGTCATATTGAATGGCAAAAACAAATGGCTGGCCGATAAAATCTACCATTATGAGCTGACCCATGCGAACGTAAAATCAGAATTGGAAAACACAGACAAACAATTGCAGGACATTGCCTTCTGCACTATCCTAAAAAACAGGGTATTTCACGGCGGCATCATCGCCAAAGGCTCAGGCATGTTAAAACATGGGGAGAACGGCAAAGGGATTGCCTCCCGCTGGTACCCCAAGACCTTACGTGACCGAATACTTGCCATAGATTATATAAAAGGCAAAATCACCTTCATTAAAGGCGATGCTTTTGAGGTAATGGCGCAGCATAAGGACAACCAAGATGCTTATTTCTTTATAGACCCTCCATATACCGTAGCGGGAAAACGTCTTTATACCCATTTTGATATTGACCACGAAAAACTTTTCGAACTAACTGCACAACTCAAGGGCAAGTACATGCTCACATACGACGACACGCCCGAAATACGCCAACTCGCCGACAAATACCATTTGGACTACCGAACTATACCGATGAAGACGACACACCATCTGGAGAAGCGGGAAATCATCATTTCGGATGGGTTTGGGTGGTGGGTGGGTGGTAATGGACAATAGCTGTGCTTTGAGAAGTTGTTTAAACCAGTTTGTCTCAAGTATTCCCCCACAAGAAACAACTTCCTTCCCACCTTCTTTACAGAATTAAAGCACAACTTCAAGCAAGCGATGAGCGTAGCGGCACTAGCATGAACTACGAACTACAGAGTTTGCCGCCAATATTAGCGTTGTTGGATTTACGATTTACTAATGACGAATGACGATTGGGGGGTGTCGTCATTCGTCAATCGTCAGTCGTTCTTCCCTTTCTCCCCCACAAACTGCTGCTCCTTGTACTTGAACAGCACGTTGAAGGTCGTCAAGCTCCCGTAAATCCGGGTAATGTATTGCTGCAAATCCACCTTTTCCTCGTCGGTCAGCTTGCTGGCGTTGATTTTCTGCTCCATGACCCGCACCCGGTCACGCACCATCACGATTTTGTGGAAAAAGGTTTCGATGGGGATGTCTTTCGGTTTCAAGCTGTCGTCGCCGGGCTTGAGAATCATTACGCCGCCGTCCCAGCGGTCGCCGAGGGGCACCACCTCGCTGATGTCCGACCAGTGCTTGAGGATTTTCATCAAGGATTTTTCGGCTTCGCTGAACGAAACGACAGCCTCGGCGGGGATGGCTTCTACCACCGTCCATTTGTCGTATTCCTTGCCGACCATTTTGATGCCGTAGAGCGTGAAGCAGCACTCGTAGGCCGCAGCGTGGAGGCGAATGATTGCCCCGTCGCCGTATGCCGGGTGCTTTACCCTCGAACCGATGCCGAGGAGGGAGGTATTTTCTGACATTGCTTTATTGTTTTATTGTTGAATGGTTGAGGCGACCACGTTAGCCATCTCAACAGTCGGGCAATTTTACGAAAAAAACCTTCTAAGGTTTTGCCGCCTTCGGCAAAAGAAAAAAAGCCCAACTTTGCGCCCTTAACGAGGTTTAGGTGGTAGTGAGGGTTTAGAGTAGTTTAGAGTAGTTTAGAGTAGTTTAGAGTGGTTTAGAAAGTTTAGACGGACCTATCCACAGCCCTCTAAACCATCTCAACCCCTCTAAACCATCTCAACCCAGCAATAAATGAAGCATTACGATGCGATTGTGATTGGCAGTGGGTTTGGCGGTGCAATGACCGCCCGTCAATTGGTACGGGCTGGCATGAAGGTGCTGATGCTGGAACGGGGCGGCTGGGTGCAGCGAGGCCCCGAAAACTGGGGGCTGCGTGGTTCGCTCGACCTCTCCACCCACAACGACAAATCCACCCCGCTGAACATCGCCGCAGGCGGCAACAAAAAAGTGATGGGACTTTACACCGCCGTGGGTGGGCCGTCGGCTTTTTATGGCGGGGTATCCTTCCGGTTCCGGGAGGCGGATTTTGAAAAAAACGAAGAAATCGAGGGCAAAAATGCGGCGGGCTGGCCAATTGGCTACCGTGACCTGGAGCCGTTTTATTCGGAGGCTGAGCAGATTTTGCAGATTTCTGGCGAGGCGGGCATTGACCCGACCGAGCCGCACCGGAGCGCACCGTTTCCGCAAGGTCCAGCGCCGCTGGCGGATATTTCGCAGCGGGTAAAATCAAGTGCGGAGTCGCTTGGACTGCACCCGTTCCAGCTCCCGCTGGCCATCAATTACGAAGACAAAAGCCGCAAAACCTGCATCAGTTGCACCACTTGCGACACGTTTGCTTGCGCCATCAATGCGAAAAACGACCTCTCGACGTTGGTCTTGCCCGGCTTGTTAGCAGGTGGCATGGAGCTGCTGCCCAACATGGTCGTCACCCGCTTGGTGGAGGAAAACGGGCAAATCAACAGCGTGGAGGCCATGTCGAAAACGACGGGCGAGCGCCAGGTTTTCAAGGCAAAATACGTGGTGCTGGCCGCCGGGGCACTTGGCTCGGCGCACCTGTTGCTTGCGTCGGGGCTGGAGGCGAAAAACCCCGGCGGGGCGGTCATTGGACGTTACTTGATGCGCCATGTGAACGCCATCGTGTTCGGCATTTTCCCCGGCGTGGCGGACAAGGAGGGGCGGTTCCACAAGCAGTTGGCAATTCTGGACTACTATTTTGGCAACGAAAAACTGGCCCCGAACTTCGGCAAGCTCGGCAGCCTCCAGCAGATGTCCACGCCCCCGATGGGTTTAGTGCAAAATGAAATCCCAGGCCCTTTCGGCAAGGTTTTGAGCCGAGGGGTGCGACTGCTCAGTGGCCTGCTGGCCATCGTGGAAGACCAGCCGCAGTTTTCCAACTCGTTGACCATCAATTTATTGGAGCGGGATAAGTTCGGATTGCCGCAGCCCGTTATTTACCACCAATACTCCCAACGTGACGAGGCGGCGCTGAAAATCTTGACCCAAGCTGGCAAAAAAATCATGTACGGCGCTGGTGCAGTGGCGCACTACATCCACCAAATCCGCACATTTTCCCATGCCGTCGGCACGGTGCGGATGGGCAGCGACCCTGCTACTTCAGCGCTAGACGAAAACTGCCAGTTCTGGGGAGTGGACAACCTGTATGTAACGGACGGCAGCGTGATGCCAACCTCGGCGGCAGTAAACCCAAGCCTGACCATTGCGGCGAATGCGCTGCGTGTGGGGGCGGTGATTGGGAAATTGGGAAATTGAGAAATTGGCGCAGACATCCCCCTAACCCCCTTCAAAGGGGGAATTCAAGTCTGCTTGAGTTTTAATAATGAGCAATTTAGCAGCGGCTAATTCCCCCTTTGAAGGGGGTTAGGGGGATGTATTCCCCAAAGTGGGCAGCAAATCTTTTTTCCCATAAATCCAAACCACAACAAAATGACATTCAAAAAAATACCACCCACCCAGCCTATCCGCATGGCGTTCCTTGGCTGCGGCAACATCACCGCCAAGCACGGCAAGCGGCTGCAAAAGTTTGCTGACGTGCAGTGCTACTACGCCAGCCGGAACGAGGAAAAGGCGAAACAGTTTTCAGTAAAGCTCAATGGTAGCGGGCATTTTGGCTCGTACCAAGCAGCCATTGCTTCGCCTGAAATTGACGTGGTTTTCATCGCTACGCCCCCAGCCGACCACTTCGAATTGGCACTGGCAGCGGTGCGGGCGGGCAAGCACGTCATCCTCGAAAAGCCACCGTTTTTAAAGTCCTCCGACTTTGATTTGGTGGATGCCGAGCGGCAAAAAACGGGGGTGCAGGTCATGGTCGCCGAGAATTATTTTTACAAGCCATTGCTCCGCAAGCTCCGTGAAACGCTGGCTGCCGACCTCATCGGCGACCTGAAATTCCTGTTTTTCAACGCCACCAAAACCCAAAAAACGGGCGACTGGCGGGATGACGAAAGCACGGTTGGTGGCGGTGCGCTGTTCGAGGGCGGTATCCACTGGGTCAATTTTATGAGCAACTTAGGGCTTGATGTTCAGTCAGTTACAGGTTTTTTACCCAAGAAAAAGAAAGAAAACAGCCTGGAGCGGAGCATGCAAGTTGTGATGAAATACCAGGATGGGCCAATCGGCACGCTGCTCTACTCCTGGGAGGTGAACACGCTGCTCAAAGGGCTGCGGCTGTGCCGGATTTACGGCTCGGAAGGTTCCATCACCTTTGAGGCCAACGGGCTTTTCATCTTCGTGCGGGGCAAGAAATGGCGGCTTATTTTTCCTGGTTTTTCGGACATCATCGGCACCAACGCCATGTTCCGTGACTTTTTTGCGGCGCTCCGCAATGGCCAGGAACCCGCCTTCAATTTTGCATTGGCAAAAAGAGATATTGTCTTCATCGAGGCAGCTTATCGAACGGCAGGTGCTTGAATTCCAAGCGACTTGGCTACATTTGCGGACTTTTTTCACTCACAACGTCGGCGAGGTTCAAAACCTCGCCGACGTTTGCCCCCAATAATCAAATCATAACGACAAACTATCTATGGAACTCATCATGGTTTTTTTGACCGGCTTGACTGCCGGATTGCACACCTCCACCTGGGGCATGTACAAGGATACACCTTACGAGGGCTTCACTTGGCCACGTTATTTTCGCAGCACAGTAGTATCAACGCTGCTTGCCTTCCTGCTTTGGAAATTGATAGGCCTCGACCCCACCACGCCTTCGGGCATTTACCTGCTTTGGGGCAGCGTCTATACCAGCGAGCGGGCCATCATCGAGATATGGAAGACTTTTCTGCGTACCTCCGACCAAACTAAATTCTTCATCCCGATGCAACTCCACGTGTTCGGACGCATTGTCGAGAGCAAGCGTGACCGTTACATCGCCGCCTTTTTTTATGTGGGCGGCATCGTGTTGGTGAGCTGGGGTTTAGTAACGCTCTGGCACATGCACCAAGCTGGGAATTTGGGCTGGAACCCCTATGTCATCTTGCTTTTATTGAGCGTGGGCGGCTGGATTTCGGCCTTCGGTGGTGCTTGGAAAGATGCGCCCATCGAGGGTTTTGAGTGGTTCAAATTCTTCCGCAGCCCAGCCGTGGCCTATTCCTGGGGCTGGTTGGCCGCCAACCTGACCGACAATTTCGTGGCCATCGCACTTTGCAGCCTCGGCTTTACCATCGCCAGCATCGAGACTTACAAAACCTTCTTTTTCCCGAGCCGCCCACGGGGCAAGTTCCAGGGGATGCCCATCGGTTATCCTGAATGGATGGAAAAAAGGAAGCCATTTGTCTTCGTTTTCATCATTTGTTGGCTATTTGTGATTGTGGCAGGTGTGCTTGCATTCATGGGCCCTCACGAGGGGCTAGTCTAATGGGTGAAACGTCGGGGAGGTTTCAAACCTCCCCGACGTTAAGCGCTAGTTTTGTCTAATTTTTTTTCATGGAAAACAAGGTAACAGCTTTCCTTTTCATCCCTGACCCAGCGGCCAGCCAGACCGAAATTTATGGCCTCACCCTGCTGGAGCGCAGCCTGCATGGGCTGGAGCGGGGTGGGGTGGACCGGGTGTTTTTGCCCACGGAGGTGCAACGTTTTTTGGGTAAAAAAGCAGACTGGAAGCTCGACATCGAGTTCTCGGACGATTACCGAAACGAACTTTCGACCGTGGGAAACGGGGCGCTGGTGCTGACCGAGCCGCTGGTCATTGACCCAAAATGTGTCCAGCAATTGTTGGAGCAACGCAGCCTGTCCGAAACGATTTTGATTATCCAGTCAGGCGAGATTGGCTGGTACCCGAAAACTGCGTTGGAGGCAGTCGCAAAAGACCAATGGCCGAATTTTAGCCAAATTACCACCTTGGCCCATCAGCATGTTTTGGTGGCAAAAAAGCTTGATTTTCAAGGGCTTGTATGTAGTACCGTTCGAAACGACGCCGATAAAAAAGCCGTAAAAAAAGCACTTATCCGCAGCCTGATAAAACCCACGGACGGCTGGGTTTCCAGGAACTTGAACCGGCCAATTTCCACCTCCATCAGCCGGGTTTTGGCGCACACGGCCATCACCCCGAACCAGTTCACCATCGTGACTGGACTCATTGGGGTTTCAACGGCCTGGTTCTTTGCGGCGGGCGGCTACTGGAACTACCTCATCGGCGGGGCGCTGTTCCATCTCACCTCGGTGCTGGATGGCGTGGATGGCGAGTTGGCTCGCCTCAAGTTCAAGTCGTCCCCCTTCGGGCAATGGCTGGACACGCTGGTGGACAACCTCTCGTACTTGGCGGCATTGGGCGGTATTATCACAGGCATCTATCTGCACGGTGCTACGGATTTGGTGAAATGGGCGGGCTTATTGTCGGTCGTGTTCGCCTTGCTTGCACTGGGCAGTTTGTACTTTTATTTGCTCCGGTTTAAATCGGGCGGAACGCTGTTAAATGTCAAATATAGCTTCCAAGAAGGCAATAGTACGTTCGATAAAATACTCCAGGTGGCTGGTGCATTCGGAAAGCGGGATTTGTTTGCGCTGATATTTTTCATATTGGGCATATTCGGCAAAATGACTTGGGCTTTAATTTATATTGCCATCATGGCGTTCATGGTATTCATATTTTCTATTCAGGCGCATATTGCTGCATCCAAGGCAAAAAGGCAACAGCCATGACCAAAGCAATGCCCACCATAGCCATGATTTCCAGCGAACGGTATCCTCACCACGATACGAACACGCAGCAGGTCATCAAGAACTTAAATGGGTTGTACAATATAGGAATGGATGTGGAGTTGATTATTCCAGCTCAACCCAACAATTATTTTAACAGCAAATATGACATCCACGCCGAAATCGCCAAGTATTACAATGTATCCAATAAGCTGAAAATCAAGGTGTTAAAAACGGTTCCAACGAGCAAGCTGAGATTGGAAAAGTTTTTTCATTCCCTTGTGGCGACTATCTATGCGGTAATTAAAAAGCGTTACGATATAGTTTATACCCGAAATAAGTTTGCCGCTTTAATTGCGTTTTTTTTAGGCAAAAAACTGATTTTTGAAACATATAGGCGGCTTGGCGATGAAAGCCCAATTGTAATGAAATGGCTGGGCAAAAGCGCCAAAAACGATAAGTTCGTGGGCATGGTGCTGCACAGCAACGTAGCCGCTGAATCCATGCTCCGTGCGGGTTTTCCAAAGGAAAAATTATTGATGCTGCACAATGGCGTGGACAATTCGGACATGCTGCCTGTTTTGTCAAAAACGCAGGCAAGGGAAAAATTAAACCTCGACAGCTCCTCGAAATATGTGGTTTATACGGGCAATATGCAAAGGAACAAATGCATCGAAAGCCTCGTAGATATAGCCGCATATTTGCCAGGCATTAAATTCTTGTTGGTGGGTGGAAAGCCCGAGGATATAGTTCGTTTAACGGCGTACTGCGAAGCAAAAAACGCTAAAAATGTGCTGCTGGTGGAACGCCAACCCATCAATGTGGTGTCGCAGTACCTATATGCCGCCGATGCACTCATCATCCCGCCAGTATCGGCTCCGATGGAGAAGTTCGGGAGGACGGTGCTGCCCTTCAAGCTGTTCCCGTACCTTGCCGCAGGCCGTCCCATCGTTGCACCTGACCAGGCGGACATGCGGGAACTAATACGCCACCAAGAAAACGGCTTGCTCGTCACCCCGGATGATGCCAAACAGAACGCCGAGGACATCCGAGCCTTGTTTTCAGATGAGAATATGCAGGAGCGACTGGCCACCAATGCCACCGAAACTTCCCGCTCGCTGACGTGGGAGGCACGGGCGGAGAAATTTAGGAATTGGTTATTGGGTAAAGGGCTTTCTTATAGAAAATCGTGAGTACTGTAAAGTCGTAGATTTGATTTTTCCGAAATTAAACAAACGACATTAGCACCCACGAAGAAGGACCGGCTGCTCTTCGGCAATTACGGCATCGGCTTGAGCGACGTGGAAAGGGCATGGTTTGCGGGCGACGGCAAGGAGCGGCGGTGCGTCAAATGTAATGCTGACGTTCCAAGTTAAACTGCCAAAAGAACCAACCAATCGCCAAGTTGTGCCACCTGTCCAATTTCGAGAAGGATAGCGACCTCCTGACCAGCCGACTGACCCTTGCCCTTATGGTAGCGTTGAACCCCTTCAATGTAAATTGAGTGATTGAGTGATTGATGGGTTGAATGGGGCATGGTTGAGTGGCTGTTCAACGGCAAATTTATCAGAAGGTTTTGCCAAAGTGGGGAAAGAAAAAAAGCCCACCTTTGCAGCGTTTTTTGAAAACAGCTAAGCAAGCACAAATGAATCAAAGCAAATACGCAGCCCTGGTGCACGTTCCGAAGTTCCACCAATTCAACGTGCTCGGCCTCACCACCATCGAGCGGACACTCATAGCGCTTGCCAAGGCTGGGGTGTCCGACGCCTGTGTGCTGACTGACGAAGCGGAGGCCCTTCGGGCATTTTTGGGCAAAAACGTGTGGGACATCCGCCTCCATTTTTTTCAAAAAAACGAGATGGAAGCCGCCCGCCAGAAAGTAGTGGAACTGCAACCGCAGGCCGTTTTCGTGTTCAATGAGCCGCTGGCCGTGGACATCTCCGTGCTGCAAGATTTGATGAAAACACAGGAAGGCGGCGCCAACACGGGCACCCTCGGCGGTGAGGTCGTGCTGCTGCAATTGGCTGATTTTCAGTCGGATGGCAAGCGGGCGCCCATCGAGCCAATGATCGTCGGCAACCGAAGCTGCCACCCCGTGCGCTCGGAGGAGGAGCTGCAATCCGTCAAACAACGGATGATAAAAAACCTGACGAAGCCCACCGACGGTTGGGCGAGCCGCTACCTAAACCGCCCGATTTCCACCCGCATCAGCCGGGTGCTGGTGTACACCTCCATCACCCCCAACCAGTTTACCTTCATCACGGGGCTGTTGGCGTTCATCCCCGTCTATTTCGTGCTGAAAGGCGGCTACTGGAACTGGCTTATTGGTGCGGCCATCTACCACCTTGCCTCGGTGCTGGACGGCGTGGACGGCGAGATTGCCCGCATGAAAATGCTGCACAGCAAATTCGGTCAATGGCTCGATACTATTTTCGATTTTGCATCAATGGTGGCCGTGCTGATTGCACTCGTCATCAGTGTTCAAAAGCCAGAACTTGGCCAGCCATTTTATATCCAAAAAGCAGGTTGGGTGGCGCTCGGCGCTGCTGTTGGAGCCATCCTTAGCATCGTGATTTATAATATACGGTACAAGCGGGAAGGCACGTTTTACATCCCCTACGCCTACCTCAGCAGCGAAAGCCGCTGGGCGAAGGCTTTGGCGAAAATCAACAATATCGGCAAGCGGGACTTTTATATCTTCCTGTTCTTGCTATTGGCCGTGGTCGGGATGTTCCCGTTTGCGCTGGTGTACATCGCCGTGATGGCCATATTGGTTTTTTTGCTTTCAATTCAAACGCATTTTACGAAGCCTGCAACCAGCTGACCACAGGAATTTCTAAGCCCGAAGGGATTGGAAAGCCCGACCGCTCGGGCTTAGAAATCCCTTCGGGCTTTCCAATCCTTCACTACTTTCAAACCGTCAATTCTTTTTCTTGAAAAACAAACTCACAATATACCTCCTCGCCGACGGCGCAAGACCTGACGTGTTCAAGCGCTTGCTCGACGAGGGCCAACTGCCCAATATCCAGCGGGAAATCATTGACCAGGGCACCTATCGCACGGCAACTTCCGTGTTTCCGACGACGACTGGCCCAGCCTATTTGCCCATGCTCAACGGTGCTTTTCCTGGCACCATGAACGTGACGGGCATCCGCTGGTTCGACAAGGCGGCGTTCTTCAAAGACCGTTGGAGCAAGGCCGCAAAGCGCACCTACATCGGGCCGGAAGCATGGCTTTTCAACGACGATATGCCGAAGGAATTCCCCACGCTGCACGAACAAATGGAGCGCCCGTACAACGTGTTTTCGGTGATAACCAGGGGCGTGCCGCCCGAAAATGACCTGGGTGCCACGGGCAAATCCTGGATGTACATCAAGGCGCACTACTTCGCCATCAACCACCCGGTGGACGTGTCGGCATACGAGCGGATGATGCGGGGCCTCGACCTGAACCCGGAGTTCTTTTTCGTGGTTTTTCCCTGTATTGACTGGGGTTCGCACTACTACGCCATCGAGCACGAGCAGACGATTTTCTCGTACAAATACCTCGATTTCGCCGTAGGCGAAGTGGTGAAAAAGCTGAAATCGCAGGGCCGCTGGGACGATACGCTGCTCATCATCACCTCCGACCACGGCCTCACGGACACCCACACGCACATGGATTTGGCCAAATTCATGCGGCGAAAAGGATTCCGCACCTTTGCCCACCCGAACACCTTCACCATCAAGCCACAGGCAGCAGTGATGATTTCGGGTAATGCTTTTGGTGCAGTTCATTTATTGGCCAACGGCCCTGAAATCCTGCGTGGCGACGACGTGAAAAACGCTTTTGGCGCAGCCAATCTCCAAGAACTGTTGACCGACCCAGCTGTGGACTTTGTGGCATGGCGGGGCCGGGAAGACGGCGAGTTCATGGTGGCCAACCAGCATGGTGAAGCGAAGATTTCTGGCAAAAACGGCCAAGGCTACCGCTACCAGCCGCTCACTGCCGATGTGTTTGGCCTCGGCAATTTGTCCGAGCCGATGGATGCTCAGGGGGCGCTCGATGCTACGTTCAACAGCACCTATCCCGATGGGCTGGTGCAGGTGGAGCAGCTGTTCCGGGGCAGCCGGGCGGGCGACATCGTGGTGAGCGCCAACCCCGGCTACGACCTGCGTGATGCCTGGGAAATCCCAGCGCACAAAGGCTCGCACGGCTCGCTGCACCGGGAGCACATGATGGTGCCGTTCCTGTACAACCAGC
Source organism: uncultured Saprospiraceae bacterium (assembly GCA_964508135.1). Classification (GTDB taxonomy): domain Bacteria; phylum Bacteroidota; class Bacteroidia; order Chitinophagales; family Saprospiraceae; genus UBA6168. The sequence goes on from CAZDSU010000035.1 coordinate 22,348, forward strand.
AGGGCTGGAACCCTCGTAATGCCCGTACAGCCGATATTTACAACACGATTTTGGAGTGGATGGGGAAGGAGACGAGGGGGAATGGCGATGGACGGTCGTTATTGTAGCCGCCCAATTTATTGGGCAGGCTGAATATTCAAAACACAGGTATGTCATTGCATAAAAACACAGCCAGCCAAATAAATTTGGCGGCTAGAATAGGCTACATCTCCAGCGAGCGGTACCCGCACCACAACACCAATACGCAGCAAATCATCAAGAACGTAAGTTCGCTGCGGGCGGCGGGGGTGGAAATTGACTTGATAGTGCCGAGGCAGGAGGCCATGTACCTTGCTAGCGATGCGCAGTTGGAGGCGGCCATTTGCCAATATTACAACGTGCCAGCTGGGTTAGGCATTCGTCAGACGGGCATTTTCCCTGCTAGCGGCCTGCAATTGGACAAATACTTGCACCCGATATTTGCCATAATTTATTGCCGATTAATTAAAAGATATGACATCGTTTATACTCGGAATATTTTCACGGCAATATTATTGGCATTATTCGGTATTAAATTTATGTTTGAAACCTATCAGCGGCTGGGCGATACGAAGCCGGGGTTTATTAAATTATTGACAAAACAGGCGAATAAAGGCCGCATGCTCGGCATGGTATTGCACAGCAATGTGGCAGCAGAATCTATGCGCCGTGCGGGTTTTCCGAAGGAAAAACTATTGGTGCTGCACAATGGCGTGGACAATTCGGATATGCTGCCTGTAGTGTCAAAAACGCAGGCAAGGGAAAAATTAAACCTCGATATCTCTTCGAAGTACGTGGTTTATACGGGCAATATGCAAAAGAACAAATGCATCGAAAGCGTGGTGGATATTGCCGCATATTTGCCCGAAACCACCTTTTTATTGGTGGGCGGAAGGTCAGAGGATTTAGCCCGTTTGACCAATTATTGTGGAGCAAAAAACGTGAAGAACGTTGTGCTGGTCGAACGGCAGCCCGTCAGCATGGTGTCGCAGTACCTGTATGCCGCCGATGCACTCATCATCCCGCCTGTGTCGGCGCCGATGGAGCAGTTTGGCAAAACCGTGCTGCCGTTCAAGCTGTTTCCCTACTTGGCTGCGGGTCGCCCCATCGTCGCACCAGACTTGGCGGACATGCGGGAACTGCTGCGCCACAACGAAAACGGCTTGCTCGTCCGGCCCGATGATGCTGCGCAAAACGCTGCGGCAATTCGAGCGCTTTTTTCAGATGAAAACATGCAAGCGCAGTTGGCCAGCAATGCCGCCGAAACTTCTAAGTCGTTGACGTGGGAGGCGAGGGCGGAGAAATTTAAACAATGGTTAATGATTAATGGTCAACGTTGAATTAACCATAACCATTGACCATTAACCAATGAAACTCGTGGAAATTTCAATAAACAACAAAACCGCCCTCGTTTTTGGCGCTTCCGGCCTCATCGGTGGTCATGTGCTGAACTTCTTGCTGCTGCACCCGGCGTACTCGAAGGTGGTCGTGTTTGTGCGAAAACCGCTCGATTTGGAACACCCGAAACTGATGCAGCAGGTCGTCAATTTTGACAAACCGGATGCGTTCAAAAATCTCGTGAAGGGCGACGACCTGTTCTGTTGCCTTGGCACGACGATGGCCAAAGCAGGCAGCAAGGAGGCATTTTACAAAGTGGATTTCACCTACGCATTTCAGGCGGCGCAGATGGGCAGCATGAACGGGGTGAACCAGTTTTTACTGGTATCTTCGGTAGGTGCTGACCCCAATTCCCGGTTTTTTTACAGCAAAGTGAAGGGTGAGTTGGAAGTGGCTGTGCGGTCGTTGGGATTTTGGGCGCTGCATATTTTCCAGCCGTCGGTGCTGCTGGGCGAGCGCAACGAAAACCGCTTCGGAGGGCAGTTGGCGGGCAAAATCGGGCGGGTCTTCGACCGGCTGACCGGGGGGCTGCTGTCCAAGTACCGGCCCATCGAGGCGGACGTGGTGGCCAAGGCGATGGTCAGTGCTGCGCAAGGCTTGAAACCGGGCGAACACGTCTATCCTTCGCATTGGTTGCAGGGGTTGGCAGATGAGATTGACAAGACCATGCGGCTGGGGAATTAGTCGTAAATTCGTTTTTTAACGTGAGTTATGGCAATAAGTGCTTGATAATCAAGTCCGTAGGACTTTTATCTTTGTAGAAATGGTGAAAAAGTATTTGTTGGCGTTCCATCGGAACGCTATCTCAATCAAGATGCCGCTCCGATGGAGCGGAAAACGCTGTGTAAATGAGGGTTCTACAAAGATGTCACTCCGATGGAGCGTTTGCCAATTGCCATAACTCACGTTTTTTCACCAAAACAAAAAAGCAAAATGTACAAGCTCCAACATCTAATGCTCACAGGTTTGGCCATCGCAATGGTGGTGTCTTGTCAGGTGCAGGACAAACCTTCAAAATTGACTGGCCGTGAGGGTGTCAAGGGCTATCCGAATGAAAACTTCTTCCTGCAACGTGCCTACCCCGATGCGTACATGGACATCAAAGCCTACGAAAAAGGCATGGTGCAGGCCCGCATTTTGGCAGCGGAAAAAGTAACGGGATTTGATGCCGAATGGACCGTGCAAGGCCCCGGCAACATCGGCGCACGGGTCAATACGCTGGCCGTCCATCCGCAAAACGAGAACATCATCTTCGCTGGTTTTTCAAGTGGCGGCCTCTGGAAAACCGTGAATGGTGGGCAGGACTGGTCGTCGGTGTTCGATGCGCAGCTTTGGCCTTCCATCGGTGATGTGGTCATTGACCCAAACAACCCGCAGATCGTGTACGTGGGCACTGGCGACCCCAATATTTCCTTTTACCCGATGCTCGGCGACGGCATTTACAAGAGCACGGACGGCGGTGATTCCTGGTCGAATATCGGTCTGCAAGCGCAGCGGGTTATCAGCAAAGTGTTGCTGCACCCCACCGACCCGAACATCATCTACGCCGCTTCGATGGGACTGCCTTTCGTGCGGGACAACGAGCGTGGCCTCTACCGCACCACCGACGGCGGCACCAACTGGGAGCAAGTGCTGTTCATCAGCGACCAAGCGGGCGTTAGCGACGTGGTCATGGACCCCTTCAACCCGCTGGTGCTGTACGCCTCGGGCTGGGACAGGGTGCGCAACAACCAAGAAAGCGTGGTGTCAGGGCCTGGCGCCAAGGTGTTCAAGTCCACAGACGGCGGCGACACTTGGACGATGCTCGACAACGGACTGCCCACCGACAACATGTGCCGCACCGGGCTGGCCATCTCCAACCTGACACCCGGTTTGGTATATTCCCTCTTTGTCGGGACGGACTTGGAACTGGCTGGCATTTACAAATCAACGGACGCTGGTGCAACTTGGGAACCTATCGAATTGACGGGATTGGACGGTGCGCTTGGTGGCTTTGGTTGGTACTTCGCCCAAATCCGGGTGAATCCGACCAACGACGACGAGCTGTACATGCTGGGCGTGGAAGCTTGGCGTGGCTACCCTGAACTTGGTTTTTGGGAACCAATAAACCCGGAGTGGTGGACGTATGCGGTTCATGCCGACAAACACGATTTGGTCATCACAAATGCTGGCAATTTTTACCTCGCCACCGATGGCGGCGCCTACAAATCAGTGAACGCTGGCACGACTTGGATGGATATTGAAAACATTCCCACCACGCAGTTTTACCATGTGGCTTTCAACCCCCACCAACCCGATTTTTACTACGGCGGCGCACAGGACAACGGCACTACCGGCGGCAATGCCAGCAACATCAACGATTGGCCCCGCATTTACGGAGGCGATGGCTTTCAGCAAGTTTTCCATCCGACTGACCCCACCGTTTTTTATACGGAAACCCAAAATGGCGGGCTGGTCGTGACGGACGATGGCGGCGGCAGTTTCTACGATGCTACCCAGGGCTTGGATCCAGACGACCGACGCAACTGGGACATGTCCTACATCATGAGTCCGCACGACCCAAACGTGCTGTACACGGGCACTTACCGGTTGTACCAAAGTGAAGTTGGCACCTTTCCGAGCTTTCAAGCGGTGAGCACCGACCTGACGGATGGCCTCATTCTCAACCCCCGCCACCACAACATTACCACGATATCCGAGTCGCCTCTGGAGGAAGGGCTGATTTATTCGGGTACTGCCGACGGCAATGTTCACCGCACCTCGGGTGGCAATTTTGATTGGATAAACCTGTCAAATGGCCTACCCGACCGATACGTGACGAGCGTAAAAGCCTCGCCGAGCCAAGCGGATTGGGTGTACGTGACCCACTCCGGCTACCGTGACAACGAGTTCATTCCACGCATCCATCGCTCCAAGGACAGGGGGCAGACTTGGGAGGACCTCAATGCCAACCTGCCCGACGTGGCCATCAACGATGTTTTCGTGCTGCCCGGCCACGCCGATTCCGTGCTTTTTGTGGCGACGGACGCAGGCGTTTACGCTTCGCTAAACAGCGGCCAAAACTGGAGCCGCCTCGGCACGAACATGCCCTACGTGCCCAGTTTTGATATTGATTGGAATCCCGTTGAAAATACCCTGATTGCTGGCACATTTGCACGCTCCATTATGACTTACCCGATTGATTCTTTGCTGGCGCAACCGTTGTCTGCGGTGGGAAAGGTCGCCCAGGCAGTGAAGGATTTGAAAATTTCGCCCAACCCGGCAAGTGCTCAAATCACGGTAACTGCCACTTTGGATAATAATCTGGCAGCAGAATTGACCATTTTTGACCTTCGGGGGAGGCAAGTCCGCAAGGTGGAAATACCTGCTGGACGGGCAGTCAGCCACCGGTTCAATGTGGCAGCGCTGCCCGCAGGCGAGTATTTTGTGAGGATAAAATCAGGAGGGAAAACTGGCTCCAGCCGCTTCATCAAACAATAAAAAACATGGCAGAACCAATCCGTTCATCGCAAATCAGGATTACCGTCAACCTCGACGAAAAGAACATGCCGACCAGTATTGACTGGGACGCCGACGACCGCACGGACGGTGACAAACCCATTGCCTGCAAGGCAATGATGCTCTCGCTTTTTGAGCGGGACACGCTCGACACCATGAAAATTGACCTCTGGGCTACCGACATGCAGGTGAACGAAATGGACCGGTTTGTCTTCCAGTCCCTTCGGGCAATGGCCGACACCTACTTCAAGGCCACCCAAAACCGGGAACTGGCAGTGGACATGCAGCGCTTCGTGCATTATTTTGGGGAGAAGACGGGGATTTTGAAGGCGGGGGAATGAGGGGAGGTGGCAGTTCGACAGTTGGCAGTTTGCAGTCGGGCCGCCGAATTTTGCAAGCGCTAATCTGTCAATTTTGCAACAGGCATTGCTTCCAACAACTGTTTGGTGTATTCGCTTTTTGGTTGTGAAAAAACCTCGGCAGTCGTACCAATTTCCACGATTTTCCCATCCTTCATCACGGCAATTCGGTCGCTGATGAGCCGCACGACGCTCAGGTCGTGGGAGATGAAAATATAGGTCAGCCCGTGTTTTTTTTGCAGGACTTGCAGTAAATCAAGCACTTGCGTTTGCACCGTCACATCCAACGAAGAGATGGCCTCATCGCAGACGATGAGTTTTGGCTCCAGCGCCAGCGCCCTTGCAATGCAAATCCGCTGCCGCTGCCCACCCGAAAACTCGCTGGGGAAACGCCAAAAATGGCTGGCTTCCAAACCCACTGTTTCGAGCAGCTCTACCGCCCGTTCCCGTCGCATTTTTTCCGAGGCAAAAAGGCCATGTACTTGCATCGGCTCCGTGAGTGCCAGGCCGATGGGCTGCCTTGGATTGAGTGAGGAGTAGGGGTCTTGGAAGATTATCTGAAGCTCTTTTCGGGTGCTGAACCATTCATTTTCAGCTTGTTGCAAGATGTTTTTTCCCCGGAAAACGACCTCGCCGCTGGTGGGGTTGATGAGGTTCAAGATGCTCCGTCCCAAGGTGGTCTTCCCACTGCCCGACTCACCCACCAGTCCCAGTGTTTCCCCCTCGAACACCTCGAAGCTGACGCTGTCCACGGCCTTCACATGCTCGGTCGGCCTTCCGAAAAAATTCCGCTTGGAGGGGAAGTGGGTTTGGAGGTTGTGGATTTGAAGGATTGGAAAGCCCGACGAAGGAGGGATTTCTAAGCCTGTTGGACCCCTCACGGGCTTTCCAATCCCTCCTCCGTCGGGCTTAGAAATCCCTTGGCTCCGTTTCCTGAAATTTTCGAGCAAAAGCTGGGTGTATGGGTGCTGCGGTTTATTGAAAATATCACTGACCGTACCCTGCTCAACGACCACGCCATTTTGCATAACCAGCACATTGTCAGCTACTTGTGCCACTACGCCGAGGTCGTGGCTGATGAAGATAGTGGAGCCGCCCCAGTCGCTTTTCAGTTCGTTGATGAGTTGGAGGATGGAGAGCTGTACGGTCACGTCGAGGGCGCTGGTAGGCTCATCGGCAATGAGCAGCGACGGGTTGCAGGAGAGCGCCATCGCAATCATCACCCGCTGCCGCTGGCCACCGGAAAGCTGGTGTGGGTAGCTGCGCCAGATGCGTCCAGGATCATGGAGTTTCACCTTTTCAAAAAGATTGAGTACTTGGCTTTTCACCGCTTCGGCAGCCATTTTGTGTCTTTCCTGCTCCGCAATCCGCAATCCGCAATCCGCAATCCAAATAGCCTCCGCCACCTGCTCGCCACATCTGAAAATGGGGTTGAGCGAGGTCATCGGCTCCTGAAAAATCATGGCAATTTCGTTTCCCCTTATTTTTTGGAAATCGGGCTGCTGGAGCTTTGCGAGGTCAGCCAGTCCGCCATCTTTTTTTTGGAAAAAAATCTCGCCGCTGGTCAAGTTGGCGGTCGGTGGCAGCAACCCGAGTATGGACAAGGCGGTGATGGACTTGCCGGAGCCGCTTTCACCGACGATGCCGAGCGTCTCGCCTTTTTTCAATGAAAATGAAATGCCCCGAAGGGCTTCTATGTTGCCGTTTTCCGAAGGGAAATGGACTTGTAAGTTGTTGATGGAGAGGAGGTTGGGTGCTGTCATCCTTGATTTGGTATTGCTTGTTTTGCCATTTCCGTTCAACTTTTTTAAATCTTGATTGAAACAGGTCGCAATTTACGAAGTTTGGGTATCCCCCTCGACTCTACCTTTCAGAAAATATTACACTTGATGATAATTGATTGACTTAACTTTACTGGCGAACTAAACTGAGCGTTTTCCCCGTCAGATTGAGTGCTTTCCAGAGCTGAACCAAAGCGCCATTCACAGGGAACTAACTCCTATTTTTCAACCACCAAACTAGCTGACTCATGGCAAACCAATATGTCAAAGATTACACCGCCAAACTTTACCAACAACCGACCGGGGAGAAAGTCGTGTTGAACCTCCTCTGGGGCGACTGCGTGCGCCCCGTGGCAAATGAACCCGAAGCAAATGGCAGGATAAAAGTAAGGGCAAGGGGCTGGTCGGGCTACGTGAAAAAGAGCGCACTTGGGGACAAGCCCTTGCTAGAACTCTACTTCATTGACGTAGGCCAAGGTGATGGAGTCTTAATCGTTACGCCAGACCGGAAACATATCCTCATCGACGGCGGCTACAACCGCTCCGACCAGCCGGGTGGCAAAAACGCCGCTGACTTCGTGGACTGGAAGTTCCACGAGGACTATGGCATGAACAACATCGTGATTGACGATATGATTGTCTCCCACCCCGACGCCGACCATTACGGCGGCCTTTGGGACTTGATTAACCCCGACGAGCAGGAGGAACTGGACACACCAACGGCCAACATCTCCGTCAAGCATTTCTACCATCCGGGCTTGAGTTGGTTCAAATCAGCCAACGACTCAAGGTCCCTCGGCCCCAAAACGCAGAACCACTTCACGCTGCTACTTGGGGACAAGCAAAATATGGCAACCATGCTTGAGCCCAACCAAACAGGGCATGTGGTGCAAGGCGAATGGGGCAAGTTCATCAAAAGGGTGGTAGAAAAAGCGGAAACCTGCCAACGCCTCAGTCATCTCAGTGGCCACCTGCCCGGCTATGAGGCTGACAAGCCCGTGAAAATCAAGGTGCTCGGCCCAATCGAAAGCACCGTCAACGGCAACCCCGCCCTCAAGAGCTTTGGCGGTGAAAGCATCAACACCAACGGCCACAGCGTAACGCTCCGCCTTGACTATGGCCGTACCCGGATAATGCTCACCGGCGACCTCAACAGCAAGGCGCAACAGGCCATCTTGGCCTCCCTCGCTGGGAAGGAGCACGAACTGGCCTGCGATGTGGCAAAATCCTGCCACCACGGTAGCGATGACTGCTCATTTGCCTTCCTGCAAAAAATTAATGCCGCCGTCACCGTCATATCCTCCGGTGACTCCGAGGGCCACGGCCATCCACGCCCCACCATCGTGGGTGCCAGCGCCATTTCCGGCTACCAGCAACTCGACGGCGACACTTTGCTCAGCCCGATGGTCTATTCCACCGAGATAGCGAGGAGCTACAAACTGGGCACGCCCCTCAAGCTCATCCTGAAGGGCACGCCCCCTCAGACGGTGGACAAGCAAACCAAGGTGGACGTGAACTTCCTAGAGCGTACGTCCGGTGGCCTGAACAACAAGGTCAAGACCAAGCCCTTTTGGCCACGCAAAATAGTGAGCGGCATCATCTACGGCCTCGTCAACGTCAGGACCGATGGCGATACCATCCTCAGTGCAACTCTCAGCGAGCAGGATGCCACTTGGGACTACAAGGTGATAAAATCGAGGTTTCCATTGGTGGGGTAGATGAGTGCCCCTGTTTGTAATAATCCCGTTGACAATATTTCAGCATCCCAAGCAGTTTACCGACCATGAAAACATTACTAATCCTTGGTCTTTTCACCGCTACTTTTTGGCAGAATGCTGATTGCCAAACACAACTGTTTCACGGCACCTGGACTCGACTTGGCTCGAACTACCTGTTCGAGTTCGATTTGCATTTGGAACATGGAGCGGGCAACAACGTGGAAGGCTATTTCAATTGGAAGTTCGTTCAATACGACGAGGAAGACGCTTTCAGCGTCAGTTATTACAAGGACAAAATTGGCGCCACCGCCAAAGAATACGTGAGGGGCACTTGGGGCCCCACTTCGCATACTTACCATTTGAAGGGCTACAAAAAGGACGACCCGGACACCATCATCGCCCTCGACGAATACCTACTGAAAGTGGACGGGAACGGCGATCTGGGCGGCGACACAAAATCGCACGATAGCTGGCTTGGCCGCATCAACGCAAAGTCATTGGTATTGCTGGATTTGTAGCCCCGTGAACTTGCCGATGACAGGCTGCTGCTACGGCTCCCAATACGCAGGTCGTGTCGTTGAACTCAGCGGAATGTTCAAACAATCCCGGCATTCGATTGGCTGTTGAGGCGGCCAATTGCTGCAACGAGGCTGGGCAGAAACTGCCAGTGAAATCGCATTGAGGAACTGTCGTTTGTAGTCCACCCCAGCTACGGAAAAGTACCCCAAAATTTGGTCGTTGGTGTCGTCAGGGTTGTAGAGATTGCCCTTCACCGTGCCGGGCGGCGGGTCGAAGAGGCTGCCGTCAATGTTCACAATGGCCCGTACGCTTTCCCAATATTTATACTCCTCTTCGCTGATGGCATATTGGAACAGGTGAAAACAGTACATGTAATAAAACCGGTAATCATATTTTGTGATGAGGAAAGGCTCGTTATTGAGCAAGCCACCCGCCAGTTCGTGGGTGTCGAAAATCTTGATATTGTTAAAGTCAATGTTGTTTTTGGCATAGCAAATCTTGCGGTCAATGATACCTGGATAGTCTTCCCCAAACTCGAACTCGCCGGTCGCCCGCCAGCGCAGGTAGGGGCGCTCCGCCGAGCCAGACACGTCAGTATTCATTTCCAGCATCAGCTTGCTGTTGTAGATATTCCTGCCCGTCGGGCTAATGGTCACTTCTTCAAACACCTTTGCGGTGGCGGGCAGCAGGGTCGGGGCTTTTTGCAGCTCGGCAGGTTGGCTCAGGATGGTCTTTCCGGCTATAGTTTTCACCTCCACATGGTAGGCTTTGCCCACTTCGCCCTGCATCAAGCGGGTGTAAGTGCCAGCAGCGGTTTCCGTGAAATCAAAACTGCCCCCTGCATCGTCCAGCACTCGTACGCTGGCATTCGTAACCGGGGTCTTGAGGTCATCGGTGCCCACCCCGATGATTGCGCTGTAACTGACTTTGATGGCGTAAACCTGCAAACTATCGGCGATGAGGCCGTCCACCACCAGCCGCTGCTGGTCGTTGTCAATGTCCAGTTTTATCTCGTCAATGCAGCTTGTCAGCAGCAGGCAAGGGAGAAGGAAAATAAAGAAGCGTAAAAATTTCATTGTAATCAATTTATGAAAACTTGAAGGGGTAACAAATTCTTTTACCTCACCCCCGGCCCCTCTCCTCGCAGGAGAGGGGCCGGGGGTGAGGTTTAAAATTTAAAATCATACGTCACCGCCGGGAACATCGTGCCAAGCACCGCCACCCGGTACGCCTTCACGCTGTTGAACGGGCTTTGCCGGAAGAACACCGAGAAAGCATTTTTCCTAAAATAAACATTGTAAATAGAAAAGGTCAAGCTGTTGCGCCAGCGGCTTTTTTTGCCCCAAGGCCCAACCGAATAGGCCAAATCGAGGCGGTGATAATCGGGGATGCGATATTGGTTGCGCAGCGAATAAATGGGGATGGTCAGCACGTTGCCGGTGGAATAGGTGCTGATGGGCGCTGTGGTCGGCCTGCCGGTGCTGTACGTGAAGTTGACCGAGAGGCTGCTGTTCGTTGTGATCTGGAAAAAATAGTTCAAGTTCAAGCTGTGCGGCTTGTCGTAGTTGGAGGGGTACCAGTCCCCGCTGTTCACTGATTCCTGCGTCGCCGTTGCCTTCACTTGGCGCAGGGTTCGTGAAAAAGTATAGCTCATCTCAACCCGGTGCTGCCCGTAGGCTTTGTTGAAATAGACCTCCACGCCATAAGCTTTTCCGTTGCCAACCAGCAGTTCCGTTTCGATATGGTCATTGAGCAGCAGCTTCGCAAAATCCTTGTAATCAATGAGTTGGTAGATTTTTCGGTAAAAAAGGGTCAGGTAGGTTTGAACGGTGTTCTCCCGAAAATTATGGTAGTATCCGATGGAGAAATTGTCGGCATGTTGCGGCTTGATGTGATAGTTCGACAACTGCCAGATGTCAATCGGCGTTGCGCTGGCCGTGTTGGACACCTGGCCCAAAAACTGGTACGAGCGGTTGTAGCCCAGCTTCACCGAGTTTGCCTTGCCAAGGCTTACCCGCAGCGATAAGCGTGGCTCAAGCCCCGAATAGTCTGCTGTTTTTTCGCCTTTGCCAAATTGCAGGCTGTCCTGGATGGTCTCCTCCGTTTTCGGTACGCCCGGTTCGTAGAGCAGCACCCGCTCCGGGCCGAGATTTTGGAACAAGGTGTAACGGACGCCAGCCATCAACTCTATTTTCTTGGTAATTGTCCATTGGTTGTGGAAGAAAAAACTCGTCTCGACTCCTTTTTCGTCCGGTAACAAATCAGGGATGACGATGGAGGTGTCCGAGGTGGGTTCCAGCTTGCCCGGCGACACCGTGTAGCGACTCTGCTCGGTGCCAAGCTCCATGTGGTAGGCAGAAATAGGCTGATAAAAACCCCGCACACCGCCCCGCAGGAAATTGATTTTATTGGTAAATTTGGATTGGTCGTTGCCGTTGATGTCGAAGAGGTTGCTCTGGTACTGCCCGGCGTTTGCCGTTGCCGTGATGTTGATTTTTTTGCCGACCAATTGCCGGATGTAAACCGAGCCGCTCGAAGTGGCGTACTCGAATTTCACCTCGTCCCCAAATTGAAAATTGTCGTGGGTGTTGAAGGCAGTGAAGCCAATCTTGGTCGTCTCCGAGAGGCGGGCATCCGCCTTTGCCGTCAGGTCGTAGAAAAAAGCCTGGCTCTTGCGCAGGTCCACATTCTTGGTTTGTTTCAATATCCAGTCCACGTAACTCGCCCTTGCTCCCACAATGAACGATGCCTTGTCCTTCACGATAGGCCCCTCCAACACGAGCCGGGAGGAGGCAATGCCAACACCGCCCTGCCCCGACAACTGCTCATAATTGCCCTCTCGCAGGTTCACGTCCAGTACCGATGACAGCCGCCCGCCGTACTTTGCAGGTACGCCGCCCTTGTACAGCGTGACGCCCTTCACCATGTCCGGGTGGAAAAGCGAGAAAAAACCGAGCGCATGGACAGGGTTGAACACCAGGTTGCCATCCATCAAAATCAGGTTCTCGTCGGTGTTGCCGCCCCGTACGTTGAAGCCAGAGGCACCCTCGCCCGCACTGGTCACGCCAGTGACGGATTGCAGGCTGCGCAGCACGTCCGTTTCTCCCAAAAACTTGGCCTGCCGCTCCATTTTTTTGATGTCCAACTGCTCCACGCTGCCCATCACGGAGGTGACGTTTTTATCGGTTCTCACATCTCTCACGGTGATTTCCCGAAGCTCAATCTCGTTTGCATTCAACATGAAATCATGCGTGGCATTGCTGAAAATCTTGATTCTGAAAGTATCTTCTTCATACCCCAAACACCTGATTCTCAGTGTAAAAATACCCGTGGGCATCTGCAATTTGTAGCTGCCGTCCAAAGCAGTCACGTCGCTCTCGTTGATGGGTTCCAATCGTAACACCACACTTGGAATGGGTTCTCCGTTAGCCGCATCGAGCACCCGTCCGCTGAGGGTAAGTTTTTCTGAGATTTTCCCATGGTCTTCACCGAAAACGAGCATCTCCTGCTGACAAAACACTGGGATGGCGAAGGCGATAAAGCAAAGCGTGTTAAGCTGTTTTAGCATAATGTTCTTTTTCATCATTCTGGTTCTTTGACAATTTTTGTGGTAAAAACCCCGAAGGGGTTGAACTCGAATAGCCCCGGATGAAATCTGGGGAAGAAGACGTTTGACCGCAACCCCAGAGGGGTTGAATGTTTCGTAAATGGTTGACATTCAACCCTTTCAGGGTTGTTCCCCGTATTGCGCTTCTCCCCGGATTTCATCCGGGGCTATTCACGTTTAAGCCCTTTGGGCTTGTACCACAAAAATTGTCAAAGAACGATCATTCTTAGATGGAGGGTAGTTTCCACCCATTGTTGTACTGGGCTTTTAGGTACTCGTTCGCCCCAGGGTCGTTCTTAAAATTGCCGTTTGCGGCATCCCAATACAATTTGCGGCCCGTGCGGAAGGCCACGTTGCCCATGGCGGCATTGATGGCGGCGACGGCCCCGGTCTCGATGCCACATTTCAGGATGGAGGCATCGTTCTTTTTGATGGCCTCCACAAAGTTTTGGGCGTGAAGCTGGAGGTAGTCGGTGTTGCCCTTGCCCTGGTTTGGCAGTGCTTCGATTTTGTTGACACGCAAGCCATCTTCGTTGCGCTTTGTTTCCGGGATGATGCGCCAGCCGCCCCGGTTCACCATCATCGTGCCGTTGTTGCCGATGAAGGCGATGCCCTCCGTCTCGCCGTAGTTGCCGTTGTCAATGCCCGTGGCATGTTCCCAGAGCATGTTGAAATTGTCGTATTCGAACACGGCTTGCAGTGTGTCGGGCGTCTCCGAGGCATCGTCGGGGTAGGCGAGCTTGCCGCCACTGGCCATGATGGACTTCGGCGCATTTGCCCCCATGAAAAACAGGGCGATGTCAATTTCGTGTACGCCCCAGTCGGTCATCAGGCCGCCAGCGTAGTCCCAAAACCAACGGAAATTAAAGTGGAAACGGTTTTGGTTGAATGGGCGTTTCGGGGCTGGCCCGAGCCACATGTCGTAGTCCACGCCAGCGGGCGGGGCGCTGTCTGGCAGCACGGGCACGGGGTTCATCCAACCTTGGTAGGCCCAGACTTTCACGAGCCGGATATTGCCGAGCTTGCCAGACTTGAGGTATTCATGCGCCTGTGCATAGTGCGTCCCGCTGCGCTGCCATTGGCCGACCTGCACCATCTTATTATTGTAGCGCTTGGCTGCCTTCAGCATCACGTTGCACTCTTCAATGCGGGCGGAGATGGGTTTTTCCACGTAAACATGCCGACCCGACGAGAGGCTGTCCACGAAAGGGAGGCAGTGCCAGTGGTCGGGCGTGCCGATGATGACGGCGTCCAAGTCCTTCATCTCCAGCATCTTGCGATAATCCTTGAACAGCTGGGGCTTGTGGCCACGCTGGTCCTCCACGTTTTTTGCCCGCTCGTCGAGTACGCTTTGGTCAACGTCGGCGAGGGCAACGCAGTCCACCTCCGGCATTTTGAGGTGGGCGTTCATGTCGGACCATCCCATGCCCTTGCAGCCGATGACGCCGAAGCGGAGCTTGTCGCTGGGCGCAACTCGTTTTTTGCCCCGAAGGGGTAAACCAGCGGCAGCAAAGGATTCCGTGGGAATGGCCGTGGCCAAAGTGGTGCCAGCCAGTGCGGTGGCGGAGTGTCGGATGAAATTGCGGCGGGAGTTAGTCATATCGGTAAAGATTTTTTTAACTTTTTGAAAGCGGAAAGCTAATTACTTTTGTAAAAATTTCACCCAAAAATCCGCTTTCAGTGTTTTTGGAATCTGGCATTGTTTTCCATGTGCAATTTTGAATTTTACGGCTCTTTGAAAATATCCGGTTGAAAATGATTGGAGTCTTCATCTACTTCCAATACTTCGATTCCGGTTCACCAACTCAATTATTTCAATGAAATCATTTAAAATCCTTTCGACCACCCTATTCGCCCTGTTACTTTTTTCTGCCACCGTTTCCGCACAAGTGGACATGACCTGGGACACTCACGGTGTTGGCTTTAAAGTGCCACGTGGCTTTGTCGTTGAAACCAACAACGCAGAAGAGTTTTCCGCTGGGAACGACAATGTTTTTGTGACGATTGCACCCATCCAGGATGAAAACATCACCTCGGACGACCTCGCAGATGTCGTAGCGGCCATGGTGAAGGAGATGGACTATGACCTCGTGACCGACGGCGATGCCGTTGAAGTCTCAAATTTTACCGGCTATTATGTCCGGGGTTCAAAGGATGGGGCAAGTGCCGTCGTCATGGCTTTGCTTGATCCAGAAAGTGCCACAAACCTTATCGTGGTTGCGGTTTACAGCGGCGATTACGAAGACGATGCACTGATGATTGTCAATAGCTTTTATTCCTATTGATAGGGGATACAATCCCTGCATAAAAATGGGCACTGACTGGATGGTCGGTGCCCATTTTTTTTTCGGCAGTTGCTTGAAAATCGTCCACACATATTTTAGTTTCTGGGTAAAATGGAATTCAAAGCAATTTGTTGTGTTTGGTTGGATTGTTATCTGTTCCTTCTCAACGGCGACTGCTACTGCTAAGCGAAGCCTTGGTAGTTTTGTAACTCTAGGCCTTGGTCTAAAATATGCAGCGAAATTGAGATTTGTAGGGAATAATGCTGGACTTGGTACAATCCCTGCAATAAAGTGGGCACTGACTGGATATTCCTTAATTTAATAGCTCAATACCCAGGGCAAACGCATTATAGCCCCAGCTGGGGCTATAATGCGTTTGCCCTGATGCTTCACTTTTTAAAATGTATGACATGAAAAAAACATTTACATTCCTGGGCATCCTGTTGTCCTTATGTTTTTCCGGGAAGCTGCTGGCGCAGTGCGGAAACCCTGTTACTTACAACACCATGGGGATGAATGACTGCACCGTACCTTCCGGTCTCAACACCATGACCATCACTGCCATAGGAGCAGATGGAGGTGACAGTGGTGGTGGTACCCCTCAGGCAGGTGGTTCCGGCGGGTCAGTAACAGCCACTTTCTCTGTTACCCCCGGGCAAACAATAAGGGTTTTCGTTGGCGGGTCAGGGAGTGATGGTAATAGTAGTGGAGGTGGTGGAGGTGGAACCGCAGTTGTAAACTGCCTTGATCCTGCTAACTGTGCAAACGGAACCTTACTTTTAGTGGCAGGTGGTGGTGGTGGTGGTGGTGGCAATGCAACGGGAGGTGGAGCCTCTAATGTGGCAGGTTCTGGCAATGGCGGCAGCGCAAATAGCAGTGCCGGTGGAGGTGGCATCAATTCTGCCGGTGGCGGCAGCGGTGGCGGCGGGCAAGCAAGTAAAATAGGCATATCAGCAGGGGGGGCCGCAGGTAGCGGTGGCAGCGGAGCTGGGGGAATGGGCTTTGGCGGCGGCGGAGGCAGCAATGGTTCCGCAGGTGGCGGTGGCGGCGGATATTCAGGTGGTGATGGTCAAGGCAGTTCCCCATCAATCGGAGGTACCAATTTTGTGGATGCATCAGGAACATCAATTACGAATAACAGCGGAACGAGCGGCGGCAGCGGGACAAACAACACACCTGGCTCAGTCACGCTTTCCTTTAGTTCTGTCCTTCCCGTGGAATTGGTGAAATTTGAGGCTCGCCTAAGTAAAAGCACGGTAAACCTTGACTGGCAAACTACCTCGGAGCACAACAACGACGGTTTTGACATCCAGCGCACCGTTGATGGTGGAAAATGGCACGACCTCGCCTTCCTCCCCGGTCACGGCACTTCGCTGGAAGAACATTCCTACACCTACACCGACGAGCGCCCCCTGCCCGGCATGAACTACTACCGCCTCCAGCAAATGGACTTCGACGGCAGTTTCGAATACTCGCCCACCGTCAGCGTGGAAATGGAGTGGGAAGGCGGCGGCATCAGCATCTTCCCCAATCCAGCCAGCGGCACAGTCACCCTCGCTTTGGAGACGGACTACACCGGAGAGGCCATCTTCACTCTGTATAACCTGTTTGGCAGCCAAATGAAAACCCAGTCTTTGACATTAGAGGGCAGTCCCTTGCGCACAGAGGTTGACCTGACAGGGCTACCGGATGGGGTGTATTTAGCTACTGCGACTGTAGGAAATGAACAGTGGCAGAAAAGATTGGTGGTGGAGTAAAAAAAGAAACTTAAAAGCAAAAAGCCCTTGCCGACAAAATCGGCTGGGTGACTGCTACTGTGAAGTGACTGAGCTTGCAAGTTGCAAACCTGCAAGAACTGGTTGCTGACCATGCGGAACTGGCTGTTCGGCTTTTACATCGTCGAGTTTCAGCAGAATTGGGCCGACCGGGCGGCGTATGGGGAGCAGGTGCTTAGGGAACTCGCCAAACGATTGAAATCTCCTGGATTTTCATTCCGAAACTTGAATTTGTACCGTCAGTTTTACCTTGCCTATCCGCAATTTGCAAATCTCATTGCTGACTATTTGCAGACAGCTTCAATTATGCAATCACTGATTGCACAATTGCAATTGCCTGATAATCAGTCGTTTGAAATTGGGCAACCACTGGTTGCCAAATCTTCCGAACCAGTTTTGAAAAGGGCGGTTTCAGAATTTAGCCCACCCGCCGAAAAACTGTTGGCGAGCCTGTCATATACCCATTTCACCTTTCTGATGGCCTGCGAAAACCCGCTCCAACGTGCCTTTTACGAAATCGAAAGCATAAGGGGAGGTTGGTCGGTAAGGGAACTCAAGCGCCAAATCGAGTCGCTGCTGTTCGAGCGCACCGGGCTTTCCACCGACAAGGAGGAACTCATGCGCCGCACCCACCAGGCCGCCGACCTCCAATCCCCTGCCGACTATTTCCGGGACCCCTATGTGTTCGAGTTTGCCGGGCTGCCGGAGCAGTTCCTCGGCACGGAAAGCGAACTGGAGCAGGCGCTTATTGACCACCTGCAAGCCTTCCTGCTGGAACTCGGCAATGGATTCTGCTTCGAAGCCCGTCAAAAGCGGGTGCTCATCGGTGAGGACTGGCATTTCGTTGACCTCGTTTTCTACCACCGCATCCTGAAATGCCACGTGCTGGTTGACCTGAAAACCGAAACATTCAAACCCGCATTTGCGGGCAATAAGTACTTCGTCGAAATTAGTCGAAATTAAGAAATTAGGAAATTTAGGCTTATTTCATTGATTTTCAATGCATTGTCTCAATTTCCTAATTTCAATTAATTTCCAATTTCTACTTGTGAACGCCTACCTCAATTATTTCAAAGCAGAAATCAAGGCGGTTGGCGACCAGCCTCCGATAGGGCTTTTGCTGTGTACCGGGAAAAACGAGGCTGCCGTGCGCTATGCCCTCGGCGGGCTGGACGAACAGCTTTTTGTCAGCCAATACAAGCTCCTGCTGCCCGACGTGGAAGTGCTGCAAGCGTTCTTGCGGAGGGAACGGGGCCTGCTCACCGAGCTTTGATTCTAGGTGGATGGGGGTGAAATTGCAGCGGGCAAGCCTTGGGGAGATGCTGCGCCAAAAGCATGATTTTGCCGTTTGACTTTTTGAAAATCTGTTATATTTGGGCGTGAATTCTCGCTGTTGGGTAGCGGCTATTGTTCCAGTTTTGGGTCAATTGCCGCTATTGGGTAGCGGTTATAAGTAAGTTATGGGCAAGTTGCTCGCAAAACGTGAAAAATAGAGATAAAACTGAATTATGAAATACCAAAAAACATTTGAAAATACTGTAAAAGAATGTAAAGAAAATGGAACTTATATTGGAACAGGAAATCCAAATAGTAAAATTTTAATTGTTGGAAAAGAAACTGCAACTGATATTGAAAACAAAGCAAATCGTGATGAACTTTATATTAGGTTTCAGACTGAAAATCTACAAGATTTTAAGGACAATGCTATTAAATGGGATTTAAACATTAAAAATAATGTTGAAGTAAATTCAATTTCTAATTGGATTGGCGAAAAAGATTCTCCTTTAACTTCTAATCCTTTGTTTCCATTTAAAAGTTTACATCCGAAAGAACTAAAAGAAGGACAAACTTGGCGAAAATATCAAAAACTACACGACTTAATCTTCTTAAATGATTTATCATCTTTAAAAGAAAAAGAGTTTGATTTTCACAATAATTTTTTTTTAACGGAAATGAATAGTTCACCAGCTAAATTTACAAAAGATGCAAACAAAAGTGGAATTCCAAGTAGAAAACAATTTTTCAAAGAAAATGCGTTTTTTCAAAATTTCCCAGTTATTATTTTAGCTTGTAGCAATTATATAAATGGTAATGAAATAGAAAATATTTTTAATGTAAGTTTTGACAAACAATGTGGAGATGGAAAACAATTATTTTGGACACATTATAATTCTGACAGAACAAAATTAGTCATTCATACAAGACAATTAAGCACAAATGCTTCAGACAATCTGTTAAAAGAAATTGCAAATGAAGTCCGCAATTTCACAAAGTAAAATTAACACAAGAAACGAACTAAAATTAAAATTATGGCAGTTTACAAATTAAAAGCAAAAGGTAATTACGGAAATATGTCCAAAGGATATGAATTTCAAGTTAATTCTTTATCAATTCCAACTCCAGATGCGAAAGACATCGAAAAAGAAATTGAACGATTAGGTTTTAATTCTCAAGCAATGACATACAGAAGTGCTGGAAATTTTGAAGTAACAAAATTGTAGTGGAAAGAAAACCTGCCCATAACAGCAGTTTGGCGAAATGGCGGGTTCAGTGCTAAATCGAACATTCGGAGTTCTAATAAACATTAGTGCTAAACCGAAGTTTAGTGCTTCTAAATCCGCCACTTCGCCAAGCTGCAAAACGTTAAAAGCCTTTGAAAAAAGGGCTTCCAGCAAATTTAGCTGAAAGCCCTCCCTATTTTTCATTTCAACACTTCCCTACCAAATCAAAACCCATCCACCACCACCTTATAAGTCGGGTCTTCCAGCACGTTCACGTCAATGATTTCCTCGGCGTTTTTTAGCAGCTTGCGGCAATCGGGGCTGAGGTGCTTGAGGTGCAGTTTTTTGCCCACCTTGAGGTAGCGCTCCGTGATGCGGTTCAGCGCCTCGATGGCCGACATGTCCACCACCCGGCTCTCGGCAAAGTCAATGATGACCTCGTCGGGGTCGTTCAGCACGTCGAACTTGTCGTTGAAGGCGGAGATGGAGCCGAAGAACAGCGGCCCGTAAATCTCGTAGTGCTTCACGCCGTTGGCGTCAATGCGCTTGCGGGCACGGATGCGCTTGGCGTTGTCCCAGGCGAAGACCAGCGCCGCAATGATGACCCCGATGATGACCGCCAGCGCCAGGTTGTGCAGCAGCACGGTGACGAGCGTGACCATCACCATCACGAAAATATCGGACTTGGGCATCTTGGTGAAGGTGCGCAGGCTGGCCCACTCGAAGGTGCCGATGGCCACCATGATCATCAGCCCGGTGAGCGCCGCCATCGGCACTTTTTCGATGAGGCCGGAGCCGAACATCACGAACACGAGCAGCATCACCGCCGCCACGATGCCCGACAGCCTCGCCCTCGCCCCGTTCGACACGTTGATGAGGCTCTGACCAATCATCGCACAGCCGCCCATGCCCGAAAACAGGCCGGAAAGGATATTGGCCGTGCCCTGTGCGACGGCCTCCTTGTTGCCCCGCCCACGGGTCTCCGTTATCTCGTCCACGATGTTGAGCGTCAGCAGGCTCTCGATGAGGCCCACTCCCGCCACGATGGCGGCATAGGGGAAAATGAGGGTGAGTGTCTCCCACGTCCACGGGATTTCGGGGAAGTGGAACGGCGGGAAGCCGCCCTGGATGGAGGCTATGTCGCCCACGGTCTTGGTGTCAATGCCAAAAACGGCCACGATGCCGAACACCACCAAAATGGCGGTCAGCGAGGCGGGCACGGCCTTGGTCAGCTTCGGCAGGCCGTAGATGATGCCCATCGTGAGCAGCACAAGGCCGAGCAGGACGAACAGGGTCGTGCCTTGCAGCCAATTGCCGGAGGCATCCTTGAACTGGTCCAACTGCGACATGAAAATGATGATGGCCAAGCCGTTGACGAAGCCGAAGATGACCGGGTGCGGCACCAGCCGTATCAGCTTGCCCAGCCGCAGCAGGCCCGCCGCCAACTGGATGATGCCTGCCAGCACCACCGTAGCGAACACGTACTCGACGCCATGCGATTTGGCAAGGGCGACAATGACGACGGCTACCGCCCCCGTCGCCCCCGAAATCATGCCGGGGCGGCCACCGAAAATGGCCGTCACCAAGCCCATCACGAAGGCGGCGTACAACCCCGTGAGCGGCGAAAGCCCTGCGATGAGCGCAAAGGCCACCGCCTCCGGCACCAGCGCCAGCGCTACCGTGAGGCCGGACAGCACCTCGGTCTTGTAATTTACTTTTTGCGATAAGTCAAAGAGGTTCAGGTATTTTTTCATTCCAAAGTTTTTGATGTGAAAGTGTTCAAAAAAATGCTTGCTGCTGCCTTGGCAGCAAATAGCAAAAACAGTCCCTCCTCAACGCCATTTAGCGTCGGACGGGAAACTAATCAATGCACAAGTGGAAAGCTCGACAACTAAGGTGGAGTGACCGGAGGCAGGAAGTATGTACAGGCTTGATTTTTCATTAGCGGGTGCGAAGGTAGGTTTTTGGGGCAAAGCCGGGCGGGTTTTACCCTCAAAACGTTATTTTTGTTGCTTTTAAAAAACCTGAAATGCAACTCGACCACGAAGAAATCCGCCGGAACATCGAATCCGAAATCGCCAAGACCGAAGAAAAGATAGAAGGCTACCGGGAAATGTCGCAGCCCATCGGTCCCGACAACGCCATCGGTCGCCTGAGCCGCATGGATGCCATCGTGAACAGCAGTGTAGTGGGGGCAGCCCTGCGGGAGGCGGAGCATAAGCTGTCGAACCTCAAGGCCATGCTCGGCAAGGTGGGCGACCCCAGCTTCGGGCTTTGCCAGCGCTGCGGCAACCCCATCCCGCTCCGGCGGCTGATGATCATGCCGCAAAGCCCTTTTTGCATGGGGTGTGCGAAGTGATTTTTTGAAAAGCTCACCAGTATTTTTTTTCTTCCTTACCATTTATCACCCACCTAATTCTACTTTGTTACTTTAAAAAAAAATCTATCCAAGTGGGGCGATGCGCCGCCAAAACTTTATCAAAACTGCCATTTCCCCTCCTCGCCGCCTTCGGCGGCTCGTCGGGGGAGGGAGCCTTTGGGGGCGTTCCGCCCCCAAACCCCCTACTTTCCAAAGTGATATGTTCAATATTCTAAAGTAACAAAGTAGAACTAAGTGGTTTGTCAAGTTAATAATGTCGGGGAGGTTAGCACAACGTCGGGGAGGTTCAAAACCTCCCCGACGTTAATCCACGTACTTTTTTTAACCGTCAGCATTAATCTGACAAACCACTAAGTGACAACTCCGCTCGCCGGGCGAAGCCCGGCACCTTAACCCGTGTGATAGCACAGCTATCAACGAGCAGTGCGTGGGGCAACAGGGTGTGCGCTAGCGGGGGCTAACGAGCTATTGGAACTGGTGGTGTACGAGGCCCAGCCCGGTGCAGTGGTGGCACCTGCCGCTGTTCCACCAAAATGCAAACCCTTCGTTCATAACCTGGTGCTCCGTGCCCGCAATTGCATCGGCCTCAATGAGATACAAAAACAAGAGATGGGCGTGATGCCAAAACCCAAGCCGGACCCAACTATACAGGCCGTGGTGAAAGGCGAAGTGGTGAATGGCCAGCCCGTATCGGAAGTGAAACTCTATGGCACCAATGGTTTCGAGATTTGGCGGGCTGTGACGGGCACCAACGAATTTATCTATTTCGACCGAAGCGCTTCCAATACTTACACCGATGAATCACCGCTGCCGCCAGGCCTGCTGGCGGTTCAGTACGACTACAAAGTACGACTTATCGGCCCTGACAACGTTCCGGTCACAGGCTTCTCCGACGTGGTGACGCTGACGAAAACGGCGTGAGGGGAATGGAGAATGGAGTTGTTGGGTTATTAAATATTCATTAGCTTAATAACTCAACAACCCTTTTTCTCTCCCAATTTTCTTTTTAATTCCGTTCTTGGTAGGTGAATTCCAAGACGCCCATTCTTAATACTTAATTCGCCATGACCAAAGCTTTGTCACGATGTAGGAATACCCTGGTTTTTCTACTTTTGTTCGGTGCCTCTCTGCCTGCCCAGGAGTACCTGATGGACGTTAGTTATTTTGGTATCGAAGAGGGCCTCTCCCACCGGGATGTGCAATGCATCCACCAGGACCGGCAGGGTTTCATGTGGTTCGGCACGAAGTACGGACTGAACCGCTTCGACGGGTACAACTTCAAATGGTTCACCAAAGAGAAAAACGGGCTGCAGAGCAATGAAATCAACCACATCGTCGAAGACGGGCAGGGGCGGATGTGGCTGTTTTTTACTGAGCGGTACTTTGATAAAGAGGTCAAAAGTATAGATATTTTCGACCCTGTCACGGAGGTGGTCGGACCATTCGACTCCATTTTTAGCGGCGAATCCTTTTTTTCCCAACAGGACATTGTGGGTTTTTCACAAAACGACCAGGGCCATCTGGTCTTTGTCACCCGGCAGCAGCAATTCGTGGTCTATAATGGCAGGTTCGAAAAATTGGATATCGAATTGGATGACAGTGACCACGTGGAAAATATCCATTGGGCGCCTACTGGCCTGATTTGGTTGGTGGTCAGAGAGAAAGCGGATAATCAAACCTCCATTCTGGTATTTGACCAAAACGGGAAACGGCATTTCCGCTTTGCCCATCCCAATGGCCCAAACTGGCGGGATCTCGTTATTTATGACCTGGACAGAGCAGGCAATTGCCGTTATCTCACCAATCAGCAAGGTCTCCTCGACCATGAGTTTTATAAAATCAGACCCAACGGCATTAGGGAAAAAGACACCCTGATGGCGGAACATTTTGCCCGAAAAAAACTGGATGCCGTCCCTTTTGATGACACCAAAAACATCGAAAAAAATGGCGCTCAATTTTGGGTGAGAACAGAAAATACTGTTGAAATATTTGACCTCGAAGGCAATTTTGAAATGCAGTGGTCGCAAGACCCTGAAAACATTGCCGTGACTACTGATTTTTATTTCGCCCGTGATGGAAAAATATGGGTCGGCACCCAGTTCGGGGTGTACCGAGTGGATATGAACCGCAACCCGTTTTCAAAGATATTTGCCAATTCCATGAATTCGGTCAGGGGGATGGAAGTTGACAAATATGGTCAGTTATGGGTTGCAAACGGGAGTACTTATTCACCCATCGGCAAAACCATGTTGCCGGGAGGGGATTTTCGTCATGCCATGAAACCGATGAACACATTTGATTTGCCCTTCTATACCAATATATACACTTTGCTTAAAAGAAAAAGCGGCGACCTTTTTTATTTCATGCCCGAATTCACTGTGCAGTTTGACCCCAAAACCCTGGAGTATAAAAAAACCAACTGCACCTACCAGGTATCAGGCAATGAATTTGTTTGGTCCCTGTATGAAGATACGTTTGGAAGAATATGGTTCGGCACCGACCACGGCCAAATTGGTTGTTTTAAAAACAAAGAAACCTTCTTTTTACCACCACTGGACACATCCGGCACCTCCTTTTATATTTATCAATTTTTCGAGGGGAGTGATGGCAAAATATGGCTGGCTACTCAGGGTGGCTTGTTTACGCTCGATACGGAAGCGGCACAAATCACGGGCCGTTACTGGTCGGGCGGCGAAGGTGAATTCTATTTTCCCTTCGACAATATCCAGCACATCCACGAAGATGATGACCATTCCTTTTGGCTGGCAACCGCGGGGGCTGGCCTGGTGCATTGGATTCCCCAAAGCGGTAGGCATGAACAGTTCACAAGGGTGGATGGGCTCTCCAACAACAACATTTATGCAGTGTATGGGGATGAATTCGACAACCTGTGGATGTCGAGCGATTATGGCATCATGCGTTTTGAAAAAAACAGCCACCGGGTCACTACCTTTTTGGAAAAGGACGGCATCAACCACAACGAATTCAACCGCATTTCCCATTATCAGCACAGCGACGGCACCCTGTTTTTTGGTGGGCTTAGGGGCGTTACGGCATTTCACCCGAAAGATTTTGAAGTGGGCAGCACCCGTTTGCAGGCGCCCCTTGTCATCACCAAATTCCAGCAATTTATTGGAAAGGAAGGCAAACTGGTTGATAAAACGCAGGACGTGGTTGAAAGCCAAATCATCACGCTTGCTCCCAACGACCCGTTCTTCCAGTTGGAATTTGCGATGCTCACATACGAGGATGTCAACAGGGTGCAATATGCTTATCAACTGGAAGGGACGGACCAGGATTGGCAATACCAAAAGGAAAACTTCATCCGCCTGAGCCGTTTGCCCTTTGGCCAACACCTGTTAAAGGTGAAAGGCCAAAACTCAAAAGGCCAATGGTCGGAACAGGAGTTGGCCATCAGGGTCGTTGTGTTGAAGCCATTTTATCTGAGGACATGGTTCCTGGTTTTGGCGGCTTTGATTGTATTGACGAGCGGCACCCTGTTTTACAAATGGCGGACTGCCACTCTAAAACGCCAAAAAGCGGAGCTCGAAAAAGAAGTGGCCCGCCGCACCGAGACCATACAACAACAGGCCGAGGAACTCCAGTCGCTCGAAAAGCTCAAATCACGCTTCTTCGCCAACGTTTCCCACGAGTTGCGCACCCCGCTCTCGTTGATGCTCGGCCCCGTGAATTCGCTCCTGAAACGGCACAATAAAGAGGGCGATGAAAAAAAACTCTTGCAGTTCGTTCAGCGCAATGCCCGGCAATTGCAGAAGCTCATCAACGAAATTCTCGACCTTTCCAAACTTGAAGACGGCAAGTTGGATGTGATGGAAGAGCCTGTCTTCTTTTACCCTTACCTAAAGGAGCAATTGGCCCAGTTTTACTCTGCCGCATCGAGCGATAAGCTGAATTTTAGGTTCGAATACAAGGCAGAAGAATCACTGCATATTCTTTTGGACAAAAACAAGTTTGAAAAAATCCTCCACAACTACCTCTCCAACGCCATGAAGTTCACGCCGCCCAAAGGAACGGTGACACTAACCGTTGAGGAATCGGGCAGCGACCTTCAAATAAGTGTGGGCGACACAGGCAGGGGCATTCATCCAAATGACTTGCCGCAAGTTTTCGACCGCTTCTACCAGTCCAAACAGCCTGACACTCCGACGGAAGGTGGCACCGGCATTGGCTTGTCATTGGTGAAAGAGCTGGCGGAGTTGTTGGGCGGAAGCACCTGGGTCAAAAGCGAGCTGGGGGCAGGAAGCGTTTTTTATTTCCGGTTCCCGAAGAATACAGCTTCGGAAATGGAAAATGGAAGGAGAATGGAGAATGGAGAATGGAGAATGGAGAATGAACGTCACGTGGACACTCAGGCACTTATTGAAAAAGAAACCCCAATTCTCAATTCTCAATTCTCCATTCTCAATTCCCCTTCCATCCTCATCGTCGAAGACAACCAGGACCTTCGGGAATACCTCCGATTTCTCCTCTCGGATTACAAGGTCCTGACCGCTGAGAACGGACAGGCAGCGCTCGAAATCATGAATGGAGAATCACCCGAAGCTTCCCAATTCCCCAATTCCCAATTCCCAATTCCCCAATTCCCCGACCTCATCATCTCCGACCTCATGATGCCCGTCATGGACGGCTTTCAGTTTTTGGAAAAAGTGAAGTCGGACGACCGCTGGCGGCACTTGCCCTTCATCATGCTGACGGCGAAGGTGAACGCCCGTGCCAGGCTCAGAGCCTTGCGCATCGGCGTGGACGACTACCTCACCAAGCCATTCGAGGAAGAAGAACTCAAGGCCCGCATCGAAAACCTGTTGCACAACTACCGGGAGCGAATGAAGCTTTTTTCTGCCGCCAAAAGCGAAGAAGAGGAAGCCGGACAGGCGACCGAAAAACCCGTCGTGGCACAGGCAGATGCCGAATGGCTGGCAGCCGTGGAAGCCTTGTACGCCAGGCACCTGGCCGACAGCATCCTCGACCTTAATTTCATCACGGACAAGTTGAACATGAGTGAGCGGAATTTCCGCCGGCGCCTCGAAAAGTTGACCGGCCTCTCACCCCGCCAGTACCTTCAGGAAATGCGCCTGCAAATCGCCCGTGACTACCTCGTTGACGGGCGATACGTCACCGTCAAAGAGGCCTGTTACGCCGTTGGCTTCTCCGATGCCCGCCATTTTTCCGAGCTGTTCCAGCACCGCTTCGGCGTCAAGCCTTCCGGCCTGCAGCGTTAGATTTTCCAAAATTCAAGGCTTTTCAAGTAAAAATGGCCGATTGGCCACGGTAGATTGGCCGATTGGCCACAGGTCCGCTGGCCTACCTTGTGGCTATGTTTCAACCATAAAAATGAGACGTAAACAAAATGAAAACACCATGAACGACTTCATTATCTTCATCACCTCCGTCCTTGTTCTGGCCTTTTTGAACTGGCCGGAAAAGGAAAGAGGAACAAAGCCAATGAAAATACCCGATTGACCAACCTAAAACCCTGACGGACGGCACTCATCATTTTTAAAGTGAGCCGCCGTCCGGTCAGGTTTTTTTCAAACTCATTTTTTCACTTTTAAAAATTGATGCCTTATGAAAAAATATTGTACTCTTTATATTGTTCAAATCCTTTCTTTTTTCGCCCTATCATGTTGCCTACCTCGTGTTGGGTTTTCACAGTGTACCAATACAACCGTAATTGATTTAACTTCCGGTGGAACAACAAGCTGGCAAAACACAAACGGCATAGCTGTCACGGTTAAAATAACCTGTATAGGTGCCGATGGAGGTGCAGGTAGAACTGGAAACAACTTAGGCGGTACAGGGGCGACAATGATAGCAATATACACTGTTCAGGCAAATGAATGGTTACACGCATACGCTGGAACAGCGGGTGGTTCAAATACTACATCCCCAGGCGGTGGCGGTGGTGGTGGTGGTTCTGGGGTAGTGAATTGTGGAACATCCAATAACTGTAGTTCAGGTACAATTTTAGTCGCTGCAGGCGGTGGCGGTGGTGGCGGCGAAAACGATACTGCTCCTAGTAAAAAAGGTAAAGGAGGCCTAATTACAATTGGTGATATGGAAGGTGGAACCAAAACCCAAAGTAACAATAATTCAGGAGCAGGAGGAGGTGGCCTAAATAGTAATGGACAAAATTCAAATGCAGGCGGCGGCGTACAAATTGATAAGTCATCATTGTCAAGTGGGGGAAACGGTGCAGGAAATGGCGGTGCTGGTGGTGATGGCTTTGGAGGCGGTGGAGGCGGAGCTTTTGGAGGCGGTGGAGGAGGAGGTTATAGTGGTGGAGATACTGGAGTTCCTAATAGCTTTCTTAATGGTGGAGATGGAGGGAATTCTTTTGATAATGGGACAGAATCTGATACACCTGGCACAAATGGAGGTGCTACGAACCCTGGTACGGATGGAAAAGTCACTGTCATTTGTTTAGCCCCGCTGCCCGTTGAACTGGTGGACTTCCAAGCGAAGCTTCATGAAAAAAATGAAGTCTTGCTCAACTGGCACACCGCCTCTGAACTCAACAACGAAGGCTTCGAAATCCAGCGTTCGTTGGATGGGGAAAACTGGGACAAGCTCGCTTTTGTCTCCGGCCACGGCACCACCCTCGAGGAACAATCCTACAGCTACACCGACGAGCGCCCACTGTCCGGCATCAACTATTACCGCCTCCGGCAAATGGACTTCGACGGCAGGGAGGAGTACTCGAAAGTGGTGAGCGTAGAGGTCGGCTTTGCCTCCAAAGCGCTGACTTTTTTCCCCAACCCTGCACCGGAAGGCATCACTTCACTTTATTTTCCCGAAGCCCCGGAAGTCGAAGGCCTGCTGGAAGTCTTTGACTGGCTGGGCAACAAAGTGTATCGGCAAACCATCCTGCTCGAAGGTGGCAGCGAGGTGCTGTTGCCGCTCGACCTGCACAATTTCCCTTCGGGCATGTACGTAGCGACGCTGGAAATAGGCGGCAAGGTGTTTTCTGAAAAGTTGATGTTGAAACAATGAGCGTCAGTTACCTTTATCCTTTGCTCTTTGCCAATCATTTTCAAAAAAATCTATTCACCCGCTTCTCACCGGGATTGACCTGTCAGGGCTGCCGGGCGGGGTGTATTGGTTGGAGGTGACGACCCCAAAGGGGCAAGCAGGACGGGAGCGATGGCGGGAACGGTTGGTGATTGCAAATTGATTGATTGCTTTTGCCTTTGGGCGGGCGATCATAGCGATGCCCGCTCATTTTTGGCGTTTTTTCATCAAAATGTCCGTTTTACCCCCTAAAATGTCTGTTTTACCACACCCAGCCCTGCCTACCTTGCCCGCTGATTTTGAACTAATAAACACCCAAAGCCTGAAACATGGACGATATGGTTCTCTTCCTATTATCCATCGTCACATTGGCCATGCTGCACTTGCCGGAAAAGCAAAATAGTACAACTGACCAATGTCCCTAAAAAATCAAGTAAGAATGGCCGCCGGGTATTCATCATTTCTTTATTAAATCGTGATGCCCGGCGGTCCTTTGGACTTGATTTTTTTGCTTTGGTAATCTTCTCGCATTTGTTTTGACAACACAAATGTTTGTCTAACGCTTTTTTCATTCAGGCTCACTTTCATTCAGGTAGTTTTTAAAAACCATTTCGACAGGCCCGGATAGGAACTATTCAGTTTGCCACCAAAAGCCCCGACTGACAAAATCGGCTGGGGCTTTTTTGTGCAATTTCCGCAAAAGTCCGTCATGTAGTTCGCAACCCAAATTGACGAACTCCCTCGATTAGCCTAAAGCCCAAACTGTTATAAAGTCTCCGTTAATTTTGGTTGAATCCTATCTTTGACAAAAAGCGATAGTACCTTTGCGGCCACAAAAACAGTGTATGAAACAAACCATTCTACTCCTTTTATTTATTGGCATTTCCCAAGTTGTTTTTTCCCAAAAGATTTCAGTTTACGGTTTCGTTGAAGATGCTGCCACTTCCCAACCAATTGAGGGCGTCACGGTTTCGGCTGCTGGCATGGAGGCGATGACCAACGAACAGGGCAGGTTTCGAATTTCTTTCCAGCCGGACGGCGATGCGTTCGTCCTCACATTTTACAAGGATGGCTACCAGATTTTGGACAATAACATGGACTTAAAAACCATGACCCCATCTGGCACAGGTTACAAAATAGGCCCCATCAAACTTGCCCAAGCCCAAGAGACGAATGTCAAAGACGTCATCACCGGAGAAGACCGAATCCCTACCATCACCCTCGATGCCAGCGATGACGACACCGACCTCGGCGAGCAGAATATCTCGGGCATCCTTTCCGCCTCTCGTGACCCGTTCGTGGCGGCGGCCTCGTTCAACCTCAGTTCCGGCGGCTTCGAAATCAGGGGCTACGATGCCGAGACGCCCACGCTTTTCAACGGTATTTTGGTGAACAACCTCGAAACTGGCTCTGTATATTGGAGCACTTGGGGTGGCTTGAACGACGTGACCCGAAACCGGGAAAGCACCATTGACCTCAGCCCTTTTGCTTACAGCTTTGGTGGGGTGGGCGGCGCAGCCGCAATTGACACCCGTGCCAGCGAGCAGCGGGTGGGCAAACGGGTGTCGTACATGTTCTCCAACCGGGCCTACACGGGTAGGGTCATGGCCACTTGGAACACGGGCATGTTGCCAAGCGGCTGGGCGTTTTCGTTCTCCGGCTCACGGCGCTGGGCGAACGAGGGCTATGTGCCGGGCACGTTCTACGATTCGTATTCCTATTTTGCCTCGATTGATAAAAAACTGAACAGCAAGCACCTGCTGAACCTGACAGCCATCGGCGCCCCGGTGCGCAGGGGTGCGCAAAGCCCCGCCATGCAGGAGGTCAACGACCTTGCCGGCACCAATTTTTACAACCCCAACTGGGGTTGGCAAAATGGCGAAAAGCGAAACGCACGGGTCGTGGATGCACACCAGCCTTTCTTTGTGCTGCGCCACGATTGGACGGTGAGCGAAAAGGCCACCCTGACCACCGCCGTTGGCTACCTCACTGGCCACTACGGTCGTACCCAGCTCGATTGGTTCAACGCTCCCGACCCCCGCCCCGACTATTATCGCAAACTGCCGGTTTACTATCGGCTTCCCGGAAATGGCGGCAGTGAAGTGGCCGACCAAGTGGCCGATATTTACCAGAAAAACCCAGATCTGCTGCAAATCCAGTGGGACGAAATTTACGAAGGGAACCGCCTCAACGGCCAGTCGTTCAACAACACGCCCGGCAACATGTCGCAGGTAATCATCGGTGACCAGCGCTCCGACCTCGACCGCCTGAGCGCCAACACCACCTACCAGAACGTGGTGAGCGACCACCTGACCATCAACTTCGGCTTGCAATTCCAGCAGGAAAAGACGCACTATTTCTCGGTGGTGGAAGACCTGCTCGGCGGCGATTACTACGTCAATGTTGACCGATTTGCGCTGGATGAGCCACTGCCCGGCCAGTTGCCGGGGTACAACTTGAACGATACCGACCCCATTGTGCGGGAGGGCGACACCTACAAATGGGACTATGATGTGACTGGCCGCCGCACGGGTTCTTGGCTGCAAGGGCAGTTTTCCTTCGGAAAAATTGACTTCTTCGTAGCGGGCGAAGCTTCGAGTTTATCGTTCTGGCGCACGGGCCACTACCGAAATGGCCGCTTCCCCGACAGCTCGTTCGGTGATTCGGAAAAGCAAGATTTCTTCAACTATGCCGGGAAAGGTGGTGTGACCTACAAAATCAATGGCCGCAACTACCTCTACGCTCGTGCTGCCTACCTCAACCGGGCACCGGACATCCGCAACGCCTACGTCTCTGCAAGGAGCCGTGACCAGTTGGTGCCGGGGCTGACCAGTGAAGAAGTATATTCCGGCGAAGCTGGCTACCTGCTCCGCTCGCCGAAGTTGAAGGCACGTGCCACCTTCTTCTGGACGCAGTTCCAGAACGGTCTGCGTGTCAACCGCTTCTACCTTGAGGACGACGTCAGCAGCTTTGGCACGAGCATCCTGACTGGAACCGACAAGCGACATGCTGGCGTGGAGTTGGCCCTGCAATACAAAATAACCCCTTCATTGGCAGTGAGCGGTGTGGCCTCGGTTGGTGAGTACATCTACACTTCTCGCCCGAACGCAATTTTTGTGGTGGATGACGATGGGGTGTTGCAGGACAGGGGCATTGCCTACCTAAAAAACTTCTACGTGCCAAGTACCCCACAGACGGCGTACAGTGGCACACTGGAGTACCGCTCACCAAATTTTTGGTCGGCCAGCGTCACTGTCAATTATTTTGACCGAAACTACATAGACGTGAACCCTTACCGCCGAACAACGGATGCTGTTTTTGGCGACGAGCTGGGCGATGCTACCTACAACCGCAAGGTGGACCAGGAGCGATTGCCGAGCGCCTACACGGTTGACCTTTTTGCCAATAAATCATGGAAAATTAACGACGATATTTTCTTCAACCTTACGTTGGGGGCCACGAACCTGCTCAACGCCAGTTTCCGAACAGGCGGCTTTGAGCAGTTGCGCTTCAACCGTGCTGATTTTGACAATGGCATTGACGTTTTTGCACCAAAATATTTCTATGCCTACGGCGCCAACTTCTTCCTGATGGGAGCGCTACGATTCTAAAATTGTTGAATTGCTATATTGTTGAATTGTTACCCGTATCACGACAACAATATAGCAATCCAACAATATAGCAATTCAACAATCCAACAATATAACAATCCAGCAATCAACAGATAATGAACAACTTAATCAAATTTTTTCTCCCGACTTTGTTCCTTGGCCTTGTGTTCAACGCATGTATCAAAGAAGATTTTGACCAGCCGCCAGTGGATGGCACTGACCCCGGCCTCACGGCCAATGCAACGATTGCGCAGCTAAAAGCGCTGCACACGCTCGGCGAGCTGGAGACTATCGCCGAAGATTGGATTATCAAAGCCACCGTCGTTGCTGACGATGCCAGCGGCAACCTCTACCAAGCCTTCGTCATCCAGGACGAAACGGGTGGCATCATGGTGAAAATTGAGACTGCGGACAGCTACACGCTGTACCCAGTTGGCAGGGAGGTTTATGTCAAATGCAAGGGCCTCGTGCTGGGCGATTACGAAAACCTCATCCAGTTGGGCGGCTTCATCACCGACGACGGCCAGTTGGGCAACATCATCAAGATTAGCGACCACTTGGTGCGGGGCAAAAAAGGGACGCCACCAGTGCCCAATGTCAAGAAAATCAGCGAACTGACCTTCGACGACGTGAACACGCTTGTGACCGTCACGGACGTGCAGTTCGTGCTGGCCGACACCTTCAGAACTTACGCCGACCCCGTGACCCGCACTACCTACAACCGTAACCTGGAAGATTGCGACGGTGTGGGATTGTTGGTGCGCACCAGCGGATATGCCAGCTTTGCGGGTGTGAGCCTCCCCGATGGTGGTGGCACGTTGACGGGCATCCTCGGCATCTTCCGGGACGACCTCCAGTTCCTCGTTCGTGACCTGAACGACGTGAACATGAGCGGCGAACGTTGCAGCGGCCCCGTGGGGCCAGACCCATGCGCAGGTGGCCCAGTGCCAATCGTGGCTGGGGTGGACGAGGATTTTGATGCCTTGATTGACTACGACCCGGTGACTTTGAACGGCTGGACAAACATTGCGCTAAAAGGCACTCGCAATTGGCAGGCAAGGGAGTTTGGTGGCAATGTTTATGCGCAGGCAACGGCATACAATGACAATTCGCCGGAGATGGACACCTGGCTGGTAACGCCACGCATTGACCTGACCGAGCCGTTGGTGCTTACCTTTGAAACGGCGCAAGACCACTATCAACACGATGGTTTTTCTGCTTGGATTTCAACTGATTTCCAGTGCGACCCAACTACGGCTACATGGATTCCACTATCGGCTACACTGGCAGGCCAAAACGACGCTGACTACGCTTGGGTGCCTTCTGGTGATGTTGACCTTTCGGCCTACGTTGGTCAAAAAGTGGCCATCGGCTTCCATTACATCGGCAGCGGCACCAACGGCCAAACTGGTACTTATCGGGTAGATAATATCAAGCTCGGAACAGGTGGTGGCAACCCAGATCCCTGCAATGGCGTCACAGCGCCTACCGTAGCCTTTGTCAGCGAAGATTTCACAGGTGGGGCTGCCAATGCGAATATTACCGAAACTGGTTGGACGGGCAGTGCCGTGCAGGGTACACGGCTCTGGATTTACAAAAATTTCAGCGGCAACGACTACGCACAAGCCACTGCGTTCAACGACACCAGCCCGAATATGGAGTCTTGGATGATTACTCCGTTGGTGGACATGGTAGGGCCAATGACCCTATCTTTTGAAACGGCCAAGGCTTTTTGGGTACATGATGGCCTGACCGTTTGGGTCTCCCCGGATTTTACCTGCGACCCGACCGTTGCTACTTGGACCCAGCTTACTGGTGCTACGCTGGCTGGCCAGCCCAATATTGACAACGAATGGATTTTCTCAGGAGATATTGACCTGTCAGCCTACATCGGTCAAAAGGTGGCCATCGGCTTCAAGTACGTGGGAAGTGGCCCCGGCGGGCAGACGACGACTTATCGAGTTGACAATGTGGTGTTGCAGTAAGAAATTGGAAATTGGGAAATTGTAGGAACTCGTTGTAGGCCAATAATTTCCCAATTTCCCAATTTCAAATACTTGACCCGACCAGCCAGCCGCCCGTCCAAGCCGCCTGAAAATTGAAGCCGCCAGTAATGGCGTCAATATCGAGCACCTCACCAGCGAAGTGAAGTCCTGGGTGGATTTTGCTCTCGAAAGTCTTGAAGTTAACCTCGTCCAAGTCAATGCCACCTGCCGTGACGAACTCCTCCTTGAACGTGCTTTTGCCGCTCACATGGTAGCGCCCAGCGCCCAGTTCGGTGGCCAGCTTGCGCAATTTTTCCTTGCTGAGGTCGGCCCAGCGCAGGTCGGCGGCGATGCCAGCGGCTGCCACGAGGCTCTCCCAAAGCCGCCGGGGGAGGGTGGGGAAGGGGTTTTGGGCAACGACCATTTTTTTTGGCGAAGCCAGTTTTTCCTCGTTCAGTTCCTCGGCCATTTCGTCGGCGGAGTAGTTCAGCCAACTCACTTCGATGTCAAAGCTGTAATGTTTTTCGCTCAAGACACGTGCTCCCCAAGCTGAAAGCCGCAGGATTCCGGGGCCGCTCATGCCCCAGTGGGTGATGAGCAGCGGGCCAGTGGCCGAGAGTTTTTCGCCCAAAACCCGCACGGCTGCTGAGGGAACGGACAGGCCCATCAAACCAGTCAGCCTTGCGTCCTTGATGTTGAAGGTGAAAAGCGAGGGCACGGGAGGAACGATGCTGTGGCCCAGCTCCCGCAGCAGTTCCCAGATGCGGGGGCTGCTTCCGGTGGCCACCATGATTTTTTTGGCTTGAAAAACGGTGCCGCTTTGCGAAGCGGCCAACCAAGTGCCGCAGGGCGATTTTGGAGGCGTGATTTGCAGCACGTTTTCCCCGGTCAGCACTTGCACCCCGGCCTTGCTGGCCGACTGCATCAGGCAGTTGATGATGGTCTGCGAGCTGTCGGTGACGGGGAACATGCGGCCATCTTCCTCGGCCTTGAGGCGGACGCCCCGTTGTTCGAACCAAGCCACCGTGTCGCCCGGTTGGAAGCGGCTGAACGGACCGAGCAGCGCCTTGCTGCCCCGTGGGTAGTGCTTCACCAGTTCACGTGGGTCGAAGCAGGCATGGGTGACGTTGCACCTGCCCCCACCCGAAACCTTGACTTTTTGGAGCACGTCACGGCTTTTTTCCAAAATAACGACCTTCTCACCGGGGCAACACTCAGCGGCACGGATGGCAGCGAAGAAACCGGCTGCACCGCCGCCGATGACTAGGAAATGACTGGTGGACGTTTCAGGCATGAAGTTGATTTTGGTTGGCAATGTTCAAAAAAAAGGCGGTCGGGCAACATGCCCGACCGCCTTTTAAGGAAAAACATTACATCAATTGAAGACAATCTTTCTTGAAAGAATGCTGTCTTTGAATCGAATCTTGGCTATGAAAATGCCATTGGAAAGTTGGCCACGCTGCATGGAGTAGATATTGCTTTCAATGCCGGTCTCCGTTTTTACCAACTTGCCAGAAAGGTCAAAAAGTTGGATACCCTGGATAGGTTCGCTTGGATTGCTGGTAAACCGTACCGTTTGCGAAGCTGGGTTAGGGAATACAGAGAGGCTGATGGCAGCTTCATCAGAAGGGTCGTTGACGCCAGAAGCACAGGTAGTAGCGCCTAAGTCCAGCGCTGCAAACGCCCTAGGTGCGAAGTAACCGATGATGGAATCTGCGTAAGTCCTGCCTTTGGTTGCGCTCATGTCCTGCTGGCTCATCCAGTTCAGGACGTGGAAGTTGCACACGGTGATGGGCAGGCCGGCCGGGCAGCTTGGGTGCGGCACTTGTGACCAATACGCTGCATCCCACCAAGCCCAAGGAGAGCCTTCATGGAGTGGAGGACCTGCAGGGTTCAACGGGTTTGTCCAACTTGGACGGTTGAAAGGGAAAAGCCCTTCGTAGCCGTCGTTGAAATTGTTGGCAGCCGTGGTAAAGCCGTCCGAGATATTGGCATCAACGAATACTTGGTTGGTGCCCAGGGCGTTGGACTTCTTGGCTACTTCGTAAGAACCTTGCACCTCCACAATGAGGTCGCCAGTAGTTGGTACTATCAGGATGCCAGATTTGTATGGGGCGTTCGGGTCGTCAGGTACGTGGTAGGAGATGGTTGGGGGGTCGCTTGCATCGAGCCAGGATATGTCGCCCAATGCGCCGCCCATGTTCACGCAAAGGTTGACCTCGGAGCTGTAGCCCGGGGTGTTGGGGACGGCCAAGGTGTCGCCGTTCAGGGGATTGATGCCCACAAGGGTTTCGCCGTTCAGGTCGCCGTTGAAAGCCTCTATGACGAACGGGTCTGGAACCCCGTCGCCGTTGATGTCCGGCCCGATGAACTTCGAGATGACGATGTCACTGTATGCATCGAGCATGGAAGTGGCCAATGAAACGTAACCACCGGTGCCCTCGCCAAAAGCAGTAATCTTATTGGGACAGATACCGTAAGGGTTGCTGTTCTCTACCGATTTGCGGAAGAACCTGATGCAGGCTCTTGAATCCTGGACGCCGCGGTAAGCAGCGTTGATAAGGGTGCTGATGCGAATGTTGATGTCCGGGCTGAGTGGGTTCCATCCCAAGCGGTATTCAACATTGGCCACGACGTAGCCCATTTTTGCCAGCCTCGTACACATTTCAACGGCAATGGAGTCGTTGCGTGTGCCGGTTGTGCTGCCGTTTTGCGGGTTGGGCAGGAAGTTGCCGGTGTGGAAATAAAGAATCAACGGCCTGTTGGTCTCCACGTCACCAGAAGGTGTGTAAATATCCATGACGAGCGGCTGTTTGGCCGAATGGCCAGTAACTGGCACGGTGAGAACAGTCCAGTTAACACCATAGACAACGTTGGTCTGAACGTCAACTGAAGTGAATACTTCCGAAAGGTAGCGCTGTGCATGCAGTGTAGCAGCAAAGCAAACTAACCATGCAAGCATTACAGTAGTAAAGACTTTTTTCATAGTTACAAAATTTAATGATGATTGAAATTTTAAGCGGTTTGATTGAAAGATAAGATTTTGTATTGGCTTATGTGAGGTTCAGGAATTTTAATTATTTCGATTTTATTTCATAAAGTAGTGAGATGTAAGCCAGCCTTCCAATCCTGGGGCCACCGTAGGTCTGAAACTGCTGGTTGTTGAGCAAGTTAGAAGCGCCAACTTTCAGAGTGATGTCCGGATTACGGAAGTTGTAATTGATTTGGGCGTCCACTAGGTTATAGTCTGGGATGGCCCCGGTGAATTGGGGAGACCCCTCAAAAATGAATCCCTGTATCCACTTGTAGTTAATGTTGAATCCAATGTTTTTGAGCCGCCCGACCTGGAAGTTCCGCCCGGAGAAACCGATATTGTACTTGTGTTCTGGGGTGTTGAAGGCAGGAACTATTGGGTCATCTTCAAACTCTTTGTTCAGTTTGTTCCAAGAGTAGTTTCCTGAAAGCTGAAAATAATTGGCAAAATAGTAGCTCATGCCAACAGACAGTCCCTGTGTGGTCACGGTGTTCGTGGAATTGGCCGAATAGCGGTAAACCTGTATGGCTGTTGGCAAGCCTGCGGCGCCGAACTCGGCGTCAATGCCGATATTGTAACCCAGAAAGTCATTGTAAATGCTGTAATAATAACTGGCATCCAAATATAGGCTGTTGAACAAGGTGGTGCGGTAACCAATTTCAAAGGTCTTTACTTTCTCCGGCTTGATGCCTGCGATGTTGAACGAGTCAAGCTGGCTAATGTCGAGCGTGTTGATGTACCTAATGAATGATTCGACGGTGAGCAGGTTTTCCACGCCATCGAGGTTGCCCGCCAAAACTGCCCGGCCAACGTTCAGCGAAAGGTACTGGTCAGTGAGGGTGGGGTTGCGGATGGCCGAGGAAAACGAGAGGCGGAGGAAGTTGTTTGCTTTGGGCTTCCAGACCAATGAGGCGGCCGGGGAGGGCAGCCATTCAAAGTTCTCGTTTTTGTCCAACCTGAAAGTGGCGCTGGCGGTGAGCGTATTATCCAAAAATTTCTTCTGTGCGCCAGTATAAAAACCAATCTCCGAGTTGGTGATTTTGACATCGGCCGTGTCGTAAAATATGGTGCCATCCGAATTAGGGGTGTAGCGCCTGGCACTGCCCCCAAATTTTATGAAATCCACGAACGAAGGGTTGAACGTGTACTCGCCTTGGACGTGTGTCAAAGCCGATTTGTCATAGAACTTGGTGCCCTTTTCCTCAAAATTTGATTTGGCATTGGTAAGGCGCTTGAATTCTTCGTTGAAACGGTCGGTGCCGGGTTTATAAAATTCAACTGAACCGCCTGAACCGCCCAGGTTGGCCAAAGCCTCTGCCAGTTGGTGCCAAGCCGTCAGCGAGTCGGCGTATTGCACCTTCCATGCCTCGGCTGCCTCATAGTCGTAGGGTTGGACCACGCCATTAATAATTTCAAGCTGAGGGTAACCGAGTTCATTGATTTTCGGCTCAATGTTGTTCCGCCAGTAGTTGATATAATCCTTTGACCAATCCACGTTGGACTTGGCGCTTTGCTGCAAACGGAGTGCTGTAAAATACGGGTCGTAGGAGTTGCCGGCATCGTCCCTGGTGTAGTATGCTCGCACGAAGTATTTGTCGGCCTTCTTGATTTCGGCTTTTGTTTGAAAAAAGGCGATGTCTTTTAAAGAGAATCGGTTGTCGCCTTGATAAACTGTTGTTCCCTTGCAGTAGCTCGAACCAACAATTAGCTCAGGCGATTCTTCATCCTGGGAGGGTTTAAGCCTTAAATGAAGCACAGCATTTGCCTTGGCGTTCCGGGTGTCATAGTCCACTACGTCCGACTCCTTGTACCCCGTGCGGTGCCACTGCCCAATGGCCAAGGGAGACAGCCAGGGGCTTGCAAGGCGGAGGTCCATGCTCCCGTTGTATTCGTCGCCATATACATTGACAGCATCAAACCTGCCTGGGTTGTCAACGCCAGTATTGGTGCCGTAAACGGGGTCGTAGTTGTCGGCTTCCCAGTCGTCGGCCCGCAAGTAGGAGAGGTTGATTTTGTAGCCAAACACGTCGTGGCCGGTCTTGTTTTTGAAGGCATTGGCCCAACGGATTGCCGTTTCCAGCATGTTGCGCTCACCGCCTTTGAGCATTGCGGAGAAGCCCTTGTGGTAAAACGGGCTTTTGGTTTCCATGCTGATGACCCCGTTGAATGCGTTCGGCCCGTAAAATGCGGAGCTGGCCCCTTGCACCATGTCCACCTTGAGCACATCAAGTTCGGAGGAGCCGAGGAAGTTGCCAAGTGAAAAGTTCAGACCGGGCGCCTGATTGTCCACCCCGTCAATGAGTTGAAGGGAGCGGACGGGGCTGGTACTGTTGAAGCCGCGAGTATTTATAATCTTGAAGCCAAGGCTTGCGGCGGTCATATCAACGCCTTTGAGCGAGCCGAGGCCGTCGTAGAAATTGTCCGAAGGGGTCTCTTTGATGGCTAACAAGTCGAGCGACTCGACGGTGAGCGGCGAGGCTTTTTGCTTTTCGGAGATTCGTTGCCCAACGACTTCCACCGTGGAGGTGGTAATCGAAGCTTCCGATAATTTTATGTTCAGCTTTGCATTTGCACTTGTAATTTCAATTTCCTGGTCATCGTAGCCTATGTAAGTAATGGTCACCTTGACGGGAGGCTTACCTTTGATTTTTAGCTCAAAATTGCCGTCAAAATCGGTTACAGTGCCCTCACTTGTTTCAGCGCAATAGATGCTGGCACCAATGAGCGATTCCCCACTGTTTGCATCAGTGACCACGCCCTTAATCACGGTTTGCGAAAGCACCGGAAGACTAAAAATTAGTGCGGCTAGAAAAATTATATTTCGTATCAAGTTTTTCATACCAATAGTTAGGACACGATTGTTAGGAACGCTATTGAAAAGTGACGCCAATTTAGCAATTTTTCAAAAACCGGTTACATTATTACGGTTATATGTAGAACAGAACGAAGGTAGTAAACTCACTTGGATTAGAATGCAATCTGCCCGACAGGTCACAAAAGAAAAATCTCGTATCACTTGGGTAAACAGGGCTATAAAATGGTGAGGATGGCAATGCCAAGTCCGGCACTGATGGCCAGCAGTTTTTTCCAGGAAATATAGTGGTGGCTCGTGCTGTCCATCTCGAACAGAATCACCGTGGAGATATGCAGCAATGAGCCGATAACAAATGCAATAATTTTCACCTGGACCGTTTCTGGCAGCACGTACAGGCTTGCCAGCCAAGCTCCGAATGGCGACATTGCAGCAAACAAAAATAGGCAGGCCCAAATCCAAATTCGTCGCAACTTGCTGATTATCAGCAAGAAAACCAATGCAAAAGCTGCTGGTATATGGTGCAGGATGATGCCGTAAAGCAGGTGGTTTTGAGTATGCGTATGCCCGCCATGTTGCACCTCGTGCAACCCGCCGTAGTAGCTCAACGGGATTCCCTCCACAAATGCATGGACGCACAACCCGAACATCACCGAGAAAACAAACCCGGCGGACAGGTGGTGCGGTGCATGGATATGGCCGTGCTCAACGCCCGCCGAGAGCTGTTCCAGCAACAACTGGACAAAAAAGCCCAACAAAACGAACAGCCCAGCCTGGCTGTCGCCGCTGCCAAAAGCCCAGGGCATCAGGTGCAGTACCGCGATGCCAAGTATGTACGCACCGCTGAACGACAGCACTATTTGAAGCAATCCCTTCCGCTCTTTTGGGAAAAGAAATCCGGTGCTGCCGCCCAAAAAGACGCTGCCGAAAAGTAGTATGTATTCCCAAAAATGCATCTAGTAAGTAGTGTAAATAATTGGTATCCAAATGTTTATGGCTTGGTAAGGGCCAAGTCGAACGGAAGGTGGGTCAGGAGTGTGTACACCCCCCACCCAATCAGAAACCCTAGCAATGCCCCGATGATCACATCCAACGGATAATGGACGCCTACGTAAACCTGGGCAAAGGCTATCGAGCTTGCCCAAAGCACCAAAGGTATTTTTATCCAACGGAAAAATTTGCCAAAAATCAAG
The DNA here is from genome assembly GCA_964508135.1 of uncultured Saprospiraceae bacterium. GTDB lineage: Bacteria > Bacteroidota > Bacteroidia > Chitinophagales > Saprospiraceae > UBA6168. The sequence continues at coordinate 63,851 of CAZDSU010000035.1, forward strand.
AACAGGTAGGTAGCTATGGCAAAATGGTTGGTTGCGTGGGAGGACGGAAAGCTGAACCCACTCCCACAAGGCACCAACAGGTGCATGTCCTTCCGAGGCTCCAGCACCTTGCAGGGGCGCAATCGCTGCACGTTTTTTTTGATCAAATGGCTACTGGTGCCGTCGGCTATTCCGGCGGCGAGCACGAATGCCAGGCACAGGTACAGCCCTTTTTGCTTGAAATTTATCAGTAAAAAACTGGCGATGAAGACGTAAAGCGGTAGCCAAATGTACTTGTTGCGGAGCAAGGGCATCAGCCAATCGAAAAATTGGTTTTGGCAACCTGAGTTGACCAGATAGAAAAGGTTTTCATCGAATTGAAGCAAATCGGTCATCTCCAGCCTGTTGCGGTGTTCGCTTATTCGGTGGTCTCGATGGGCCCCTTCTTTCCATCCTTGCCGTAAACCTGCTCTGTCAGGTCTTTTGAAATGGCGGACTTGGTGATTCGGACAAAAGATTTTGTGCCAATTTCGAGTGTGACGATTTCGGCGTCAATCTTGTTGATTCGGCCCAGAATGCCACTTGCAGTGACTACGTCCTGGCCTTTTTCAAGGCTGTTGGCAAATGCGTTTTGCTCTTTTTGGCGCTTTGCCTGAGGGCGGATGATGAACAGCCAAAAAACCAAAATGATGGCGGCAAAAAACAGCATTTGAATCATGCCAGCGTTGCCGCCAGCTGCTTGCAGAAAAATAAGTGTTTGCATTTTATTGAACTTGTTTAGTATTGTTTGTCAGTAAATTATGAGTGTGCGGGTAGTGCAATTAGTGCTGGTTTGCGCTGGTGCTTATTTTTTATGGACAATTCCTTTTACAAAAACCTTCGTAACGGAAGGGTAAGTATTTGCCGTAATGATGACTGGTTTTTCTTGGAACTCTGTTTTCCCCTTTGTGTTGAATTCGACCTTAATCACGCCGCTTTGGCCGGGGGCTATCATGTCTTTCGGCCAATCGGGTATGGTGCAGCCGCAAGTGGAATGGGCGTATTGGATGACCAACGGCACCTTGCCATTGTTGACAAACTTGAACTCGTGGTTGATGACCGCACCTTCATCCACCTCCCCGAATTCAAAGATAGGCTCCTCAAAATCCATCCTCGCCACGTTGACCGAATCCACCGAGCCATCAGCGCTGACCGGGCTGCGGATGATGGAGCTGATTTTCCCTTCCGTTTGAATTGTTTCCACAGTTTTGCCCGCAGCAGTTGGCTCGCTTTGGCAGCCGAGAAACAGTGCTACCATAGTTGCCGAAACAAGAATGAAGCTTTTACACAACCTATTTTTCATAGCTGAATTTTGAAAAGTTGGCAAATGTACGGCTAACCCGGTCAATCAACCAACTGAAAAAAACAAACTTAGCTCGCCACGTCTAAATTTGCGGCTGCCAATAATTCGTTGAGCATTGCTTTCAATTTATTCTTTCATGCGGATTTTTATCACGGGCTTCATGGGTGCAGGCAAAAGCTACTTGGGAAAGGAGCTTGCAAAGCTGCTCGGCTTCAGCTTCGTTGACCTCGACGAATTGGTTGAGGCTCGGATGGCAATGCCCGTGACGGAGATTTTTCGGCAGTTTGGCGAGCCTGCTTTCCGCCAACTCGAGGCGGAGTGCTTACGCAACCTTGCCGACAAGGAACAGCTGGTGGTGGCCACTGGTGGCGGTGCTCCATGCTTTTTTGAAAACATGCAGTGGATGAACGAAAACGGCATCACTGTTTATTTCTATGCTCCCACCCAATTGCTTGCCCAGCGGCTTAGTCCTGAAAAAGCAAATCGTCCGCTCTTGGCAGGTCTTTCAGATGCTGATTTAGAGGCATTTGTTGAAACTAAATTGGCGGAGAGGGCACCGTTTTATGACCTTTGCCACCTTCAGTTCACTGTGCCAGCGGAAGGTTTTCAAGGGATTGAGGTACTTGCAAACTACTTAAGCCGATTTTTTACATAAAAAAAATAACTGGTCAATTTGATGTTTTTACTTCACAGCTTTTCCATTTTATGAAATATTGTTGATATTTCATTACGCATACTGTTGAAAAATAATAAGGCAGTGAAATGGTGGTTTAAAATGTTTACGGGGTGTGCTTATTGAGGTAGTTTGTGTAAAAAATATTTATTAGAATATCCGTTTTGTTGCGTCACAGTAACTAAAAAAACATCGTTAAAACCTTAGCAAAATTGGCATGTTTGAAGCCTTTAATTTAAAATTTGGTAACATTTTTGTACTACTTAATACGTACTCTTGAACATAACCTTTCACAAAAAAGAATACAGGCTTAAAGGCATTGCCTGATTATAATCTCCAACTTCTATTCTCGCTATTAATTAAGCTTGCGAGACAAAATATTCAACAACTTCATTTGGGTGAGATAGGCTTGGATAGGTACGGTGGCATTGCTTTGGCGAAGCTCTATTCCTGTTCTGGAAATCGAAAAGCAGGGCATTTAAGAATGCCTCATCATAGTTCCATTGACCTAGGCCAATGGTTCGTGCAAAGTTGCATAACCCGGAAGTTGTTCGTTGCGAGTTGCGTCTGGTCGTTTGCTGCCCCCTTCGCCCCCTGGCAGCTGCCCCCCTGGTTGTCGAGTTTCCCCCCGACAAGCATTCGGCCTGCAATTTTCAACAACAACTTTCTTTTTTTGCAAACTGGTCGGATGGCCGAAAGGCGAATTTCTAGCCTACAAATCACACTGAATTTGAAATCGAAATAATTGGAAACCCCTTTCCGCAACTTGGGTTTGCGGAATCAAAACTTCTTACCTTAAGCCTTTTTTCATTTTTCAGCAAGGTGTTTTTGCACCTTGCTTTTTTATTTTAGGATAGGCTCTATCGCCCTGATTTTCCAGTTTCGGACTTCGGTCTTGGTGAGCTTGTTCTTTGCAACCCATCCATCCATTTCCTTGCTTGCTTCAGCGGCGGTGTTGTAGATTTCGCCTGCGTAAACTAGGAACCCCTTTTTGTCCTCTGTGAAGCAGGATTTGAGCAGGGCAGCGGAGAAAATACCCTTGCCCCGGATAGACTGGACGGTGGACGTAGCTATCTTGTAATCGGTCAATTCACCCACTTCCACGATGTATTTTTTGCCATCGAAATTGTAAAAACGAGAGCAATCGTACACGATTTCTCCACCGCCCTTGGCGGTAAGTTCGTCCGTGCCAACCGACCTGCGGCTGCTCTCGGCCAAGGCCGATTCCGCTGGTACTTGGGTGGTTTCTTTTGGGCTGCGGAGCGTCCAGAATGATTCGTCAGACTTGCTTTTTTTTCGCTTGGGCATGGACGAAGAGTCGGGCAAATAGGATTCCGGTTCTGCGAGGGAGTTGGATTTTGATTTGGCAATATTCTCCGTAAACTCTTCTTTGTCAACGAGTTGAAAATCAGGGTTTTCCAATTCTTTGGTAAATATCACGGCCAGCAACGCCAAGCTACATGTCAACAGTGCAATTTGCGTATGGGTACTTTTTCGGTGGCGCAGCACGGACTTGTCCATTTTCGCTAAGCCGAACAAACTGGGGAACAAGTCAAGGTGGCCTTTTTGCTCTATCTCCTGCAATTTCCTTTGGGGCATGAAATCCACTTTCTGGCGCTTTCCAATAAAAATGTCGTGGCGGCTCGGTGTGATGATGATTTTCGGGTCGAGGTTTATGTCCACGGTCAGCAGCCCGATGCCGTTGAAGACGCACTGGCTCTTGAGTTCTCGGAGGTACTTGTCGTTTTTGTCCTCAAAAACATCTGTGCCGAGTGCCACCCACTGCTCATCGGCGTAGTATTTTTTGAACTGCTCAACGGCGTAGATGTAGCGGTAGCGGCGGAAGTTTTGCGCAAGCAGGTAGAACAGCCCAAACACAAATGCCCCGGCCAAAGCCAGCAGGGCAATTCGCTCGCCGAACTTGGTGTTGTCCAGTGCATGAAATTGCTCCTGGAGGTTGAAAAACGCCAGCAGCACCATCACGAGGCCAGTCACCGCCAATCCGTCCCAGCGCAAAATGCGGTGGTCGGGCCTGAAAATCACCTCGTCAATAGATGCCTTGGACGTAGCCTCAAAGGTGGCAGTGAAGGGCTTCCCGTCGGGTTTTTTGAAGGAATAGTAGCCGTCGGCCACGATACCGCCCACACCTTCCAAGTCGTACTTGGCGACAACAGGCTGGTCTTCGTACCGGAGCCGGAACTTGTAGTAGTGCCTAAAAAAACGAAGCGCTACTTTTTTGATGATATTTTCGGTCAGTTGCTGGTCTTCCAATTTGGCGTGGTGATTTAGTTGAAACCAGTGCAAAGTTCCACAATTCAAAGATGATTTTAAAAACTTATGCAAAACGCAAGCGGCGGACAGGTTGATATTTTTTTGCAAAAAATTGATAAGTAGTCAAGTTGAATTATTCGATACTTTCTATCTTGCGGCATGAGATACGT
>CAZDSU010000036.1:0-67447 GCA_964508135.1 uncultured Saprospiraceae bacterium
CACTTGCATAAAATCCTTGCGATTTCGCAAAGGATATTATTGGTAAGGTACTAATCAAAACACCGCCCCTACCTGCGCTCGTCCCACATGCACCAGCCTCGCCTCGCCCGTCTTCCGCCCCTCGTAAGTGATGCCGATGCGGATGTTTTTGGCCACCTGCCTGTCCAGTGTGATGTTCCAAATGAAGTTCTTCCCGTTCTGCAACCCCTGCAAAAAAGCGAAGCCAACCGGAGAGTTCGCCTGCCCCTCGAAGTCAATTTTCACGAAGGAAAATTCCGAGCGTAGGCTCGTCGTAGCGCTTTGGTTGAAGGTGGCTTCCCATTTCAGGTCGTTGGTGCGGGCGTTTTCGCCGAGGCTGTCGAGGCGATTTTCGGCCAGTTTGTAGCGCCACGAAACGCCCGTGCGGAAGTTGTTCGACGGCTGCCAAGTCAACTGCGGCTTGGTCTCCCACGACTCGATGCGGTAGCGCTTGCTCTCAAACTGTTCCGATCCCTGCTCGTCCACGCCGAGGCTCAGTTCCGTCTGGAAACTCAGCGATTTCGACACGTTCCAGCGGGTTTTCAGGAACTGCTCCCGCTGCCTGCGGCTCTCGAAGCCGGTGGTCTGCACCAGCTTGTTTTGGTTGTCGGACATGCCTAACTGCACGTCGTACTTTGGGTCGGCCCGGTTGAAAAACAGCGTGTTGTACACCGACGAACGGGTGCTCACCAGTGCCGTATCTGCCACGTTCAGCTCAAACGGATTCCAGGCGCTCACGCCATCCAATTGGCGCACCTTTCGAGTGATTTGCAAGCTGCTTTGCGTTGAAAATTTGCTCAAAAACTGCTTCCCGCCCTTTGCATTGAACCACACCGCCTTCGGCTCCAACCGCAGGCTCTGGTTGAAGGTCACATTGTTGGTGCGGATAAAATCGTCGGTGAAGACCGTCACCCGCACGGCGTTGGCCACGTCCTGGAACGGGGCGATTTCCACCTCGTCGAGCTGCACCTTGCCGTCTGCGTTGCGGTCGGTCCACACGTGGGTGCCCTCGCCCGGCTGCACTTGCAGGTAGGTGAACTCCAGTTTGCGCTCCTGGCCGGAGCCGATTTCATAGCTGGTGGCGCTTTGCACGACGCCTTTCAACAGGTTCAGGGTGTAGTCGAGGCGGCCAAGGTAGGTGTCGGAGGGGTTGAGGTTGGTGAGCGTCGTGTCCCGAATGGCGAGTTGCCGCCACGTGAAGTTCCAGCCGAGGCGTGAGTTACGGCTTTGTTGCCAATCGCCTGTGAGGTTCAATTCGTCGGCCAAGGTGGAGGCGGTGAACTGCTCGCCGTCGGGGGCGTGGTCGAGGCGGCGCAGGTAGCTGGTCTTGAAGTTAAGCGTCTCACTTTCAGGGCTTTCGACATAGATTTTTGCCAAATTGTAAAAAAAACTGGCGGCGTTCAGCGTGTCCGGCCCATTGCCCTGTTGGCTTTTTGCGAAGCGGCTGTTGCGCTCCCGCTCGGCATAGACGCCCGCCCGCCAATACCTCGTGCCGCTGCTGTCCCGCAGGAACGGCAGGGCAAAATTGGCCTTCGGCCTAAAAAACTCGCTCCGTTCCGCCGTGTTTTTGGTGGTCAAAATATCGCCCTGCGCCCACACGTCCCAGCCGTTTTTCAGGTAGGCGTATTTGGCAAAATGCTTCGTGCCACGGTACAGCGTGTCCCGCAGGAAGCCCCCAAAATTATACTGCAAGCTGCCCGTCTTGGCTGTCCGCAGCGTCGCCCCACCGTTGAACAGGTGCTCGTCGGTGGGGCGTGTAACGATGCCCACGTCGTTGACGTTGCGGTTCACATTCCAGTCCCGGGTGAATTCGGCGGGTCGGTACGGGTTCAGTTCCTTGAATTTTTTCTGCGCAAACTCGTAGTTGGCTTCCAGTTCGATTGCGGAACCCCTGACCCCTGAAGGGGAACCCACGGAATTCAATTTATTGGAACTTCGGCCATCTTTTGAATTTGGCTCGGCACTTCCCTCTGTGGGTTCCCCTTTAGGGGTCAGGGGTAAAATGTGCTTCACCCCCACCGTCCCAGCCAGCCCAACGTTGTCGCCATCGTTGAAATCGGACAAGCGGTTTTGGTCAAAATTGCTCAGCGCCACCTCCGCCCGCAGTTTCGTCTTTGCCGAAGGCGAAAACTCCCCACCCGCCGTGTAGAGCTGCTGCCGATTGGGCGCAACCAGCCGCCGCACGGGTTCGTACTCGCCCTGTGGGTGTCCCGTGACTGGGTCTGGCGCAATCCAGCGATAGACACGGCCATTGGCGGGCGTCTCGGTGTCCAGCAGGTAGTTACCATTGCCGAGGCCGACAAGCGAGAAGCCTGCCGAGTATTTCGCCAACTGCTGATTGGTGCTGAAAATCAACACGTTAGCATAGGTCGTACCGTTCACCATCGTGTCCCGCAGTTCGTATAGCACCCGAAAAGCGCTAAACTCTTCCACCGTGTCAATGGCGCTGACGACGGCGTTGAGGGAGCTGTCCCCCGCATTGCGGAGCACCTCCAACTCGCCCTGCGAGAAGTCGTCGTCAATGGGCTGCTTGCCGTCCTGCTCGGAGTAGGTGTGGAGGTAGAGGCGGTAGTTTTTTCCCTGCCAGTCGTTGTTCAGGGCGTAGAGCGAGCGCTGGTAGTCCTGCGTGTTGTAGTCGAACTCGACGACGATGCGGCTGTCCTTCGTAATCAGTCGGCGGTTGGTGAAGGTGACATGCCCGGCGTTGTAGTCAATCACGTAGTCGGCGTCGAGGCCCCGCTGCTGGAGCTTGCCGTCCACGAAGACCTTTTCCGTGCCGCTCAACACGATGATGAAGCGCTCGCCCTCGGCTCCTTCGAGGCGGTATGGGCCTTGGTTTCCTTCTTGTGCGGCGAGGGTGTTTCGGGCGAATTTGCCCCTGGCTATTGCAGCGCTGGCTCTCGTGTCCAAAGTGACGGCGTGACTCAAAGTCACGCCGTCACTCGACCGTTGCCCCGTCAGCCGTCCACCGTCCACCGTCCACTGTTTGGAGAAAGTCGCGCCTTGCAGCTTTTTGAAATAGTTCATGAAATAGCCGTTCGGGCGAGCCAGTTCGTAGTCGCCAGCGATGAGCTTGTTGCCGTCCTTGGCCACTTGGATGAAAATCTTGTCGAACTCCCGAAGTTGCTGCGTATTGCCCTCCGGCTGTAACGGGATGTTGTTGTCGGTGATGGCGGCGAGGATTTCGAGGTCGCCGAGGGTACCGCTCATTTGCAGGTTGAACTGCGAGTTGAGCACCAGGTTCTGGTTGTTTCCGAAGGAAAGTCCACGGGTGTAGTTGCCATTGTAGTCGAGTCCACGCTGTGGCAGCAGGGGTCGCTGTTCGTCGGCGTAGGGGTCGTACTGAAAGCCAATGAGCATGTCGCCGGGCTTTTTCAGCACGGTAGTATCGAGGCGGGCAATGGGGGCCGTGAGGTTGAAGGGGAGGACTCGATACCTGAGATTGACGATTGACGATTGACGATTGACGATTAGGGTGTCGAAGCGGATGAGGTTGTTTTTTAGGGTAAAAAACTGGGGGGAAATGCGCTGCCCGGTGGCGGCGTCGGTGACTTCGACGGAGTCGGGGATGACGGTGAGCGTGTCGAGCAACTGGGGAATGAAGAGTACGGGCAGCACCTTGCTGCGCAGGTTCGAGATTTGCGCAGCAGCCAAAGTGGGCAACAGGGCCAAGAGGAAAATATAAAAGGTTCTGCTCATCCAGCTGGTGGTCGGGTTTGGGTAACAAACGTAATTTAACTTACTTTATGGCTTGTTAAACTTTTTTGAGGCATACAAACAAATTAAAGGCAATTGACTAAACGGACGGGGGGAGCGTTTGTGACGCTGCTATGAAAAGGAAGGATGAGTGGGGATACAACCTATATTTTTTCCAAAATATAATTCAAATCACAAACCCTTATATTTTCATCCAAAGGGTAATCACCCGGATGAGGAGTTACAATATATAAAGGTGGGCGGCCCGTGTCTTCATGGGCAATGCGAATGCCCTTGCTCAAGGTTGGGCTGGATGACATTTTTATTTCGATTGCCATTATTGGTTGGTTGCCCTTGACAATCAGTAGATCTATTTCGGAACCTTCCTTTGTCCTATAAAAAAACGGCAATACGTTCTGAGGCAGGTTGGCGATGACTTGTTGCACCACGTAACCTTCCCATGATGCCCCGGCGATTTGGTTGCCGAGGAGCTGGTTCATGTCAGCGATGCCCGCCAAATGGTGCAAAACGCCGCTATCCCTGAAATAAACTTTTGGCGTTTTGACAAGGCGCTTACCCATGTTAATATGCCAAGGTGATAGGTAGCGGATGAAGTAGGCGTTTTCTAAGTAAGACAGATAGCGTTTGACAGTAGGCATGGTAAGCCCCAGAGAATTGGCCAAAGTGCTAAAGTTGAGCAGGTTAGCGTGGACGCCTGTCAACATTTGCAGTAGGGTTCTAAGTGTTTGGGGAGGTGCGTTCAGACCAAACTGTGGCAAGTCCCGCTCAATGAACGTAGTGATAAAATCTTGTAGCCATTGAGAAGCAGCAACCTCGTCAAGGGCAAATAGCGAAGGTGGGAAACCGCCTCGCAGCCAGTGCCAATTTAGGTCATTCTTTGGCAACTCTTTGAAATGGAATGGAGTGAGTTCAAGATAAGAGATACGTCCAGCCAGCGTTTCGGAACTCTGCCTTAGCATCTCTGGCGAGGCTGAACCCAGAATTAGAAAGCGGCCGGGAATGCGACGCTGGTCAACCAATGCCCTGAGCAACGGGAAAAGTTCTGGCTGCCGCTGCACCTCGTCAATAATCACTAGGTTTTCCTCGTTTTCTTTCAGAAAAAGCTCGGCATTGCGTAGCCGGTTTAGGTCGGAAGGTAGTTCGAGGTCAAGGTAAATGGAAGGTTTTCCCAATTCCTTGACGATGCGCTTTGCCAATGTGGTTTTGCCTGCCTGCCTTGGCCCAGTGATGCCCACCACCGGAAAAGTTTGGAGCCGTTGGAGCAGCGGTTGTTCAATATGTCGAGGATATATCATCATTTATGCCGCCAAATTTAAAATTAATTTTTGAATTTGGCGGCATAAATTGTTAAAAATTAACCTCACCACTCAAACACCACCGGATTGATCGCCGTCGCAACCACCTCCCTAACCCTTGCCCCGGGACACCAAGTCTCCCAATCGTTCTGCTGGTTTGGGTTTTCCGGTGCCTTCAGTTTCATGTCCTTGTCCATGTAGATGACCGTCATCACTTGTCGCATCTGGTCGGTGAGGTTGGCGCCTGCCCGATGAAAGACCCAGCCGCTGTGGAAGCTCACTTCACCCAGTTCAAACGGCTCGATGACGTGCTGGAAGTCGTTGACTCGCAATGTTTTCTGGATATGCGCCTCGCTGTCGTCACTGATTTTCAGGTTGCGTCCCATGGGTATGCGCTGGCTGCCGGCGCTGAATTCCAATGGCCCCATCTCCAGCGGCACAGACTGCATCGGTACCCAGGCGGTCACGGTATTGTCGTTGGCCAGCGGCCAATAGTACTGGTCGGCATGCCAAGGGGTGAAGCCACCGCCCGGCTCTTTGAACAATGCTTGGTCGTGGTACATGCGCACGCCTCGAACGCTCATTAGCTCGGTGGCAATGCGGGCCAGCCGCTTGCCGAACACGAACTGCTTCACTGCTTCGCTTTTTGTCCAGATGTTCATGATTTGCAGGAATGCCTTGCCGTAGGTGTCCCGCTGCTCCATCGGTAGGTGCTGTGTGTTCAGTTCCCGTACTTTTTGCGAAATGACTTGGCCGTAGTGTGACAACACTTCCGGTGGGAACACCTGTTTTAGTTTGATGAAATTGTGCTCCCGGTAAAAGTCAACTTGCTCGGCGTTGAGGGCAAACGGCTCGTCAAGGATGGAGAAGTCCAGTGCGGGTGCGGTCATGGATGTAATTTTTTGGAAAAATTTCAATTGTGAAACTGGCGAAAGATAAGCGCTCGGTCAACACTTTTTACTTTGGCCTTTCTACTTTTTACTTAATCCCTATGTTTGCCATCAAAACAAATTTCAATGGCCACCACCATCATTTCCTACAACGTCAACGGCTTTCGGGCAGCGGCAACCAAGGGTCTTTTCGACTGGCTGAAGCAAGAGGATCCCGACATCATCTGCTTTCAGGAAACGAAAATGCAGCCTGACCAGGTTGATGCGACGCATTTCGAAGCACTCGGTTACACTTCGCACTACTGGCACTCAGCGGAAAAAAAGGGCTACAGCAGCGTGGCTACCATGTCCAAGAAAGCACCCGACAAGGTGGTGCTGGGTTGCGGCATGGAAAAATACGACCGGGAAGGCCGCATCCTGCGTACCGACTTTGGCGATTGGACCTTGCTCAACTGCTACTTCCCCTCCGGCACCAGCGGCGACGAGCGGCAGGGCTTCAAGTACGAGTTCCTTGATGATTTTTTCAACTGGATTGCGGAGCTAAAAAAGGAGCGCCCGAACCTAATCATCGTAGGCGACTACAACATCGCCCATCGGGATATTGACATCCACAGCCCGAAGACCAACCAAAAATCCTCCGGCTTCCTGCCCGCAGAGCGAGCTTGGATGACCAAATGGTTTGAGAGTGGTTTCACCGATGCCTTCCGGCAGGTACACCCCACTAAAAAAGACGACTACACTTGGTGGAGCTTGCGCTTCAATTCGAGGGCCAGCAACAAAGGTTGGCGCATTGATTACCAGTCGGTTACGGATAATTTGAAGGAAAAAATAATTGATGTAAAACACCTCGGCGATGCCAGGCACAGCGACCACTGCCCGGTCTGGATGAAGATTGACATTTGAATGGAAAATTGAAAATGGAGAATGACGCACTGGCCACATTCTCCATTTTTCATTCTCCATTCAAAAGGTGTCCCATCAGTTCCTGCTTAGTGCGGAGATAGGCGGCGTTTTCCTTTTTGGGTTCGATGATGAGCGGTTCCCGGCTAATGATTTCGATGCCTGAGTGTTCGATGGCCTCGATTTTTTGCGGGTTGTTGGTAAGCAGGCGTATTTTGCGGATGCCGAGGTCGTGAAGTATTTCCACAGCGAGGTCGTACTGGCGTGCGTCCACCTCGAAGCCCAGGTGGGTATTGGCGGAAGCGGTGTCGAAGCCTTTGTCCTGCAGGTTGTAGGCTTTTAGTTTGTTTATCAGGCCGATGCCCCTACCTTCTTGCCGTAGGTAGATGACCACGCCGCCTTGTTCGGCTGCGAGTTCGAGTGCCCTGTCCAATTGCTCGCCACAGTCGCAGCGGCGGGAGTGGAACAAGTCACCGGTCATGCACTCGGAATGGATGCGCACGAGCACGGGCTGGGTCACGTCGAGGTTTTCATGCACCAATGCAACATGCGGCGTCAAATCGTCGGGCGAAGTGGCGTAGGCGATGATGTTAAAATTTCCCCAATCAGTTGGCAAAAAAGCCTGTACTTGTCGTTGCATGTTAGCGTATTGGCAAATTGGCGTTTTGGCATGTTGGCCAGTCCGCCAATGAACACCCTTGCGGGTTTTAAGTTTGCAAAGGTACGACACCACCGTTCAACCCAATGGCGATGCCACCAAAAATACTCTTGGTCGAGGACGACGAAACGCTGGGCTTCCTGCTCGGCGAGTTTTTGCGCAGCCGTGATTTTGAAGTGGCCTGGGCCAGGGACGGCGTGGACGGACTGCGGCAGTACAATGCCGACCACTTCGACCTCTGCCTGCTCGATGTGATGATGCCCGCTCTCGATGGTTTCACCGTAGCCGAACTATTGCGCCAGCGTAGGGCGGATTTGCCCATCATCTTCCTCACCGCCAAGTCGCTCCACGCTGACGTGGTACGGGGCTTCAAGGCAGGTGCCGACGATTACATCAAAAAACCGGTGAACGAAGAGGAACTGGTGGCCCGCATCCAAGCCGTGCTGAAACGGACTGCACCGGGGGGGGTAGGGTTGTCCGACGAGGCTCGGACGGTTTTCCAAGTGGGCAACTATATTTTTGACAGTGAAAAATGGAGCTTGCAACTCGGTGGGCAAGTGACCAACTTAACCGAAATGGAAGCCCGCCTATTGAAGATGCTTTGTGAAAAAAACGGCCAGCTCGTGCAGCGGGAGTGGGTACTGGAAAAAATCTGGGGCCGCAGCGACTTCCTCGCCCGCAAGAGCATGGACGTGTTCATTTCTCGGCTCCGCAAATACTTGGCGCAAGACCCACGGGTTCGGATTACCAATTTGCACGGAAGTGGGTTTGTCTTGGAAGTTAGTTCGACAGTTGAATAGTTCAGCAGCCGAGGTCGTAGAAGCTAGTCCCCGACTGCCAACTGCCAACTGACGAACTGCACACTTTATTCCAGCACTCCGCTCCGTTTCTTCTTCACATAGTGTACTCCAGCGCCATAGACCCAGCCTACTGTTCCCCTTTTCGTTTTGATTTTCACGTAAGGTTCGTTGGCTTTCTCCGTGCCGAGGTTTACCACGTAGCTCGAATCTGTAACCTCGTTCATGTAGTACACCTCGTCGAAAAGCTTGAGTTCGCCGAGCAGTTCGCCCTTCAGGCCGGGCGTCTTGCGCACTTTCAGCTTGTCAATGGTGACGTAGAGCTTGGAAAGCCCAGGCTCTTTCGGCGCTGTGGTTTCAGCGGACGGTTGTGCTTGGGCAGGTTGTGTGCCTGCCGGAGGGGCAGTGGTGGTTGTGGAAGCAGGTTCGCCATTTATCGGCTGGTAAGTGCCCGGCGACGAGGGGGTAGCAGCAGGTTGTTGAGTTGGTTGCTGCGCAATGGGCTGCAGGGTTGCCGTCGGCTTCTGGTTGGCTGCCTGTGCGAGGCTGTCCTCCCTTGATTTGATGGCCTCGGCACTTTGAGCTTCTTCCTTGTGGGCGTTGCATTTGGAAGCTGTCCACATCAGGAAAATGAGTGCGAGCAGACCGATAACGATATATTCAACTTTAGATAGCAGTCCTTTCATCTTATTTTGAGGGTTTGAAGTAAGTTTGCAGTTCGTCAGTGCTGGTGCTTTTTGCTTTATTTTGATTTGCAAAAAAGTAACCAAAACTATGAGAAACACGAATTCCCAGCAAAAGTAATGAATGACCTCATTTATAAAGTAGCATTGACCAAAATCCCTTTGGTTGGAGCGGTTACGGCCAAGGTACTGGTCAGTTATTGCGGCGGCGCCAGGGAGGTGTTTGAGGCAAAAAAAGCGGATTTGCTCAAGATACCAAGTATCGGGGAGGCCATCGTGGGCAATGTCATGGATAAAAAAGTGTTGGAAGACGCGGAGCGGGAATTGGTTTTTATCGAGGAAAATCACATCAAGCCACTTTTTTACCTCCACAAGGACTACCCCCAACGGATGCGCCCATTTAACGATGCCCCAATTATGCTCTACTACCGGGGCACTGCCGATTTGAACTTTCGCAGAACCATCGGCATCATCGGCACCCGAACGCCCTCTCCGCAGGGCTTGAGCATTTGCGAAGAGCTGGTCGAAGGATTAGCTCCCTATAACCCTTTGGTAATCAGTGGGCTGGCCTACGGAATTGACGTTGCTGCCCATAAGAAGAGCCTTGAAGCCGGGCTTGAAACTGTCGCCGTACTGGGCCATGGGCTTGCCCGCATTTACCCGGCGCAACATAAAAAGGTGGCAATGGAAATGATGGGACAAGGCGGCTTGGTCACCGAGTTTGCCAGCCATGTAGGGCCGGAGCGGGAAAATTTCCCGATGCGGAACCGCATCGTTGCTGGGCTTTGCGATGCGCTGATAGTGGTCGAAACCGCTGTGAAGGGCGGCTCCATCATCACCGTGCAACAGGCGAACGGGTACAGTCGGGACGTGTTCGCTGTGCCGGGCAGGGTGAAGGACAAATTTTCGCAAGGCTGCAACTTTTTGATAAAAAAAAGCATGGCCCTGCTCATCGAGAACGCAGCGGACGCAATGGCTACCCTTCGTTGGAGTCGTGAGGACGATGGCCAGACCCCAAAGTCCGTGCAAGGCCGTCTTTTTGAAGAACTGACGGAACCAGAAAAACAAGTGGTTGACCTGATTCAAGGCGCCGAGGAAATTGGTGTGGACCAATTGAGCTATGCCTCGAAAATCAGCCAAGGTGACCTGGCTTCATTGCTGCTGAACCTTGAGTTCAAGGGGATAGTCCGGTCACTACCGGGCAAGCGTTATGTGCTTTGTTAAATAGTAGGCAGTAGATTGAGGGTAGCTGATAATCATTCGATTTTTTGGAAAAGTAGGCGTGAGCCTATGGTCTAACGTCTATCATCTACCGTTTCTTAAAATTTGAACATGAAAAAAATTACCCTTTTCTCGCTCCTCTTATTGCTGCTTTCTTGCCACCCAAAACGAACAGCGGGCATCATCGAGCAACATAAAAAAGAATTGCCCGCAGGTGACACCATAAAATTTACCCCACCCAAAAACATTATCCTGATGATTGGCGACGGCATGGGTATCACGCAGATCACGGCGGGCATGTACCTCAACGGCAATAGTCTCAACTTGGAGCAGTTCAAGTACATCGGCCTCCACAAATCTTACGCTTCCGACAACCTCGTGACGGATTCGGCAGCTGGCGCAACCGCTTTTTCCATCGGAAAGAAAACCTACAACGGTGCTATCGGTGTGGACAAGAAAGGCCGGGCAATGCAGACCATTCTCGAAGAGGCCGAACAAGAGGGTTTGGCCTCTGGCCTCGTGGTCACCTCTTCCATCACCCATGCCACGCCTGGCAGTTTTTATGCCCATGAGAAAAGCCGAGAAATGGTAGAGGAAATTGCAGCCGACATGCTCAATGTAGACGTTGATTTTTTTGTCGGAGGCGGCAAGAAGCACTTCGACCGCCGCATAGATGGGCAAAATCTCATCGAAAAGTTGAACCAAAAAGGATATGCCATTTCGACCTTTCTCGACAAGGACTTTAAGGATATTACCATTGACCCCACTAAGAACTTTGGCTACTTCACTGCCGATGTTGAGCCGTTTCCATTTTCGCAGGGAAGGGATTATCTCGTACCAGCTTCCCACGCTGCTCTTAACTACCTCTCCAAGCAACCAGAGAAAGGATTTTTCCTGATGATTGAAAGCTCGCAGATTGACTGGGGCTGTCAAGCAAATGATTCGAAGTACATTACCAGCGAGATGATAGAGTTTGACCAAGCAATTGGGGTCGTGCTGGATTTTGCGAAGCGGGATGGCGAGACGCTTATCATCGTCACCGCTGACCATGAGACAGGCGGCTACGCCATCAATCCAACTTCCACGATGGATAGCATCGTGGCGGCATTCACGACCAAAGACCATACAGCAGCACTTATCCCCGTATTTGCTTGGGGACCAGGCGAGGAGCTTTTTAGCGGCATTTTTGAAAACACTTCCATCTACGATAAAATGCGGCGGGCATTCGGTTTTAAGAAAAAGTTACAATGACACAGGTATAAAAAGAAAGGCGACCGATTTGGCCGCCTTTCTTTTTTATAAAACCCGGGATGAGGATTATTCTTTGTCGAACCTCAGTTCCTGAATGACTTGTTTACCACCGCTCACTTTCATGTAAATATACACCCGGTAAGTGCCAGATGAGGCGGTCATGTTGCCAATGCAGTATTGCGAGTCTTGGCCCTTGGAAGCGCCTTGGTGGACCTGCTTGAAAGACGAAGGCTTGTTTTTGGCAAAAAAGTCTTTCAACACTTTTATAGCCTCGGCCTTGGAATATGTCTCCTCCTTGTCCATGACAGCGATTTCCACGCTGGCATCGAAGTACTGGCCCAGTGCATCGGCGTTGCCACTGCTGATGGCCTTCGTGATGGCGTCGAGGTTCAGCTCCTCCATGCTGACGAAAGCAATTGAAGGGGCAAGAAGAAGGACAAACAAGAAATTTTTCATGGTCTTGATTTTTATGAACACATCGGCTCAGTTTGAGAACAAATACGTTCCGCATATTGAGCCTGCGAAGTTCTTGATTTCATATCAAACGAACAAAAGTTTTTATATGTTCACTTGACAATAGTTTTGACGTGAAAGAATGGAAGGGTAACGGAGCGAAAGGTTAAAGTTCTCTAAAATCATCATTGCAAATTCAATGACAACTTAACGGTAAGATGCCCTGCTCTCGTATCTTCCCCCAAGTTATTTCCATTTTTTTCAAAACAATAGCCATAACGAGCGCCTTTTCAAAAGTGACATGAACACAGGTTGTATTTTTGCTGCGCAAAAAGGCTTTTTCAAAGTCATAAATAAATTAATGTGAAAACAAATCACGTAATGCTCATCATCCTTGACGGATGGGGCAAGGGACAAAAACCTTCTGCCGATGCCATCGCTCAAGCCAACACACCAGTGATGGATGAATTGCTCAAGTCCTGCCCGAATTCCGAGCTGGTAACTTTTGGCGAAGAGGTTGGACTGCCCGAAGGGCAGATGGGCAATTCCGAAGTCGGCCACCTCAACATCGGTGCCGGGCGCATCGTCTATCAAGAGCTTGTCCGTATCAACAAATCCATTCGGGACGGCGAACTGCAACAGCACCCCGTTTTGCTCGAAGCGCTACAATATGCCAAGGCAAACGACAAAGCTGTCCATTTCATTGGCCTTTTATCTGATGGCGGAGTACATTCCCATACTCGTCACCTGATGGCGCTTTGCAATGCAACACAGCAACAGGGCTTGAGCCGGGTTTTTGTACATGCATTCATGGATGGGCGGGATACTGACCCAAAATCCGGCTGTGGATATCTAGAAAACTTTTTGCAACATGTTGATGGTCAACATGTTAGGTTGGCTTCAATTATTGGGAGGTACTATGCCATGGATCGTGACAAGCGCTGGGAGCGGATAAAACTCGCTTATGACTTGTTGGTGAGCGGAATTGGCGAAAAAACGACAGACCCATTGTCGGCTGTACGCAAAAGCTACGATGCGGATGTTACGGATGAATTCTTGAAGCCCATTGTTTGTGTGGATGAAAATGACCAACCCGTTGCGACCATCCAAGAAGACGATGTGGTCGTTTGTTTCAACTTCCGCACCGACCGCCCCCGTGAAATCACGACCGTGCTCACGCAAAAAGACATGCCTGATTTTGGTATGCGAAAACGCCGCTTGCATTATGTAACCATGACTCGCTACGACGAGACCTTTCAAAACGTCCACGTCATCTTCGAAAAAGACAACTTGAACAACACACTTGGCGAGGTACTTGCGAACGCTGGACTCACTCAGGTACGGATTGCCGAAACGGAGAAATACCCACACGTCACTTTCTTTTTCTCTGGCGGGCGGGAAGCGACTTTTTCCGGTGAGCGTCGACTGATGATTCCATCGGCAAAAGTAGCCACCTACGATATGCAACCGGAGATGAGTGCCGTCGAAATCACAGATACCATCATTGCTGATATCGAAAATCATCAGCCAAATTTCATCTGTCTCAACTACGCCAATGCCGACATGGTTGGCCATACTGGTGTTTTCGAAGCGGCGATGAAGGCAGTGGAAACCGTTGACACTTGCCTTGGGCGCTTATTGAACTGCGGCAAACAGTACGGCTATGCCGCCATCGTGATTGCCGACCATGGAAACTCTGATTACATGATAAATGAAGATGGGACGCCAAACACCGCCCATACCATAAACCCTGTTCCGTGCGTATATGTGGGGTCGGCTGGCACTAAGATGGCCAATGGTAAATTGGCGGATATTGCACCTACCGTCCTAGGTCTATTTGGTATTAATTTGTCAGAAGAGATGAACGGAACAAATTTGCTTTCCAAATAAATCAGAACATTGATGGATGTCAAGTTGAGATTTTTTGCGGTATTCTTTTTAATCCTTTTTGAATCGTGCAGCAGCGAGTCAAAACCTGTAAGCGCCAAGGTTGTCAAGTCGTTCTTTGATTTAAAAGGGTATTTTGAAGGCGAAGTGCAACGGCTTCATTCTTTTGGAAAGGCTAGGAAGATTGTGATGGCAGATGGCAAGCATGAGGAAAGGATCATTGACAATGTTCATTTCGAGCGTGAGTTGGATGCGTTCTCCAGTTCTGATATCAACCGACCCGCCTGGTCTGATAAATACACGGTAGATAGCATTTTTAATGAGCAGATGGAGCTTGTACAACTTGTAATTAAAGCCGATGACGAAAAGCTGAAAACACGCAAGGTTACGGTTGATTTTGAAAGAACTATTATTACCAAGGTCGACATAGAAAACAATACTTCAAGTTCTATTGCTACCTCTAGTCAGAGGTTGATATATCAGTCAGCAATTGGGTATTCTATCGAAAGCCATCAAAAAGTGACAATGGCAGGTGGTGACCATGTGTTTAAGGTGGAGGTTCAATTTCTAGAATAGCTACCTTAGTTTGTTGCAATAAAAGCCGGAGTGTACGTAATGCCTTCGGCCTTTTTGTTTCACGTGGAACAATGAGTTTTTTTCTACTGATATGCATCTAGCAACCATGCTTTGAACTGATCAAATGCAATGCCCATTGATACGGAATGTTTCTCCTTTTTGGACAAAATGGCCAACCGCCTTGGAACATCAATCTTGCAATTTAGGATTCGTTCGACATCCGGCAAGAACTTGGAAGGGTGGGCCGTCTCTAAAATCACGCCCTTTGTCCTAGGGTTTTCAACCTGAAAAGCCTCTAGGGCAAGTACGCCAACTGCTCCATGTGGGTCAAGCACGTAACCGTGGACTTGGAAAGTCCTGCGCATGGCATCTTCAGTTTGCTGGTCATTGAAAGCATATCCTTTGATGTCCCCCTTAATATTGTTCCACGTGGAACAATACATGTCCAGTATTCTTGTGAAATTGGAAGGGTTGCCAACGTCCATAGCATTGGAAAGCGTACGTGCAGAAGGACGGGGGGTAAATTCTCCTGTGCTCAAATACATGGGCACAACGTCATTGGTATTGGTGGCAGCAATGAATTGATGGACTGGAAGTCCCATCTTTTTGGCAAAAAGGCCCGCCGTCAAGTTGCCAAAATTGCCACTGGGGATACAGAAAACTACAGGCTTCTTATCCGATGGTAGTTGCTTGTATGCTTCAAAGTAGTAAAACGACTGTGGAACCAACCGGGCAATATTGATGGAGTTGGCGGAACTGAGTCGAATGTTGCCGGTCAAATCCTTGTCCAAAAAAGCCTTTTTGACCAAGGCTTGGCAGTCATCAAACGTCCCATCTACTTCAACGGCAGTTACGTTTTCGCCAAGTGTTGTCAACTGTTTTTCCTGTAAATAGCTGACCTTGCCAGAGGGGTAGAGTATCACCACCCGAATACCTGGCGTCTTGTAAAAACCTGCGGCAACAGCTCCACCTGTGTCACCGGAAGTAGCAACGAGGATAACCAGTTCACGGCCATTTCCTTTGTTGAAATAGCTCATCAGCCTTGCCATGAACCTCGCCCCAAAGTCTTTGAAGGCCAAAGATGGGCCGTGAAAAAGCTCTAGCACATAGGTCTCATCATTCAACTTGACCACGGGCGCAGGAAAAGTGATGGACTTTTCGATGATGGATCTAAGGTCATTTTCAGGAATTGCGCCATTAAAAAGATGCCGACAAACTTCTAATCCAATCTCTTGAAAGGAATAGTCCTTTAGGCGCTCGAAAAAAGAGTCTGGTAGTTGCGGGATATATTCCGGCATAAATAACCCATTATCATCGGGTAGTCCCTTGAAAACAGCCTCTTCGAGGGAGACAAAGCTGGAAGGATTTCTTGTACTGTAAAGACGCATTGTTTTAGTTTGCAGTGGTCAACTTGTAAGTTGACAGTTTGGAATAGCCAAGGCAAGGCCTGGTACTTTAAAGTTTTACGGCTCCTTCCTGATTGATGGGTGAAATGTACAAATCATGCCCGATGCCTGCTTGCGTATAAATACGCTTCATCGCTTCACCTACTTCCTCAGCTATCAAGCTGTTTGCGTTGAGCGCAAAGATGGAAGGCCCAGCACCAGAGATACTACAACCCAGTGCGCCTGCTTTCATCACGGCTTCTTTTACTTCGTAAAAATAGGGAATGAGCCTCGCCCGCTGCGGCTCTATAACCACGTCTTGTAAAGCCCGTCCGATGAGCGCAATATCTGACTTGTAAAGCCCGATAATGAATGCACCTAAATTGGCATTTTGCTGGATGAATTTTTTCAATGGGACGGCGTCGCTCAGGATGCTCCTAGCATCCTTCGTAAGTACTTCCACATGCGGGTATATGACCGAGGCGTAAATGCCACGTGGCATGGGCAATCGGTGAAAGTCCATCGTTTCATTGTCACGGATAAGCACAAGACCACCCATGAGCGAAGGGGCTACATTGTCGGCATGCCAGCCACCGGAAGCGAGGTACTCGCCTTGAAGGGCGAAAGGCAACAAGTCTTTTTTCTCTAGCGGTCGCTTCAACAGTTCGTTGATGGCCATGACGCCAGCTACGGCACTGGCTGCACTGCTTCCCAATCCACTACCGATGGGCATTTTTTTGTGCAGTTCCATCTCAATGCCACGGCTCGTTTCGCCAAGGTGTTCGAGCAACTTTAGTGCTGCAAAACCGGCGGTGTTCATTTGAGGGTCGTAGGGGAGTTTTCCTTGTGCACCGGAAATGAGCGTTATGCGAAGCCCCGGCGTATCGCTGAATCGTACGATGATTTCATCGCCCGGCTTCTCTAAAGCAAAGCCCATAACGTCGAACCCAACGGCGGCGTTGCCAACAGAGGCTGGGGCGAAGACTTTTATTCCTGGTTGCATATTTTGATTTGTATTTTCAAAACAAGCGCCAAAAGTAAGACTTATGGTAGAGAGTTTCAGATTGTTTGGGGAGGCATACCCAATGGATAAGGAAGGCAGGTGTTTTAAATTTAATTTAAAAATATCAAAAATCAAATCTCGTAAAAATATTTTGCTAGCAGTGCAAGACAATGTCCCTTTCAAGTTTGCGTAACTTTACCCTCATGGAGGATTTTCGCTTAAAAAAATGGAGGCTCATATTTGGCAAACAATCCGACCCAGAGGCCGGGATTGGCCTCGAAGGCGACGCTGCTGGCATGGACAACGTGCTAGAAGCGCTTTACAACAATGAGCGTAAAGGTGGACTTGGAGCATCCTCTCCCAACGTCAACCGCTGGCTCGGTGACATTAGGCAATATTTTTCCACCTCAGTGGTACAGGTAATGCAGAAAGATGCCGTAGAACGGCTTGACCTCCAACGCCTTTTACTGGAGCCAGAACTGTTGCAGTTGGTAGAGCCCGACGTCAGCCTCGTGGCTACCATGCTTTCCTTGAACAAAGTCATGCCCACCAAGACTAGGGAAACTGCCCGGATGGTGATAAAAAAAGTAGTGGAAGAGCTGGAATCGAAGCTTCGCAACCCACTGCGCCAGGCTATCGAAGGAGCGTTGAGCCGCTCGGTTCGCAACCATCGTCCCAAGCTCAACGAAGTGGACTGGAACCGTACTATCCGCCTCAATTTGAAACACTATAAGCCTGATTATCAGATAGTTATACCAGAAATCATCATTGGACATGGCCGAAAAGGGCAATCACTGCGGCACGTGATTCTCTTGGTTGACCAAAGCGGCTCCATGGCTTCGTCGGTGGTCTATGCAGGGGTGATGGGCGCAATCATGGCCTCGCTTAAGTCGGTGCGCACACATTTCATCGCCTTTGACACAGCGGTGGCTGACCTGACCAATGAGATGAAAGACCCAGTTGATTTATTGTTCGGTATCCAGCTTGGCGGTGGTACGGACATCAACAAGGCACTGGGCTATGCAAAGGAACTTATCCATGCACCATCAGACACGATTTTGGTGCTCATCAGCGACCTCTTTGAAGGGGGCAACCAGGGTGAGATGCTAAAAAAGGCCGCTGCCATCAAAGCCTCTGGCGTGAACTTTATCGTGCTGCTGGCCTTGGACGATAAGGGCGCTCCGTCCTTTGACAGATCGGTTGCTACCTCGATGGCTTCGTTCGACATTCCCAGTTTTGCCTGCATACCCGACAATTTTCCGGAACTGATGGAAGCGGCTATCAGTAAAAAAGATTTGGCACATTGGGCAGGAACCAACCCGCGGGGACTCAGCTAGGCAGCTCTGTCTTTTTTACATCCAAAAACAACCGCTAAAGCCGTCATGCTTTGAGGAAAGAATTTCTACTTTTGCGGCACAGTATTATCTCTGGTCGATCAGCAAGTTTTACGATTTGGATGAGAAAGCTTACAGGTGGCAAATTCAGTGGGTGCTTCGGTCAAATGAACTTTCTCCACAATTGTTTTGCTGGTGAGCCAAAGTCCACTCCCTTCCAATTTACATTATGACAAATGCTATGGTCGAAGTAAAAATTTTCTCAGGAACAAACTCGAACTATCTGGCCGAGAAAATAGCCGACTACTATGGACAACCACTCGGCGATATTTCCGTTAACCGCTTTAGTGATGGAGAGATGCAGCCAGTTATCAATGAATCCGTGCGAGGAGCCTATGTTTTCCTGATACAATCAACGTTTGCACCTGCCGAAAACCTGATGGAACTGCTACTGGTGATTGATGCAGCCAAGCGGGCTTCCGCTGGTTACATCACTGCTGTTATTCCTTATTTTGGCTATGCTCGCCAAGACCGTAAAGACAAGCCACGGGTGCCGATTTCGGCCAAGCTCATCGCCGAACTGCTGCAAGCAGCTGGCGCCAATCGGGTGATGACCATGGATTTTCACGCCGATCAGATTCAGGGCTTTTTCGATATACCGGTTGACCACCTAAAAAGTGAGGCCATTTACATGCCCCATCTTGAAAAAATGGATTTGACCAATGCGCTATTCGCCTCACCAGATGTGGGTGGCGTCAAGCGGGCAAGGACATATGCCAAACATTTTGGCAAGAATCTCGTCATTTGCGACAAGTACCGCAAGAAGGCAAACGAGATTGCCGAGATGACCGTCATCGGTGATGTAAAGGGCGCTGACGTGATTTTGGTTGACGACCTGGTGGATACAGCCGGCACGCTCTGTAGAGCGGCTGACATCATCATGAGGGAAGGTGCAAAGAGCGTACGAGCCATCTGCACCCATCCGGTGCTTTCGGGAAAGGCATTTGAGAACATTGAAAAATCAATGCTTCAGGAATTGATAGTTTGTGACACGATACCCATTTCACAGGCCAAGCGGCCTGAAAAAATAAAAGTTCTTTCCACTGCGAAACTTTTCGCAAGGGCAATACGCAACACACACGAGCACCGTTCGATATCAGCACTGTTTATTGAAGGGTAAACGACCTGCCTACTACTTGGGATTAGCTTTTTCAGCCCAGCTCCATTTCTGATTACCGTTTGGATGAGGTAATCAGAAATGCCCCAATAGCTTTCATGGCATTGGCCACTTTGTCGTAATCTACTTTGTAGTGGATGAATTTGCCGTCACGCACCGTTTCCACAATACCAGCCGATCGGAGTATACGAAGGTGTTGTGAGGTGATGGACTGCTCCAACTTTAAGGTGTTGTAGATTTTGTTGACGTTGATAGTCTCATGTTCGTCGATGAACTCTAGGATTTTCATACGCAGTGGATGAGCCAATGCCCTGAGTATCTCCGACGACACCTGTAGCTTGTCATCATTGATGATTACCTTAGCCTTTCTCATAGAAGTCAAAATTTTTAGGCGAAACGAAGTTGTGAAGGCAAATATGCGCTAATTATTTATCTTTTCAAAAAAGTTATAAAAAAATGCTGTAAGCCCACACGGGTTTACAGCATTTTTGTAAAAGCCTTATTAATAGAAAATTAGCAAATAACTCGTAAGCGTATGGTTGTGCACTTACAGAATTTTGCCTTGAGTCAAGTTTTTTCCATCAAGGGATTATAATTTGATTTAAGAATTAGAACGCCTCCACATGCCAAGTAGAAGATGCAACTGTGTTAAAATCAGGCTGCCAAATCTTCTACCAATTTTGAAATTTGCCCTAGGCGGTCTTTGTCCAATCCGTAAAAAATGAATTTACCTTGGCGCTCGGTGGCCACCACGCCAGCCCTGCGGAGGATGGCCAAGTGCTGTGATGCTACACTCTGCTCCAGTCGCAACTTGATGTAAATGTCAGTCACGGTCATCTTTTCATTCTCTTCCAACAAATCAATGACCCGCTGACGGAGTTTGTGGTTGATGGCCCGGAGCACCAACACGGCTTTGCGCAGTTCTGCGTAGTCGAGCTGGATTTCTTCTTTTCCCTTCTTGAGCACAATTGTCTCGCTCTTTTGCTTTCTCATATTATGTTTTTTTTAAACTGGTTAAAAAATTGTTGAAATTCAACATTCAAGTTTTCTCAAATTAATAAAATCTTCATACCTGCAAACCAAGAACTATACCAATCGAAGTGATAATAGTCCGTCGTAATGCTTAACGTACGTGAAATCAGTGCGAAAATAAACGCACATTTTTAAAATTCAAAGAAATTTAAAAGTAATTTTTTTTATTATATGAAATCATTTACGCCTAACAATCAGCGAATTAGCTAGGTTTTAGCCGTGCGGAGGTGATGTTCGGGGCCTTTAGGTAGAGGGGGGAGGTGTATGCTGTATCTGCAAAATTCTTATTCAAAAATGCGGTCATAGCATGTGGAATTATTTGCAAAGAATTGCAATTTTTTACGCCACTTAAAGTTGCCAAAGGGTTGTCAAGCATCATTTTGCACTTCTCGATGCCATTTCCACAGAAAACAATCCTTTGTCCTGCTGAAAAATACGAGCTAAAAGCTGTCCGGCCAATCACCATCGGTTGAGGTGGCAACCTGATATCGCCCTTGGCGGTGTACAGCGCAGTGTAAACTTCCATTCGGCGGGCGTCAATCATTGGGCAGTAGAGCGCACTCGAATCTTGGGCTTTTTCGTGGGCGGCATTGGCCAGCGCCGCTAAGGTACTGACGATGATAAGGGGCTTCTCCAGCGCAAAGCAGATGCCCTTTGCCGTCGAAAAACCTACCCTCAAGGAGGTATAGGAACCTGGACCTTGGCTCACAGCCACGGCATCCAGGTCTTGCAAGTGAAACCCAGCCTCATCCATGCAACGCTGGATGAGCAGCGTGATGACCCTTGAGTGCTCATTTTGCTCGCTGGACTCCTGCAACGATAGAGCTTCCATGCCTCGGCTTAGGCATACGGAACACACACCCGTTGCCGCTTCGATGTTTAAAATGAGTGGAACTGTCAAATGGTTATCAATGTTTTCGGTCGTTTAAATTCCTATTTTTGCGCCCATAACGTGAAAGTAATTTTATGAACTTCTTCCTTCTTCACAGCTTCTTGTAGCTACGTAAAATCTTGGTTCCCCTTTCGAGGGGTAGCAGCTTTCCTTTTTTCAAAATTGCTGGGCAGTGTTTCCGGCACAAAAATCAATAAAAATCGCATGTTAGATAAACTTGAATCCATTCGCAGCAATTTCATCAACCTGGAGGAGCAGATGTCCGACCCAAGCATTGTTAGCGACCAAGCCCGTTATACCAAAATCAGCAAGGAATATTTCAAGCTAAAGGAAGTCGTGGATGTCTATCTCGACTATAAAAAAGTGTTAGAAAATATTGACGGCGCAAAGGAACTGCTCCGAGAAAAGGATGAGGAAATGCGTGAAATGGCCAAGCTCGAACTCCAAGAACTAGAACCCCGTAAAACGGTGCTGGAGGAAATAATCAAAACCCTGCTAATTCCACGTGACCCAGAGGATGCGCGGGACATCATCTTCGAAATCAGGGCTGGCACTGGCGGCGACGAGGCCAGCCTTTTTGCAGGCGACCTCTTCCGTATGTACATCAAGTACTTCGAAACACAGGACTGGAAAACGGAGGTACTCTACGAAAACGAGGGCACTGCTGGCGGCTACAAAGAAGTTACTGTGGAGGTGAGGGGCAACGACGTTTACGGAAGAATGAAGTTCGAGTCCGGCGTACACCGCGTGCAGCGGGTACCTGCCACCGAGACCAAAGGCCGCGTACATACCTCTGCCGCCACCGTGGCCGTCATGCCCAAAATGGAAATGGAAGATGTGAACATCAACCGCTCCGACCTTAAAATTGATACCTTCCGTTCCAGCGGTGCAGGTGGACAGCACGTGAACAAGACCGAGTCCGGTGTGCGCCTAACGCACATCCCCACTGGCGTGGTGGTCGAATGTACCGAGGGCCGCTCGCAGCACTCCAACAAGGAAATAGCCGAGCAGCGGCTATACTCCAAAATCTACGAAATGCAGAAAGAGAAAATGAACGCCACCATTGCTGCACAACGAAAATCGCTCGTCGGCTCCGGCGACCGCTCCGAAAAAATCCGTACCTACAACTTTCCACAGAACCGCATCACCGACCACCGCATTGAACTGACACTCTACAATCTCGACCAAGTGTTGGAGGGCGATATTACCCGTATTATCGAGGGACTGCAAATCGCCGAGAACACTGAGAAGATGAAGGCCATGGAGGAGGTGTGATTTTAGGTGGCAGTTCGGCTGTGTGCAGCCGTGACTGTGGGTTTGACGATAGAACATTCCTCGGCTTAGAACTTTTTTTGTTTAAATTCTTTACAAGAAAGTTTAAACAAAAAAACCAACCTCCTGTTAAACTTTGGTTTTTCACCAAACGCAAAACAGGATTTTGGCAAAAAAAGTAATTGTTATCGGTTCCGGTTTTTCTGGGTTGGCCACGGCAAGCTGCCTTGCCCAAGGGGGCTTTGATGTGACTGTGCTCGAAAAGAACGATGCTCCCGGCGGACGTGCCCGCAAGTTTGAGGCCGATGGCTTCACCTTTGACATGGGGCCGAGTTGGTATTGGATGCCCGATGTCTTTGAAGATTATTTCAACCGCTTTGGAAAAAAGGCAGCCGACTATTACGATTTGGTACGCCTCGACCCTTCCTACCGCATATTTTTTGGTGAAAAAGACGAGATGAACGTGCCCGCTGGCGTGGAGGCACTTTGTCAGATGTTCGAGCAAGTGGAGCCGGGTAGCAGCAAGAAGTTGCGCAATTTTTTATCCGAAGCAAAATACAAATACGAGGTGGGTATGGGCGAGTTCGTGCGCAAGCCGAGCTTGTCGCTGTGGGAATTTGCCGACCTGCGCATCATGGCCAGCATGTTCCGGCTGCAAATGTTTAGCTCGCTGTCTTCGCACGTGCGGTCGCTTTTTACCAACAAAAAACTGATAGAACTGCTTGAATTCCCTGTGCTTTTTTTAGGTGCTACACCCGAGAACACCCCCGCTATGTACAGCCTGATGAACTATGCCGACATGGCGCTTGGCACTTGGTACCCGATGGGTGGCATGACCAAAATCATCGAGGGCATGGTGTCGTTGGCCATGGAACTAGGCGTGAAAATCAGGCTCGGCGAGGAGGTGAAGCAGATTTATGTGCCAAATGGCCATGCCACAAAGGTCGTCACTACAAAGGGCGAGTATGCCGCCGATGTAGTGGTGGGCGGTGCCGATTACCACCACGTCGAGCAAAACTTGCTGGACGAACGGGTGCGGCAGTACAGTGAAAAATACTGGGACAAACGAGTGATGGCACCGTCAAGCCTCCTGTTTTACCTCGGCGTGAACAAGCGCCTGAAGGGTCTGCTACACCACAACCTATTCTTTGACAAGGACTTCAAGCAGCACGCCGTGGAGATTTACGAAAACCCTGCTTGGCCGACCAATCCACTTTTTTACGTCTGCGTACCAAGCGTGACCGATGCCTCGGTGGCACCGGAGGGCTGCGAAAACCTATTCGTGCTGATACCCCTGGCCCCCGACCTGCAGGATACAGAGGAGCTTCGTGAGAAATATTTCGATATCGTGATGCAGCGCCTCGAAGACTTTACCGGACAGGACATTCGCAAATCGATTATTTTTAAGCGGTCGTTTGCACACAACGATTTCAAAACTGACTACCACGCCTTCAAGGGAAATGCCTACGGGTTGGCAAACACGCTGCTTCAAACTGCATTTTTGAAGCCCAAAATAAAAAGCAAAAAAGTCAAAAACCTTTACTTCACCGGCCAACTCACCGCTCCCGGCCCAGGCGTTCCGCCGTCGCTGATTTCGGGGCAGGTGGTGGCTGAGCTAATTGCGAAAAACCATAAATGAACCAGTGAGCACACAGAGCGACACGGGAGATTATGGATGAAAATTCTCTGCCCCTCTGTGCTCTCTTTGCTTGAAAAGAGGAATACGAAACTAACCTTACCATGCTAAATTTATATCACACCACTTGCCAAGAGTGCAGCCAACTCATCACGAAGCGGTACAGCACTTCGTTCTCGATGGGCATTCGGGCTTTTGACGAAAAAATCAGGATGCCGGTGTACGCCATCTACGGCT
The DNA here is from genome assembly GCA_964508135.1 of uncultured Saprospiraceae bacterium. Taxonomy (GTDB): domain Bacteria; phylum Bacteroidota; class Bacteroidia; order Chitinophagales; family Saprospiraceae; genus UBA6168. Next base: position 24,315 of record CAZDSU010000036.1, read on the forward strand.
TCGTGCGCTTTGCCGACGAAATCGTGGACACTTTTCACGGGTTCTCGAAAGCCAATCTGCTGCGGCGCTTCCGGGAGGACACCTGCACGGCGATACGGGAGGGCATCAGCTTGAACCCCGTGCTTCATTCTTTTCAGGAAGTGGTGCACCGCTATGGCATCGAGCAAGAACTGATTGACGCCTTCCTCGACAGCATGGAGATGGACCTGCACCATAGTTTTTACGGTAGTGATTTGTACGAAAAATACATCTACGGCTCGGCGGAAGTAGTGGGCCTGATGTGCCTTCGGGTATTCTGTGAGGGTGACCGTGAATTGTACGATAGACTGAAATCACCGGCCCGCAGCCTTGGGGCGGCGTTCCAAAAAATCAACTTCCTACGTGACCTCAAGAGCGATTTTGACGACCGGGGGCGGGTCTATTTTCCCGGTGTGGATTTTTCCAACTTTACCACAGAGGATAAGCGAAAAATCGAAGTGGAGATAAAAAAAGACTTCGATGATGCCTACCTTGGCATCGTGCAATTGCCGAAAAGCGCCCGTTTTGGCGTTTATTTGGCTTATGTTTATTACTTGAATTTGTTCAAAAAAATACGCCGAACAGCGGCAGCCAAAGTGAAAGAGCAACGCATCCGGGTACACGACGGCAAGAAGATTTACCTGCTGTGCAGTTCGGCGGTGCGCATGAGTTTGAATATGATGTGATTGTTGGATTGTTAAATTGTTTGACTGTTGCCCTCGTGGCGTGTACCGTGACAATAAAACAATCCCAACAATAAAACAATCCAACAATGCTAACAATCCAAAATATCCTCATCACCCTCGCCACTGTAGGCGGCATGGAGTTCGTGGCGTGGTTTGCCCACAAGTATATCATGCACGGCTTTGGCTGGAAATGGCACGAAGACCACCACCGACCTGATTTCAAGGAAGGACGCTGGTTTGAAAAAAACGACCTGTTCTTCCTCGTCTTTGCCACGCCGGGCATTACCTGCATCACGCTGGGCACTTTCACGACGCACAGCTGGCTATTTTACGTAGGGTTGGGCATCACCATTTACGGAGCCATTTACTTCCTAATCCACGATGTTTACATCCACCAACGTTTCGAGTGGTTTAGGCAACTGGACTCGAAGTACAGCCGAGCCATCCTGCGGGCGCACGGGGCGCACCATGCCCGCCAAACTAAGGAAGCTGGCGAGTCCTTTGGACTGCTGGTAGTGAACCCGAAGTATTTTAGGCGGAGGAGTGAGTGGGGAAAGAAGGGGGGAAAACCTACTGAAATGGAGAAGAACTAATTTATTGCTTCAAGGCTTCACCGAAGGGGTGCTGTTCAGCCGTTCCTCCACACATTTCACCGCATCCTGCAGCGCCTTGGCCTGCTTGTCGTCCAGCACGAGGGTCTCCTTGAAACCATTGTACTCGATGCGAATTTTTTCCACCAACCCATTGCGGAGCATGTAAAAATACTCTAGCGGCACCACGCAGGTGTGTACGTACTTCCACATCAGTATTTTTCGGTCGAACTCGCCGTCGGCGGGCACATTGAGCAGTTTGATGATTTGGCCGTCCACGAACTTTAGGTAAACATTGTAGTCGGCATCAATCAGGTAGAACTTGCGCTCCACAACCGCCAGCGTGAGGAAGAAGGAGCGGATTTTGTTCTCGTTGCCAAAGCTGAAAATGGCCTTCGCCTCCTCCACGAGCTGCTGGCCATCGAGGTTTTCCGCCAGATTGCCGGAGGGCGTCAATACCCCAAGGTTGAAGGGCTTGGTGGCGATGAGGCGGGTGGTGTCGAACTCGTCAATGGTGTCCAAGGCAATGAGCTTGCACTGGGCGGTGGCTGATAAACTGCAGGCCAGCAGTAGGAAAAAAGGCAAGAGGTACTTCATTTTCTCAATCGTTGTTTTTTTTCACAAAAGCCAAAAGTCGGTAAAAATGTTCGTCCGCGCTTACCCCGCAGGAGGAACCCGCCGGATTCCGAACTCTGTAAATTCCTGAATAGTGCCTTCTGTCACCTGCACCTCGTCTACCAGTGCCAGTTCCGGGCCACGGCGGCACCATTTCACAAAATCGAGCAGTAGGTGTTCGGGGCCTTCTGCTTCGCAGTAAACGCTACCGTCGGGGAGGTTTTGCGCAAAACCAGTGAGGCCGAGCAGCCGAGCCTGCTGCTGCGCAGCGGCACGGTACCAAACGCCCTGCACCTTACCCTGTATGTTAATTTTGAAATGTTTATTCATAAAATTGTCGTAAAAGTTGGTAGATGTTTTGACAATGACGGCATACGCAGCGGACAGTTTCGCCGATTAACAGGACTGATATTTGTCAAAGGGGCTTGGCAGTTTGATTCTTTTTCTAATTTTGCAGGCTCCATTTTTGGACACCCCCGTTTAGACCCTCCCCTTGGCGGTGAGAGCAGGAGCAGGAGCAGGAGCTGAAAACCTAAAACCCTATGCTTTTGTTCTAATGCGCTGTGAACCCAAAACAAAAACAATTTCAGGTTCCAAGTAAATTATTTTCAAATCAATTCAATGGATTATTCAGCAATTCGATTTCCCAAGGCGGACAACACGGATTTTTTCAAAACGCTTAATAGCCGTGTGAACGCCTATTTCCAACAAAACGACATCAGCAAGTTTGGCAACTGGAAACTGTACGTCAAATCATTGGTGGTGTTCAGCATCTTCCTGACGCCGTATTTCCTCATCATCTCCAACAATTTCAACCAGTGGGCGATGCTGCTTTTCACCATCGTGCTAGGCATGGGCATGGCCTTCGTGGGCATGTGCGTGATGCACGACGGCAACCACGGCACCTATTCCCGCAACCGCTGGATAAACAACCTGATGGGCAGCTCCATCTACATTCTGGCGGGCAATGTGTACAACTGGAAGGTGCAGCACAACGTACTCCACCACACCTACACCAACATCATGGGGATGGACGAGGACATTGAGGCCAAGGGTCTCCTCCGCCTTCACAAGCACCAACCGTGGAAGCGTTTTCACAAGTTCCAGCACTATTACAGCGTACTGATATATGGCCTGATGACCATCAGCTGGGCCATCAGCAAGGACTATTCGCAGATGAAGGGTTATATCAAAAGGGGGCTATCTTTTGAGAAAAAAGTGAACCCAACCAAGGAATGGATCATTCTCATCGCCACCAAAATCCTGTATGTAGCCATTTGGGTAGTGCTGCCGATTATCGTGCTGGACGTAGCTTGGTGGAAGGTGCTGATAGGCTTCTTTGTGATGCACTACACGGCTGGCGTAATCTTAGCGCTGGTTTTCCAGTTGGCGCACGTGGTCGAAAGCACGGAAAACCCCATGCCAGACGAATCGGGCAACATGGAAAACACCTGGGCCATCCACCAGTTGGCTACCACTGCCAACTTCGCCCGCAGAAACTGGTTGGTCTCGTTCTTCGTGGGCGGCCTCAACTACCAGATTGAGCACCATATTTTCCCGAACATCAGCCATGTTCATTATCCGAAGATTTCAAAAATCGTGAAGGAAACAGCGCTGGAGTTTGGCCTGCCCTACAACGAGTACCCTACTACCCGCCAAGCCATTGTTTCCCACTTTCGGGCATTGAGGGAACTGGGCAGGAGGCCCGCTATCGCAGCCTGATTTTTATCATTTTTCATAGAAGAAAAAACACTGTGTGACTTTTGCTCCCGTAGCAAGCGCACAGTGTTTTTATTTTGGGGCTTTCCCTTCGGGAAATGTTTTCAAAACCAAAATTGATTAGAAATGATGAAGAACTTATGGTTGATAGCGGCACTGACAATGCTTACTTCAAGCGCCTTTGCGCAGCAGGAAAATACTTTCTCTGTCTATTTGCAGGAAGTGCCTTTCCCCGAATTTCCGGCAATGCACTCCTTCGTGGAGGGGCATCATGCAGGCAAATGGGTGTTCATCGGGGGGCGCACCGATGGCCTACACCAGCGGCAGCCCTTCGCTGCCTTCGACCCGGACTACAACAATCTCAGCATCTACGTTGCAGATTTTGCCACGCACCAGGTCTGGTCCAAACCGCTGAATGATTTGCCCACCGACCTCCTCGAGCAGCTTCAGTCCTCGAACATGGAGTTCGTGCAGCGGGGCGATATGCTCTACATCACTGGTGGCTACGGCTACAGCCTTGCGGTTGGCGAGTGGGTCACCTACCCCTACCTCACGGCGGTTGACCTGCCGGGATTGGTTTCGGCGGTGGTGGGCGGCCAGCCGGTCGGCCCATATTTTCGGCAACTCACCGACGAGCGGATGCGGGTGACGGGTGGCTACCTCGGCTTGCAGAATGATGAGTTTTACCTCGTGGGGGGCCAAGTTTTTCAGGGACGCTACAATCCGCACGGCCCCGACCACGGCCCCGGTTTTTTCCAAAAATACACCAATGCCATCAAGCAATTTACCCTCGAAGATGATGGCACGACGCTGGCTATTGGCAACTACATCGAAACCATTGACACCCTCAACCTGCACCGGCGGGACTACAACATGGCACCACAGATTTTTCCCAATGGCAGCCAAGGGTTCACGGTTTTCAGCGGCGTTTTCCAGTATGAACAAGACCTGCCTTGGCTCAACACCGTGGACGTTTTCCCGAACAGCTATCAGGTCAACAACGATTTCAACCAGTACCTCAATCAGTACCACACGGCCCACGCCGGGTTGTTTTCCGCTTCGCAAAACGAGATGCACACGCTGTTTTTCGGGGGTATCAGCCGCTACTACCTCGATGCAAACGGGGTGCTCAAGGAAGACCCAGAAGTCCCTTTTGTAAACACAATCAGCCTCGTGACCCGCAAGGCCGATGGCTCCATGCTGGAGTCGAAGCTGGGCGAAATGTCAGCGCTGCTTGGCGCTTCGGCCAGCTTCCTGCCTGCCGATGGCCTTGCCACCCTTTCCAGCGGCATACTTGACCTAGATGCAACCCCAGACCAGGATGCGTTTATCGGCTACGTTGTCGGGGGTATTGAGAGCACGTTGCCCAATATTCTGTTCATTGACGACGGTACGCTCAGCAATGCGTCCGGCAGGGTGTTCAAAGTGTTTTTGACAAAGCAGGCGACCAATGTGGTGGAGATAAAAGGCCAGCAGTATTTTGGATTGAAGGTGTTTCCGAACCCAGCAGCCGACAAGTTGACGGTCAATTTTTCGGTGCCTGTTGATGATGAGGTACAGTTGATTTTTAAGGACTCAACCGGCAAAGCCCTTTTGCAAGAAAAAAGAAAGGTATCGCAGGGCGAATATGAGCTGACCTACGAGATAGCCCAGTGGCCAGTCGGAGTTTATTTCCTGGAAGTTCGCAACAACAGGTTCGAGGCGTCCAGTAGTTTCATCAAGAAATAGCCCGTGATTGGGTTCATTTTAGTTTTTTAATTATTTAATAATCGCTCGTTCACAGGTAGTTTACACACCAACTCCAACTTTGTTTTCAATTTTCCGAAACCCGCCCGGACAAATAGTAAACAGATGAAAAGAGAGTTGGACATTTCCATCATATCCGATGTACACCTCGGCACCTACGGCTGCCACGCCAAAGAACTGCTGAACTACCTGAAGAGCATCAAGCCCAAAGTGCTGGTGCTGAACGGGGATTTCATTGACATCTGGCAGTTCAAAAAGAGCTACTTCCCCAAGGAGCACGCTCAGGTCATCCAGCGGGTGATGAAAATGGCGAGCAACGGCACGAAAGTTTACTACATCACCGGCAACCACGATGACGCCCTTCGGCACTACTCCGATTTTTCGATGGGAAACATCCACCTGCGGGACAAGCTCGTGTTGCAGCTCAACGGCCAAAAGCACTGGATTTTTCACGGCGATGTTTTCGACCTTTTCATTCAATACTCCCCGTTCATCGCAAGGTTGGGTGGAAAGGGCTACGACTGGCTCATCCGCATCAACCGATTGATAAATAATTTGCGGGCAAGTCTCGGCAAACCGAGGATGTCGTTTGCTGGAAGGGTAAAAAAACAGGTGAAAGAAGCCGTAAAATTTGTCGGCGATTTCGAAGAAACCGCCATCCGGCTCGCTGGGGAGCAGGGCTACGATTTTGTCATCTGCGGCCATATCCATCAGCCACAGGTGCGAAAGGTTGGGAGCGTATGCTACATGAACTCAGGCGACTGGGTGGAAAACCTCACCTCCTTGGAGTACGCTCATGGCCGATGGAGCTTGTTCGAGTACGACGAGGTGGAGTTTGAAATGACCAATCCAAAGCTGAGGGTCAAGGACGACAATATGGAAGAAGAGGCCGACATGAGCACAGCGGCCTTTTTTGCCAGTATTATGAAAGATGTGAACTCGCCGGAGCCGGGAAAGATGTCCGTTTAGCCTAATTCAAATTATCGCCCCGAAGCCGCCTGAACCGCTTGCGGGCCTCGATGGAGAAGGTGCTGCCGGAGTAGTCAAGAAAGATTTTTTCGTAAAACTGCATGGCCTTCTCTGTGTCGCTCAGTTGCAGTTCGTACAACTCGGCCATTTCAAAAAGGGCATTGTCCGCCCTGATTTCCTCTGGGTATTTTTCTACAATTTGCTGGTACAGCGCGATGGCCTGGTCGTATTTCCGCTGCTTGGAATAGACTTTGGCCCTGGCGTACAGCACATCGTCTTCCAATGAATGCTTAGGAAAGGCCATCAGCAGTGAGTCCAATTTGGCGAATGCCGCCCCAAAACGGTTCTGGAAAGTGAGCAGATCCGCCGCTGCATAGAGCCTGAGTGCCGTGTCCGTGGTGTCGAGGCCGAGGTTGTCCATGATGAATACCGAGAGGTCGAGGGCATTATTGGCGATGAGCTTGGAGGTGGACGACTTCAGCACGTCGAACTGCGCCTGCGCCCACTGGAAGTCGCCGTTGTAGTACGAGAGCTTTGCATTGCGAAAGCGGGCCTCGTGGCCGAGTTGGTCTTCCGAAAAGTCTTTGTCCACCTGCGAGTACAACAGCGTGGATTCCCAGATTTCGTCTTTCATCAAGTAAAAATCGCCGAGGCTCAACTTGCCTGTCGCCTGTATCCTAGCGTCAATGCCAGGGTAGGCAATCATCTCGCCCAACAGCGCGATGGCTTTGTCGAGGTCATTGAGGTAAAACGCTTCGAGGTCGGCCAGCTCTGCGATGATGGAGGCAGTGACCTTGCTCCGTCCCGATTCGTTCAGAAAATCTTCGTAGGCTTTTTCCACTTCCTGGAGTTCGGGCACGGTGTAGCTGTAGCCCTCCACCAGTTTTAGGCGGCGTGAGCGCAGCGACTCCCGCTTGGAATCGAGAAAAAACGGCGAGGCGTATCCAAGTTCTGTCACGATGAAGTCGTAGGAAGCAATGGCAGCGTCATAGTCACGGTCGTTGAAGGCGGTGACGGCCAGTTGGTAAATCCGAGCGCCGTTTTCATTGAGCCTGCGGTCGAGGGCCTTGGCCTGGCGCAGGGCGTTTTTGTAGTCTTTGGTTTGGATGAAGACCCACTGTAGCAACTCCGTGAAGTGGAAGGCGTTGGGGTCTTTTTGTATTCGGTCGTAGAGCTGTGCTTGCAGCTCGGCGTAGTCTTCGGGGGTCACCACGTAGCGTTGCAACTGGCTTTTCACGGTGTTGAGCCGTTCGGGGTAGGAGGTGATGCTGTTGAGGTAGTTCTCCAGCATCTTCGGCACATCGCCTTTGCGTCTGTAAAGTTCCGCTAGGTTAAACGAAAAAACCTCTTTGTCCTTGAGCAGTTGGCCACCGGTTTCGTAGGTCTGGATGGCCTCGTCGTACTTGGCCAGGTTGGAAAAAGCGCCTGCAAGTCGGGTGATTTGGTACTGGTCGGCGGGCATTTTCTTGATGGCTTTCTCGTACTGTTCCTTTGCCTTTTCTTCCTGAAACTGCCGCTCGTAGAGGTTGCCGTAGGTGACGTATAGCCGGATGTTGTCGGGAGTCTCTTTCAGTTCCTTTTTCAGGGCATTCTCCACTTCGCCGAACTTTTTGGAAGCCAACATGCACTCAATATAGCGGTCGAAGTAGAAGTCGTTCTTGTTGTTTTGGACGTAAAGTTTCTCGTAAAGCACGGCGGCTTTTTCAAACTCGCCGTCTTGATAGTATTGCTGCGCAAGCTTGGAGTCCTGAGCAGGAGCGAACAGGGGCAAAAGGGCAAATGTTGCGAAGAGCAGAAGAAACCGCATGAAGTCTATTTTTTGGTACGTGAAAACGGGCGATGACCCAAGGCTGGAAACGCAATTTTCATGCAAAAGTTGTTGCTGGCGCAAGGCCGTGCAAGCCAAGCCATTGCCGGAGGCAAAAAAAAATCCCGTTGCCAGGGGCAACGGGATTGTGGCCGCCCAATTTATTGGGCTGGCCGATTGCATAATGGGGGTTTGTTTGTAAGCCGTTGTGGTTTCCGACGGCCAGCCCAATGAATTGGGCGGCCACAACTACTGCTTCAGCATCTGCACCGCAGCCGCATGGCCGTCGCCGCAAAGTTGCACGAGGTAGATACCAGGCGCAAACTCGCCGACGGGCACACTCGCAAGATTCTGCCCAGGTTGGAGGCTCACGGCTTCCGTTTTCATCATGGCCCCATTGGCGCTGAAGATGCGGATTTTGTGGTCGCCAGCCAAGCGGCTTGTGATGCGGAGGTTCAGCAGTTCAGCCACTGGGTTTGGCATCACTTCCAAAGTGGCGAAATCCTGCCCAAGTTCGTCCGTGCTGCTCACGCCATTCTCCTGAATGACGAGCGAGTTGGAAGCCATGCCATCGCCGGAGGTTTGGTTGTTGTTGTTGGCGGCGATGCTGGCGGCGTAGAAAGTGACATTGCCGGTACCCGCCGCTGGAGCAACCCAAGGCATCTCGAAAACGCCCGAAATGGCTGGGGCACTGTGCTCGATGTACTTCCTGCCAGACAGGGTTTTTTGCGCCATGCCTATCGGGGTGGTGTCCCATGCGCCTGCCTGTGCATTGGTGGCACTGAGCGCCACGGCCTGAAATCCATAGCGGGCTGGTATTCCACTGATGGGGCTGTTGATTATTTTCAAGGTATAGGTTTTGCCGGGGTCGTACTTGATGGCTAAATTGCCACCGTCGAACAGCGACATGGAAACCGTTGGTTCAAATGAACCAGAAGTGTGGCAGGTCGAGTTGGCGCAGGTGCCGTCGCCCGGTGCGCCCGTCACCCGTAGGTTGGCTATTGTGGCCGGCCCGCCAGCACGGCTTTGCAAAAGGACGTAAAGCCCAATGATGCCTGCTACTTTGTAGATGTTTTTGAATTTCATAAGCATTGGATGTTGGTGATGGATTTAAGATAAATAGGTGGCGAAGATGCTCAAAGTTTTGGCATTGAGCTTTTAATAAAGATTAAATCTAGACCATTCGTCAGCCTTCATACAAATATCCCTGCGCTGGATTCTTGCCCTTGACGCCACGAAAATAGTCGTCAATCACTTTGAAATCGGCCTCAATGTTGCCAGTCGGGAAAAAAGGCTCCCTGAATTCCACCACCTTTCGCCCCCAGTCAAATCTGCACATCACGATGGCTGCCCCGCCGCCCACGGCGATATGGTAAAACCCGGTCTTGAGCTTGTCCACCCTGCTGCGGGTGCCCTCCGGCGCTATCACCGTGTGGAACTTCGGTTCCTTTCGGTAGATTTCCGTCATGGTTTGCACAAAGTTGGTGCTGCGGTTGCGCTCCACCGGGTAGCCGCCCAACCACCAGAACAGCCAACCGAACGGCGGCTTAAACAGGCTGCTTTTTGCGATAAATCGGATTTTCGTCTTTAGCGTGGCCCGAACGAGCAGGCCGAGCGGGAAGTCCCAATTGGAGGTGTGCGGCACCACGATGATGATGACCTTGGGCAGTTCCGAGGCATAGCTGCCCTCTATTCGCCAGCCAAAAATCCGGAGTATAAATATGCAAATTGAACTCGCCATTGGTAGCAACTTATATTGTTGGGTGTTTTGGACAAGCGCTGCCCAACATGCTAACACGCCAATACGCTAATACGCTAATACGCTAATATGCCAACCAGCCAACAATGCTGCAAAGATTTGGTTTTTCCACCTACTATTTCTTGGTTTTAACTAACTGCCATACATTTGTCATTGAGAAGAGCTACATTACACGGAACAGTCCAAAAAAACGGAAAAATCATCATGCGCAAGACACGGTACTTGCCCTTAACCTTATCAGGCCTTATTCTTTTCCTACTCGTGGGCGTGGCCGCTTTTGGCCAAAAACCAACAGCCAGCACGACCTACAACCCGCCTAGGCTTTCGCTGGAATTTGTGCCAGAAGGTGGTTTTTTCACCGATGTCACCACCGTGCAACTTCTCGCTCCCGGCGCTGCCGTTTACTACACCACCGATGGCTCTCGCCCAACGGTCAAGTCGCACCGCTACACCGCCCCTTTTTCCATCGAAAAAACGACAGTGGTGCGGGCGCTTGCCGTGATGAAGGGCGAAAAAAGCCCCATTTTTTCCAACACTTACTTCGTCAACGAACCCGAAACCAGCTTTCCGGTCATTTCGCTTTCCATCTCCTCTTCCGTATTGTTTGACCCGGAGAGCGGCCTGTTCGTGAAGGGCAGCAACGCCGCCGACTCGCTGTGGATGCAGCCGGGCGCCAACTTCTGGAGCCGCCGGGAGATATCCGCCAATTTCGAATTTTTTGAACCCGACGGTAAGCTTGTGCTGCACGACCAAGTGGGTTTCCGGCTCTTCGGCGGAATGAGCCGCCTTTTTCCTCAAAAATCAATGGCCCTCGTGGCCCGCAGCCGCTATGGTGACAACCGCTTCCGGTATCCTTTTTTTGGAAAAAATGGCCTAAAAAAATTCAAGTACCTCGTGCTTCGCAACAGCGGCAGCGACTTCGGCAAAACCCATTTTCGGGATGCCCTCATGACCCATCTTGTGCGGGATTGGGACCTTAAGCTGCAAGATTACCGACCCGCCCACATCTATATCAATGGCAAATACTGGGGCATCTACAATCTGCGGGAGAAGGTAAACCGATACTTTATCGCCAGCCATTTCAACGTGGACGCCGACAGCATTGACCTCATCGAGCACCGCCTTACCCGCAGATACGGTTCCACGAAGCACTACCAGCGCCTCATTCGGTATTTGGAAAACAACAGCCTCGCCAGTGATGCAAAGTTTGCGCATGTTGCTTCGCAAATGGAGGTGAACAACTTCCTCGACTATCAGGTGGCGCAGATTTTTTTTGACAACCAAGATGCCGGGGGCAACATCAAATACTGGCGACCACAGACCCCAAACGGCCGCTGGCGCTGGATTCTCTACGACACCGACTGGGGCTTCGGCCTCAACGACCCCAAGGCGTACCGCAACAACAGCCTCGACTTCCACACCGAGCCGAACGGGCCCAATTGGCCGAACCCGCCGTGGAGTACCTTGATTTTGCGCAAGCTGCTTGAAAACCAGGCGTTCCGCAACCAGTTCATCAACCGCTTCGCCGATAGGCTGAATGATGATTTTGCGACAGAGAAGGTACTGGCCGACATCGAAAAATTCTATGAAAACCTGAAGCCGGAGATGCCCCGCCACCTCCAGCGCTGGCGGCTGAAGGAGCGAACTTGGCTGGCCGAGGTGAACGTGCTGCGCAATTTCGCACGGGAGCGCCCGGCGTACATGCGACGTTTTTTGATGGAAAAATTCAACACGGGTGAACTTCGCAACGTGTCGCTCGACATTGCGCACGGCGGCAAGGTGGTCATCAACGAGACGATTGACTTCCGGGACACGTTCAGCGGGGAGTATTTTGAAAAAACCCCCATCCGACTGCGGGCCGTGCCTGACCTCGGTTACCGCTTCACAGGCTGGGAGGGCGAGGGCGTCAATTCCGGCTCGCCAGCGCTTTTCCTGCATCTCACCAAGCCGGAGGGCTGGCACTTGCGGGCTGTTTTTGAAAAATACGAGCACCCCCTCACTGGCAAAATTATCATCAACGAAATAAGCTGCAACAACAAGCAGACTGGCGACTGGGTGGAACTGTACAACAACTCCGGCCAGCGCCTCAACCTGAAAGACTGGAAACTGGCCGACCACAAGAACGAGTTCAGTTTCCCCGCTTACACCTTGCCACCGAAGGGCTACGTGGTCGTTTGCGAGGATTCTGCCAAGTTTTTGAGCAAGCACCCTGAGGCGCAGAGCGTCATGGGCGGCCTGAGTTTCGGCCTGAACAAGCGGCGGGAAACCGTGCAGCTTTTCTCCAACGACGACTCGGCGGTGGACAGCGTCGGCTACGACCTCCAGCCGCTTGACTCCATGTTCACCCTCAACCTGCTGCTCCCCTCGCTCGACAATGGTGACCCAGCCAACTGGGAACTCATGCCCGGCAGTGGCTCACCCGGCAGCGCCAACGCCTACTTGCTTGCCAGCCGTATTGATAATCGGCGCTCGCTTTTCATGCAGATAGGTGCAGGGATTGGGGTGCTGGCATTGGCGGGTTTGTTTTTGTGGCTGCGGCGGCGGGGGGTGATTTGAATGCAATTTACCGTAAAAACTCAAAGTAATTGTCCCGATGCACGAACATTGTCTCGTGCTGTGGATAGGCAGAGGTGAAGGTTTTTGGAAAAGCATACTTTGCTTTTGGGTTCCACTTCATCTCGTATGCCCACATCTTACCATCTCTTTCTTCAATGTAGTCAATTTCTTGCTGGTCTTGGGTTCGCCAAAAGAAGGTATTGGCGGGGATGTGCTGGTAATGTAGCATTTTCATGCGCTCGCTGATGAGCCAGTTTTCCCACAGTGCGCCGACGTCCTGCCGAAGCTCCAAGGGTTGGAACTGTGCGATGATGGCATTGCGGATGCCGTTGTCGTAAAAATAGATTTTGCGCTTGGTCTTGAGTTCCTTGCGCAGGTTGCGGCTCAGGGGTGGGAGTCGAAAAATCAAGAAGGTCTGTTCCAGCAAGGTGACATAGCTCTCCACTGTCTGGTTGTCGAGGTCGGTGATTTGGCCAAGTTCATGGAACGAGACCTCACTTCCGAGTTGATAAGCAAGGGCTTGCAACAACTTGGTGAGCTTTTCCGGTTTTTTGATGCGCTCCCACATCAATATGTCCTTGTAGAGGTAGCTGTCGGTGAGTTGTGTGAGTACCTCCCGCTCATTTCCAGGATTGTTTACCACATCTGGATAATACCCGAAAATCAACCGTTCATGGAGTTTGCGATGTTCCTCCACGAAGCCGTGGTGGGCTTCCATCTCGCCAAAAGATACAGGAAAAAGGTGGTAATGCTACTTCCGGCCAGTGAGTGGTTCGTTCACTTGGTTGGCAAGCTCGAAGGCCGAAGAACCAGAAGCCACCAACTGCACGTCGGGTATTTGGTCGGTCACGAGCTTCAGCTTGAGGCCGATGTCCTGGATGCGCTGCGCCTCGTCGAGCACCACGATTTTGTTTTTGCCAATGATGCGCTGCCATTTCGAGGTTGTAACGTCTTCAAGTAATATGCGGGTCTCAATATCGTCGCCGTTGAGCCACAGCACATCTTCCCTACCCTCGCAAATTGATTTGAGTAAAGTGGTCTTACCCGTCTGCCGAGGCCCTGTCAGGATGATGGCCTTGCCTGAAAACAACTTGCTTTGAATCTGTTGGTACAAATTGCGGTTTATCATGTTTTTGCGATTGTATTCGCAAAAATAACGTTATTCTTGCGAATACAATCGCAAAAACATGATTTTATTAGAAGCGGTTTACAATTCTGTAAAAACATGGACAGGAAAATGGATAAATTGTCATGATTTTATACAAAAAAACTGATAAGATGTACCAATAAATTCCATTTGGCGCACTCGTTCTCTGATTTCATCTATATTTTGACTCGTGTTTCTCAGCTCCCCCCACCCCCAAACGCCCGGAACAATCTCCCCAGCACCTGCAGCGCATTGGCCACCGTTGCCTCGTCCTCCACGGGGATTTTTAGGTAGGTCTGCCCCGTGGCCTCGTCCTTTGCCGTGAGGCTGCTCACCAATTGCTGCGTGGCAGCAGGGTCGCTCAGGGTTTTGGCCAGCCCGCTCAAGAACGAGACGCCCGACTGCACCAGTTCTTCGGGCGTGGAGGGAGTACCCAGTCGCTGTTTTGGCGAAGCCTCCAGACCGCCCGGCTTCCCTGTTCTTGACTGCCCACTGCCAACTGTCGAACTGCCAACTTTAACGTCGTCGTCGCCCGTGATGGCCGGGGTTGGCGCTGATTCCGTTGGCACGGCGTCTAGTTCCGGCGCTGCGATGTCGGCGGCCTCGGCCTCCAACGATTCCTGCACCTGCTCCGTTTCGGGGGCCACCCAGCCGCCGCCGGTGAGGTCCACCATTTTGCCCATGAACTCGTTGAAGCGGCTCTTTTCCATAAAAATCACGTCCTCGCCCTCGTCCAGCACGCCCTTGGCCATGGCGTCCTTGAACTTGAGCACCCCCAGCATCCGGTGCTCGATGGTGCCTGCGCTCACGAGGTTTATCACCTGCACGGCGTTCTCCTGCCCCATGCGCCACACCCTTGCGATGCGCTGTTCGAGCATCGCCGGGTTCCACGGCACGTCGAGGCTCACCACGAGGCTGGCGTTCTGGAGGTTCAGGCCCACGCCGCCCGCATCGGTGCTGAGGAACACGAGGCAGTCGGGGTCTTCCCGGAAGGTCTTGAGCAGCCCACCCCGCTTTTCGCTGGGCACGCTGCCGTGCAGGAACTGGTAGCCGATGGTGCGTTCCTGCATCTCCTTTTCCACGAGTTCCAGCATCCGCTTCCACTGGCTGAACACGACGACTTTCTCGCCGTCCTGGTTGGCGAAGAACTCTTCGAGGATGCACATCAGCTCGTCCACCTTGGTATCGTGGCGGTCGGTCTGGTCGAGGATGTAGGTGCTGTCGCAGACCATGCGCATCATGCTCAGATTGAGCATCAGCCGCTTGCGGTCTTTTTCGTTCAAAAAATGCTGTTTCACCCACCGGGCCACCAGCTTCGCCACCTCATCGGCATAAGCAGTGTGCTGCTCCATCTGGGCGGTGGTCATGGGCACCAGCAGGGTCTTGTCCATGCGCTTGGGCAGGTCTTTCAGCACCTGTTTTTTGCGGCGGCGGAGCATGACGTCGGAGAGGCCGTCGCCGATTTCCCGCAGGTTGCGGAAGCCGATGACCTTGCCGTTTTCGTCTGCCACTTGGTAGCGGTGCAGGAACTGGTAGAGCGGCGGCAAGCGGTACTGGTCAATGAACTGCATGATGGAGTACAGCTCGTCGAGCTTATTTTCTATCGGCGTTCCCGTCAGCACGATGGCGTAGGTGGAGCGCAGCCGCTTGATGGCGGCGCTGGTCTTCGTCTGCCAGTTCTTGATGCGCTGCGCCTCGTCGAGGATGACGAGGTCGTACTCCTGCTCGTTGAGTTGCCGCAGGTCGTTGGCCACCGTGTGGTAGCCGGCGATGGTGAAAAACGCCTCGTTTTCCCGGTACTCTTTGTGGCGGCGTATCGCTGTGCCCTCCACCACATGCACGTCCGAATCCGTGAAACGCTCGATTTCGCTTTTCCACTGGTACTTGAGGGAGGTTGGGCATACGACCAGCACTTTGGCTACGCCAAACTCATTTTTAAAAAGTTGCGCTGCCGCAATGGCTTGGATGGTCTTGCCGAGGCCCATTTCGTCGGCCAGTAGGCAGCGGCCTGCTCGTGCGGCGAACAGCACGCCCTCCCGCTGGTAGGGGTAGAGCGTGACGTTGAGCAGGGTATTTATCAATGGGCTTTCTGCGCCCTGCGGGCAAAGCTCCGCAAGGCGGGCTTTGCGCAGCAAGTGCTCCCGTTGCGCCAGCACGTATTCCAGCGCATCATCGTAGCAGCGGAAGCCGTGGTGGATGCGGCGGGCCTCGGCGAGCAGTTTTTCAAAATTGGCGAAGCCTTCCTGCTTGATTTCGAGGCGGGCATCGAAGTGCTTTTTGGCAAATTTCTGGAACCCGGCCTCCTCCTCCGTTCCGATGCTCAATTTGACTTTTCGCCCATCTCGGTAGTCGAGGTAAATGGAGGAGTGGGACTGTTGGTAGCCCACCTTGAGCAGTTTTTTGTTGCCCCGCTTGTTTTCGAGCCTGTGCAGCAGGAAGGCGATGTGCTTGCAGATGCCGAGTCGGTTGGTGCGGAAGTCCATGCAGGAGCAGGCGTTGGCGGAGTCGTCGCGGGAGCGGATGGACACTTGGTAGGCGTTGCCTGTGTCGGGGTTTTTTACCAAAAAGTCGGAGAAGACGGGGTGCTGCCCGGTGTTTTCGTAGGTGAAGGCGCTGTCCTTTCCGAACTGCTTGCGGAGCGCCGTCTGCCAGCGCTCCAGGCTAAGGTCGTCGGGCCGGCGGTGGAAGGGGATTTTCTTTTCCTTGGGCGTTTTCTTTGAGTTGTTGGCTGTTTTGCCAGTTATGGGTTCTGTCGCTTTCTCTGTTTTGGCTGCCATGTTCTGAGCTTTGATGTGAAGGGGTCAAAGCTATGGAAGGCGGCTGGGATTTTTCTTTTTGTTGGTGATTTTGTTGATGGGATGCAAATAGGCATGCGTCATGGCAAGCGCAACTGGAGGTCTTTTCAAGCCTTTTTTGGGAGGTCTTCAAGTCTTTGCCCGTATGCAGCTTTCTCGGTCGAGACCATTAGGCATACTGCTCCAAATCTTTTCTGAGGAGTTCGCCGTTAATTCTTCCAATCTCGTCCGAGGCAAGATGGGGCGTAAGCGGTCCATTTCCAGTCAATGCTTCCACTTGATATTGCAACCCGCACTCGGATATTGCTTCGCAATGGGTTCATCACCAGCCAGCACAGCATCGAGGGCGGCCCGGAGGTCACGGCCAGTGAGCGGTGTGCCAGAGTTGGGACGGGAATCGTCGAGGCGGCCCCGATAGTAAAGGCGGAGGTCTTTGTCGAAGACGTAAAAATCTGGGGTACAAGCAGCATCGTAGGCCCTGGCCACCTCCTGGGTTTCGTCGAAGAGATAGGGGAACGGGTAGCCGACCGTTTGCGCCAGTTCCTTCATTTTTTCGGGGGCATCGACGGGGTATTTTTCCACGTCATTGGCGCTGATGACCACGAAGCCCACGCCCTTTGGCAGATAGTCATTGGCCAGTCGCACGATTTCTGGGTTAACATGGATGACGTAGGGACAGTGGTTGCAACCAAATATGATGACCGTGGCGGCACTGCCGGCAATATCGTGCAGCGTGAGCATTTTACCGGAAACGGTGTCCGGCAAGTTAAAATCGGGCGCCGCCGTGTTGAGCGGCAGCATCTTGGATTCGGTAAAGGCCATTTTTTGAACGGTTGAAGGTTGACGGACGCTACGGCAAAGGTAGATATTTAGTTTGCAGTCCAGCAGTACTTGCAAAGTCAGCAGCCTCTGACTGCCCACTGCCGAACTGCCCACTGTCGAACTTTATCACTCCGTTTGCAGCACGATGAACTCCACCCGGCGGTTCATCTGGCGACCCTGTGGGGTGGCGTTGTTGGCCACGGGTTGGGCGCTGCCGCAGCCTTTGAAGCGGATGCGGGAAGTTGGGATGCCGTTGCCAGTAAGGTACTCGGAAACGGCCCTGGCCCTTCTTTCGGAGAGTGTCTGGTTGTGTTCGTCATCGCCGATGCTGTCGGTGTGGCCACAGACTTCGATGGCGAGCTGCGGGTTTTCCCGCATGATTTTCAACAGTTTTTTCAGTTCCACAAAGGAACGTGGCATCAGCTCTGAGCGGTCGTGCTCGAAGTAGATATCCCTGAGCGGTACGGCTTTCCCTGGTTCGAGCTTGATGTTGGAGAGGTCGTCGTCGGGCACTGGGATGGGCAGTATTGGCGGTATTTTTTTTACCAAAACATCCTCGATATAGTAGTAGCCAAAGGGTAGGCTGCCACTGTCGCTGGGCTTGGTGAGGGTGAGGCTGTCCGGAAAAAAATTGCCGATGACGAGGTACTCTGCCTCGCTGTCCGCAATGAACTTGCCGGATACTTTCAGCCAGCGGTTCGGGCCTTCGAGTATGTCGTCGGCTTTCACTTGCGGGCTGAAATTGAGAAGACCGTCGGTGATTTCTTCGATTTTTTCGGTGGAGAAATAGAAGCCGAGGTTGTTGGTGCGTAGTGACTTTGGCAGGTGGCTGGCATACATTTCAGCAAGGTACCTTTGCCCCAGCACCAGTGGTTCGCTTAACTGGATTTGGATATATTCCCGGCAATGCGGCTTGCCATGCCCACAGCCAAAAGTAGTGACGCCGACCATAGAGAGGCCAGTGCGGGACACTTGTTTGCCGAAGCCTTTTTCTTCCCAATGTGAGGGTACCCGCACTTTCGGGCCGAAGACGTCGGGGCTGGCATTGGTCGCTGATGACCAGTATTTCATCACGTTGGTGAAGTGCTCGCCCTTGTAAAACCAACCGATGGGCGGGGAGGCGTAAAGCTCGAAGCTGGGGTTGGGAATGATATTTTCAGGCTCGCTACCTGCCGGTTGGGCGGTGAGCAAATGGCAATTTAACAATAGTGCAGGCAGTATGTAGCTAAGTTTCATGTTGTTTAAGTTCGGCAGTTCGGAACCGCAAACTCAATACTTTAAACTCCAAAGGCTTCCCCCGTAGTTTCTGTTTGCTTTTTTTAAAGTTGCTGAACAAAATCAGCCGTCCATTTAAACAGTTTGAAGGCAACAAAAATAACGAGGAACGACATCAAAAGTAACGCAAAAATTACTGCCAAAACCACTGGAATTGCGCTACCGTTGTGCTTACCCGCTTGGTAGTGTTCTTTTAGGAGGCTGTAGTTGCGGCGGTTGGCCTTGAAGCTCAGGTCGAAGAGGTCGCCGAGGATGGGTATGCTGCCCACCAAGGTATCCAGTAGGATATTGCCGAGCATTTTTACCACCACCATGCCGCTGGCACCGTGACGGGCCATGGAAACTACCAGCAGGCCCGAAAAGCCAAAGGTGACAAGGTCGCCGGCGTAGGGCACAAGGCCTACGAGGAAGTCGAGGCCAAAGCGGATGTTAGTGCCGGGAATGCGGAAGCGGCTGTCCAACAAATCGGACAAGGAGTCGAGGTATTTGAACTCAGTGGGGGCGACTTCCAATGGTGTTTTTTTCATTTTGATGAAATTTTGCTTTGCAAAAATGTTAATGCTGCCGCAATATGTGGGGAAAAGGTTTTCATAAATACCTTAAACCAAATAAAACCTTTGTCCTGCTTGGTTTCTCCGCCGTCAACGATTACCTTTGCGCCGCTTTTGAGGGAAGGTGTTTTTTTGTGAAATCAGTTTCCTCAAAAGCGAGTATCCACCCGGTGGTTTGTAATGAAAATGCTGGCAGTTTGGTTTTTTGAGGCCAAAATTCTGGGATTAAATCACAGCCCGCCTATTTTTTTCACCTTTTAAAAAAACATTTGTCAATGCTCAACGAGAAAAAGACGAATGAAGAAATCGAAGAGACAGACGACCTGCTCTCCGATGATGTCGTAAATAAAACGGCCAGCAATGCTACCGAAGACGAACTTGAACCCGAAGTAGTGCCCATAGAAGAACTTATCGACGATACCGCTTTTGATGATTTCAACTGGGAATCAGCCAATAAGCACGGCGTTTCATATACCAAAGAGGAGCGCGAGCGCCTGACGGAGAAGTATGACCAAACGCTCAGTTCTTTGCTCGAAAACGAAATCGTTGCAGCTACTGTCACCTCCATCACTGCTGGCGACGTGGTGCTCGACCTCAATTTCAAATCCGACGGCCTCGTGTCCGTTGGCGATTTCAAGGACATCCCCGACCTGAAAGTGGGCGACAAAGTGGATGTGTACGTGGAGCGCCAAGAAGACGAAAAGGGTCAGCTCGTGCTGTCACGCCGCAAGGCCAAGTTGCTGAAAGCTTGGGAATCCCTCAAAGATTCTTTCGAGAACGGCACGGTCATCCGGGGTACGGTCATCAGCAAAACCAAGGGTGGCCTCATAGTTGACTGCAGCGGTTTGGAGACATTCCTCCCCGGCTCGCAGATTGACATCAAGCCCATCCTTGATTACGACCAGTTCGTGGGCAAGCAGATGGAGTTCAAGGTGGTCAAGATCAACGAGACCATCAAAAACGCCGTTGTATCGCACAAGGCGCTCATCGAAAGCGACCTCGCCGAGCAGCGTGATGCCATCATTGGCCGCCTCGAAAAAGGCCAAGTACTCGAAGGCCTCGTCAAGAACATCACCGACTTCGGTGCGTTCCTCGACCTCGGTGGCGTGGACGGTCTGTTGTACATCACCGATATTTCTTGGGGCCGTATCAACCACCCAAGCGAAGTGCTGCACCTCAACCAGAAGATCAACGTGGCCGTTCTCGACTTCGACGAGAACAAAAAGCGAATCTCTTTGGGTCTCAAACAATTGCAACCCCACCCATGGGAAGTTCTCTCTGCCAATATCAAGGAGGGCGATACCATCAATGGCAAGGTCGTAAACGTGGAAGATTACGGTGCGTTCCTCGAAGTAATGCCAGGTGTGGAAGGCTTGATTCACGTGTCGGAGGTATCTTGGGGCAACCAACAAATCAACGCCAAAGATTACTTCAAAATGGGCACTGAATTGGAGGCCAAAGTTGTCACCATTGACCGCGACGAGCGCAAGATGTCACTGAGCATCAAGCAGTTGACCAATGACCCATGGGATGAACTCAGCGAGCGCTTCCCAGTTGGCAGCCGCCACAAGGTGAAGGTAAAGAACCTCACGCAGTACGGTGTTTTTGTCGAGCTGGAAGACGGCATCGGCGGCATGATCCACATCTCCGACCTCTCTTGGACGAAGCGCTATTCACACCCGTCTGAGTTCACCAAGGTTGGCGCTGAAATTGATGCCATCGTGCTGGAAGTGGACAAGGACAACCGCAAGCTGTCCCTCGGCCACAAGCAGACGGAAGAAAACCCGTGGGATACTTTCGAGAACGTGTTCCCAGTTGGTTCCTACCACGAAGGCACAGTCGTTCGTCGTGACGACCGTGGCGCCATCATTCAATTGCCGCACGGCCTGGAGGCTTTTGCCCCCATCAAGCACCTGAAAAAAGAGGACAACACGACCGCCGAACTGGAGGAAGTGCTGATTTTCAAGGTGATTGAGTTCAACCGTGATGACAAGCGCCTACTCGTTTCTCACACCCGCTACCTCGATGACATCCGTCGCGAGGCAGATGAGACCGTGAAGAAGGAGAAGGACAAAGAAGTTGACGAAACTCGCCAGACCGTGAAGAAGCAGCAGGCTACTGTTGTAAGCTCGACGCTTGGCGATTTGGATGTTTTCACTCAGCTTAAGGAGCAAATTGGCGATGGCGCTACTGCTTCTGCCGCTAAAGTTACCGCTGCCGTCAGTGCCGAAAAGGTTGCCACTCCTCCTGATGAAACAGTTGACGAAACAGTTGCTCCTGTTGCCGAGACGGTTGACGAAACAGTTGCTCCTGTTGCCGACGAAGATGTTCCTGTTGCCGAGACGGTTGCCGAGACGGTTGCTCCTGCTACTGACGAAGTTGCTACAGTTGTCGAGACGACTGAAGGTGATACGGCTGAATAATCATCGTGTCAATAAGAATAATTGAAAGAATAACCCCGGCTCGGATTACCGAGTCGGGTTTTTTTTTGTAAAAAAAGGGGACGTAAAACTGTTTGTTCTACGCCCCCATTTTTTTGTGCATCTGACCTGACACAGCTTATTTCAGGAACTGTAAGCTCTTCTTCACAAAAGCGCTCAATTCGGCACCCTTCAACATGCCTTGGTTGAGCAAGGCGAGATCCAGCAGGTGCTTGCCAAGGGCACTGCGTTCGTCGCCTTCGGGCAGTTTGAGCAGCTTGTCGGCCACGAATGGGTGGTTGGAGTTTACCACGATATTGTACATGTCGCCAAAGTCGCCCATGCCCATACCGCCGCCGCCAAGCGCCTGCATCTCCTTCATGCGCCGGATGAATTCTGGTCGGGTAATTTGTACGGGCTGGTCGTTGGGAGAGAGTGGCTTCAATGTGACCGTTGGACCAGGCTTACCCTTCACCAAGTCCTCGAACACGGATTTTACCGTCTCCTGCTCCTTTTCGCTGAGGACGCTTTCCTGCTTTTCGTCTTTTTGTACGAGGTTGTCAATGGTGTCGGAATCCACCCTCACGAAGGTTACATCCTTCAGCTTGTGTTCTAGGTGCTGCATGAAGTGGGCGTCAATCACGTTGTCAAACTCCAGCACGTCGAAGCCGCGCTCCATAGCCGCTTCGAGCAGGCTGTGGTGCTCTTCGGCGTTGTGGGTGTAGAGCATCACCGTGCGCTTGTGCTTGTCCGTTTGCGCTTCTTTGATTTTTTTCTGGTATTCTTCAATGGTGAAAAACTCGCCACCCACGTTTTTCAACAAGGCGAAATCCACAGCTTTTTCATGGAACTTCTCGTCGGACAAAATACCGTACTTGACAAACACGCCGAGGTCTTTCCATTTGTCCTCAAACGCTTTGCGGTCGGTTTTGAAAAGGTCGTACAGTTTGTCGGCGACCTTTTTAGTGATGTAGCCAGTGATTTTGCGCACGCTGCTGTCGCTCTGGAGATAGCTTCGGCTTACGTTCAGTGGGATGTCCGGTGAGTCAATGACGCCGTGCAGTAGCGTGAGGAAGTCAGGTACTATCTCCTTCACCTCGTCGGTGACGTACACTTGGTTGCAGTATAGCTGGATTTTGTTCTTCTGCACCTCCATCGAATTGCTCAGTTTGGGGAAGTACAGGATGCCGGTCAAGTTAAATGGGTAGTCAATGTTCAGGTGAATCCAGAACATGGGTGTCTGATAGCTGTACGGGTAAAGTTCTTCGTAAAAATTTCGGTAATCATCGTCGGTCAGTTCGTTCGGCTGCCTTTTCCATGCTGGGGCAGGGTTGTTGATGATATTGTCCACCTCAATTTCCTTGGAGGACTTCTTCTCGCCCTCGCCTTCGTCCACCGTTTCCTTGCGAGTGCCAAACTTGATGGCCACTGGCAGAAACTTGCAGTATTTTTTCAGAAGCTCCTCGATGCGGGTATCTTCCAGAAACTCTTCGTTGTCCTTGCTGATGTGCAGCACAATGTCGGTGCCACGTGCTGTTTTTTCGCTGGGCGAAATGCTGAACTCAGGGTTACCATCGCAGACCCAGTTGACGGCTGCGTCGTCCGTTCGCCAGGATTTCGTGTTTACTTCAACTTTGTCTGCCACCATGAAGGCGGAATAGAACCCGAGGCCAAATTTGCCGATAATGTTGTGCTCGCCTTGGTATTTTTCTACGAACTCTTGCGCACTGGAAATGGCAATTTGGTTGAGGTATTTGTTCACCTCTTCCTCACTCATACCGATGCCCTTGTCCCGGATGGTAAGGGTTCCAGCTGCTTTATCTGCGATGACCTCGATGGTGATGTCCCCGATTTCGCCCTGAAGCTCACCTCGTGAGGCGACGGATTTCAGTTTGGTGGTGGCGTCAATGGCATTGGCGATAAGCTCCCGAAGAAAAATCTCGTGGTCCGAGTAAAGGAACTTTTTGATGATTGGAAAAATATTCTCGGTCTGAACGGAAATATTGCCTTTTTGCATAGTTGTTATGGATTGTTTATTAAGGTTTTGTGATAGAATAATTACTTGGTATGGCTAAAGCCGTTAAATAAATTTTTCTGGCTTTTTTGAAGATCCTTAAAACCACCTTTCAAAGCACATGCCACCGGGTTTTACCTGACAAAATGGCTGTTGTTGTTGATATTTTCAGAGATGATAAATATCAAACATTGTCTATAAAGTTTATCCCAATGGTATTTCCGGTGTCACAGTTTCACACAAATGTGGTTGAACGGGCATTGCTTTTGCCTGTATTTTCGTGCCGTTGTTTTGATAAAAAGAATCAAATTATGGTAAATGCTGTCAAACATATTCATGAGTTAAAAGAGACAGCGTTCGGCATGAACGCTGGCATAGAAATTCATGGAAACAGGGTAAGAGACTTGATAACCAAGTTTTTCTATCGTGACAGTCATTTGTGTTTTCACATTCTATTGCAGGTGGATGGAGGAGAAACAGTTTTCTTCCGAGAGTTTACGGATTATGCGGAGTACAAGAAGGCTTTCAGTGATTTGCAACAGGCTAGGCTCAATAATATAATCATCAACGCACCGAAAAAAAATCTGGCAACGAATAGCATTGTTGCAAAAGTGGCATGATTTTCGGAGGTAGTAAGAACGATTTCAAAATTAAATTCGGATTCAGCCTGTCACCCTCCCACACTGAGTTTTGATTCCGAATGTGCGCCCCGCTTCCCTTAAACCATCCAATTTGAATTCATAACTATATACCCAAGCCAGCAATGGCGTTTAAGAAAAGGATGAAGCCAGCCCCGGCTTCCAAGCAAGTGTCTGCGAAACTCGCACACTTGAGTCCAAAGAGGTTTCGAGGCAGAAGTGCCTTGGGACAGTGAGTGAGACCAGTTCGTTTGGGGGGTAGAGCTGGTCTTATACTCACTTTTTTTATTTTTTTAAAAGGGCAACGACAAGCAACGTCGCTGCCCTTTTTACATTTTATCCTTTCAGCTTTTCGTTCATTGCATGTCGTACCGCATCTCGCCGGGTTTTCTTTTCCAGATTCTTTTTCATGGCCTCTGTCAGGTTTACCCCAGTTTGATTTGCAAGGCAAATAAGCACAAACAATACGTCTGCCATTTCGTCCGATAGGTCATCTTTGGCAGTGGCTGCCAACGATGCAGTTTTGAACGACTGCTCCCCGTAAAGCCGTGCCATGAGTCGTGCCACTTCGCCAACTTCCTCCATCAGCAAAGCAGTGTTGGTTAGCTCGTTGTAGTAGCGGACTCCGATGGTGCTAATCCAATCGTCAACCGTTTTTTGTGCTTCAGCTATGGTCATAATTTGAAAGTAAAAAGGGACAAGTTGGTTAGGGGCGTTTTACCCACCTATTTCGAGTTTGTCAAGAATTTCATCCAACTCCTCAAAAGACTTTAGACCAACCTTTTCCTCTTGGCCTCCTGAAAGGCTCAATGCTTCCGGCTGTATTGTTTCCAAAACTCGTAGGGTTTCATTGGGCCGAAAATCGAGGGAAAGGATGATTTTATATTGTTCAAAAAGATGGTTAAGAAAACCCAACGACAGGTTACTACCCATTTGCAACTTTGCCCAACTGATGCCCGCTTTGGTAAAATCTAGCAAAAAGTAGGCGCAATATTCGTCGAACTCCTGAAAATGTGCCATGATGTCGTCCTCGGTTGTAATATTTTCAACCACTACTTCCTTTATGAAAGTCAGGCTCGGCAACTTTTTCAACGTTTCTGCCGGGGTAAACATGCCAACTTGTACGGCATCGAAATGGAGCAGATTGTGGGCATCCTCGATTTCTGTTGCAGTCGCAAAATCAAACTCCCCGACGATTTTCACCCCATCCACCCACTCGGCAATGGCCTTGGCCGCCATAAGTGAGATGGACGACTCGGGGCCGCCGCTGAACCGGAACCCAAGCCACTCCACTTCCCGTGCAGCAAAGTACCGGGCATCGGTGAGGTTGGTGACGGCACTGGCCTTGATTTTTGTTTTCAGCATTTTGTTGAAATGGTTAACTTGTTGCGCAAAGCTAAACAGCATTTATTACACAAGGCAATGCCGAAGGAATCCTATTTCGAGCAAGTTTATGAGGTGGTGCGCTGCATTCCTCACGGGCGGGTGACGACCTATGGTACCATTGCCAGCATCCTGGCACTCGGCTCGGCGAGAATGGTGGGCTGGGCGCTCAACCACTGCTTTGGCGAACTTGGCGTGCCTGCCCACCGGGTGGTCAATCGGAAGGGCGAACTCTCCGGGAGGAACCACTTCCCAACGCCCACCATGATGCAGGAACTGCTCGAAAACGAGGGCGTGAAGGTTGAAAATGACCAAGTTGTTGACTTTGAAAGACTCTTCTGGAATCCTGCGGACCATTTTTAGCAAGCCTCCAAAAATAACGCAATCGCACTCGAAAGTGCTTTCTCATCAAAAAAATCGCCACGAAGGCCACTGCGTTTTTTAGCCTCAATGATTCCTCGTTCGAGGTGAAGTTCACTTTGTTCTTGGCAGTAAAAAATATTTTCCTTTAAAAATTTTGCCGCAAGGCACTCCTGTTCCGTCTGGCCAGGCGTGGGGATTAGTAGTGCAGGCTTGCCGAGCCGTGCCAAATCCATTACCGTGCTGTACCCAGACCGCCCTATGAAAACACCGCTTTCGAGAATAGCTTGGTTCAATATCTCGGCGGTCATCGAGGGCACTATTTCGATATTTTTTTGGGGGGTAAAAATGGGGGTGTCGCCCAAATGTTCTGGCCTGCCCTGCACGATTAGGAATCGGGCGGATAGGCTACCGGCCTGCTCAATCAGGTTTTTTTCAAGCTTTGTTCGTTGTGGTTCCGGCCCAGAAAGCACGACGATGGCATCGTAGCGCTCCGCTTTCATTTCGCCCGTTACCATCCGTGAGAGCGCACCGATGTACTTTGCCTTCTTTTTCAAACTAGGCTTGATGGGGTGCGAAAGCCCCCCGGACAGGTTCGGCGTAGTCGGCACATCTGGTATCCAACACTCATCGAATTGATTGATAATCAGGCGGTTGAAAAAGTTGACCACATTTTTAACCAAAAGAAATGGCGCTTGAATATTGACCTGGTGCGTGAGGAAGACGCAATGTTTTATTGAAAAAAAACACCCAAACCTGCTATCGGAAATGATGCCGTCAATGCCGTGACGGATGGAAAGTTGCCGCACGGCCTGGTGTTCCCGCCAGATGGCCCGCAAGATTTTTGGAAGTTGCCAAGCCATGTTCCAGGACATTTGGTTGTTTCGGTATTCCACGTTGTAGCCAGGCAGCTCGAAACTTTCCAGTTGGGGAAACTCTTGCCGAAGCAGCGCCAATGCCCTGCCGTCGGAGGCAAGCACGACGGTTGCGCCTTGGCTTTGCAGCTCCCTAACGATGGGGATGCAGCGGGTGGCGTGCCCAAGCCCCCAACCGAGCGGGGCCACGAGGATTTTTTTCGGCTGGCTCAAGGATTTTACTAAGTTTGTACTTTGCGTAAACCTGCTTCGGCCATGAAATTACTACGTTGGCAGACAATCCTGTTGTTTTTCTTTGCCTGCTGCCTGCTGCTGGCAGCTTGCCGTGCGAGCGATTGCACATGCCCGTGAACGACGAAGGGGCCTGCCTCATGGAAGCAAGCCCCTTCTGAACTCTTGGTTCGGTCAGTATCAGTTCAGCCTGATCTCGTCGTCCGTGTCGTTGAAAAACTTGTACTCCGACACTTGGTAGCTGTTATCGGCTTTGATAGCAATCCATTTGTAGTGCGTCCCGTACCATTTCATCTGGGTGTTTGGCAACCCTTTTTTCAGGAACGCTGCCACAAACGGGTGCGCCTTCAGAATCAACTTGCCCTTTGTGCCTGATTCCAGGATGAATTTCAAGTCTCTTTCGATGAGGTCTGTCACCAAGACCGATGGTGTGACTTTGCCCGTGCCGTTGCAGGCGGGGCACTGTTCGGCTGTGTTGATTTTGACTTCCGGCCTCACTCGCTGGCGGGTGATTTGCATCAGCCCAAATTTGCTCAACGGGAGGATAGTATGTTGGGCACGGTCCTTTCGCATGGCATCACGCATCACTTTGAAGAGTTCCTTCTTGTGCTCGTTGTTGCGCATGTCAATGAAGTCAATGGTGATGAGGCCACCAATATCTCTCAGGCGCAGTTGCCTTGCGATTTCCTCCGCCGCCTCGACGTTCACGTTCAGCACGGCGTCCTCTTGGTTGGTGCCGGTCATTTTATGGCCACTGTTGACGTCAATGACGTGCATCGCCTCCGTTGACTCGATGACGATATAGGCGCCACTGTTCAAGGTAGCGGTTTTTCCGAAGGAAGATTTGATTTGTCGGGTCACGCCGTGAGTTTCAAAAATCGGTTTGTTCTTGTTGTGAAGTGAGGCGATTTCCACCTTTTCCGGGGCAATATTGCCGAGGAAGTGGCGGATGTTTTGATAAAGTTGCTTGTCATTGACAACGATGCGGTTGAAGGAATCGCTGAGGATGTCTCGCAGGATGCTGGTCGTTTTGTCCAGTTCGCTGAGGAGCTTGGCAGGCGGCTTTGCACCTTGTAGCTGGTTGAAAACGTCTTCCCATTTGCTCTGCATCATGGCTAGTTCCTCATGCAGGTCTTGTATGCGCTTGCCTTCAGCCGCTGTGCGTACGATGACGCCAAAGTTCTTTGGCTTGATGCTTTCTATCAGCGATTTCAAGCGTTTGCGCTCTTCGGTGTTGGCTATTTTTTTGGAAACGGCGACCACGTCCGAGAAGGGGGTCAGCACCAAAAAACGGCCAGGAATGGTCAGCTCGCAACTAAGACGTGGGCCTTTGGTGGAGATGGGTTCTTTCAGGATTTGCACCAGAATGGGCTGCCGCTTAATGACGACCTGGTCCATCTTGCCCGTCTTGATAATTTCGGGCTCGATTTTGAAATTGTCAAGCGATGGGGTAGTCTGGCTTCCGGTAATTACGTTGTTCGTGTACTTTAGCAGGGATTTGAGCTTCGGGCCGAGGTCGGTGTAGTGCAAGAACGCTTCTTTCTTGTGTCCAATGTCCACAAAAGCAGCGTTAAGGTTGGGCATTGTCTTGATGATTTTGCCCAAAAAGATGTCGCCCACCGAGAAGTTATTGTTCGTTTTTTGGTGGTGCAGCTCCACGAGCTTGCCATCCTCCAATAGCGCAATTTCTACTTCGGTGGGGGTAGAATTGATGATTAATTCCTTATCCACGATGGTTTCATTTTAAACTCCCCGCAAGGAGTTTAGCAGGAATAGCAAAGCAAGTACGTCCGCTACCGTACGTTGATTCGGAAAAGGTCAAATGACGGAAAGAAAGCCAAAGGAAGGAGCAATGCCAGGGTGTAAAGGCCGAGTCAGCTTAAAAGTGGGAACAATTATACAGCTTGTGTCAAGAATGGGGCCTCAGGTGCTATTTCGCTGCCTCACAGTCCCTATAATATTCCACTTTTGCTGTTTAAACTGACCAAGAACGCTCGAACTCAGGTATTTACCTATGGACGGTGAATTCACCGAAAACGGTTTGGTTGTCTTTTTGGGCAAATCGGATTTTAAAAAACCCGTCGGCTTTGGGGTTGTTAGCCTTTCCGGTTGCTCCTTTTGGTTAGGTTTTGCAATGTTGACCTAATAAAAATCCCCGGTACGATAGACCGGAACGGCGATTGGCGACCCAACACGAATATATTCCGATGAGCCGCCAATCGCGCTTTACAGGGTTTAGCTAAACCTACCGGTTCTTCTTCTTATGACGGTTCTTACGCAGTCTTTTCTTGCGTTTGTGTGTTGCAATTTTGTGACGCTTTCGCTTTTTACCACAAGGCATGTCAATATCTCTTAAATAAGTTAATAAATAAAGGTACTGTATCATTGATTTGGAATGTCGCAGGGGTCGTTGCGTTCCAAGTTGCCAATAGTTCAGCTACCGGACAATTTTTCGCATTTTGATTTGAAATCAACAGATTTCGTTGTGTCGCCCAACCCATCATAAGCTTGGGCTAGTAGGCAGACAGCGACTTTGTTGGCAGGTTCCAGTTCAACGACCCTTGAAAGCCGCTGAACTGCTCTGTCAAACTGCGCAGTTTTTATTGCCAGCCGCCCCAGTTGGGTCAAGACCAAAACATCATCTGGATACTGCTTGTTCAAATCCACCAACATCAAAATGCCCTTCATCGGAGTCTCCTTTGGGGGATTCTCCGCATAAACCAAGGCAAGGTTGACCTTGTGCTGAATGTTGGAAGGATTCAAAGAAGCTGCTTTCTCCAGCGATTGAATCGCATGTTCGGAACAGAAGCTTCTGACTTTTTCCGCTTGCTCCCGTTGGAGACAGAGGGAATAGGTTGTGCCTGCAATAGACCAAGCCTCTTCATCATGGGTTATTTCGGCTACTTTTTCAGCATAATAGCCTGAAATGCCCGGCTTATCCATTTGAAACCACAAGCTGGAGAGCCGTTTGAAGGCTGCTGCCTTTGCAGTATCGGGTGATGCTTTTTCAACGTCCCCCTCCAATGCCATTATCGAAGCTGCTGCTTGCGATGACAGGACGGACTTCGCATCTACCAACATAGAATTGATGTCTGTGCTGGTAAACGCTCCTGCCCTTTGCTTTTCAATCTCTTTGTGCTTGCTCGGTTTTGTGTCAAAACCAAAATACAGTACGGCAAACAATAAAACTGCCCCTGAAATCAAAATCCATTGGCTTTTGTTCATCTAAGCTGCTTTTGCTTTGACACAAGACAAGCGTTGATACAAAGATTGATGTCAATCGTCACTTTCATCTTCTGGCAAGTGATCCACGTTCCCTTTCACGTGCTCAACAAATATTTTTGCAGGCTTGAAAGACGGAATATAGTGTTCCGGGATATCAATGGATACATTGCGCTTGATGTGGCGCCCGATTTTCTTCTTTCTTCTTTTGATAACGAAGCTTCCAAAGCCCCTGATGTAAACATTGTCGCCCCCGGCCAGTGAATTTTTCACCGACTTGAAGAACTCTTCAAGCGTAACCAGGACATCAACTTTTGCGACACCGGTTTTTTCGGAAATGGCTGTTACTAAGTCAGCTTTTCTCATCTTATTTAACTGGTTTAGAATGAGTTATGAAAAAAACCACTGTTTTCTCAAAACGAGGTCGCAAATTTCGCCTTTTTTTTGATTTACGGAAATAAAAGTCAATTTAATTTCAGCTTTTTTTCCGCTAATTATCAATGGGTTATGTGTTTTGGCAATGGTAAATTGATGTCCTGTGCCGATTACTTTGGGCGAAAACCGAACAGTGGCATCTGGTATTCCTTGATAGCAGGAGCGTTGCCTGAATTTTTGTAAAGGAAACTAACCTTTGCTTTTCACCAAACTTTAGAAGAGTCTTTAATTTATTGTTGGCTGGTTGCCTATCTTTGCGAGCTGCCAGCCCTTCCATCCAACAATGTGGCCGGTTTCACACTAAAAAATTGTGTATGCTTTTATCAATGACGGGCTATGGACGGGCCACCAATTCCTTTAACTCCAAAATCATCATGGCCGAGGTGCGCTCACTCAACAGCAAGTTCACCGACATGCGCGTGAAAATCCCCTCCAACCTCAGGGAAAAAGAGCACTACTTCCGCAAATTGATAAGCGAGAAGGTTGAACGTGGCAAGGTTGACCTGACTATCGAGGTCAAGTCCATGCAGGGCGATGATGCTTTTGGCCTCAATGTCCCGCTCTTCAAGCGCTATTACCAAGAGCTTTCTGCCATCGCCGACTCCATGGACATGCCAAAGGATGGGCTGATGGGCGCCATTCTGCGCATACCGAGCGTCATCATGACAGAAGAGGGCGATATTGACGAGGCGGAGTGGAAATTGATTGAAAAAACGCTGGATCAAGCACTTTCCAACTTTGACAGTTTCCGCATGGCCGAGGGTGCCGTCATTGAAGAGGACATGCGCTTGCGGGTCACCAACATCAGCAGTGCGCTCCAACTCGTTGACCCTTTTGAAAAAGAAAGGATTCTACTGCTGCGCAACCGCATGCGCCAGAACCTGGAAGAGTTTATGAACAAGGAAAACATTGACGAGAACCGCTTTGAGCAAGAAGTCATTTTTTACCTTGAAAAAATTGACATCACGGAAGAGAAAGTTCGACTGGAGCAGCACTGCACTTATTTTCTGGAGCAGCTAGCCTCCAATACAGTATCAAAAGGCCGAACTCTGAGTTTCATCAGCCAAGAAATGGGACGAGAAATCAACACGCTCGGTGCTAAGGCTTACTCCGCCGACATCCAAAAACTCGTGGTCAAGATGAAGGACGACCTCGAAAAAATAAAAGAACAAGTAGCGAACGCAGTATGAGCAAGGGAAAACTCATCGTCGTCACAGCGCCATCCGGGGCGGGGAAGACCACCATCGTCCATCACCTGCTGGATACTTTTGAGAACCTTGCATTTTCTGTCTCAGCCACTACCCGCAGCCGTCGGGCAAACGAGCAGGAAGGAAAAGACTACTACTATATTAATGTGCAAGCATTCGAGGAACTGATTGCACAAGACGATTTCCTTGAATGGCAGGAAGTTTACGAAAACCAGTTCTACGGGACACTGAAGAGCGAGGTCGAGCGCCTTTGGGCCGAGGGCAAGCATGTAGTTTTCGACATTGACGTGAGAGGTGCGATGAACGTAAAAAAAGCCTTCCCTGGCCAAACGCTCACCATTTTCATCAAGCCTCCCTCCAAGGAAATACTGCTGGAGCGCCTGAAAAAAAGAAAATCGGAAAGCGCAGAAAGCCTCCAAAAACGTATCTCTAAAGCTACTTTTGAACTTACCTTTGAGGATAATTTTGACAAAGTGCTGGTGAACGACGATTTGGCGGCTGCGTTGAATGAAGCTGAAAAAATCGTCGGTGAGTGGCTGGAAGTAACCGATAACTGACCCGTGAATTTTCTATGGAAACCCTGACCACACAAGGAATTCAAATCAGTGTAGAGCCCTTCTACCTGCCGCATGAATCCATTCCGATTCAGCATCGTTACGTGTTTGCCTACCGCATTACCATCCACAACCAAAGCGGCGATACCGTGCAACTGCTCCGTAGGCACTGGCATATCATCGAATCGAACGGTGTTAGGCGGGAGGTGGAGGGCGAGGGAATCGTAGGGCTACAGCCTACGTTGGCTCCCGGTGAGAGCCACCAGTACACCTCGTGGTGCCCCCTGATGACGGATGTGGGCAAGATGCACGGCGAATTCCAGATGGTGCGGCTACCCGACAAAGCGAAGTTCAACGTGAAAATTCCGGAGTTCAAACTTGCCCCACCTTTCAAAATGAACTGAACAAAGTTTTTTATAAAAAAAGGCTGTGCCTCCTCGAAGCACAGCCTTTTTTCATTTTCCAAAACCAGCGATTATTGCACCAACTCGTACTTGAACCTTGCCCGCTCAAAAATAGGGGCATCCAACTCTGGGTCAATGTTTTTTAAGTAAATATCCACATCGCTGGTGTCGCTCTCGTCTCTTTTGTTGCTGTCGAAAATGACTTTAATCCAACCTTTCTCGCCCGGCTTCACCAAGCTAGGTCCAAGTTCGTAGCTGGTACACTCGCAAACGCTCACGAGGTCAATGTCTAAAGGCACTTCCCCGACATTGGTGAAGCGGAAAGTGTATTCCTTTACCTCGCCCTTTTTTACCTTGCCCATGTCGTACATCCGGGTCTCGAACTGCATGATGGGCAGGCCCTTCAAGTCTTTTTTGCCGTAAAGCGAGGACAGTTTGTCAATGATGATGGAGTCCTTTTTCATGGGCGCAACATCCAACTTGATGGGCGCAGGCTTCAAGCTGTCGCCGCCGGGTGCGTTATTGCCCTTGCGGTTGTTTCGGTTCGGTGCGGGCTTGCGGTTGCCCGGCACAGGTTTCTCGTCCTTTTTCGGCTCAACCTTCGGTGCGTTTGGATCCACCTTGCGGTTGCCAATTTGGATGAGCTGCTCCTCCTCGATGGTGATGCTCGTCGGGCCGGAAAGGATTTTGAACTCCGTACGGCGGTTGAGCTGGTGAGCCGCCTCGAACTTCACACTATCAGGCAGCAGGGCGTTGATGAACACCTCCGTTAGCACGTCGCCCACTTTTAGGTACGGGAACTTGGCATTGGTCTTTGCGTCCACCGTCTTTGACTGGGTTTCGCCGTAGCCCTTTGCCTCGATGCGGGTTCGTGGGATACCCTTGTTCGTCAGCCAGCGGCGAGCGGATTCAGCACGACGCTGCGACAATGCGCGGTTGTACTCATCGCCACCCCGAACGTCGGTATGTGACGAGAGCTCGATGACCATATCAGGATACTTGTTCATAAGGTCAAAAATCACCTGCAAGTCGCCCTCTGCCGGGAGCGTAATTTTGTCGTCGTCAAAGTCGTAGAGGATGTTTTCGAGCACGAACGGCTCGTTGCGGACGATTTTCTTGGTAATGCGGCCCGGCTTCAAGTCCAATCTCTCCTTGTAGCTTTTTGAGTCGAAAAGGCCGACCGTGTTGAAGCGAACGGTATCGTTCGAATAATTTTCCGCTGAGGCGATAATCATGTAGGAGCGGTCCAATTCCAGCACCGCGTCGTAGTTGTTGGCGGCGCCGTTGGTCTTGGTGTCAATCGTCTTGGGGTTTTCGCCTTGCAACTCGATTAGCTCAAAAGTAACGCCCGTGAGCGGCTCTTTTGTTTCGAGGTCAAACGCAGTGGCAAGTATATCCGCATCGATTTTTTTCAAAATCACGTTGTAAATATCATTGCAGCAGGTCTTGCTGTGTACGCTGCGGCTGCCCTCCGCTGGGCGGTTGCTGGCCAGCAGGCCGTTGTAGCCCTCTTTGTCGAGCATAAAGTAGAGGTCGTCCACACTGGAGTTGTAGCCCTTGCCCATGTTGGTCGGCTTGCTCCACATCGTGCCGTTCCAGGTACTCATGAAGATGTCATAGCCGCCAAGGCCGGAGTGGCCGTCCGAGCTGAAATACAACACGCCGTCCCGGTAGAAAGGTGTGTCCTCATTGCCCACTGAGTTGATTTTCGGGCCGAGGCTCACGGGGTCGCCGTACTGGCCGTTGCCCTTGTAAGTGGCGTAGTAGATATCGTAACCGCCCTGGCCGCCTTCCATGTTCGATGCAAAAAACAGCACCTCCTTACCAAAAAGCTCGCCCACACAAGGTGATTTGGCCACGTACTCGCCGTTCACGCCCTTCACCTCGTTGGCTGCGCCCCAAGTGCCGCCGTTGTTTTCGCTCATATAAATTTTGCTCTCCTTGAGCATGTGTCCGTCGAGGAGTTCCCTGTTGAAAAACATCCGCTTGCCGTCTGGCGAAATGGAGTTGTTCACGTTGAAAAACTCAGGGCGGTTCACGTTTTCGTCGAGCGCTTCGGGCTTGCCCCAGCCCTTCTCGCCTTTGGTGGATTTGTAGATTTTGGAGTAATAGTCACTACCTTCGCCTGCTTCATTTGTACCCAAATCTACTTTTAACTTACCATCATCTTTTGGTTTTACATCCACTTCAATGATATCGTCGCCGACGAGTGCTGCGAAGTAGATTTCCTTGTTGTCAGCGCTCAAAAATGGCGAGTACTCGGAGTTTTTGCCATTGATTTCCTTGCCGCCATGCGTGATGGTCACGCCGTCCACTGGTTTGGCTACCCGTCCAAACTCGCAGCCAACTTTTTCCAGTTCGGCCAGTTCTTTGCGCACTGGGTCGGTGGTGGAGGCGATGAACTTGTTGAACTCCTCGATAGCATCGTCGTAGTTTTCGTTCATCTTTAGGGAGCGGGCATACTCGAAGCGTTTTTCTTGGTACTCGTCCACTTTCTTGTTCTTCTTCGTGGGCTTAAGTGCCCGAACGTACCATTTTTCAGCGTTTTTGTAGTCCCGGAGCTTGAAACTCAAGTCTGCGATTATGATGGCTAGTTCGATTTCTTTCGATTCATCGTAGGCTTTTTCGTACCATTCGAACGCCCGGTAGTAATCCTTTTTTTCCATCTGCTCCTCCGCCGTCTTCACCATCATGGCGTAGGTCGGCCGGTTGAGCGGTTGCCCAATGGCGGCAAACGTGCCACAGAACAGGAGCAATATGGTCAGAATATGATTTTTCATAATTTTTTCTGGTTGAAATTTGTAGCCGCCAAACTTGTTTGGCAGGCTGAAATAAGCTATCAGTATTTTCGGAAATGTCACGACCACGCCAGCCTGCCAAATAAATTTGGCGGCTACAGGTGCGGACAAAGGATAACGGGTTTCACATCTGGTTTCTTGTAAATCTTGCCGGTGTAGTAGGCAGCGATTTCAAAGCCACCTTGGCGGCTGTTCGTATCGCTCAGGTCGGAAAGTGTAAAGTCGTAGCCCAGTGCCACTTTGAAGTCCTTGTAGTCGAGGCCAAGGAGCAACTGGGCCGAGTCGCCTACCCGGTAGCCGAGGCCACCGTTCAGCTTGATGTTCTCGGCGGGCTTGAGCCAGTAGCCTGCCCAAGCGTGTGCCTGAAACTGCCTGGCAGGGTTGATGTTGGAGAAGTAAACCTCCGGCGTCAGCGTCCATTTTGCGTTCAGCGATGTATTGAGTTGCGCATGGGCGATCAGGCGCATGTTCAAGTCAACATTTGACCCCCCAAAATTGTAGTCGCTCCCTGGCGTGGTGATGTGCCGGGCCGAAACACCAAAGTTGAAGTCCGTTGTTTTGCTGGCCTTTGATTTGAAAAGGAAGCCGAGGTTTACGTCGGAGAAGTCTTTTTTCTTGTCTGAATTACCACCTGGGCCTGACCCTCCCGACATAAAAATCAGGTCATCCGTAGATGCACCTGGCGTATTTGCCAATTGCTGTACTAAGAGGTCTTCCGGTTTGTAGCCGTCTATGTTTTTGATTTTCCTGCCAATTTTTCCCCATTGAACGCCCAACGTCAGCACGTTCTTGCTTTTTTTGTCGAGCGCCAAGTGAAATGCACCGCTCAGTTGCCCGGCAGTCATGGTCAGTTCACCGTCACCGGCAGCATCTTGAAATGCCAAAAAGCCCACCCCTATCCAGTGGCGCTTGCCAATCATCAAAATCGGGGCATCAGCGAAAATGGTCGGAGTACTGTAGGCAGACTTCCCGATGGCCGTGCGAGCCTGGTCACGGTAGATGCCGCCGATGCGGAACGTACCCTCGAACGACCCCGAAAAGGCCGGGTTCATGTGCAGGGGGTTCATGTAGAAAAGCGTGTTGTGCAAGTCTTGGGACTTGAGATGGCCGAAGCCGCCAAGCGTGACAACAAGGAGTAAAATTGTTTTTGTCAATCTCATTTCAAATAAAGTTAGTAAGGATTTGAGGGCCGTGTGGCGAAAGGCCGAAAGATAGAATTTCTTCTTCAATTAGAGGTAAAGGCCGCCGCAAGTTTGCAGCTAAACAAGATTTCCTAAGTTCAATTTTCCGCGTTTTGCATAGTGAGTGACGTTTTGTTTAAATGCTCAAAGTTGCACAGGGGTTGCACCCCGTACGATTTTTTCAACGTCCTGCTCGTTCATGCACCGGAAATGCCCCTTTGGGCAGCTCTCGTGTCCGATTTTCGAGCAGGGTCGGCAGGGCAGCCCCTCCACTTCAAAGCTCGTGTTCTTGTCCGGGTTGGCCGGGCCGTAGTACGGGGCCATGCCCAGCGCAGGTACCGTATTGCCCCAAATAGACAGTATTTTTTTCTGAAAAGCTGCCGCAATATGCATCATTCCCGTGTCGTGCGTGATGACCAGCGGCGCCTGACGCAGCACCTCCGCTGATTCTTGCAGTGTTAGCTTCCCGCACAGGTTTACTACGTGGCTGCCTGTTTGCTTCGCAATGGCTTCCCCATCGGCGGCCTCCGCCTTGCCGCCCAACAGAACGACTGGCTGGTGTAGCTGCTTGCAGATTTCCACAATTATAGCAACCGGCAGCCGCTTGGTCTGGTACTGTGCACCGATGGCGAAGGCCACAAATGGTGAATGGTGAATGGTGAATGGTGAATGGTTTGGGTGCAGGAAATAATCAAGTCCTTGGCCGTCATTTTTTACCCCAAGGGGTGCGGTAGCGGCAAGGTAACGGTCAACGATGTGGACGTTGGGCAGGTGGTTGATTTTTAGGGCTGTGAGCAGCCATTTTTCGATGTTCAATTTATTAAAAACCAACCATTTAGGTTTAAAAAAAAGCCCAAACCGCACTTGTATCGTTCGCAGGTTTTTGTGCAAGTCAACCACATAATCGTAGCCTTCACGGCGCAGGTCGGGCAGCACTTCTGATACGTTATGTTGGATGGTAAAAATGCGGTCAACATACGGGTTGGCCTCCAGCAACGGAAGGAACTGCTGCTTGGTGAGGTAGTGGATTTCAGCGCCCAACTGTTGCTTCAGACACCTAATCACCGGCGTCGTTAGCATGATGTCGCCAATGGAAGAAAAGCGGATGATGAGGATTTTTTTCAAAAAAAGGAATTTGCCCACAAATGTAATGCAAGCGCTGAAAGGGCGGCATACCCCAACATCGAGCAACGCCCGATATGAACTAAGGATTTGCGGCAATTGGCTCGCCCGGTTCGGCAGCAGGGGCCGTAGGTGTGGGCGGCGGCACAGGCTCCGGCATCCGGTCGAGGAGTGGAGCGGGGCGGCAAAGCGTGAGGGCTTGCAGGTCATTGAGGCTACCGTTGAAAACGTTGAAGTCAATATCGCCAGCGATACCGAGGAGGCGGCCCCGGTTGCCGTACTGCCAAAATATCCAAGGTAGGCCATCGGCCAAATCTGGATGCCGCTCGTCGGAGTAGCGGGCCACCCAAACTGGGTATCCCAGCACCTGCCCAGCGAGGTGTTGGTTGTAAAATTTTTGGTTGGTGTAAACGATGGGCTTGATTTTCCAGGTATCCCCGACGATGGCCAGCCAGGTTTTTATGCCTGCAGCAAGCGTTTCCGAAGGGTAGCCATCGGTGACTTCCACGTCAAGCACGGGAGGCAGGTCGCCATGTTGCAGGTCAACGGTGGCGATGAAGTTCTGAGCCTGCAGCTCCGCTGAAATGCCGGGTCGGAAGAAGTGGTAGGCGCCCCGTACCATACCCGCCGCCCGCATGGCGTCCCAGTTTTGGCAAAAAATGGTGTCCTGCATGGTTTCGCCCTCCGTGGCTTTTACGAAGGCGAACTTCACATCCTGTGTGGCCACCAATGGCCAGTCAACCTGTTTTTGGTAGTGCGAAACATCAATGCCATGCACACCGAAGCCCTCCTTCCGAATGGTTGGTTCGTTGCAGGCGGCCAAAACGGCCAAGGTTCCAAGAAGGATGAACTGACGTTTCATGGTTTGACCCAAAATTGTTGTTCGTGAATTGCGAAGCAAAAATGAAATCTTCACTGCTCGCTGCTCACATTAGTTGCCTTAACGGAGAAATTGTAATAAGGCTCTGCAAGAACGGGAAAAAAAATATTTGGCACAATAGGCGTTAGGTAGTTTAATCCTTTTGTAACAGCCAAAAAAGCAAAAATGTCGCTGAACTGTGCTTTTGTGTCGCTGAGCTTGGTTCTTCGGCAAAGATGGTTTTGTCGGTTAGGCGTGTTTCCGTCATTTCATTTAAAATAATTTTTTACATAATTCAGGTCACTCCCTATCTTCCCCGCCGATAATTTCGCCGTTTCGCAAAAATGCGAAAGTACTGCCCTTGCCATCTGGAACTACACACCTATCTTTCATTAAAGTTAAACGTACGAAGAATGAGCAACATCAATGGAAAATGGCAGCAGGACAACTCCTACGATGCCATCGTCATCGGCAGCGGCATCAGCGGGGGCTGGGCCGCCAAGGAGCTGTCGGAAAAGGGGCTGAAAACCCTCGTGCTGGAGCGGGGCCGAATGGTCAAGCACATCGAGGACTACCCGACCATGAACGCCGCCCCCTGGGACCTCCCCAACCGGGGCAGGGTGTCGCAGGACGAAATTGAAAAGCACTACCAGAAGCAAAACCGCACGGGTTACACCGTAAATCAGGGCCACAAGCACTGGTTTGTCAAGGACGACGAGCACCCCTACACCGAGGTCAAGCGCTTCGACTGGATGCGGGGCTATCACGTCGGCGGACGCTCCATCACCTGGGGGCGACAGAGCTACCGTCACAGCGAGTTGGACTTCGCCGCCAATGCCAAAGAAGGCATCGGCGTGGACTGGCCCATCCGCTATGCCGATATTGCCCCGTGGTACAGCTACGTGGAGGAGTGGATTGGTGTCAGCGGCTCCAAAGATGGCCTGCACCAACTGCCCGACGGTGTCTATCAGCCTGCTATGGAAATGAACTGCTTGGAAATTGACGCAAAAGGCAAAATAGAGGCGAAGTTTGCTGGCCGCAAGGTGACAATGGGCCGCACGGCACATATCACGCAGGCGACCGAGGCGCAGAAAAAACTGGGCCGGGGCAACTGCCAGTTCCGCAACCTTTGCATGAGGGGCTGCCCGTTCGGTGGGTATTACAGCAGCAACGCCGGTGGCCTCAAAGCCGCCGAGCTGACGGGCAACATGACGCTGCGCCCCAACTCCATCGTACACTCCATTATTTATGATGAAAAATCGGGCAACGCCAAGGGCGTTAAAATCCTCGATGCTGAGACGAAGCAGGAGATGGAGTTTTACTCTAAAATTGTTTTCGTGAACGCAAGCGCCTTCAACTCGACCTGGATTTTGATGAACTCCGTCAGCGACCGCTTCCCCAACGGCATGGGCAACGACAGCGACCAGCTTGGCCGCAACGTGATGGACCACCACTTCAAGGCAGGCGCCAGCGGCAAGTCGGACGATTTCGGCGACAAATACTACTCAGGTCGCCGTGCGAACGGCATCTACATTCCCCGCTTCCGCAACGTGGACGCCAAGACCAAGCGCACGGACTTTCTACGGGGCTACGGCTATCAGGGTGGGGCGAGTCGCACAAGCTGGCAAAGCTTAGTGGCGGAAATGGGCTTCGGCAAGTCCATGAAGGACGAAATGCATGACCCGGGCCAGTGGCGGATGGGCATCAATGGCTTTGGCGAGATGCTCCCGCACCCGGACAACCGTATTACCCTCAACAAGGAAGTGCTGGACATGTACGGTATGCCCACGCTCACGATGGACGTGGAAATCAAGGAGAACGAATTGGCCATGCGCAAGGACATGGTGGCCAGCGCTGTCGAGATGCTCGAAGCTGCCGGACTCAGAGACGTGAAGGGCAACGACGACACCTACGCCCCCGGCCTCGGTATCCACGAGATGGGCACTGCCCGCATGGGCAAAGACCCAAAGACCTCCGTGCTGAACAAATGGAACCAGATACACGCCGTACCAAACGTCTTCATGACCGACGGTGCCTGCATGACCTCTGCTGCTTGTGTGAACCCGTCGCTGACTTACATGGCGCTGACGGCACGTGCTTGTGATTATGCCGTGAAGGAGCTAAACAAGGGAAATATTTGATTGCTAAATTGTTGTGATTGTTGGATTGTTGTGAACCGACAACGTCCTTCAAACATCAAAAATATCTTTAAAAATGAACAGAAGAGACGCCATAAAAAATGCCTCCATCCTCCTCGGTGGGGTGCTTTCTGCCAGCGCCATTTCCGGCGTGATGAGCGGCTGCAAGGCCGACCCGAAAATTGACTGGGCACCAAAATTCTTCACCGCCGAAGAGGGCAGCACCTTGGAAGCCATCGTGGAGCGCATCATCCCGAAAACGGACACGCCAGGCGCAAAGGACGCCGGGGTGCATACCTTCATTGACCAGATGATGGCCGAGTTCTTCCCGGAAAAGGACAAAACGACCTTCCGGGACGGACTGAAGAAAGTGGAAGCCGAAGCGAAATCCGCCCACGGAAAGTCGTTCGCAGCGCTCACGCCGGAGCAGCAGGACGAGGTGTTGGCCAAATTCGACGCTGAAGCCTACGACCCAACCCGCAAGAAGGACGACCCGCCGCATTTCTTCAGAAACATGAAGGAATTGACGGTACTCGGCTTCTGTACCTCGGAGGTGGGCGCCACGGAATTCCTCAGATACGACCCGGTGCCGGGGGCTTACAAGGGCTGCATCCCGTACAGCGAGGTGGGGGCTGCTTGGGCCACTTCTTGACAAAAAAGACAGTAGATTTTCTCAGAAAATCTGCCTGACTTATAGAACAAAAGGGGCAACAACCGTGAAGTGGGAATTCATGGATTGTTGCCCTTTTTAGTTTGCTACTTCCAGTTGAATTATTTGCGACTTTTGCTTCCAATAAAAATCAAAAACCTATGCACCTGCTCGCCCAAATCCTCATCTCCGTCGTCGCCATCGAGCATTTCTATATTTTGTGGTTGGAAATGTTCGCTTGGGAAACCCGTGGCAAAAAAGTGTTCAAAGGCTCGCTGAAGCCCGAATTGTTCGCTCCCACCAAAACCCTCGCTGCCAACCAAGGACTGTACAACGGCTTCCTCGCTGCCGGGCTGGGCTGGTCGCTACTCATTGGCGAGGTGGCCTGGGCCAAAAATGTGGCGATGTTTTTCCTTGGCTGCGTTATCGTGGCGGGCGTTTATGGAGCATTGACGGCCAGCCGGCGGATCTTCTTTGTGCAGGCAGTGCCAGCCATCCTCGCAATGCTCGCATTGTTGCTAACCAAATGATTATCAAAATGCTACACCTCAAACGCACTGATTCAAGCGACCCTGACTTCATCTTACTCGTCCGCCTCCTTGATACCGATTTGGCCACCCGCGACGGTGAAGACCACGCTTTTTATGCCCAATACAACAAGGTGGACAGCATCCGGCACATCGTAGTGGTTTACAAAGGTGCTATGCCTGTTGGATGTGGCGCATTTAAGTCTTTTGGCGAAAGCACGGTGGAAATAAAAAGGATGTTCGTGCTGCCAGAGCTGCGCGGGTGGGGCATTGCGGGAGCGATTTTGTTCGAACTGGAGGCATGGGCGGGCGAGTCGGGCTACGCTAGGTGCGTTTTGGAAACGGGCAAAAAGCAGCCCGAAGCGATTCGATTGTACGAGAAATCGGGGTACGAAACCATCCCGAACTTCGGGCAGTACGCAGGGGTAGAGAACAGCGTTTGCATGGAGAAAATATTGAAAAAATGAGCAATTTCCCTTTTCAGACTATTGACTGGACCGCTGTTCCCAAAACGGAACACCCCGGCGAAACAGGCACTTCCTTCTGGCAGACCATCCAACTCCCTGGCCTTCGGTTGCGCATCGTGGAATATTCAGCGGGCTACCTCGCCGACCATTGGTGCCAAAAAGGGCATATCGTGCATTGTTTCGAAGGCGAGTTTGTGAGCGAAATGCAGGACGGCGAGACATTTTCGCTCAAAAAAGGCATGACCTACATCGTGTCCGACAACCTGAGTTCGCACCGCTCGGTTTCTGAAAACGGGGTCAAGTTGCTGATTGTGGATGGGGATTTTTTGAAATAGCCGTTATTTGAGCAATCGCTCAAAAGAAGCCACAAACCCCTCCACCTCCAACTTCGTTTTTTCATCTCTTATATTCCCTGCCG
Source organism: uncultured Saprospiraceae bacterium (assembly GCA_964508135.1). Taxonomy (GTDB): domain Bacteria; phylum Bacteroidota; class Bacteroidia; order Chitinophagales; family Saprospiraceae; genus UBA6168. The sequence goes on from CAZDSU010000036.1 coordinate 67,273, forward strand.
CATCCATTTTCGCCTTGATGCTGGATATAAGCAAACAGGTCTTGTGGTTGAACTTAGTCCCCAGTATTTTCATCACCATTTTTAGTTCAGCATGGCCTTTTTTCCCGCCCGCCGATGCTGTTAAGTAGTCAATCAGAATTATTCGATACATTTTGTTCTTTGAAATCTATGGTGT
>CAZDSU010000037.1:0-66561 GCA_964508135.1 uncultured Saprospiraceae bacterium
TGAACAAGATGTTGATTCTCAATAAGTTACAACAACTTTACTCACGCCAATTTAAGTTAAAACTGTAAGCCGTCAAAACGCTTTCTAACTTTTGTCTGTTGTTACTGCTGTCAGGTGCTTTTAGCTCGAGTTGTCCAGTGAAATCTTTAATTGCTATCACTATTTTTTGCTTGTCGCTTTCCAAAACTTCTTCTTTTTCTGTCTGCTGTTTTTTCCTCTCTAAGCTCTCCTTTGCGATTTTTAAAACTTCGTTGTCGTTGTCGAACTGTTTGAAAAGGTCGTCAATTAAGAGTTCGGGAATAATTTGTCGGGTTGCAATGTCAGCCGATAAAAGTCCACGAATACAGTAAAACGCTGTCTTGTAAGTAAACTTTTTACCTGTCTCCATTAAGCTTATATTTCCTTTTGCAAGTGAAATATAATGATGAAACAAAGCCTTAAAGTCAAAGTTTGTAATCACGTCCTGCTGAAATGTTGTCCAGTCGGGAAGCTCGTTGAAATAAACAATGTTTGCTCTAACCCACTCAAAAACTGTCGGGTTGCTTTTTACTAAAAGCCCAAACATTTTGTCGATGTCGTAGGAAACAAAGTCAAAATCACCGTCCATAACTTCTATAATTTCACGGTGTTTTTTGAAGTCGAAATATTGCTGTTTTGATTGAAGATGGAACCCACGAACATCAAAGTCGCTGTCGGGACTTGCTATACCCCAAAGTCGGCTACCACTTTCAATATAGAAAAGTGGTCTTTCGTCTATGTCCTTAAAAAGGTTGTCAATTTGTTGTCTCATTGTCGATGTTGTTGCGGTCGGTTAGCCTTGCCCATAACACTCGCGTCTATAAAAATGGGTTATTCTCCCGCTCAAAACCAATCGTGGTGGAAGGCCCGTGACCAGGGAATACCTTCACGTCGTCTCCCAAGGGCAGCAGCTTGTTTTTTATGCTGGCAATGAGCGTGTCGTGGTCGCCGCCGGGCAGGTCGCTGCGGCCAATGCTACCTTGGAAAAGCACGTCCCCAGCGATGAGCAGCCCATCTTCCCGGTCAAAAAACGACAGGCTGGCTGGCGAGTGGCCAGGCGTCAGAATTGCCTCCAGTTTCGTATTGCCGAAGGCTATCACCTCCCCCTCCTCGATGAACCTGCCGGGCATGGGCGACGGTTCGCCCATAGGCACACCGTAAAACTTGCTGACCTGCGGCACGGCCTCCAGTACGGGCAGCTCGCCCCGGTGGATTTCCAGTTCCAGCCCCCAAGTCCGGTTCACGAAGGCATTGCCGAACACATGATCAATATGGCAGTGGGTGTTGAGCAACCTAACCGGTTTTAGGTTGTTTTCACGAATGAACTTGTCCAACTCGATGCGCTCGTGCGCCTCGAAACAGCCGGGGTCAATGATGGCGCACTCGTTCGTTTCGTCAAAAACGACGTAGGTGTTTTCCTGAAATGGGTTGAAGGTAAAAATGACAATGGTAGCGGGCATTTGCTGTAATTTTTTGCGAAGCAACAGGTTTTTGTCTGCTGACTATCTTAAATTGCCTTTTTTTAAACAATTGGCTGCGAAGGTAGTAATTTGGGGAGAGCCTTGGAAAGGTTCAGGGGTGTTTGATTGATTAGTGGGATTTGATGAGCCTCGGCAACATTTCTGAGAAGCTGACCATTTTTCACAAAAAATATATTCCAGCACCGCTGTTTGCGTTTAATCCAGTGGGGCGGGCTGCTCCACTTTTTTCCTTCGACTTTGTACTTTTTACTTGCTCATCATGCGAATAATTTACCCACTTCTCCTCCTTTTGGCACTGGCCTCAGCGGCCTTCGGCCAAACGACCCAGACCGAGTTTGGCAAAAACCGGGTGCAGTTCAACAACGACTTCGCCGAGTGGTCGCAGTACGAGAGCCGCAATTTCATCACCTACTGGTATGGCGAGGGGCGCCTCATCGGGCAGGCCGTGGTGCAGATGGCCGAGTACGATTTCTTCGAAATCCAGGGCATCCTGGAGCACCGGATGAACGACAAGATTGAAATCATCGTCTACACCGACATCACCGACCTGAAGCAGAGCAACATCGGCAGCGAGGAGGCCTTCGTGAACTCAGGTGGCCAAACGAAAATCGTTGGCAATAAAATGTTCGTCTATTTCAATGGCGACCACAACGACCTGCGCAGGCAGGTGCGGGAGGGCGTGGCCTCGGTCTATCTCAACGCCATGCTCTTCGGCTCCAACCTCCAGGAAATCGTGCAGAACGCCGTGATGATGAACCTGCCGGAATGGTTCAAGGATGGCCTCATCTCCTACGTCGGCGAGCAGTGGAGCACGGAGCTGGACAACCAGTTGCGTGACTTGTTTTTATCGGGCAAATACGCCGACTTCGAGGCAATGGCCGAGGCGAACCCAAAGCTGGCGGGCCATGCGCTTTGGTACTACATCAGCCAGCACTACGGGCACTCCACCGTCTCCAACCTGCTTTACCTCACCCGCATCAACCGCAGCATTGAGAGCGGATTTTTGTACGTGCTTGGCAATACTTATTTCAAGACATCCGGGAACTGGTACAATTTTTTTCAAAAACGCTACGAGGCTGAGGCAAAGGAGTTTGTGCAGTCAACTGGAAAGGAAATCGTCATTAAAAACAAGCGGAAACTGCCCATCAACCAGCTGAAAATTAGCCCCGATGGCCTGAAAATTGCTTACGTGAGCAACGAAATTGGTAAGGCTTGCGTCTGGATTCAGGACATTGCCACCGGCGAGCGAAAGCTTGTTTTCAAGAGTGGCTCCCGCAATCCCATTCAAGCTACCGATTACAATTACCCACTGCTTGCATGGAGCCCAACGAACATGGAACTGGCCGTTATGTACGAGCGGCGTGACATCGTCAAGTTGTTGAGGTACAATGTTTTGACCAAAGAAAGAACCACGGAACCGATGTCCACGCAGTTCCAGCGGATTTACAGCATGGATTACATCAACCCCAACGATTTTGTGCTGTCCGCTGCGGTGCGTGGACAATCTGACCTGTTCCTCTATTTTGCCCTGAACCGCCAGGCACAGCGCCTGACCACCGACATCTGGGACGACCTCGATGCCAGCTTTGTGCAAGTGCGGGGACAACGGGGCATCCTCTTCGCTTCCAACCGCCCCGACTCGCTCAATACCAACGTGGTGCTCGACTCGGTGCTGCCCATTCAAAGTTTCGACATTTTTTACCTAAACCTCGATTCCATCGGCTTCAACAGCACAGGCGAACTGGTGCAAGTGACCCAAACGCCACACGCCAGCGAGCGCCAACCCGTCGCCATTGATTCGACTTGGTTCGGTTTTGTTTCCGATGAAACGGGTGTGTACAACCGCAAAACGGGCTACCTGGAGAACTATGTCCACCACCTCGAAAACGTCATTGTCTTCAAGGATGGCACCGAGATGCGCCTCCATGCCGACTCCATCATTTCCACAAAACTCGACAGCGTGGCACTTTCGCAGGTGGATTCCGTCTGGACGGATACCATCGTCAAGCAGCGGGCAGTGAGCCATTTCACCACCAACTACGACCGCAACATCTTGGAGCAGAGCAAGGCCCGCAGGTCGTCCCGCTTCGTGGAGATGCAGTATCGGGAAGGGCGGCTTCATGTTTTTTTGGGTGAAATGATGCCCGAAACATTGGCAACCCCTAGCCTGAGCAACCACCAAAAACGCCGGGTGCATGTGGTGGCAAGTCCCACGCCCATCAAGCCCGAACCACCCAAGAAAAACGTGCTGGACGAAGCTGGCAACGAGCCGATTGATGTTTCAAAATTGCCGAAGGAAAAGCAGGACACTGGTAAGATTGACCTCGACAACTACCTGTTCCAGAGCGAGTTCGACGACGACGAGGTGCCCACCCGCACTACCCCCGCACAGAAGCCGGCAGCAAACCAACCCGAGATTTCGCCCGAAGTGGTGCAGCCACTGGTGTACAGTCCTATCGGTCAGGAAGATGGTATTCAGCAAAAATTACAGGAGTTCCGCCCCAGTCGCATCATCCCGTACCGCCTCAAGTTCCGCACGGACTACGTGACTACGCAGCTCGACAACGGCGTCCTTTTTGATGGGTTGAACTCTTACTCCGGTGTCCCACAGGACTTTGGCTACCCTCCGCCGGGCATCCTGCTCAAGGCCAATTTCAAGGATTTGCTCGAAGACTACGAGTTCGAGGGCGGCGTCAGGGTGCCGACCTCCTTCAACGGGGCCGAGTATTTTCTTACCTACCACGACAAGAAAAAACGTCTCGACAAGCGCTGGGCCGTCTACTATCGCCGCCTGCGCTTTACGCTCGACAACACGCCACCGCCCATCAAATATGACAACCGCATCTTCCTGACACAATACCAACTGCGCTACCCCCTCGACATTTTCACCAGCCTACGTGCCACGGCCACGGTGCGTTTGGACAACTCTACCTGGCTCTCCACCGACGCTGCTACACTCAACACGCCAAACTCTGAGGAGCAGCGGATAGGCATCAAAGGTGAATACGTCTTCGACAACACGCTTGACGTGGCGCTGAACGTGAAAAACGGCATCCGCTACAAGATTTTTGGCGAAGTGCTGAAGGGCTTGCAAGTTGACCTTGGCGAAAGCCCCCAATTCAAGGTCAACGAAGGATTCATGGGCGTACTCGGGGCGGATTTCAGGCACTACCAGCGGCTAATAAAGTGGTCAGTGCTGGCGAGCAGGTTGGCTGGTGCCACCTCCTTCGGGCAGCAGAAAATCCTTTACATGCTTGGCGGCACGGACAACTGGATGTTCCCTCAGTTTGACGACAACATCTCCCTGCCATCGGGTGAGGACTTTGCCTACCGCACCGTCGCCACCAATGCACGTGGCTTCAAGCTGAACGCCCGCAATGGCAACTCCTACGCCGTTTTCAACAGTGAGCTACGGATGCCCGTGCTGCGCTACCTGTTTCAGCGAAGCCAGTCCAACTTCGTCCGCAACTTTCAGGTGGTAGGCTTCTTCGACGTTGGCACGGCATGGCAGGGGCTAAACCCTTTCAACGAGCAAAGCCCGCTGAACACATGGGAAGGAAAGGGAAACAACGTGAGCATCAAGGTCAACTATTTCCGGGATCCCATCATTTTCGGCTACGGAGCGGGCATACGCACCTTGCTCTTCGGTTACATGATCCGCCTCGATTATGCTTGGGGCGTGGAGACTAGGGTGGTGCAAGACCCGAGGCTATATTTTTCAATTGGAATGGATTTTTGAGTTTGACAGTTAGACAGTGGGCAGTGGGCAGTCAGTCTGGCAGTTGTTTAGTCAGTGCCCAGCAAAAACAAGAGAGGTGGCATTTTCATTTTGAAAATGCCACCTCTCTTAATTTATGACACGCTCGTGCAATTGTGCTATGAACTGACTGCCAACTGCCAACTGTCTAACTGCCGAACTGAAAAGAACTGCCGAACTTGTTCTGATAATCCCGTTGGCTGGCCGCAATCACCTCGTAAGCTTCCTCCCTACCATACACATCGGTGATTTCAATTTGCTGGGTAGTGCCTGGAAACTGTTTGTAGGTCAAAAAATAATGCCCCAACCGGTTGACGATACTGGAAGGCATTTCCTTGATGTCCGACCACTGCCGGTACAGTTCATCCTGCTTCAGCACGGCGATGATTTTATCGTCGGCCTCATTGTTGTCAATCAAGCGGAAGCCCCCGACGACATAAGCCTGCACGATGATGTCGCCGTGTGTGATATCCCGCTCGGTCAATACACAAATGTCCAGTGGGTCGTCATCGCCAATGATGCCCGTTCGCCCGGTTTTTTTCATGCAAAACTTGCCCACCTCCTCCTTGCAGTAAGTTTGTGGGATAAAGCCGTACAGTGCCGGGACGATGTTCGAGAACTTTTGTGGGCGGTCAACCTTGAGGTGACCGGAAGGCTTGTCTATCTCATATTTTACGGTATCTGAAGGTATGATTTCGATGTAAGCCGTCACGACCTCTGGTGCATGGGGGCCGATTTCGATGCCATGCCAGGGATGCGCTTGGAAGCGCAGGCCGGCCATCTTCATAAATTGCTGAAACATTGCTTCGTCCATGCTGGGAACTGTTTTATGAAAAAGAATGCGAAAGTAGGCAAATGGCCGTTTATCCAAACTTCGACAACATTTGCCCATAATTTTTGAGGCTGTTTTCTAAAAATACCTATCTTTCACCTGCATTTTTGAGAGATGTTAGACTGGAGATATTAGACCATAGATTTGGTCTGTGGGGAAAATTAAAAGTCAGAAAGTACCCCGTCTTTCAAGTCTATCATCTAATGTCTCCAGTCTAATGTCTAAAAAACAACATCATGGCATTCTTCAATGATTTGAAAAAACTCCTCTTCGGCGCCAAAGCCGTCACCAAATCCGCCGCCGAAAAAGCCGTGGACGCCACCAAGGAAGCCAGCAGCGACCTCTGGGACAAAGTGCAGGACACAGCCTCTGACCTCAGCAAGACCGTAGCAGAAAAGGCCGACCTAGCCATGGACAAAGCTGCCAATTTGGCCGAAGCCGCCAAGGAAAAAGTCAGCGACTTCGTCAATGACACCCCTGCGCCCACCGAAAAGCCCGATACCGACGAGGTTATGGACGCCATCATCGCCGAGCGGGAAGCTGCCTCACCAGTTGCCCCGGCTGCTGCCGACGAACCAGAAGAAACCCTAGAATTGCCACCCCTCCAAGTCGCTGCCGATGCACCCAAGCTACTCGACGACGGCAAGGATGACGACATAAAATTGCTGGATGACGGCAATCCCGATAGCGAACAGGACGACGAACCAAGCCTCCTCAACTCCCTGAAAAATACGGCCACCACCACTGGCGCAGCCGTCATGGACAAGGGTGGCGAGGCCCTCCACAAGGCAGGCGACTTTGCCAGCGAAGTAGGCAAAAAAGTGATGGATACGGGAAGCAAACTCACCGAAAAGTTTGGCGAGGCCGCCGAAAATGTAGGTGAGGCCATTTTTGAAAAAGGCGGAGCTGCGATGGAAAAAGCAGGTGACTTCGCCAGCAAAGTGGGCGAAAAAGTGCTGGAAACAGGTGGAAAGCTCACCGAAAAATTTGGCGAGACCGCCGAGAACGTGGGCGAGGCCATCATCGAAAAAGGTGGCGAGGCGCTCGACCGTGCAAAAGACCTGGCCGCTGGCCTCGGCTCAAAAATCATGCAAGCCAAGGACGACCTCATGGCCAAGGCACAGGCCGAAGCCGAAAAATCGGGGGAAACTACGAGCAGCCTGATTGACAAGGCCAAGGAACTGAACCAAAAATTGGAGGATAAAATCAGTGGCAACAACACCAAATTTGCCGACACGCCGCTCACCACGGGCGGCAGCGAATTCGCCAAGCACGACAGCTTCTGGGAAAAAGCTGACCGTTTTGCCAAGGGCGACCACCACATGAAGGGCGAATATCATCTGGAGCTTGGTGAACTCAAGATTACCGAAAAGAAAGATACTCCATCGGAAGACAAGGGCAAAAAAACCGATGATTTGATTGACGATGCAATCGTAGAAAGCTGAAATGATTGACGATTTTGGATTGACGATTGACGAGGGGGGGCTAATCGTAAATCGTCAATCCCAAATCGTAATTTTCACCTCAGACCGCCACTTTCAGCCACTTCCCCAGTTCCAAAAAGTTGGTTTTCCAACCCTCGTCCACGTCTATCCAGCCAGCTTCAACATGGCTTTGCGCCAAGTGGAAATAATGGTTTTGGCTTTTCCATAGCTCCGGCAAAATGCCCAATTGCGCCAGCAATTCAAGTGTGCCAGCCAAACGGCGAAGGGTTTCGGCACCATCGGCAGTGAGTTCTATTTTTTTTAGCTCCGCAAATACCCGTTCGCCAGAAACAAATTCAAGTCGTTGTAAATCAATGAATTGCACCTTCCAAAGCTGATGTTCTCCTGCCAAGTAACGCAGTTCCCGAACACTCAGTTTTCCATTTTCAAAAAATCGGTGCAGCGCCAGCTCCACCACAAACTGCGTGACGCCCTTCCAATTGTCCGGTACTGGAATATCGTCCTTCAACATGCCATTCATCAACTGATAGTTGTCCTCGTAGTAGTCCTGGATGGCCGACTCCACGGCGGGGTAGCTACGGGCCAAAATCTCCTTGTAAATCTTCATTTTTTCGTCCTTGAACAGGTGTTTGAACGAAAATTTCTCCGTGCCGAAAGTTTGAATCAAGTTGATGACATCGCCAAAGTTTGCGTTGAGGAATGCAGCCGACAACTTCTCCTGTATCTGGTCGAACGATGCCCGATCCATGTCGAGTGCGATGCTGCCGATCATGTTTTGCTGGCCGATGTACAGCACGGCGAAACTGAAGCTTTTTTCGGAATACGTTAGTTTTGAAACGACCGTGGTGCGCCCCATCGCCAGTCGTTGCACACCTGCCGGGATGCGCTCGAACACCTCGTTTATCACTAAAAAATGCAGAAAGCTGGCCGTGTCTTCGTAGTCCTCAAAAATGGACGAGGCGGCGTAGTGCATGGCAACCCCAGTCAGCGTGAGCTGTGAGGGCAGCACATTCGCCCGAAAGCTGTCGGCAGCACTGGGGAAGACGTTGCTCGGCACTTTTTCGAGCCGTTCGATGAAGACCGGCGCAAGGCTCACCCCCGTGGCGTTGTAGTGGTGGTAAGTTGCCCGAAGCGCATACTGCAGCACCTGGCTCGTCTCGATGCCTGATACCTCCGCAAAAAACCAGGCGCAACTCGTGTACATCAACTGGCACTGTCGCTGTATTTCCAGCAGGCGAAGCAGGTTAATTTTTTCCAGCTTCGATAGCTCCCGGCGTGCGTGTTTTTTGATAAAACGCTCCACGTTCTTCTGTGAGCGGTCGAGCATCAAACCGATGAACTCATTCCTCGCCTCCCAGATGTCCGTGACCCACTGGCTCGCCGAAACCTCAAACTCCTTCGTCAGCTCGTCCCGCAACCAGTCAAGTTCCTCCCGCAGCGGCCCACGCCACTGCTGGTTCCAGCCGGGCTGGCTGCCCGTGTTGCAGCCGCAGTCGGAGCGCCAGCGCTCCACGCCGTGGACACAGCTCCACGAGCTGTTCTCATGGATTTCTACTTCGTAAACGGGTGGGTGCTTCTCCAAAAACTCGCCGTAGTTCGTGAGATTCGCTGAGGTTTTTTCTTCGACAAAATCGAGGCAAAACGCCAATGCCATCTCACCGAATTTGTGGTGGTGACCGTAGCTCTCGCCGTCCGTGGCGATGTGCGAGAGTTGCGGAGCATCATCTTGGTCGAACACGCTGACCATGCGCTTTGCGAAGCCGCTCCCATCGTTGAGCAGCCCTTGGAAGGCTACGTCCTTCGCCACATTTCCATCGTAAAAAAACAGCTTTATCTGCTTGCCAGAAGGGAGGTTGCATAGGTAAGCTTGGCGGGTATCCACGTTGTCGGTGGGCAATGGCGTCCAGACCGCACTGCCGATTTTGCGCACAGCCTTCGCCTGTCTCGGCGCCAGTACCGTGAAGCGGATGTCGTGCGTGGCCAATACCTCCAGCGTGGCTGTGTCCACGGCGGCTTCGGGCAGCCACATGCCCTCGGGCTTGCGGCCAAATCGGTGCTCGAAGTCGGCGATGCCCCAGCGCACCTGCGTCACTTGGTCCCGCTCATTGGACAGGGGCAGGATGGTGTGGTTGTAGGCTTGCGCAATTGCGTTGCCATGCCCACCAAACCTGTCCCAGCTTTTTCGGTCGGCATCCAAGATGGCGTGGTAAGTGGCCGGGTCGGCGCTTTCGAGCCAAGAGAGCAGGGTCGGCCCGAAGTTGAAGCTGATTTGGCCATAGTTGTTGACTATTTTTCGGATAAAATCACGCCCACCATTCATACGGGCGGCAGTGTTGCGGGCGTAGCATTCGTCGTTGATGCGCTCGTTCCAGTCATGGAACGGGGCGGCGCTCTCCTGCAATTCGATGACCTCCAGCCAAGCGCTCTCCCGTGGTGGCTGGTAAAAATGGCCGTGGATACAGACGTATTTATTTTTCATCATCAGCACTTGTGGCCGCCCAATTTATTGGGCGGCCACATTAATTTTTCCATTCAAAAGTCTCAATCATCCGCTCCACGTCCTTTCGCATGAAGTCGTAAACGGGTGCGAGGCTGTCCGTGTTGGCCTGCGTGTAAAAATACAGCGCCCCACGAAAAAAGTGTTGCTGCTCCAACGTGTCGGTAAGGAAAAACTGCAACTGCGAAGCCACCGGCCCTTCCACGGTGAAAAGCATCCCCTTCACGTTGTGTTCCTTGTTGAGCAAGGGCGTTTCTTGGATGTAGGTCGCTTTTTTGTTGTGCCAGTCAGTCATCTTGAAGGCATCGGACTTGAGCTGGTCGGCGGTTTTTTGCTTGGTGATGGAGGCATAGCTGCAATGCAAACGGCAGTCAAAATCCTTGACGAAGACGTTGAACCAGCAAGGATGCTCCGGTTTTTCGTCAAAAAAGGTCGTGTCCTTTTGGATGACGGCATACTTCGGGTACTCGAACGTGAAGCCGCAGTATCCCTCCGTGAACGGTTGGTATGCCTTCTCTGGGTACACTACCTTTGGATAGGCACGGGGCTTGGGGGTAAGGATGGGGTCTTCGCAGGAAACCAAGAAGAGTGCAATGAAAAAAAATGCTAAAAATCTCATTTTCAATAGTTTATGAAACTAAAACGAGCCGTTTTTTTGATAAAAACGGCTCGTGGGGCGACCCTTGCGGTCGCTCTCCAGTCATGGGCGACCGCAAGGGTCGGCCCCCTACCTAAAACGGCAGGTCGTCGGTAGGTGGTTCTCCCACGTCCTCCATGACGCTGGCTGGCTCGTTGTTGCGGTGCTGCGCAGCGGGTGCGTTGCTTGGCTCGTCGCCAGCACCGGGGAAGTAGCCGCCACCGCCACCTTCCTTGCGTTCCAGCATCTGGAAGTTGCTGGCTACTATTTCGGTGAAGTATTTTTTCACGTTGTCCTTGTCCGTGTATTCCCGGTAGGTCAGCTTGCCTTCCACGTACACGAGCATGCCTTTTTTGAGGTACTTTTCGGCAATTTCGGCCTGGGCACGCCAAACGACCACGTTGTGCCATTCGGTCGTTTCGACCTTGTTGCCGTCCTTGTCTTTGTAGCTTTCGGAGGTGGCCAGTGAGAACTTGGCGACTGTGGAGCCCGAATCAAGCCTCCGTACTTCGGGGTCTTTGCCGAGGCGGCCAATGAGCATAACTCGATTTAACATGGTAATGCAGTTTTGTTTAGGTTAAAGTTTCTCATACTTCCCGTCTATCGCCGGGGGGTGTATGCTTGTTCAAAAGAGTTCTAAAGGTAAAAACTTCTGTTTGATGTACAAGTCTATGACCTTGGGAAAAGCAAAGTTGGCAAGTTTTTCCCGTTCCACCGCCACCCAGTTTTTTTCTTTTGGCAAAAAATTGACACCAACCTCCACCTCCCAGAAAATGGTCACGATGCGCTGGTGCGTCAGCTCCTGCCGCTGTGGCGGCGATGCTCGCAGCAGCCGCCAGTCCGATTCGCCTAGCCAAGTTTGGCAGGTTTTGTTTTTGGTCAAAAAAAGTCGGCCTTCTTGCAAGGCATCGGTCTCAATCAGCGGGAAGTCGTAGAGGTTTTGCCAGATGTCCTTTTCGCTGCGTTTTTTTACAAAAACCTGGCCTTTCCAATTGATAATCAAGTAGTTGAAAAAACGCTGCCGCCGCTCCAGCTTCTTTGATTTCACGGGCAATTCCGCCGTTTTCTTTTGTTTGAACGCTTCGCAATGCGGCTGCATCGGGCAAGTATGGCAACGTGGCACAGCCGGTGTGCATTGCGTAGCGCCGAAGTCCATGATGGCCTGGTTGAAAGCGCCAGAGGCAAAATTGGGAAATCGAAGATTCACGTCAGTAAATTGGGAAATTGGGAAATTGGGCTTGCCGATGCCTCCAATTTCCAAATTTCCAAATTTCCAAATTTCCAAAAGCCCCTGCGCGAGCGCAGCAAAAAGCTTCTTCCCCGCCGTCGTGTCAATGGGCGTGGCGATGCCAAAGTACCGGGAAAGCACTCGGTACACATTGCCGTCCACCACGGCATGGGGCAGGTCGTAGGCGAAGGAGGCGATGGCCGCCGCCGTGTAGTCGCCCACGCCCTTTAGTGAGCGGAGGCCTTCGTAAGTAGCTGGAAATATGCCGTTTAGTTCATTGGCGATGTGCTTGGCCGCTGCGTGGAGGTTCCTCGCACGGGAATAGTAGCCGAGACCCTCCCACAGTTTCATCACTTCGTCCTCGGGGGCATTGGCCAAGTCAGTGACGGTTGGGTAGGCAGCCTTGAAGCGTTCGAAATAGGGCAGCCCCTGCTCCACCCTCGTCTGCTGCAAGATGATTTCTGAGAGCCAGACGAGGTAAGGGTTGCGCTCGCCCTTCCACGGCATTGGGCGGTGGTGGCCAGCATGCCAGTCGAGGAGGTTTTTGGTGAAAAAGAGATGGAGGTCGGTGGTGGCCATGTGGTGGAGATAATTCGAGGGCAAGATTACGGGATTTTCTCATGCACAAAAAAAAGTGCCTCCCGGGTCACCTCCCTATCCGTTGCAAAAAGACATTTTAGGGCATAAGAAACCTTGATTGACATTACCTTTGAATAAGTTTTGATTATGATTTGACCATTACGCGTTCACCATTATACAATGAACCTCCAGCAACTTGAATACATCCTCGCCGTGGAAGATCACGGCAGCTTCAGCAAGGCCGCCGAAGCCCGTTTCATCTCGCAGCCCGCACTGAGCATGATGGTGCAAAAACTGGAAGAAGAGCTAGACCTGAAAATCTTCGACCGGAGCAAGCAGCCCATCCTCGCCACGGACGGCGGCCAGGCCGTCTTGTCCCAGGCGAGGGTAATCCTTCACGAGGTCACCTGGCAGCAGCGGGAGACGCTCTCCGGCGACCTCAGCATCGGCATCATCCCGACGTTGGCACCATACCTGCTGCCCCTTTTTCTAAAACCTTTTTTGGAAAAATATCCGGCAGTTCGCTTGAAGATACACGAGCACACCACAGGGGCGCTCGTCGAGCGGCTGCGCAAGGGACAGCTCGATGCCGGGCTGCTGGCGACGCCAATACCGCAGGCCTCGCTGAAGGAAGTGCCGCTGTTTTACGAGCCGTTCTACGTCTATTCCCACGACGAGTACGAGAAGAACTACCTGCTGCCCGAGGACATCAACCCCGACGAACTTTGGTTGCTCGAAGAGGGCCACTGCCTGCGCTCGCAAATCCTCAACCTCTGCGAGCTGCGCAAAAAATCGAACGCCCAACTGGAGTTCGAAGCGGGCAGCATAGATACGCTGATAAAAATGGTGGACCACCAAAGCGGCGTGACCGTCGTGCCGGAACTCGCCACCTTCACGCTCACCCGGGAACAGCGCAAGCGACTGCGCCCCTTCGCTGACCCCGTGCCCGTGAGGGAGGTGAGCCTCGTGACGCACCGGGACGCCGTGAAGCGGAGCCTGCTGGAGGCGCTGCGGCAGGAAATAATTGCCAATTTGCCAAAGGCGCTGCTGGAGATGGGAAGGGGAGTGCGGATGGGGATTTCGTGAAAGCTGGATCAGGAAACGCCCCTCACCATCCACTGCGGCATGGGCTTGCCCATCGAAGTAATGGTCGAAGTTTTGGCACATGCGCAATTGGAAATCTTGCAGTTTTGCAGCTTGGTGGGTCAGTGCGGCTCTTCGTAGTAGTTCAGCAGCCAAGTGGGGGTGGGGAAGGTGGTTTGCATTGGATGTTGGTATGGCGGTGGATGGGTGGGTTACCCCAGCACTTCTTCCATTACGATGTTCTTGTGGACAAACGTCCCACCCAACCCATGAATCTTCTGTTTGAATTTCTTGTACTTCGGCGTTCGAAGGTCAGGAGTTTGGGTTTTGGACAAAACCACCCTTGCGTTAATGGCGCTACCACCGAGATTAGCCGCAAGTAGGTCAATGCTTTGACTGATTTGGTCAATAGCATGGGATAGGTCGCTGCCCTTCAACTCTACGAAAAATGCAATGAAGGCATCGCAAGCAACGAACAAATAATCGCACTGCTTGCCATCGGCTTGCGTAATTAGGCAGCCATCCACACGTATTTTGCAGACTTCCCGTCGTTGTGGGTTCAGCAGTGAATACTTGTTTTTCTTCTCCGCCGCATTGATGATTGGGTTTCGGTTGCACTCCGTACAGTTTGGATGATTTTCCTTGAAATGTTGGCAGCTCATTGGAGTTCGAGGTTAAGCAGTGCGTCGAAATCTTCGTTGATGCGCTGGGAGACGGTGTCTATTTCTTCGGCTCGTATCATTTTAGATTCTTCGTCCATTAAGTCCTCAGTAATGCCGTTAGTTAACCTGTATGCGCCCACCTTTTTAACGTCCAGCCAAAGTGATTTTGGGATTATCTCATTTACTTCTTCATGTTGTTGTCCCACGTTTCCAGCATAGATTAAATTATTGAAAGAGGTGAGGATGTAAGGGCTGTGGGTGGTGATGATTATTTGGCTATTACCTTCATTAAATAGCAAGGTAATTAGTTCTACCAATGATTTTTGGGCTTTGGGGAATAGGTGCGCTTCGGGTTCTTCGATAATAAGGAATGCCTTTTCTCTGTTGAGGATGAGGATGAATAACTGGAGCAATATCCACAGTGCTTCTTGTTGGCCAGAGGACGCCAAAGAAATCTTGACAAAATCTTCTTCATTGAAGTAAATTTTTTCTCCTTCCTCGTCTACTCTATATTCTCCTTTTAGTATTTCCTTTATTTTTTGAATTGATAATTCTAAGACATCCTTATCTGGAATCCCATTACCACGTTGTTTTTTCTGTTCAATTATTTCTGATAAAGATTGACCAAATGCAGGTTTTAAGTCAGTTATTTTATCTCGAAACTTTTCCATTAGCATATCCCATCCCTTATTTGGTAAGCGTTCTGAAAGCGCAGCCAATAGGCTTCTTCCAGCAGGGATGTAAATGGCTTCAGCATCGTCACCAAACAATTCATTGATGAGATTTTCTATTTCGATTGCCTTTTCTTTTTTTTCATTCTCTGCACTTCGTGAAGGACTTGATAAAGCCCATTCTTTGCTAGTGTATTTTTTTCGATAAGCAATAATTTGTTGTAAAATATCATAGAACTTATTGTATACGTGCATCTGAGCCATAGGATGCGCAATTTCATAATAGGCATCGGTAAGATATAAAACCACCCAATTTTTGTCACCTCCTAATATTCGAAGCCAGAAGTTGGACTTATATTGATAATCTACACTATCAAAATTATTGTCATTTTCCCCAAAAAATAAATCTTTAAATTGCCAATTAATATTAGTTTGAAATTCGCTGTATAATTTTAGGTAAGCCTCCTCCCAATCTAAATCAATTTTTAGAGGTTTCACTAAATACCCCATCAACTCATCCTTCACCACTTTCTTAAAAAAATAAACCAACTTCGCCACCGTACTCTTCCCCGTCGCTTGCTCCCCAATGAACAGCGACAAGTCCTTGATGTCCAGATCAAGTTCCCGTATTGGCCCGAAATTCCTGACGATGAGTTTTTGCATAATTCTCAATTTTATTGGGCAAAGTTCGCAAATTCCCGTTTCAATGCAATTGTTTTCAATAACCTACGCCCCCGACTAAACAACTGCCAACTGACTGCCAACTGCCAACTGTCAAACTGCCCACTCCTAATCCACCCCCAACCGAATCCCCTTCTCCACCGCCGGCACGCCCCGCAGCATCCACTGCGGCATCGGCTTGTCCATTAGGTAATGGTCGAAATACTGGCTCATGCGCAATTGGAAATCCTTGCGGTTTTGGAGCTTGAGCGGCCAGTGCGGTTCGTCGTTGTAGTTCAGCAGCCAAGCGGGCTTGCCGAGGCGGCGCAGCGCCGTGAAGTATTCGATGCCCTGGTACCAGGGCACGTGGCCGTCGGCGTCGTTGGACATGATGAGCACGGGCGTGTTCACCTTGTCCATCGTGAACAGCGGCGAGTTCTCGATATAGCGCAGCGGGTACTCCCAGATGCTGCCCCCGATGCGGCTCTGCGTGTGCTCGTACTGGAACATCCGGCTCAGGCCCGTCGCCCAGCGGATGCCGCCATAGGCCGAGAGCATGTTCACCACGGGCGCACCGCTTTCGGCGCATTTGAAGATGTCCGTCCGGGTGAGCAAGTAGGCGATTTGGTAGCCGCCCCAACTGTGCCCTTGCACCCCGATTCGTGCCTTATCCACGAAGCCTTTTTCTATCAACGAGGTCACGCCCGGCACCACTGCGTTGTAGCAGCTTTCGCCGGGATAGCCCGTGCGGTACGGGATGTCCGGGTTGAAGACGAGATAGCCCCGGCTGGCGTAGTACGAGTAGTTGATGCTGCTGCGGTGCGGGTAGGGCGCACGGTGCTGATGCAGTTCGTCGCTGCTGCGCTCGTAGAAGTTGACGATCATCGGGTACTGCTTCTTCGGGTCGAAGTCGGCGGGCTTCACCAAAAGCCCCTGCAAACGCTGGCCGTCCAGCGCCGTCCATTCGTACAGTTCGATGCTGCCCCAGCGGTAGTTCGCCTGCTGAGGGTTGGCGTTGCTCACCTTTTTGGGTTTTTGGAGGGTAAAATCGGTGTACAGCAAATCGGGAAAAGTCTGGAAGTTTTCCTTCGTGAACAGCAGCCGCTCGGCATCCTTGGCCTTCTGCGGCGAGGACGTGTAGGCGAACGCCTCTTTCACCAACTGCATCGGCTGCCCCGCCCCAAGGAGCAGGAAGCCGTAGCCCTCGGCCTTTGTTTTTTCGTCAAAAACATGGAGCAACAACCGCTGCCCCGGCGTCACGAAGCGCTCCTCCGGGTCGAGGCGGATGAAACGGTACTGCGTTTGGCTGGCCCGCCCGTTGGTAAGGTTCATGGGCGCGGTTTGCCCCGTCGGATCCAGTTGCCAGATGTCGTAGCGGTCGTAAACGAGCAGGCTCGAATCGCCCCTCGTCCAAGTGGCCATGCCGTAGCTGCTAGGGTAGTCTGGCACGTCGTTCCGTTCGTCCGCAAACGACACGGTGCGGTTGTCAGTGAGGCGGCGCAGCTTGGCATCCTTCACCGAGTAGGCAAACCAAGCCGTGTCAACGTCATTGTACCAAAAAGCGAAATTGCCGCCGGGGGACAGCCGAGGGTTGCCCCGCAGCCCCTTGGTGATTTCCTTGCGGCTGCCCGTCGCCTCGTCCACCAGCCAAACATCTTCCCGCGCTTCGCCCTCCCACGACATTTGTCGCAGGTAAGGCTGCTCGTTCCGGCCAAGCGCCATGCTGCCCACCCGGTCGGGAGCATAGCTCATGGTGGGCATGTCAGTGGTGGACAGCGGCACGAATTTGTTTTGTGAAACATGCCAGACCACGTCGTAGGCCCGCTTGCGCTCCTGTTCCACGAGGGTCTCTTGGTTGGTGTACAAGCGCTCGTCGGTGGCGGCCCAGACCTCCACGTTCACGATTTCGTCGTCAAGCAGGTTGGTGTCCTGGAGGATGGGCGGCGGGGCCATGCCGAGGTAGAGCTTCGAGCCGTCCTTGCTAAAGGTGGGGGCGGCGTTTTCGCTCACCCGCCATGTTTTTGGCAAAAACTGGGAAGCGGAATCGGCGATGATGCTGGCCTTCTCCATGCCCTCCTGCCAGTAGCAGAGGCCGAAGGGCGGCACCTGCGCCTTGGTGGTGTCGAGGTTGGCGAGAAAGGCGAGTTGCGTTCCTTTTTCATTGAAAACCAGTTGTTTATAATCGCCTTTTTGTTGAATCAATGGCCGCAATTTCCGTAGGACACAGTTGAAAAGATAAACGCCCTCGGCCAGCAACGAGTCTGCCGAGCCGCTGGTGTTGATGAGGATGCGGGCGCCCTCCTTGGCCAGTTTGTAGTCCCGCACGAAGGCCACAGTGTCCGCCCGCTGCGTGGCAAGTTCGAGCAGCACGAGCTTCGAACCATTGTCTTTGCCCTCCTTTTTTTCCTTCTTCTTTTTAGGCTTTTCCGCCTTCCCCACAGGGGCGGGCGGCAAAACGGGTGCAGCGGTCGTTTTCAACGAATCCGGCTTTGTGGCGGTGGAATCGGCTGCTGCCTTTTCATCCTCCTTCGGCTTGAACGGCTCCAACTGGTAGGCCAGCCAGCCATCCCATTCTTCGGGCATGGCGAAGGACTTCACCTCGGCCACTTTTATCAAAATGCCTGTGCCGAGGTGCAGGATGCCGAGGGAGTCCTTGGTGAGTTCTTCCTTTTTCAGTTTGCGGCGGCGCTGTGCCTTGAGCGAGTCCTCGTGCGGCCTTATTTTGAACGCAAGGAACTGGTTGTCAGCGGAAAAAACGGCACCCTCGCCCCGTTCAAAGCCTCGGATGGAACCCTTCGCAGCGTTCCAAACCATTAGTTTTCCATCGCCCTCTTCGGCCTTCAGTGTATAGGCCACCCAATAGCCGTCGTTGGAAATTTTTGGCGACTGGACTTGGTTCCAGTGTGCGAGGTCGGCGGGTTCGAGTTGTTTTTTGACCACAGGTTGCGCCTGCATTTTTATCAAAAAAAAGAAAGTTATGCAAAGCGAAATCCCGCACCGGAGGTCGGGAAAAAACGAGAAGAATCTGAGCCTCATAATTCAAGTGGTTGGTGAGGCGTGAAGATAGGAATTGGGGCGAACGGTTGGGTTTCTGGCGGGAAAAATTGCTGGGCCGTAGTGTTTATAAATTGTTTTTACAAACCCAACAACCTACGAAATTCCTCCTTGCCAATCAGGTTTACTTTCGGGAAATCTATCGTTTTTAGGACATTGAAATGCTTGTCGTCGCTCACCAAAAACTTGGCATCTGCTGCGATTGCACAGTCAGTGAACTTGTCGTCGTCAGGGTCGGCAGCAATCAAATTCCAATAAAAATACTTTCTGATAAAATGAACATTGGGAAGGCCGGATATTAGCTCAATGGTCGCTTTGGCAATGTCGGGGCCATTTTTAGCAGCAATAATTTCCTCGTATTCCAACAAAATATCCAACGTTATATAAACGTCATAAACACCTTTCAACAAGGCAAGAAAAAGGTCATGGTCATTGGACCTTTCGGGGAGTACGACCAATAAAACATTGGTGTCAATTACGACTTTCATAGCTTATTGGCTGGCTGGTTTACGGTACGGGGTACGGTTATGCTCCATGTACCATTTGTCCAAAGTTGCTTGCGTCCAGCTTTCTTCCTCCCATTTTTCATTTAACATGTTTTGCAAACGGCGATAGCGGAATTGCACCAGCATATTGCGCAACTGCTCCAAATCTTGATTGGACAATGGTTCTGCAAGCAGTTCAAGCAGTGTTCTTTGTGCATCATTTAATGTCGAAACCATGATTTATCTTTTTGCTTTCAAAAGTACGCTTTTCGATCGAGATTTTAAAAATTGGGTTTTCAAATGCTATCTCCAACATGTAACTTTCGCCCCAATCCAAGTTATTGCTCCTAAAAATCGCCATGCAAAAAGCCTTGCTCCTGCTCTGCCTCCTCCCCCTTCTTGCAGCCGCCCAAGACGGCAACCTCGTCCTCAACCCCGGCTTCGAAAAGCTGAAACCCAATGCCAATTGCCCGCTCTGCTCCTACGGCAAAAACGCCGAGCATTTTGAAAGCGCCATCCAAAACTGGACGACCTTCGGCGGTATGACGCCCGACCTCATCATCTGGAAGCCCGACGCTTATGGCGACTGCTTCTTCCCAAAACCCCACAGCGGCGACAATGCCGTGGGCATCATCACCTACGGCTTTCGGGAAATGGTACAGGGGCAACTTCGGGCACCCCTCGTTGTGGGCAAAAAGTACCGAATCGAACTGTACGTCAACCTCTCGGAGGCGACGGCGCTGCACCATTACCAAAGTGTTTATGGCGAAAAACGGGACATCCGGCCCACTGCCGCTGGCAATTTGGGCTTTTATTTTTCTTACAACAAGACTTGGGACTGGGCGCAAAAACCCCAGTTCGTGGTGGCAGAGCCTATCATTACTGGCAAGGACGAGTGGAAGCTCGTCAGTGGCACCTTCATTGCCGACAAGGCGTACATGTACTTCACCATCGGCAATTTTGAGAAGGACGAGAACACGCCGAACACGCTCAAAGACCCTGCCGCCATTGAAAAATTCAATGCACAGGAAACTGATTTTACGAAGAAAATCAGGACGGTCGCTTACTACCTCTTGGACGACATCCGCATTGTCCCAGCAGATGCGCCACCTACAAGTCCCGATATTTCCACTGCCTTGAAAACAAAGAAAACCTACACTTTCCGCAACGTCAACTTTGAAACGGCGAAATGGGATCTCCTGCCTCCCGCCCTGCCGGAACTCGACGGACTGGCCGCTTTTTTAAAAGAAAACCCCAAGGTAAAAGTGGAAATCGGCGGCCACACCGACGACGTGGGCAACGACGCCGACAACCAACTGCTGTCGCAAAACCGTGCGGAATCGGTTGCCAACTACCTGATTTCCAAGGGGATAGCACCCGAACGCCTTTCGTTCAAAGGCTACGGTGAGCGCCAACCTGTGGCCCCGAACACCTCGGCTGCGGGGCGGCTGCAAAACAGGCGGGTGGAATGCAAGGTGATGTGATTGACGATTTTGGTTCCCTACGGGAATGACAAGGGATTTGCGATTGGGGCGGCGGGGATGTGAAAAAATAGACCACTGCTTCTCCTTTCATTTGCCCGAAGGGCGCACCCAACCTTTGCCAGCCGCCTGACGTTATGGTCTTTAGCAACAAGAATCCAAGGCTAGTTTGTATTTTTGTTAGCGAAAACTTTAAAGCCTGTGTTGGCGTGTAAAAATCCTTTTGATGAAATTTTCCCACTTCGTGTTTTTGATACTACTTGGCACAGCAATGTTTGGCTGCAAGCAAGTAAATGATTTGCAAGATGCCGAAATCATGTCTGGCGATGCGGAGTTTGCCATCCCGCTGCTCAAGGCACGTACTTCCATCCAGGATTTGCTGGAGAATTTTGACGATTCCACCTACATCGAAATTGATGCGGAGGGCGTCATCCACCTGCGCTACGAGGGCGATGTGCTCACGCAAACGGCGGACGAGTTTTTTCAGGTCATCAAAACCTACCTGCCCCCGCTCATCCCGCTAGACAGCACAACTTTTACATTGGACTTTAATTCCTCAGCGGACCAGTTGAAAGTGGACTTCGCCCGCTACTCAGGCGGCTCTATCAGCGTTGCTTATGTATCCGACTACGTGGGCATGGTAGACTTGACCTTGACCATTCTGGAAGCCTCAAAAAATGGCCAACCATTGAGCGTCCATACCCAGTTTATGTCCCCCGCTGGCACTCCCGGCACTATTCCCTTGCCCATCTTCAGTTCCTCCACCCAATGTGTGGGCTATGAGCTGATGCCCGACAGCGGTAGGGTGCATGTCCAGTACAGTGCCGTAACGGACTTGGGCGACACCATCGAGCTGCCGTTCATCGCCTTGGTCAACACGAACATCAATTTTTCCTACATCGAGGGCTACCTCGGCAACTTCAAAAACAAGGGAAAACGGGACAGCGTCAGCATTGATTTCTTCAAGAACTGGATTCAAGGCGACGTTTTTTTTGAAAACCCCATCATCAAAATCCATATCGAAAATTCCTTCGGGATGCCTACTCGCTCATCCATTGACACGT
Source organism: uncultured Saprospiraceae bacterium (assembly GCA_964508135.1). GTDB lineage: Bacteria > Bacteroidota > Bacteroidia > Chitinophagales > Saprospiraceae > UBA6168. The sequence continues at coordinate 21,635 of CAZDSU010000037.1, forward strand.
TCGACATCATCACCGCCGACGAACTACGGATTCCGCTCCAGAGCACTTTCATCAATGACACGGGCATTGACTTCGTGTACCCGACCGTTTCGGAGGCGGGACAGTCAAAAAGCATGACCTTCACCTTCGATGCCAACAATTCCAATATCGAGGACGTGCTCGGCTCACGACCCATCGGTCTCGACTACAAGGTGGACGCCATCTCCAACCCCGACAGCCTGACCAACCTGCGGGGCTTCATCACCGACAGCAGTTTCTACAAAATAAAAGTGGAAGTGGACTTGCCGCTGCATGGCCGGGCGTCCGGCTTCGGCGTCGTGGATTCGTTCGACCTTGATTTCAGCGGCTACGACGACCTCAAGGAAGTGGAGTTCAAAATGGTGGCCGACAACCAAATGCCGCTCGCCATTGATGGCCAAGCTTTTTTCATGGATGAAAATGGCACCGTGCTCGACTCGCTTTACGACGATGTGACCCGCCTCGTGGAAGCTGCTCCTGTGGACAGCGAAGGCGTCGTTAGGGAGCCAATCACCCGCATCAATTTTTCCACCTTCGACGCCGAGCGTTTCGACAAAATCCGCAAGGCGAAAAAGCTGGCGCTACGTGCTTATTTCTCCACCACCTCTGACGGCCAACAAAGCGTCAAAGCCTTCTCCGACCAGCATGTTGAAATCAGGATGGGGATGAAGGTGAAAAGGTAGAGGATTTACGATTTACGATTGCTGCCGCCGTGATGTCTTTTTTGGTTTAAAAAACGACGATTCTGTTTCCCACCAAGCGCCTACTTTTGCGCCAAAATCCAGCATTTTGAGTTTTTCGAGTCCCCCCTCAAAACTCAAAATTCATAACTCATAACTCCTCCATGCCCACCGCCTTCATCGTTGACGCCATCCGCACCCCCGTCGCCAGTTTTCAGGGCAGCCTTTCGCCCGTTCGGGCGGATGACCTCGCTGCCCACGTCATCGCCGCACTCGTCAGCCGCCACCCGAACATCCCGACGGATGCCTACGCCGATGTCATCCTCGGCTGCGCCAACCAAGCGGGCGAGGACAACCGCAACGTGGCCCGAATGGCACTGCTGCTGGCCGGGCTTTCCGTCAGCGTGCCGGGCGAGACCGTGAACCGGCTTTGCGCAAGCGGAATGTCCGCCGTGGTGCAGGCGAGCCGGGCCATCCGCAGCGGCGAGGGCGACCTGTTCATCGCAGGTGGCGTGGAACACATGACCCGTGGGCCGTGGGTCATTTCCAAGGCTTCGCAAGCATTTGGTCGGGACGCTGAGATGCACGACAGCAGCTTCGGGTGGCGCTTCATCAACCCCCGAATGAAGGCACTCTACGGCGTGGACGGCATGGGCAACACCGCCGAAAACCTCGCTGAACTGCACAAAATCAGCCGGGAAGACCAGGACGCCTTCGCCTGCTGGTCGCAACAAAAAGCAGCGCAGGCACAGGTATCGGGCAGGTTGGCTGAGGAAATCAGCCCCGTGCCAGTCCCGCAGCGCAAGGGCGACCCCGTGCTTTTCTCCGAAGATGAATTCATCAAACCGGACACAACTTTGGAAGTGTTGGCGAAGCTGCGACCTGCTTTCAAAAAAGCCGAAGACGGCGGCACGGTGACCGCCGGAAATGCCTCTGGCCTCAACGACGGCGCCGCCGCAATGCTCGTCGCCTCTGAGGTGGCGGTGAAAAAATATGACCTAAAACCCCTCGCCCGCATCGTGTCCACCGGCGTGGCGGGCGTGGAGCCTCGCATCATGGGCATCGGCCCCGTTCCGGCAAGTCAACTGGCGCTCAACCGAGCGGGCCTCACCCTCGCCGACATGGACATCATCGAACTGAACGAGGCATTTGCTGCACAGGCGCTGGCCTGCACCCGCACTTGGGGCATCGCCGACAACGACCCCCGCCTGAACCCCAACGGCGGGGCTATCGCCATCGGTCATCCGCTCGGCATGTCCGGCACGAGGCTTTTGCAAACAGCGGCCATTGAACTGCACCGCCAACAAAAGCGTTTTGCACTGGCTACCATGTGCATCGGCGTTGGGCAGGGGTATGCGGTGGTGATTGAAAGAGTTTGAACGAGTTTGCAGTTCGACAATGGGCAGTTGGCAATCAGGGTGTAGTCTTGTAGTCAAGAAGTCACTTTCCATCTTGGCACTGACTAAGCAACTGCCGACCTGACTGCCAACTGCCAATTGTCGAACTGCAAACTTTGATTTGTGAGGGTAAACCCGTTACTTTACACGAAATTTCATAACCAAAAATTCATATTCAAATGGCAAGAAAAGGCATGTTTTCGTCCTCTGGCAATCCTTTTATGAAAGAGGAAACCTATCGCAACAGCTCCAACTCACCGTTGGACGCTGGTTTTATTACCTCCTCCGAGCGCATGACGGTACAGGGGGCAATCAACAAATCGTTCATCCTGTTTGGCCTGATGATGCTCACGGCAGCGGCGAGTTTCGTTTATGCCAACCCACTTTTCTTGTGGGTCGGTGCCATCGGCGGCTTGATAGCAGTGTTGGTAGCGAGTTTCAAGCCACACCTGTCGGCTACGGTCGCCCCGATTTACGCACTGCTCGAAGGGCTTTTCGTGGGTACTATCACCGCAATGTATGGTGGGGCATTTGGTGGCGGCATTATTTTCAATGCCGTTTCCTTGACGTTGGGCATCTTGTTCGCCATGCTTTTTATTTACAAAACGGGCATCATTAAGGTTACGGACAAGCTGCGCATGGGCGTGGTGATGGCCACGGTGGGAATTGCCCTGGTTTATTTGCTGAACATTATTCTCAGAGCATTTGGAATGCCCCTGCCTTACCTACACCAAGCTGGTGCAATTGGCATTGGCATCAGCGTGGTCATCATTGGCATTGCAGCCTTCAACCTGCTGCTCGATTTTGACAATTTTGAAAAGGGCGAACAGTTCGGCGCACCGAGCTACATGGAGTGGTTCTCAGCGATGGGCCTGCTCATCACGTTGGTCTGGTTGTACATCGAAATCCTTCGTTTGCTGTCCATGTTGGCGGGTAGGGATTGATTTTGCTCCGCAAAAATTCGGTTGAAAACAAAAAAAATCGGCGCTGGACCAGCGCCGATTTTTTTGTTGCGTAGCTACCTGTAAATCCAAAACGGAAACACCTCTCCCTTCCGAAACGCCTGCTGCTCCAGCGGCAATTCCAGAAAAGCATCCGTATCCGTCAAGTTGGCGAGGTCGCCGGAACCTTGCCCAGTGACGGGCGTAGCGAGCAGCCGCCCATCTTGGCCGAAGGCCAATTTCACCTGCAAAAAATAAGTCAGGTCGGGCTTGAAAAAATAGTCCTCCGCCAATACAGCGAATTGACTTTCAATGGGTTGCAGCCCCAAGCTCGCCCGCAGCCAAGGCCGGAAGTAGCGATGCAGGCACATGAACGACGACACGGGATTGCCGGGAAAGGCAAACACCACCGTCCGCTCCGAACGCCCAAACCAGAACGGCTTGCCTGGCCGCTGCGACACTTTGTGAAACAGCTTCCGCACACCGATTTTTTCCAGCACCTCCGGCAAATGGTCAAACTTGCCCATCGAAACGCCGCCGCTCATCAGCAGCACGTCGTATTTTTTCAGGCAATCGGACAAGGTATTTTGAATGGCGGCTGGGTCGTCGGGAAGGTGGAGCAGGTCGGGGGCGAGGCCCCAATTGCCCAGCACGGCGGCCATCACGTGCACGTTTGATTTGCGGATTTGGTGGGGCAATGGGGTCTCGTCCACTTCCACCAGCTCATCGCCGGAGGAGAGGATGGCGACTCGTGGCAATGCGGCCACCAGCAGTTGCGGCTTCCCGACTGTGGCCGCCACGCCGATTTCCGCAGGGGAAATCAAGCGGCTCGCCGCCACGATGATTTCCCCATTCAAGCGGTCAACGCCCTGGCTGTGGATATTCTGGCCCGCCTGTATTTTTTCGATGGAAATGGTGGCGAAACCCCCGTCAATGCTGAGGTCTTCGTAGCGGATGACGGTGTCCGTGCCGTGCGGCAACATGGCTCCGGTCATCACTTCGATGCAGTTTTCCGTTTGCGCAAGCGCCAATTGCGGAGCACCCGCCGCCTGTATTTTTTCGATGAAAAAGCGGCGCTGCCCCGCCTCGAATGCCCCGTAGTGGATGGCAATACCGTCCATCGAAACCCGGTCGAAGGGCGGGAAATCACGGTCGGCATGGAGGTCTTCCCGCAGTACCCGACCTGTGGCGAGGTGCAGCGGCACGGTCTCGTCGGGCAGCGGCAGGGCGTTTGCCAAAACTATTTCAACGGCTTGTTTTACGGAAATCATGCGAACCAATTGTGGCCGCCCAATTTATTGGGCTGGCCGTTTCCAGTGCTTGCTGTGCCTGACGGCCAGCCCAATAAATTGGGCGGCCACAAATCAAACCCGTATAAAAATCTTCTTCTTGTACAACACCCACGCAACCAGCGTATTAACCACCACGTGCAGCAGGGCATTGAAGAACACCGCCGAATTGTGCCCCATCCATCCGAAGAAGGTGTCACGCACCCAATCGTACAGGCTGCCTTCGCCGACTGGAATCATGCCCATCGCAATGGCCAGCACCTCGTGGCTGAGGTAGATGGCCAGTGGGTTCACGCCGAGCCAGACGAACGGGGTAGTCCAACCTGCTTTCCCTTTAAAATCCACGACCCACCAGACGGTGCTGAGGGTGAGCAGGGCCAAGCCGGAGTGGTACAGGACGTAGCTGCTCGTCCAGAGTTTTTTGTTGATGGGGAATGCCTCGCCCCAGAGCAGACCGCCTAACATCAGCAGGAAGCCCACGGCAAATAGTCCAGCCCAGCGGGGCAGGTCGTCCTGTTTTTTGCGGAGCCAATATCCCGCCAGCACCCCGCCGAGGCAGGTGGCCACGGAACTGATGGTGCCAAGGATACTCTCCGGGTCGTAGGCTGGGTAGGGGTTTTCGGGGTTGCTCGTATGGCCGTAGAGGTGGTTGGGCAGCAGCAGTCGGTCAAGCCAGGCACCGAGGTCCTTGCCTTCTTCAAAGCTGGGAAAGCCTTGGCCGGGCACGGGCACGAGCGCCATCAGCGCCCAGTAGCTGAGCAAGCAGACGATAGCAATCCAGACTTGCTGGCGGACGCTGGTTTTCATAAAAATGAACGCCGTGATGCCGTACACGATGCCGATGCGGGTAAGCACGCCGGGGATGCGCCACGTGGCGAGGTCAAAGCCTGGAGCGCCGTTCAAAAAAATGCCGATGCCGACAATCCAAGCCGTGCGGGTGAGGATTTTCCGGTACACGTTTTCCCCTCCTTCCTTGCGCTTGGTGAGCGAAAAGCTGATGGCGATGCCCACGATGAACAGGAAAAAGGGGAACACGAGGTCGGTGGGTGTGCAGCCGTTCCAGGCGGCATGAACCAGCGGCGAGCCTTCGGGCAGGCCGCCAGCGTTGTTGACGAGCACCATCAGGGCCATCGTGAGGCCCCGGAACACGTCGAGACTGAGCAGACGTTTGTTAGGTTCCATGTTGAATTTCGTTTTGTTAAAAATTGATTTCTTGCGTTCAATCAATCGCCAATCAAAAAAACTTATCAGTAACGCAATGCAAGGTTGCTTTCTTAAACTTTTACCCCTCCTCGCCGCCTCCGGCGGCTCGTCGGGGGGGGAGGGTCTCTTGGGGCGTTCCGCCCCAAACCCCTATTTTTCAATGCGTAGCTTGGCTAAAAGTGTTTTCAACGTTTCCCGGTCACGTAATACATCTCCATTTCCCCCTTATTCTTCACAGGCACTTTCCCCCGTGACTCGCAGTTGAAATTGTACTTCACCAGCCCGTAGGTCGTTTCGGAGATGTTCACTTGGCCTGGCTCGCACTGCTGCTCCATGCGGGCGGCGATGTTGACGGTATCGCCCCAGATGTCGTAGGCGAACTTCTTGAAGCCCACCACCCCGGCCACAATTGGACCCGTGTGGAGGCCGATTCGGGCTTCAAAGTACGGCAATCCCAGCCGCATTTTCTCCGCTTTGTGGTCGTCAAGGAATTCCTGCATTTCGAGGGCGGCCTGCACGATACCTGTTGGTACGGTCTTGTGTTTCACAAGGCCGCTGGCACAGAGGTAGGCGTCGCCGATGGTCTTTATTTTTTCGATTTCGGGGTGCTGTGAAATGATGTGGTCGAAGGCCCGGAAGCACTCGTTCAGCTCGTTGACCAATGCTGCTGGCGTGAGGCGTTCAGCGATTTCGGTGAAGTTCTTGAAGTCGGTGAAAAGCACCGTGGCCTCCGGGAATTGCTGGGCTGTGGCCGAGCCTTTCTCCTTTAGTTCTTTGGCTACCTCCACGGGCATGATGTTGTAGAGCAGCTCGTCCGAGCGCTGCCGCTCTTCCTCGATGATTTTATTTTGCTTCGAAAGCAGGTTGGTGGACTTCTTTTTATTCAAATACCGCAAATAAAATGCGATGGACAGTAGCACTGTGAACAGCGCCGCAATGCCAAGCAGGTAATTCAGGTATTTGCCCTGCTCTTGTGCGAGTTCGGCGTTTTGGAGGGCGAGGTCTTTTTGAACGAGGTTAATAGAGTCTATGACCTGTCGGGCTTCCAACGAATCCACGAGGCGGCGTCTTACCTCGGCGATGTAAAGCACTTTTGTTTTTTCAGCAGACACGGTCTTTAGTTTTTCTTCACTCTTCGAAACTTCTTCCACTATCATCTGCTTCTCCGACTCCAGTTCCCGCTGGCGCTCGGTGAGTAGGGTCTTGTCCTCCTTCAAAATGTCACGTTCGGTAGAGATATGCTCTTTGTCTTTGGTGACAACGCCGATTTCACCCTCAAGGCGCTTCTTTTCGGCCTCCAGTCGGTCCATCTCCCGCTCCAACTGGCTTTTTTCCCGCTCGATTTGGTTCTTCTGCACGTCGTACTGCGCCTGCATCTCGCTGATGCTCTTGCCGCCTTTTTTGCTGAAATAGTCGAATGCCTCCTGCACGACCTTGAGGGCCTTGCGTTCGTTGCGTTCTTTTTCGGCGAGGCGGCTGCGCTCGTCCACGGTCTTGATGATGAGGTCGGCGTCGTTGGCTTCCATGGCAAACTTGGTGGCGGTGCCGAGCCAGATGTCTTGGTTGCGGTCGTCACGGGTGCGGGCATAGGCCCTGGCCACGAGGTAGGATGCTTCTGCGGCCATGCCGCTGTTCTTCAGTTCGAGCGCTTTTTGGTGGGCGGCCTTGGCGTAGTCCACGGCTTTTTTGGCGTCTTTTTTCAGCCATTCGGTGCCGAGCTGGTAGTTGAGCGTCATTTTTTCCTTGGGGGATGTGGCTTCCTTGAGCTGTTGCTCAAGCTGTTCGATGCTTTGGCCGGAGGCAAAATTTGCCAAAAAAACAAAAAATAGAAATAGGGCGAATCTGGTCATCAGTGAGTGAGCATTGAGTTTAACCCTAGGTTGGGTAGGGCAAAGATGGCCATTTTGGCCAACCAACGGTCATTTTTGTGGTTCATTCTTATCTTCAAACATTTTTCAGGTATTGTTTTGCCATATTCTCATTTATTTGCGCCACAAAAATCAATCAAATAATTGTTGAGCCACAAAATTTTGGAGGGATAAAAAATGCAAACACTTGATTTCCAATCGTTTGCAATATTCATTATTTAAACTTATGATAACACTAAAACTCATCGCAGGTCTCGTCCTGCTTGTCGTGGGCGCCGAGGCACTGGTCAGGGGTGCCTCAAAAATTGCCGCCGCTGTTGGCATTTCGCCGTTAGTCATCGGGCTTACCATCGTCGCTTTCGGCACCAGTTCGCCGGAGTTGGCGGTGAGCATCGGCAGCGCCTTGGATGGCAAGGCCGACATTGCCCTCGGCAACGTGGTGGGCAGCAACATCTTCAACGTGCTGTTCATACTCGGTCTTTCCTCGCTGATAATTCCGCTGGTAGTACACCAACAACTGGTGCGCTTAGACGTGCCCATCATGATTGGCGCAAGCTTGCTGGTAATGCTTTTCGGGTGGGACGGTACGGTGCAGTGGTGGGAGGGGGGCATACTCGTCGTCATCGGCATCGGGTACACGGTATTCCTCATCCGACAGAGCAAGAAGGAGCACAACAAGGAGGTGCTCAAGGATTACAAGGAGGAATACGGCGATGGCAATGAGGCGAAAAAAGAGAAAACTTGGTCGCAAGTGATACTGGTCGCTATTGGCTTGGCACTACTGGTTTTCGGCTCCCGTTGGTTAGTGGAAAGTGCGGTGAGCATCGCCACGACGCTGGGCGTGAGCGAGTTGGTGATTGGCTTAACCATCATTGCCGCAGGCACTTCGCTGCCAGAGGTCGCTACCTCGATCATCGCCAGCTACCGCAAACAGGAGGACATTGCCGTCGGCAACGTGGTGGGCAGCAATATCTTCAACATCCTCTTCATCTTGGGCCTGACGGCCATCATCGCCCCTGGCGGCGTACCCGTAAACCCAGAAGCCATGAGCTTCGACGTGCCGTTCATGGTGGCCGTGGCCGTGGCTTGTCTGCCGTTGTTTTTCACAGGCTATCGCATCGAACGCTGGGAAGGTTTTGTGTTTCTGGGCTACTACGTGGCGTACACGGCTTACATCATCTTGAAAAGCCAGGAACACGCCTCGCTGGAGATTTTTACCAACGCCATGATTTGGTTCGTCGTACCGCTCACGGTGCTGACATTGGTGGTGGTGACAGTAAGGGAAATGCGGAAGAAAAAATAGGTCATTTGGCAAGGGGAATTTGTCATTGCGGCAAGGTTAGAATGCGATTAAAATAGCGCTGGCCAAAAAACTTTGCGCCAGCTCATTCATTTTTTACTGCAATTAACCAACTTCGCCCATGCATCCAATTAAACGTTTTTTTAGGCTGCTCCAGATAGACAAAAAGGACATCACCTATATTTATCTCTACGCCATCTTCGCTGGACTGATAACTCTCAGTCTGCCACTGGGGGTGCAAGCCATCATCGGGTTGATAGCAGGAGGGAGCATCTCTAGTTCGTGGGCGCTGCTCATCGGCGTAGTGGCTTTGGGCACGGCGCTGGCCGGGGTGCTCACGGTCATGCAGCTTTCCGTCACCGAGACCATCCAGCAGCGCATCTTCACCCGGTCAGCATTCGACTTTGCCTACCGCATCCCGAAAATCAAGTGGGAAGCCATTCACAAAGAATACGCCCCGGAGCTGGTCAACCGCTTTTTCGATACCCTTACCGTGCAAAAAGGGCTGCCCAAAATCCTAATGGACTTCTCCACGAGTGTCCTCCAGATTTTCTTCGGGTTGCTGCTGCTCTCGTTTTACCATCCATTCTTCATCTTCTTCGGGCTGCTGCTGGTGGCCATCGTGTTGCTCATCATCCGCCTCACCGGGCCGCAGGGGCTGAAAACCAGCTTAAAAGAATCGAAGTATAAATACGAAGTGGCCTACTGGCTGGAAGAACTGGCCCGTACGATGGGCACCTTCAAACTGGCGGGCACCAGCGATCTGCCGCTGCAAAAAACCGACTACCTCGTCAACGGCTACCTCGACGCCCGCAAGGCGCACTTCCGGGTGCTGGTGACGCAGTACGGCAGCTTGGTCGGCTTCAAAACCCTTGTGACGATGGGGCTGCTCATCCTCGGCAGCGTGCTGGTCATTGACAACCGTATCAACATCGGGCAGTTCGTGGCGGCGGAAATCGTCATCATCCTCGTCATGGCCAGTGTCGAAAAGCTCATCCTAACGATGGAGACCATCTACGACACACTCACGGCGCTCGACAAGTTGGGCGGATTCACTGACCTCGATATTGACCGGGAGGAGGGCATCCGCTTCGAACAGTTTGACACCGGCAAGGGCATCGCCGTGGAGTTGAGCGGCGTGAGCTACCGTTTTCCCGACTCGCAGGAGGATTCGCTTGACGACCTGCACCTCAACATCGCACCAGGCGAAAAACTCTGCATTGCTGGATACAATTCGTCGGGCAAGACGACGCTGCTGCACATCATCGCTGGGGTCTTCACCGATTTCCGAGGCTCGCTGACGTACAATAAAATCCCCTTCCGCAACCTCGATGCCGTGAGCCTGCGGGCGCATATCGGCGACCATATTTCCCAAGAAGACATCTTCAAGAGCAGCCTGTTGGAGAACATCACGCTGGGCCACGAAGCAGTGAGCCTACAAGACGCCATCGGTGCCGTCGAAAAGGTAGGCATGGCCGATTTTGTGAAGAAATTGCCAGAGGGCTATGACACCATTTTGCTGCCTGGCGGCAAAAACCTGCCTCGAAACATCATCTCAAAAATCATCTTCGCCCGATGCCTAGCCTCCCGCCCGTCGCTGCTTGCCATTGAGGAGCCATTCGATTTTTTGGAAAAAGAAGACCGGGAACGCATCGCCAACCTGCTCATCGCCAGCCCCCACTGCACACTCGTTACCGTCACCGACGATGCACTAATGGCCGCCAAGTGCGACCGTATCATCATCATGCAGGAGGGCAGCATCGTGGAGGAGGGGAGCTTTGAAAAAATCAAGCGGAGCAAGCATTTTGAAAACGTGTTCAAATGAAAATCCATGCTGAACATTTCTGAAAATACTATCCTCGACAAAGTTGACCCGAACCAGTACCGCTCGTTCCGACGCACGACCCTGCCCCGCGCCAACCTCATGTTCAAGCGATGGCTGCTGGTGACGCTGGGCATCATCGTGGTCATGCTCTTCCTGCCGTGGACGCAGAACATCCAGACCAAGGGCAAGGTGACCACCCTGCGGCCCGACCAGCGGCCCCAGACCATCCACGCCACCATCGGGGGGCGGGTGGAAAAATGGTACGTGCGGGAGGGCGAACGGGTGAAGGCAGGCGACACCATCGTTTTCCTTTCGGAAATAAAGACGGAGTACTTCGACCCGAACCTCGTCGGGCGAACGGGCTCACAGGTGACGGCCACCGAAGGCTCGCTCGAAAGCTATGGCGGCAAGGTGGCAGCGCTCGAAGCCCAAATCGTAGCCATGCAGCAGGAACTGGGCTTCAAAAAGCAGCAATTGCAAAACAAAGTACAACAGGGCAGGTTGAAAATCACCTCCGACAGCATCGAGTTGGTGCGGGCAAAAATTGACCTTGAAACCGCCCAAAACCAATACCTTCGGGCAAAGGAGATGTACGACAAGGGCCTGACTTCCCTCACCACTTTTGAACAACGCAACCTAAAGGTGCAGGAGACGGCAGCCAAAAAAATCGAGGCCGAAAACAAATGGCTCATCAGCCGCAACGAATTCGACAACGCCCGCTTAGAGCTTTCGACGGTGCAAAACGAGTACGCCAATAAAATCGCCAAGGCACAATCGGACAAGTTCAGCACCATTTCCGACCGCTTCGACACGGAATCGAAGTTGAACAAGCTCAAGGTGGACCAAGCCAACTACCAACTCCGCAGTGGTTTTTATTACATCACGGCGCCGCAAGACTGCTACATCACGCAGGCCATCGTGGCAGGCGTGGGCGAAACGGTGAAGGAGGGAGCGCCCGTGGTGAGCATCATGCCCGCCGAGGCACAATTGGCTGTGGAAATGTACGTGAAGCCGATTGACCTGCCGCTGGTGTCCATCGGCAACGAGGTCAATTTCATCTTTGACGGGTGGCCCGCCTTCGTGTTCAGCGGCTGGCCTAACCTGACCTTCGGAACCTACAAGGGCAAGGTGGTAGCCATCGACAACAACATCGGGGCGAACAACACCTACCGCATCCTCGTCGCACCGGACGAGGCGGTGAAACCTTGGCCGGCGGCGCTACGGCCTGGCGGCGGGGCACAGTGTGTGGCGCTGCTGAACGACGTGCCGGTGTGGTATGAGCTTTGGCGGCAGTTGAACGGTTTTCCGCCGGATTTTTATAGGGATACAACCCTACCTACCAATATAGACAAAAAGCCAACTAATTGAACATGAAGCATTTAGCAGTTTTTGGGGCAATGTCTTTGTTGCTCACAAGTCCGCTTTTTTCGCAAAAAACCTTGTCGCCCGACACATTCTTGCAGCAGGTTCGCACCAACCACCCGTTTGCGAAGCAAGCCGCCCTGCTCGACGCCGAAGCGCAGGCCACGCTGTTGGCCGCCCGTGGCGGCTTCGATCCGAAGCTCTACGGCGATTGGGAGCGCAAAAGCTTTGATGGCAAAAACTACTACAACCTCGCCGAGGGCGGCGTGAAACTGCCCACCTGGTTTGGCATAGAGGGCAAGGCAGGCTACAATTATTCGAGCGGTGTTTATCTCAACCCTGAAAATAAGCTTCCCGCTGACGGGCAGGCTGTGCTAGGACTTAGCCTGCCGCTGCTGCAAGGGCTGGTGCTGGACGAGCGGCGGGCGGGCCTCTACCAAGCCCGAATCTTGCAGCGGGCCAACAAGGTGGAGCAACGCCAAATCCTCAACGACCTGCTGCTCGACGCCGCCAAAGCGTACTGGGATTGGGCATTGGCAAATGCTTGGGTGCAGACCTATCGGGAGGCCGTGCGCAACGCCGAAATTCGACTCGAAGGCATCCGGGAGAGCTGGCGGCAGGGCGACCGTCCCGCCATTGACACGCTCGAATCGCTGATACAGGTGCAGGACAGGCGCTTGGAACTGAACGCTGCAAATGTTTTTTTTCAAAATGCGACGCTGGCGCTGCAAAATTTCATCTGGGAAAACGGCAAGGCTGTGCCTGTGGATACCAGCCTGCGCCCTGCGCTGCCCAATGCAGTACAGCTCGCTGCCGACGGTTTCCAAAATGCCGCCGACACCCTGGCGGCGCAGCACCCACTGGTGCAGGGCTATCGCTTCATGCTCGAAAGCTTGGAGATGGAGCGTCGCCTGAAACGGGAAGCCCTCAAGCCTCGCCTTGATGTGTCGTACAACCTGCTAGGCGACGGTTTTGACCTCACGCCTGGCAACGGCGATTTTTTTCTCCAAAACTACAAATGGGGCGTGCAGGCGGGCTTCCCCCTTTTTTTTCGAAAGGAGCGAGGCGGGCTGCAATTGACAGCGTTGAAAATCATGGACGCCAACTTACAGCTTTCACAGAAACAGCAGGAAATCCGCAACAAAATCGTCGCCTACCAGAACGAACTGACCAATTTGCGTCAACAAATCCAACTTACTAACGATATGCGGGACAACTACGCCAAACTGTTGGCTGGTGAAAACGAGAAGCTCCTGTTAGGTGAAAGCTCGATTTTCCTTGTCAATTCAAGGGAAAACAAGCTCATCGAAGTACAACTGAAACTTGCCAAATTGCAGGTCGAGGCGCAAAAAACGGTGGGTGGATTGAGGTGGGCAGCGGGACAGTTGCGATGAGCGCCTACGGCAAGGTCTTATCCGACGAAATTTACGGCTCCGAGGCCAATGGCCGTTATGTCTGCCATAGCCTTCTTTACAAGATGCTCGACCACAAGCGGAACCAATAGGAGGCCGCTTGCGCTCGGTGCGGTCGGAGACCAATTTCTTCGTCTTCGCCATCACGGTGGCCGACCATTAACTACTAGCGCACCATCAAGGCCGACGGCTGGCTCTGACGGCTGGAAAGCACCTTGCCACCGGAGACTTTATGGTTGGCACCAAGCCAAGACAAGATAAAATGCTTGTCGGAGTGGAAATGGAAACGCTGTGAACACCTACTGCGTTGCCGATTCCCACAAACCCGAACCCCGGCAACTCATTTTTGGATTTTTTTTGGCGAATTTTCGCTAAAAACACCTGAGCAATTGTTGCGGAACGGAAAAATTGATTGTAGCTTTGTTAGCGAATTTTCGCTAAAAATCTCAACACTACAAATCATTTTGCCATGCCAGACACACTTGTAAAATCCAACGTCCTCAAAGGTGGCGAGTTCATCATCAAGGAAAGCACCGCAGCAGATACTTTCATTCCAGAAGACATCAATGAAGAGCAAGGCATGGCCCGCCAAATGGTGCGGGACTATGCCAAAGAAGCGGGCGAAAAAGCCCATAAGCTCGAATACCAAGTGGAGCTAATGGAAAAGGCCGGCGAACTCGGCCTGCTCGGATGCCATATCCCCGAGGAGTATGGCGGCACGCTACTTGATACCAACGCCAACACTTTTATCAGCGAGGAACTGGGACGCATGGGTGGCGGCTTCGCCACCACCATCGCAGCGCACACGGGCATCGGCATGTTGCCCATCCTCTATTTTGGCACCGAGGAACTGAAGCACCAGTACCTGCCTCGCCTCGCCTCCGGCGAATGGAAGGCAGCATACTGCCTCACCGAACCCGGCAGCGGCTCCGACGCTCTCGCAGCGAAGACCCGTGCCGACCTCACTCCCCATGGCCAGTACTACCTCCTCAACGGCCAAAAAATGTGGATTTCCAATGCGGGCTTTGCCGATATGTTCATCGTGTTCGCACAGATTGACGGTGACAAGTTCACTGGCTTCATCGTGGAGGCCAAAACGCCCGGCCTCACCCTCGGCGCTGAGGAACAAAAAATGGGCATCAAAGGCTCCAGCACCCGGCAGGTGTTCTTCGAGAACGTGAAAGTACCTGCCAGCAACGTGCTCGGCCAAATCGGCAAGGGACATCTCATCGCTTTCAATGCCCTCAATATCGGGCGCTACAAACTCGGCGTGATGTGCATGGGCGGTGCAAAAAAGGCCATTGCGACCAGCGTAAAATACGCCAATGAGCGCAAACAGTTTGGCCAGCCCATCGCCAGTTTCGGGGCCATCAAGCACAAGCTGGCAGAGCAGTCCATCCGCAATTTCGCCCTCGAAAGCGCCTGCTATCGCATCTCCGACCTCCTTGACGACAAGAAGAATGCCCTCATGGAACAGGGCGACAGCTACGCCGACGCCACACTCAAAGCTGCTGAGGAGTACGCCATCGAGTGTGCCATCATCAAGGTGTACGGCTCCGAGGTGACCGACTTCGTGGTGGACGAAATGGTGCAAATCCATGGCGGGCTTGGCTTCTCCGAGGAGTTCACCGCTGCACGAGCTTACCGGGATGCCCGTATCAATCGCATCTACGAAGGCACCAACGAAATCAACCGAATGCTCATGGTTTCCCAGTTGCTCAAGCGGGCGATGAAGGGCCAAGTGGATTTGGTCGGCCCAGCATGGGCGGTGCAGAAGGAACTGGCTTCGATGCCGTCCATGGAAGGCGTAAGCGGCTTGTACGCCGAGGAGAAAAAGGCGCTGAAGGACTTCAAAAAAATCGTGCTGATGACCGCCGGGGCTGCCGTGAAGATGCAGATGGAAGGCCAGCTCGACATCAAAGAGGAACAGGAAATCGTGATGAACGTGGCCGATATGATGATTGACGCCTTCGTGGCCGAATCGCTGCTGCTGCGGGTCGAGCGCCTCGCTGAAATGTCCGACAAGGCAAACGACCAGTCGGTTTATGAGGCCATGCTGAAAGTCTATTTCAACGACGCCACCAGCCGGGTCAGCAAGTGCGCCAGTGATGCCATCGCCTCGTTTGCCGAAGGCGACCTGCTCAAGACTTTCCTGATGGGTGTGAAGCGTTTCACTAAATACCCGCCAGTCAACGTCAAAAACGCCCGCCGCCTCATAGCGGACAGGCTCATCGAAGCTGACGACTATTGCTTTTAAACCCTTGAAGTTTTTACGAAAAATTTGGAGGCAGCCCGGCAGCGGGCTGTCTTTTTTTGTTTGCGTCCGTGCCTCGGTTGTCGTCAAACGGGTTTGTCATCCCGTAGGGAACCGTCCACGCCGCTTTTGCCCTCACGGCGTGGACGGTTCCCTACGGGATGACAAAGCGACACATAGCGGTACGCACAGCGTGACGAGTAAACATGGCATTTTGCAAATAACTGCCATATTTACCCCATGAATATCCAAGGCAAACACTACCGAACCATCTGGCTGCACCCCAACGACGAACGGGTGGTACAAATCATTGACCAGCGCCACCTGCCGCACCGCTTCGTCATCGAAGACCTGACGATGTTGGAGGACTTCGAGGTGGCCATCCGAGACATGCATGTGCGGGGCCGCACCGCTCATCGGCGCAGCGGCGGCCTACGGCATGTATGTGGCGGCTGTGCAGTTTATGGCTTTGCCATTTTCTGCTTCGCAACCTGTGGCTTCGCCAAATTTTGAGGAAAAAATGCAGGAAGCCGCCGCCCGACTGAAAGCGACCCGCCCCACTGCTGTCAATCTCGCCTACGCCGTTGACCGGGTGCTGGGTTCAGTTGGCAGTTCGACAGTTGGCAGTGGGCAGTCAGGAACTGTGGGGATGGCCATTGCGGAGCAGATTTCAAAAATACGACAAACCGCCCACGACATCACAGAGGAAAGCGTAATCCACTGCCGCTCCATTGGCGAGCATGGCCTGCGCCTCATCGAAGAAATCCACCAAAGAAAACTCCAAGCTGCTCCGTCTACCGTCCACCGTGAGCCGTCCACCGTCAACATCCTAACCCACTGCAACGCCGGCTGGCTGGCCTGCATTGACCACGGTACGGCCACGGCGCCCATCTACGCCGCCCACGACCGGGGCATCCCAGTACACGTCTGGGTGGACGAGACCCGCCCCCGCAACCAGGGCACATCGCTCACGGCTTTCGAGCTGGGGCAGCACGGCGTACCGCACACCGTCATCGCCGACAACACGGGGGGCCACCTGATGCAGCACGGCATGGTGGACATGGTCATCGTCGGTACGGACCGCACCACCCGCACGGGCGACGTGGCCAATAAAATCGGCACCTACCTCAAGGCACTGGCCGCTGTTGACAACGGTGTGCCGTTCTACGTGGGCGTGCCTTCATCGAGCATTGATTGGAGCTTGCGCAATGGGCTGACGGGCATTCCCATCGAGGAGCGGGATGCCGAAGAGGTTCACAATATCAGTGGATTGGACGAAGATGGACAGGTACGGGAGGTTCGGCTGACACCTGCTGGCAGCCCCGCTGCCAACTACGCCTTCGACGTGACGCCTGCCCGTTTGGTGACGGGGCTGATTACTGAACGGGGTGTTTGTGCGGCGAGTGAGGAGGGGTTGGTGGGGTTGTTTGAAGAGCAGCGATATGTTTGAATCTGTGTTTTTCCGAAGGGAAAAACTTTCGACAGGCGGTTTTGTTTTCAACGTTCATTGCTCCGCAACAAATTGATTTTCAGGCTTTTTAAAAGATTTTTATGAAAAAAACACTCGTAATCGGCGCCTCCACCAACCCTGAACGGTACTCGTACCTAGCCATCAATTCACTGAAAAAGCACGGCCACGAGGTGGTGGCGATTGGCCGAAAGGAAGGGGAGGTGAACGGTGTCAAGATTCTAACGGGACACCCGCCGCTGTCGGACATTGACACTGTCACGCTGTACTTGAACCTTACCCACCAAGAAGAATATTACGATTATCTGCTGGAAATGAAGCCCAAGCGGATAATTTTCAACCCAGGTGCGGAGAACTTTGACCTGATGGAGCGGGCAGGGGAGGCAGGTATTGAAGTGCTTGAGGCTTGCACCTTGGTGATGCTTTCAACCGGGCAGTTTTGAGGCTGGGGATTGGGGGATTTGGGAATTAGTTGAATTGGCGAAATTGGGGGAATTGGTTGAAGTAGTTGTTCCCCGAATTCAACCAATTTACCAATTCAACCAGTTTACCAATTCCCCAATTCCCAGCACTAAAAGCTCGCTGTGGAGAGCACCAGTTCCAGTTCCTGCATATAATTCCGTTTGTCTTTGCCAGGGGCGAAGACAAAGCCATCCACCAGCACCAGTTCGTTGGTTTTGGGATTGAGCATGAGGTTGCTCACGAAGGGGCCGCCCTTGAAGTCGTTCACGATGTCCCAGACGCCCTTGGCCTGCACGGTGTAGGCGCTGTTGAGGGTAATGTTTTCTACGAAAAGTGGCAGGTCCACGTCGTTGATGCGCATGTAGGTGTTGGGCTGCTGCGTGGTGACGATGCCCGTCACGCCATCCCTGATTTTCTTGATGCCCGCCTTGGAGAGTTGCGATTTGTCCTTGTACGGGAGCTTGTGTACGATGATATTGGCGATGATTTCCCGCTCGTCGCTGCGCAGCCAAAGCGTATTGGTGTTGCCATCGTACTTGGCCTGTTTGAAGCCTTTCGGGATTTGCATTTTCAGGTTGAACTTGGTAAAAATATCGCCTTCGAGCTTGGTATCCTCGCCACCCTGATAGGCGGTGGCCTTGACGGTCTCTTGGTCCCGCTCGTTGATTTTCCGCCCGATGGCCGGAAAATTGACTGCGATGCACTCGGTCAATTTGTCTTCCCCAAAACCGTTCACGTAAAACAGTTGCTGCTTGACAGCCCATTTGTCCTGCCCAATGGTCACATTGTAGCCCTTGCCATTTTGAATTTCCACGAGCTTCTCGGAGCCGAGGTCGGCTCGCAGCAGCCGGGCGGTGGTGGAGTTCTCGTCGTTCAGGTCAGCTAGTAAAACAATGGTGCGAAACTCTTTTTTCAAGGGCTGCTTGGCCAACTGCTCAGGGGTCATGTGAACTAGGTCAAAAATCGGTTCCGGCTGCGGGAGCAAGATGTAGGGGGCGCTGAAGTAATAGAAAAAAGTGTCGCCCACGGCCCCCTTCCAAAGCGAAGAGTCGGCAATGACGAGCACTTGGTTCACCCTGCCGTGCGACTGCACTTTCCCTTTTGAGGTCGTGGCCACCTGGCCAGACCCGGAAGTATCGCTGGAACAGGCGGCAAGGAGCAGTATCGAAAAGGCAAAAAATATTTTCAGGTATTTCATTTCAAAACAGGTTTGGGCAAAATTAGGAAATCGAAGGTTCACACAAGTATTTTCGGCAAAGCCAGCCGAAACGAATCGGGACACAGTGAAGATGCAACTGCGACTGCGTTTGGCGTAAAAAAACGGGCCATCCAGGTGTAAAAATCTTGGATGGCCCGCATTTGTTCGATTGCCGTTTGTTTTACCGTCAAATGGCTGGGTGGATAAATGAGGGACGTGGAATACTATTTTTTCCGAAGGAAGCCCAATTTGGCTGTCAGTCGCCGCCAGTCCGAATCCTCAATGATTCCCGTCGTTCGGGCCAGTACGAGATAAATTGGCAGGTAGCAAGCCGCCAAGATGAAAAAGCCGAAGTAGCGGGGCAGTTCTACCATCATTTTTAATCCAAAAACCGGCAAGGCGGCGAGAGCGGCCACGCCGAGCGCCTTGGCGTAGAACCCAAATGGAAACACCTCCCGGAAGCGCACTTTCAGCAGAGCCTGAATATTGTGGAGCGCATACCACCATGAAAAAATATTGGCCAACAGCGCTGCCAACGGCGGCCCGGCCATGCCCAGCCACAGCACGAGCGGCACACTGAGCAACGCATTTATCAGAAAAAGATAAATGGCGCTGCGGGTGATGGTGCCGGTGCTGCCCAGCGCCTTTTGCATGTTGCTGTACGAAGCCACCCGTTGAAGCAGAATGAAGGTGTAAATGCGGAACGGGATCACCGCATCGGCGTAACTTTCAGGCAGCAACAGGGCGATGAACTCTTCGGCAGCCACCAAAAACACCATCACCAACGGCAGCACGATGACCGAAACCTTTTGGACACTTTTGAACCAAAGCCCCAACAGCGCTGATCGCTCGCCCCGAATATGGTGGCCGACGAGCTGCGTCATCATCACCGCCGACACGGTGTAGGCGATGGTGGGGATGATGGGCAGTTCGATAGCTCCCGAGTTATAGACGGCGAAAACCGTACTGGGCAGGAGCCACTGCACCACCTGCTTGTCCACCATCTTGTTGAGCACCCAAAAAATCTGTGCGAGGCTGAGGGGCACCGAGTAGTGCAGCACTTCCCGCATGGTGCCTTCCGGCAAGGTTACAAGCGGCTCGTTTTTGAACAGTTTTTGAAAAATAGCCGTACTAACGCACAACCGCAGCCCGCTGTAAATGAGCAGCCCAAAAGGAATTGCCGCCACTGGGTTTGGCAACAATAGTGGGATCGTCATGGCCATGAACTGCGCTATGCCCGTAAAAATATTGAACCAAGCGGCCGTTTTTGTGCGGTCGAGGGCGATGAGCGCATTGGGCAGGTGCATGGTCGGAAGTTCGAGCAACAGCATGGCCATCATCACCCAGACCAGCGTTCGAACCTCGCCAAAACCCTCCCTCGAAGCGCCCAACCAACCAACCGCCAGCATGGTGACAGCGGCGGAGAAGGCCAATAAAAAAAGCATTTTGGACAGCAGCAACGTGAATGCCTTGCGATTGGCGGGCGGCAATTTTTCGAAGAAAAAAAACACGCTGTCGGGCAAGCCGAGCTGACCGAAGGCGAGCGCCGTGGTGTAGAGCGTGAGCACGAGGTACGATACGACGGCGTTGTCTTGCTTGGTGAGCACATGGGCGAGCACTACCCCGGCCAGCATCTGCGTGATGATGGTGACGGCCCGGCTGAGGGTGAAGACCCCTGCTTTTCCGGCGAGGCTCATGCGTTTGGGCGCTGGGGTTTCTTGGTCAAGTATGTCGCTGTCAGATTTGGCCATTGCAAAATGATAAGAGCTTGTCTGGGATTTGTTGCCGGAGGCAAAATCGAGCTATTTTTTGTCAGTTTTTTTCCTTTTTGAAGGAGCATAGCGGGACTACGTGACTGAAAAAAGGTGAAAAAATGGCGAAGAAGAGCCGTTTCTTGACCCGGTGAGCAAATCCCAGACAAGCTCTAATGCCGCATTTGCGTTAAAACGCTGCAAAGGTTCGTTAAACTTAGGATTCGTTGTAGAATTACGACCAAGTTTGCACTCACTTGCTTCAGTTTCTTTTTGACAACATTTATTTTTTGACATGAAAAATATACTCTCGTTGCTGGCGCTGCTGCTGCCCGTCCTTGTTTTTTCGCAGGATGAAGACCTGGTTTACTACGATTACATCTATTCGGACAATATCAAGTCCGTCAAGTTCCATGTGGACGGCTTGCAGACGAGCATGCCCGCCATCGAGTTGGGCGGCGGGGCGAGCCTCATCCTCAGCTTCGACGACCTGGATGCGGAAGCGAAAAACTATGTGTTTTCCATTGTGCATTGCGAGGCCAACTGGCAGCCTTCCACCAACCTGACGGAGTTCGAGTACATTGACGGGTTTTCGGAAAGCCAGGTCAACGATTACGCCTTTTCCTTCAAGGTGAAATCAGAATACACCCACTACTGGCTCACGCTGCCCAACCGGGATTTTCAGATGAAAATCAGTGGCAACTACCTGCTGAAGGTTTACGACGACGAGGACGAAAAACGCCTCGCCATCACCCGCCGTTTCATGGTGGTGGACAACAAGGTGAACGTGTCGGGCCGGGCCGTGCGCCCCGCCCAGGTGGACAAAATCAGGACGCACCAGGAAATTGACTTCACCGTCAACCACGAGAGCTTCGAAATCAGGAACCCCCAGCAGGAAATCAGCGCCGTGGTGATACAAAATGGGCGGTGGGACAATGCCATCACGGGCCTCAAGCCCTTGTTCAGCCGGGTGGGGCAAGAGATTTTTGACTATCAGGACAAAATCATGTTCCCTGCGGGCAAGGAGTTCCGGTACATTGACATCCGGGGCATCCGATACCCCGACCCCCGCATCATTTCCTTGGGTCAAGAGGCGGACGGGAAGTACGTGTCAGTGCTGGAAAAAGACCTCAAGCGGGGAGAGATGCCCTACTTCGAGTGGCGGGACATCAACGGCAATTTCATCATCGAAAACACGGACGAGCGGGGCCGCATCAATTACAGCCAGAACAGTAGGCTTACCGCTGGTGATTACATCACCGAACTGGCGCCTCAAGAAGAAAGGGAGTTTAACAACAGGATAGCACAGGCCAACTCCACCCAGCAGGGTGTCATCCGACAGGAACGCCAAGCCCTCCTCGCCCAACGGCGAGCCGAAGCTGATGCCCGTGAACGTGAGATATATGGCGATGACACCTCTGATGACGACCTCCACAGCCTCCAAAGCGAGTACCTGGAGGTGCTGGTTCAGCTCTACAGCCCCGGTGAAATGTACGACCAGGACATCTACGTCTTCGGTGGCCTGTCCGACTGGCAGCTAAAGCCGGAGTTCAAAATGACCTACAACCCTGCCACCAACTGCTACGTGGCCAAGCTCAACCTCAAGCAGGGCTACTACGAGTACGTGTATGCCGCATTGCCGCAAGGCGAAAGCAAAATTGACTTGGAGGAAACGGAGGGCGACTGGCACGAAACCGACAACTACTACACGATATTTGTCTATTACCACCCTTTCGGTGGCCGCTACGACCAGATAATTGGAGCGTATTCGTTCTCTTCGAGGCAGCAGTGAGGAGGCAGGGTTTGAGGGTTTGAGAGATTGAGGGGGTGAGGGGGTAAGGGAGTGCGTCCCCTCTCAAACCCTCAGGTTCTCAAACTCTCAAACCCTAATCCTTGAGCATTTTTACCTTAAAAATAAGCACGCTGTTCGCCGGAACCTTGCCGACGGAAATTGGGCCGTAGGCCAATTTCGAGGGCACCAGCAGCCAGCCCTCGCTGCCCGGATTGAAATGCAGGAGCCCCTCTTCCCAGCCTTCGATGACCTTGGCTGCACCGAGCGTGAACTCGTATTTTTCCGATTGGTCAAAAACAGTATCGTCGGTCAAAAGGCCCTCGTAGGCTACTTTGACGGGAGTGCCGGGCTTTGGCGCAGCACCTTTCCCTTGCTTGGTGATGGCGTAGCTGAGGCCGGAATTGGTGCGCCGGACAATCAAGCCGTGCGCCGCCGCATACGCCTCAATGGCTTCCAAGTCTTGCTGAAACTGCTCCTTCCGATGCTGTTCGTAGGACGTCCGCTCCCGTTCTTCCAGTTCCCGCATGTAGCGGTCGTATTGGTCGAAATCCATCACGTCCAAAAGTTCTACTTCGTAAATCAGCGCTGCATCGGGTGGTACTCCCTGAGCACCGTACTGCTGGTATCCCAGCGATGGGGGCAAGTACAATGTTGCGCTCCCCCCTTTTTTCAGCAACTGTACCCCTAGGTCGAGGCCCTTGATGACCTCGTGGTTGCCTACCTGGAACACCAGCGGGTTGCCCTCCTCCGACTGGTCGAACACCGTGCTGTCGAGCAGCATGGCCCGGTAGCGGAGCAGTACGTAGTCGCCCTGTGCAGGGGCTTTTCCATTGCCTTTTTTTGACAACAAATAATGGAGTCCGTCAGGCGTGGACTGCGTGGAGAGGTTGGTTTTTTGCAAAAAATCATCCAAGTAAAGCGGGCTGTCCGGCTGCGCAAACAGCATGGAAGCGCCAAGGAGCAATAGCAATGCGAGCAGTTGTGTCTTTTTCATTTTTTGTTAGAAAAGTTTTCTTAGATACGCTGTTTGCCCCCAATTTATTCTCTCACGCTCTCACCCGCTAAAGCACCGTCAGGTCAATAAAATCAAGCTGGTCGGGGTAGTCCGTCGTGAAGTGTAGCCCCCGGCTTTCCCGCCGCATGGCCGCCGAGCGGATGATGAGGTAGGCGATGGTGATGAGGTTGCGCACCTCGCACAGTTGAGGCGATATCGTGGTTTTGGTATAAAGCTCCTCCGTCTCTTTGTACAGCAGGTAGAGGCGGTCGGTGGCACGTTTGAGGCGCTCGTCGGAGCGCACGATGCCCACGTAGTAGCTCATCACGTCCTTTAACTCCTTGATACTCTGCGTGATAAGAATCAACTCCTTTGGGTCGGTAGTGCCTTGGGCGTTCCAGTCGGGAATGCTGGCGGTGGGCATGGTAGTCTGGTCAATCGTTTCCAGCACGTCGAGGTAGATGCGGTGGGCGAACACCATCGCCTCCAGCAGCGAGTTGGAAGCGAGGCGGTTGGCGCCGTGCAGGCCGGTGCAGGTACACTCCCCCGCTGCGTAGAGCCGCTGGATGCTGGTGCGTCCGATTTCGTCAGTCTTGATGCCACCGCACATGTAGTGGCAGGCGGGCGTCACGGGTATCATGGCCTTCATCGGATCTACGCCGATGCTCATGCATTTTTCATAAATGGTGGGGAAATGCGCCAAGAAGCCTTCCTTGTCCAAGTGCCGACAGTCGAGGTACATGTATTCCAAGCCCTGTATTTTCATCTCCCGGTCAATGGCTCTCGCCACGATGTCGCGGGGAGCGAGGCTGCCCCGTTCGTCGTATTTCTTCATGAACTCCTCGCCCTGCGGCGTTTTCAGGATGGCCCCGAAGCCCCGCACTGCCTCCGACACGAGGAAGGACGGGTTGTCGCCCGCCGGGTTGTAGAGTGCCGTGGGGTGGAACTGCACGAACTCCATGTTCTGGATGCGGCCCTTTGCTCGATAGACCATCGCCATGCCATCGCCAGTAGCGATGACGGGATTGGTGGTGTTGCGGTACACCTGACCAGCGCCACCGGTGGCCAGCAAAGTGACGTTGGCCAGCAGCGTCTCGATTTCGCCGGTCTGCTTGTTCAGGGCGTAGGCGCCGTAGCATTCGATGTTGGGCGTGACCCTCGTTACCGTGTGGCCGAGGTGGTGCTGGGTGATGATGTCAATGGCAAAATAATGCTCCAGCACCGTGATGTTAGGGGTGAGGTCGGCTTGGGCGCTGAGGGTGCGCTGTATTTCCCAGCCAGTGAGGTCTTTGTAGTGCAGGATGCGGTTTTCGCTGTGGCCGCCCTCCTTGGCGAGGTCGTAGGCTTCGCCTTTTTTTTTGTCAAAACGGGCGCCCCAATCAATGATTTCCTGCACCCGTTCGGGGCCTTCCTTCACCACGATTTCCACGATTTTTTCATCGCAAAGCCCGTCGCCAGCAATGAGCGTATCTTCGATATGCTTCTGGTAGCTGTCCGTCTCAAAGTCCCAAACAGCGGCCACGCCGCCTTGGGCGTAGCGGGTATTGCTCTCGGTTTCGTTGGTTTTCGTCAGCACCGTAACCTTGAGGTCTGGTCTATCTTGTGCGATTTTCAGGGCAAACGTAAGCCCGGCGATGCCAGAACCAAGCACAAGTATGTCGCTTTGAATCATGTTGTATTTTGTTTACAAAAACACAAAGTTACACAGCGTTGGGTCAAAATTGGGAGTGGTCAAAATTAAGTAGGGCCAAGTGTTTTTTGTTTTTTGAAACCCTTCCACTACTTTTAGCCGCAGATTTTTCACCAAAAAAAATTCAAACATGACAGAAGAACCAGTGGCAAAAATTGAAAGGATACTCAGTGAAGGAAGTGATTTTAAGTTCAGCGACTACATCAGCCGGGGATTTGCTATCCTGCAAAAAAACCTGGGCGGGTTCATCGGGTACACTGCCATTTTTTTGGTGCTTTACTTCGTCATCGGCCTGATTCCATTTTTTGTAGGGCCTTTCGCCAACATGTTGGTGGTCGGGCCAGCCATGATTACAGGATTTTACCTTGTTGCCCGAAAGCTCGACCGGGGCGAACGCACGGAGTTTGGCGATTTTTTTAGAGGCTTTGATTTCACGGGACAGTTGGCGCTTGGTGCTTTAGTGACTAACTTATTTACTTGGATTTCCGTCATACCCTTCCTAATTGTGGTCTGGGATTCTGGACTTGTAGAATGGTACATGGACGTATTGGCAAACCCAACCGAGCAGCCTGGAATTCCAGACTTGCCCCCAGCCTGGTCACTGCTATTGTTGCTACCTTCGATTTACCTCTCCATCGCCTACGCTTGGACGTTCCCTTTCGTGGCACTATACGGCATGGGCTTCTGGGATGCAATGGAGGCAAGTAGGCGTATGTTGACGAAGCACTGGTTCATTTATTTTTTATTTTCGATGGTGGTGGGCCTAATCGTATTTGCGGGAATATTTCTGTTGTGCGTCGGCCTCTTGGCTACTATCCCGGCAGCTTTTTGCATGATATACGCCGCCTTTGCCGACGTGACCAAACTGAACGAAGAACCCAGCGAAGGTGATGGGATTGAGCGGCACTTGATTTCCTGATGCTGGGGCAGGTTGCAATATTGGCGAGTGCTAGAAACAAGTATTGCCGCCAAAACAATTTGGTGCATTGATTTTCGGGTTCATTCAAAAACCTTTGCATTGCCAGCATCGAACGCTCAAGACGGCAACCAGCTCCGGTAATACTCTTTGTCCTCAATGCCAGCCGCATGTTCCGTCATTTTCAATGGCCGGAACGTGTCCACCATTACCGCCAGTTCCAGCGTTTCCTTTTTGCCAATGCTCTTTTCCACCGTACCGAGGTGCGGCCCGTGTGGGATGCCACCGGGGTGCAGCGTGATTTGGCCCCGCTCCACGCTCTTGCGGCTCATGAAGTCGCCGTCCACGTAGTACAGTACTTCGTCGCTGTCAATGTTGCTGTGGTTGTAGGGTGCCGGGATGGCCAGCGGATGGTAGTCGTAGAGCCGAGGCACGAAGCTGCAAATGACGAAGCCCCGTGTATCAAAAGTCTGGTGGATGGGCGGCGGCATGTGCAGGCGGCCCGTTATCGGCTCGAAGTTGTGGATGCTGAAAGCGTAGGGATACAGGTAGCCGTCCCAGCCCACCACGTCGAAGGGGTGGTTGAGGTAGTGATACGGGTAAATCTGGTCCTGCTTTTTGATGTAAAAAAGGAAGTCGCCCTGCTCGTCGTGCGTCTCCAACTGCATCGGCTTTCGGATGTCCCGTTCACAGAAGGGCGAGTGTTCGAGCAACTGGCCGTAGTTGTTGCGGTAGCGCTTTGGCGTGGTGATGGGGCTGGTGCTCTCGATGATGAGCAGGCGGTTGTTTTCGTCGTTGAAGGTCAGTTGGTACGTCGTTCCACGGGGCACCACGAGGTAGTCGCCGTAACTGAAATCGAGGTTGCCGTACATCGTTCGCAGCGTCCCCGTGCCTTCGTGGATGAAAATCACCTCGTCCGCATCGGCGTTTTTGTAAAAATAGTCCGACATGCTCTTGCGGGGAGCGGCGAGGGTTATGCGGCAGTCGTCATTGACCAGTACAGGTTTTCGGCTGCGGAGGTAGTCGTCCTCAGGTACTATCTGGAATCCTTTGAGGCTGCGGTGCTTGAGTTGTTTGTCAGAAACCAGCTTCGGTGCCACGCTGTACGGGTCTCCCACCTGCACGATTTGGGTGGGCGGGTGGGTGTGGTAGATCAGCGAATAGACATCGCTGAACCCTTCAGTGGAGAACAGTTCCTCGCTGTACAGCGAGCCGTCCGGCTTTCGGAACTGGGTGTGCCGCTTGGGGGGGAATTTGCCGAGTTGATGGTAGTGCATGGTCAGGAACAGCTTTTAAAAAGTTGTGGTCGAGGCAGCGAAACTGTCTCGACCACAAAAATAGAAAATAGTATTTCGAGCACGTGTTATGCAGCTTAAAAGACTTTTGTCACCCTTTCAAAATCGAATCGTACTTCGCTCGGTCACCAAACAATTTCACCGCCTCCTTGATTTCCAAGTCGTTGCGAAGCCCCATCTGGATACGGCCTTTTTCGTAAAAAGCACGGCTCACGATTTCCTTCTCAATCATGTCCGAGATGCGCTCCTTGTGCTTGTCAATATCTGCCTTTTTGGCGGCAACGACCTTGGTTTCCAGCGCTTGAATATCGGCTTGGGAGAGATAGCCGCCCGTCTTCGATTTTTCTTTCAAATCCTTGAGCAATTTCTCCGTTTCGGTATCGAAATCGAAGTTTTGTTTAGCCAAAAATTGGAGGAAATCATCCCAGTCGGTGAAGTGGAAATCCTCCAGTGACTTGACTTCTGGGTTTTTCAACATCCATTGGTTCACGTAATTGAACACCACATATTTTTCATCCAACGTTTGTAAAATATTGCTCCCTGCATCGCTGTCGAGCACGATGTCAGGCTTCACGCCGCCGCCATCCAGCACAGGGCGGCCGTTGCGGGTCTTGAACGGGGCGCGTTTCGATTCGGCGATGTCCACTGGTTCGCCATTCTGGTATTCCACGGCTTGGATGCAGCGCCCGCTGGGAATGTAGTATTTGGCGGTGGTCATTTTTACCTTGGCGTTGTAGCCGATGTCACGGGTGTTTTGCACAAGGCCCTTTCCGTAGCTGCGCTGACCCAGCAGCACGCCCCGGTCGAGGTCCTGGATGGTGCCCGACACGATTTCGGAGGCAGACGCCGAGCCTTTGTTTATCAGCACGATGAGCGGCACTTGGGGGTCGCTCGGCGGATTTTGGGTGCGGAAGCTCCGGTCCCAGTCCTTCACCTTTCCCTTGGTGGTCACCACAAGCTCGTCTTTCGGGATAAAAATATTGCACAGATTGACTGCTTCGGCCAACAGGCCGCCGCCGTTGTCCCGCAGGTCGAGAATGACGCCCTTGAGGTTGGGCTGCTCCGTTTTTAGGTCACGGAGCGCCTTGCCCACGTTTGCGCCAGCGTCGCGGGTGAAGGTCGTGAGGGCGATATAGCCCACATCGCTGGAAACCATGCCGGAGTAGGGGATATTGGACACCTCAACTTCGTCACGCACGAGGGTGATGTTCAGGTTTTTGGCTTCGCCAAGGCGGCTGATGGTCAACTCGACCTCCGTGCCGGGGTAGCCTTTCAGGATGGCGCTGACCTCGTCGCTGGTTTTGCCCTTCGTGTCCTTGCCATCAATGGCCACGATTTTGTCGCCAGCCTTGAGGCCCGCCTTTTGGGCGGGTGCGCCGAGGTAGGGCGCCACCACGGTCGGCAGCTCGTCAATGATGCGGATGTCCGCCCCGATGCCATTGTATTTCCCTTCGGTAATGAAGCGATAGCCCTCGATTTGTGTCTCGGAAATATAGTCGGTGTAGGGGTCGAGGCTCTCCATCATGGCGTCAATCCCCGTCTTCATCAGGGTTGACGGGTTGATTTCGTCCACGTAGTAGGTGTTCACCTCCTTGTAGAGGTTGGTGAAAATCTCGATGTTCTTGGCGATTTCGAAGTAGTTGCCGTTTTCGACAATCGTCGTGGCCAGACCAGTGAAAACCAAGGTTCCAATGGCCAAAAACTTGGCAGTACGGGTTTTTAGTAGCTTCATTTTTAAGTTTTTGAAAATCTATTTTTAAGGTAAAAGGTTCACAGCCCAAACCGCTCACCCTCCTCCGCAAGGCCGAAACCTTGGCCTAAAACGCTTTGTGCCGCCTCACTGTTTCCCCACAGCACCGGATTTGTGTGGTTGAAATGAATGAAACGGATTTTCGCCCGCTCCATTGCAGGCAGCTTGCCGAATCTTGCGAGGCTTTCCTCGATGAACGGGTGCGGGATTTCGCTCATGTCCCTGCCGGGAATCTCGCCGTTTTGGTAAAAAGTACCGTCCAGCAGCGCAAAGTCCACCTCACCGACGAGGGTGTTGATGTCCCGCTCCCAGCGCTCCCATTTGTCAATGTCGGGGATGAAAAGCAGCGACCTTCCCGGCCCTTCTATTTTGAAGCCAACCGTCTCAGAAAACTCGTCGCGGTGCGGAACCAGGAGCGGCGTGAGGCGGAGCCGTTCGTTCAGCACAATTGTCGCATCAGCCCGCAAGTGGCGAATTTCGATATTTTTCAGCGCGACCAACTGGCTCCACGGGCCATTATTTTTCAAAAAATCCCCCATGCGGGGCATGGCAAAAACGGGCATTTCGCTTGCGGCCATCGCCTCCCGACCCAAGTGCATCAGGCCGGTGTAGTGGCCGATATGAGCGTGTGTCAGAAAAATACCTGCCAAGTCCAACGACCTACCCGGCAGCAATTGCTGGACAATACGCTGCTGCTCGGGAAAATCGGGCGTGGCATCCACCAGCCAGAACTGGCTGCTGGCAGGGTCCACCACGGCGATGCAAGAGACCATGCGGCGGCGCAGCGGTTGCTCCCAAGCGGGTTTGCAGCAAGACTTTTTGCAATCGGCTTGCGGAAAGCCCGCATCTTGGGCGATGCCGAGCACTACAACGAACGGGCTTTCCGTCTCGCCCTCGTCTTGACGGCTGGCGGGCAACAACGGCAAGCAGGCCAGTAGGAAATGTACAATATTTGTAAAAACTAACATTGGCGTGGGTGTATTTGCCACCCAAAGAAACAGACTTTTGTCAATCTTTGAGGCTCGCCGCATAAAAATGAGGCCATGTTGCTACATTTGCCTGCCTTTAGGTTGGCGGCATTCCTCCGAACAGGGGCCTTGCACTAGGGAGGAGGGCAGCGACAAGTTTTCACCCTCAAAAAAATGGTTAAAACCCACCAAACGCAGTTAAATGGTTTTTGAGCGGTTTCCAAGAAAAGAGACGACTATAGTACTGGGCCTTGCAGTGGCTTACCTGCTCTGGACTTCGCTGGTTTTGGGGCTGCGCACCGACCATTTTGCTTTCGTGGTGCTGTGTCTCGGGCTGTTTTTTGGCAGCAACACTACCCGAAAGGTAGTGATGGCGCTCATTTTCTTCGCTATTTACTGGTTGGTGTACGACTCCATGCGGGTGCTGCCAAACTTCGAAGTCAACCCCGTGCACGTGCGTGAACCTTACGACATCGAAAAGTCGCTGTTCGGGTTCCAGTACATCGGCCAGCAGGTGACGCCCAATGAATTTTTTGCCATCAATACCCACCCCGTGGCCGATGTGCTTTCGGGGCTGTTTTACCTCTGCTGGGTTCCCGTGCCAATAGCCTTTGCGCTTTGGCTTTTTTTCAAGGACAAACGGATGCTGCTCGATTTTTCTTTGTCCTTCCTGCTGGTAAACCTTTTCGGCTTTGTGCTGTACTATGCCTACCCGGCGGCAGCGCCGTGGTACGTGGAGCTGCACGGGTTTCAGGAAAACTTCAACATTCCCGGCAACGAGGCAGGGTTGGCGAACTTTGACCGCATCTTGGGGGTGAACCTGTTCCATAGCATGTATGCCAAGAACGCCAACGTGTTCGCCGCCATACCTTCGCTACACGCCGCTTATCCCCTCATTACGTTGTATTTTGGGTGGAAAATGAGGTTGCGTGGTGCCAGTTTCATGTTTTTGGTAATTTTACTCGGAATTTGGTGGGCGGCAGTTTATTCCAGGCACCATTACATCATTGACGTGCTGCTCGGAGCAGCCTGTGCGGTGGCGACGATATTGGTGTTTGAAAAAATCGTTCGAAAATCGAGGGTGGATGGGTGGCTGGGGCGGTATGCGGCTATTTTAAAATGACTTTTAAATTTAAGCGATATGGGACAAGCAGCTTTGTACCGTTCGGTTTTGGAAAAATTGAGTGCCATCCCTGCGGAGTACCTCCAGCAGGTGGACGCCTATTTGACCATGCTGCAAGCCAAGGCCACTGTCGAAAAGGACAAGAAGAAGCGGGCAAAGGCCATCATGGGCTTTGCAGGGGCTTGGGCCGACATGAGCGACGAGGCGTTTGAGGCGTATTTGGTGGAGACGAAAAAAGTGGGGAACGAATTATTTAGCCGTGAAATCGAATTATGAAAGAGGCGCTTTTGGACACTGACACTGTTTCCTATTTTTTGAGGAAAACACCTAGCGTGGTATCTAAAGTAGAGGCATACGCAAAGGAATTCGGTGTTTTGAACATTAGCGTCATTACGTTTTATGAGATAACAAATGGACTTTTGGCAAAAGATGCCAAAAAGCAATTGGGGGAATTCGAGGCTTTTCTTGCCTATGTGAACGTCCTCCCAGTCAGTCTATTAGGCGCAAAAATATCAGCGAACATCTGCGCAGCGCTGAGAAAAAGCGGAAACCTGATAGGCCACAATGACATCTTAATTGCTGGCACCGCCATCGAAAACGACATGAAGCTAATCACGAATAACCAAAAGGATTTTTCAAGAATACCCGGTTTGGATTTTGAGAGTTGGGTATAATTCTCAGTTGAATTCATTCGCAAAAACACACAATACAGAATAACAAATGAACCTGCTTCAACAGAAAATGAAACGGTACACCGCTCCCCAGGAGGCAAAAGCGGCGGGCGTGTACCCCTACTTCCGGGTCATCGAGAGTGACCAGGACACCGTGGTGACGATGAACGGCAAGAAAGTGCTCATGTTCGGCTCCAACAGCTACCTCGGCCTCACCAACCACCCCATGCTCAAGGAGGCAGCCAAAAAGGCCGTGGACAAGTACGGCTCCGGCTGCGCTGGCTCCCGTTTCCTCAACGGCACCCTCGACCTCCACATCGAACTGGAGGACAAGCTCGCCAAGTTCGTGGGCAAGGACGAGGCCATCGTGTTCAGCACGGGCATGCAGGTGAACCTCGGCGTACTGTCGTCACTTTTGGGTCGCAAGGACTTCATCATGTCTGACGAGGCCAACCACGCCTCCATCGTGGACGGTACCCGGCTCTCGTTTGCCACCACCCGCAAGTACAAGCACAACAACATGGAATCGCTCGATACCGTGCTCCAACGAGCAGGCAAAGAGCGTGGCCCAGAGGACCTCGCACTCATCGTCACCGACGGCGTGTTCAGCATGGAGGGCGACGTGTGCAACCTGCCGGAAATCGTGCGCCTTGCGAAGCAACACAACGCCAATATCATGGTGGACGATGCGCACGGCCTCGGCGTCATGGGCGAGCTGGGCAAGGGCACTTGTAACCACTTCGGCATCACCGACGAGGTAGACCTCATCATGGGCACCTTTTCCAAGTCACTGGCCACCATCGGCGGCTTCATCGCCACTAGTTTCGAGATTGCCAACTGGCTCAAGCACAATGCCCGGTCGCTCATCTTCAGCGCCAGCATTGCGCCAGCAAACGCCGCCGCCGTCATCGCCGCACTGGAGCTGATACAGCAGGAGCCGGAGCGCATCGAGCAGCTTTGGGCCAATACCCGCTACGCAAAGCAACAGCTCGACGACCTCGGCTTCGAGACCGGGCACAGCACCACGCCCATCATCCCCATTTACGTGCGGGACTTGAACAAGACCTTCCTGCTCACCCGTCAATTACAGGATGCAGGCGTGTTCGTCAACCCGGTCATCACGCCCGCCGTGGCACCGGAAGACACGCTCATCCGGTTCTCGCTCATGGCCACGCATACGTTTGCACAGATTGACGAGGCCATTGATAAGCTGGCGAAAGTAGCACGCCGTCTAGAAATCTTGACAGGTCAGGAAGTGTAAGACGGTCAATAGATTAGGATGCTCATAGTTCATGAAGTTTCAAGTAGGTCGGATCTGATGAAGTTCATCAAATTCCCATTTAGCCTGTACTCGGACAATCCTTTTTGGGTGCCTCCCATCATTTATGATGAGATAGTGACATTGAAAAAAAATCCGGCTTTCGAGCATTGCAAGAAGTGTTATTGGATAGCAAAAAGAAATGACCAGGTGGTAGGCCGAATCGCTGGTATAATCAACCATGCAGAGAACAAAAAAACAGGTAAAGCTTATGCCAGGTTTGGATGGCTTGATTTTATTGATGACCCTGAGGTCTTCAAGTCTTTGATAACAACGGTAGAGGAATGGGCGAGACAACAAGGCTCAACTCAAATACACGGGCCATTGGGCTTTACCGACATGGACAAGGAAGGCCTCTTGGTAGAAGGCTTTGACGAACTCGGAACTTTTGCCACTTTGTACAATCACCCCTATTACCAAGCTCATTTGGAGGCGAGCGGGTATCGAAAAAGTACTGATTGGGTAGAATATGAAATCAAAGTGCCGGAGCGGATACCAGAGCGGATGAGCGACTTTGCAGCAAAGGTGGCAGAACGCTTTGGACTTAGGCACTTGGAAGCCACCCGGTCAGAACTCAAGCCTTATGCCCCACAGATTTTCCAGTTGTTGAACAGCGCTTACAGCGACCTCTACGGCTTTGTGGAGCTAACGGAAAAGCAGATAAAGTTTTATACCGAGCAGTATTTCACCTTCATAAAGCCTGATTTTGTATCCATCATTCTCAATCAAGAAGATAAGGTTATAGCATTTGGATTGACAATGCCCTCGCTCTCAATCGCCGTCCAAAAAGCAAAAGGCAGGCTCATTCCTTTTGGGTTCTTTCATATCCTAAAAGCGCTTCGAAAGAATGACCGGGCTGATTTTTACCTGATAGCCATAGACAAGGAGTACCAACGGAAAGGCGTGCACATCATGATATTTGAAAAAATATTGAAAGGCTACCAGCGATTTGGCATCGTGAAGGTGGAAACAAACCCTGAATTGGAAAACAACTCCCAAGTGCAGGCTATTTGGAAAGATTACAACCCCAGGATGCACAAGCGCAGAAGATGCTTCATCAAGCAGCTTTGAAGTTCAGCACTTACAATTTCAAGCATATCAAGTCATTGATAATGGAAATAAAAGAAGTCAAAAGCTGGGATGACAAGAAACGATTTATCGACTTTCCACACCTATTGTATGGGAGCGACCCCAATTACGTGCCTGAGATATTTCTTGGGCAAAAGGAATTGCTCAATGAAAAGAAGAACCCATTTTTTCAGCATTCTAAGGCACAACTCTACTTGGCGCTGCGCAATGGCAAAATCGTGGGCCGGATCGCTGCCATCCGAAACAACAACTACAATAAATTTGCTGACGCAAATGCGGGTTTTTTTGGCTTTTTCGATGTGATTGAAGATTACGATGTGGCGAAACTCCTGCTAGACACCGCTTGCAACTGGCTGAAAAACGAGGGGCTGGACAACGTTATCGGCCCCACCAACTTCAGCACCAACGATACTGCTGGCTTGCTAGTGGAGGGCTTTGACAGCCCGCCTGTGGTGATGATGACCTACAACAAGCGCTATTACGCCGACTTTTTGGAGCGATATAACTTTCGCAAGCAGATGGACATGCTTGCTTATTTCGGCATCCACGAAACTGCCAATAAAAAATCATTGGAGCTTTCGCAAAAGATACAAGACCGGCTGGCAAACAAGGGAATCACTTTCCGCAATTTGAAAATGAAAAATTTTAAGGAGGAGCTTGGCTCGGTGCGGGAAGTTTACAAGGGTGCTTGGGACAGCAACTGGGGCTTCGTGCCACCGACCGACGCCGAGTTCAACCACATGGCCGATGGAATGAAGATGGTCATTGACCCCGATTTCGCTATTCTTGCAGAGCACGATGGCCGCTTGGTGGGCTTTGCCCTAGCTGTGCCGGATATCAACACCATTACCCGAACCATCAAGCGGGGGCGCCTGCTGCCGTTCGGCATTTTCAAGTTGCTGTTTCAAAAAAGTAAAATCAAGCTCATTCGGATCATCCTGCTAGGCGTGCTGCCAGCGTACCGCCGCATGGGCATCGAAGGTGTTTTTTATGCCAACACCATCGCCAAAAGCGCCGAAAAGGGAATCACGCACGGCGAGGCGTCTTGGATATTGGATAGCAACGAAATGATGAAAAAAGGCGTGGAGAGTATCGGCATGGTGCCGTACAAACGCTACCGGATGTACGAAAAAGCTTTGGCTGTATGAAAAAGATACTCATCACCGGCGCATCGGGCTTCGTGGGGAGCCACCTCGTAGAGGAGGCGCTGCGACGCGACCTCGACGTGTACGCCGGCATACGCAAGTCGAGCAGCCGGGAGTATTTGCAGGATGAGCGCATCAACTTCGTGGAGCTGAACTTTGAGGACAAGTATCAAATGTCCATCCTGATGAAGCGCAAACAGTTCGACTACGTCATCCACAATGCCGGGGTGGTTTCGGCGCCCAAGCTTTCGGATTACATGCGGGTAAATTTTGAGTACACCAAAAACTTCGTGGAGGCCATCGAGGCTTCCGGCGAGCAGTTGGATAAATTCACCTACATCAGCAGCGCCGCCAGCTACGGCCCGGTGCCCAGCAAGGACCTCACCGATTTTTTAAAAGAAGAAGACACTCCCCGCCCCATCAATGCCTACGGCGAAGCAAAACTTGCCTCCGAGCGCTACCTGGCCAGCTTGCACGATTTCCCCTACGTCGTCATCCGCCCGACGGGCGTCTATGGCCCACGGGAGAAGGAAATCCTCACTTTTTTTAAAATGATAAACCGAAATGTGGAGGGCTATATCGGCTTTCGGCGGCAGCACCTGGCCTTTGTGTACGTGAAGGACTTGGTGCGGGCGGTGCTCGATGCCACCACTTCGTCGGAGGTTTCACGGAAAAGCTACTTCATCTCCGATGGCCGCTACTACGCCCAGTGGGACATTGGCAAGGCGGCGAAGCTGATTTTGAACAAAAAAACGCTTCGTTTTCACATCCCGGTCACGCTTGTCCGCAGCATCGCCTGGGTGCTGGAGCAGGCTGGCAAACTCAGCGGCAGCTACCCGCCGCTCAACCTCGAAAAGGTGCGCATCCTCGAAAGCCTCAACTGGAAATGCGATATCGAGCCGCTAAAAGAAGACCTCAACTTTCAGCCACAGTATAACCTGGAGGAGGGGCTGGAAGAGACCCTGGCTTGGTACAAGGAGCAGGGCTGGCTGTGACGATCGCGGATTTCGGATTTGCGATTGCGGATTGGGGCCGCCGCCACTACCCACAAACACTCGAATTCTACGTTAACCCAATTTTCCGCATGGTTTTGAGCAAACAATAAGTACCCAGGATTTTGCACTGCCCCCAATCTGCAATCCGCAATCGCAAATCCTCAAATGTATCCCAATATCCGAAGCATATCCTCCGGCTTCTGCTCCTCCTTATAGAGCTTGTCCACGATATTTCCCTTGGAATCCTTGTAAATCAGAATGTGCTTCGGCGATGGGATGAGGCAGTGCTTGATGCCGCCATATCCGCTCAGTGAATCTTGGTAAGCCCCAGTGTGGAAGAAACCAAGGTACAGCGGTTCTGTGTCTTTCTTCTCAATAACAGGTAGGTAAACCTGGCTCTCATGCACCTCCGAATTGTAGTAATCGGAGTTGTCGCAGCTCAGGCCGCCGATGTTCACCCGGCGGTATTCGTTGTGCCATTTGTTGATGGGCAGCAGGATGAAGCGCTCCGCAATGCCCCAGCTATCGGGCATGGTGGTGATGAGCGAGTTGTCAATCATGTACCAGACCTCGGCGTCGTTCTGCTGCTTTTGGCCAATCACGGAGAAGATGATGGCCCCGCTCTCGCCCACGGTGTACTTGCCGAACTCGGTATAAATATCCGGTTCATGTATTTCTTCCTCCTGACAGGCAGCGAGTATGAGGTTGACGATTTCACGCACCATGTACGTGTAGTCGAACTCGAAGCCAAGAGAGTTTCGGATGGGCATTCCGCCGCCGATGTTCAGTCCTTCCAGCGTTGGGCAGACCTTCTTCAACTCACAGTACATCTTCACGGCTTTTTTCAGCTCGCCCCAGTAGTAGATGGAGTCTTTGATGCCCGTGTCCACGAAAAAATGGAGCATTTTCAGTTCAAACTTGGGGTTGTTTGCGATGCGCTCCTTGCAGTAGCTGATGACCTCCGCCGCCCGTATGCCCAGCCTAGAGGTGTAGAACTCGAAGTTCGGTTCCTCGTCCGTAGCCACCCGAACGCCAATGCTGCATTTGCCCTTCACCATTTCTTCAAAAAAATCGAGCTCCTCCTTGTTGTCCAGCACGGGGATGACATTCACGAATCCTTCGTTGATGAGGCCGCTGATTTTTTCGGCATACTCCCGGGTCTTGAAGCCGTTGTTTACGATGATGGTCTCCTTGTCAATGAACTCCTCCTCGAACAGGCGACGCACCAGGTCAATGTCGAAAGAAGAGGAGGTCTCCAGCTCCACGTCGTGCTTCAACACCTCCTTCACCACGTAGCTGAAATGTGAGCTTTTGGTACAGTAGCAATAGTTGTACTTGCCCCGGTAGCCGCTCGCCTTCATGGCTTTTGTGAATAGATTTTTCGCCCGCTTTATCTGCGTCCCGATTTTGGGCAAATAGGTCAACTTGAGCGGTGTGCCGTATTTGTTTATCAAATAAATCAGCGGAACGCCGTTGAAAACTAGCTTGCCATCTTCGATGTCGAAGCCTTCCTGCGGAAAGTAGAAGGTCTGATCAATCAGGTCGAAATAACGGTTCTTTATCATTTCACAAAAGACTTTTAGATTTTAGACGATAGACTTTTGACAATAGAATTGCAGCCAATGTACCCAAACCTAGGATTAAGCTTCAACTGGGCAGGGAATCAAAAATTTACAAGTAGTAGGCATCCACAATCTAAAGTCTATTGTCTAACCTCTATTTTAAAAGCGGACAAAAGTAATGGCTTCCGAAAAGTATTGAGGCTAAAAAATTCATAAAACCAAAGACGACCTCGCAAAACAGGCCAGATGAAGTTGGTCGTTGGTCTTTTCGATAAAAAAATTGAAAAAACAGGGAAGGCGTTATGCACAAATTGTTTTTAAAAATTACATTTGCGTCAATTTTGAAACAAATATTTTCACCAACTAAATCTTAAATCATGAGAGTATTGAAGCTTATCGGACTTGCCCTAGTGGGCTTGATTCTATTGGCGTTTGTAATAGCCGCCTTCGTTCCCAAACACTTTGCGTACGAGCGCAGCACTGACATCAACGCCTCAAAAGATGTAGTCTTCGGCATAGCCAACGACCTGAAGACCCAGGAAACCTGGGGTCCTTGGAAGAAGCAGGATACCACCATCCAAAACACCTACAATGAGGTTGCCTCCGGTGTGGGCCAAGTTAGCTCATGGACCTCTACAGGGGGGTCGGGCAACGGCTCACAGACCATCACCGAGTCCACCCCACCAACAGCGATAAAGTACCGTATAGATTTTGAAGGCGAGGGCGGCGGCGACTCTGCCATGAAATTCGACGACAGCGAGGGCGGCGGCACGAAGGCCACTTGGGCTTTCTCCTACGACGTGCCCTACCCCTTCAACCTCATGGCGGCCATGGCCGGTGGCACAATGAACAAGATGCTCGAAGATGGCCTCGCCGGCCTCAAGGAAATGGCCGAGCAGAAAGCAAAGGAAGCCCCCGCTGCCACGGGCGGTTACGAAGTGAAACCGATGGACTTCCCTGGTCGCACTTACGTCGGCATCCGAGAGCAGACCACCCATGACGAGGTCATGAAATCCACGTTTTTTGCGGAGCGCTTCGGGAAAATAATGACCCTGCTCGACAAGTCAAAAATGCAGCCAGCGGGCAGCCCCGCCGGGGTTTATTACACTTGGGACGTGGAAAAAAAGACCACCGACATGGCCGTGGCCATCCCCGTTGGTAAAGGTACGGCCGTGGCTGGGGGCGGCCTCAAGACCTTCGAGGTACCCGCTTCAAAAGCCTTGGTGGTGGACTACTACGGCCCCTACGACAATTTCGCAGCGGCGCACGAGGCCATCGGAACGTACATCAAGGCCAAGGGACTGAAGGAAAAACCGCTGGTCGTTGAGGAGTACGTCACCGACCCGATGACGGAGAAGGATTCGACAAAATGGCTGACCAAGATTATCTACATGATAGAAGGCAACTGATTGTACCCAGCAATTGTGCTTTGAAAAACGA
This sequence comes from uncultured Saprospiraceae bacterium, assembly GCA_964508135.1. GTDB lineage: Bacteria > Bacteroidota > Bacteroidia > Chitinophagales > Saprospiraceae > UBA6168. Next base: position 60,811 of record CAZDSU010000037.1, read on the forward strand.
AAGCCCTGCCGCGTCGGCAGGGCTTTCGTTTTTATATCGTAAAATAAGCGGATTTTTTGCTTGCTAATTTTTGCCGAATCCCTAACTTCGGCTTTACGTTTTACGGCATTTTAACATTAACCATCCAATCTGTTGCAATATGTCAACTAAAAGCAAAAAGCGGAATGTTTCATTGGACAAGCGGGATTCCAGAAAGTTTTTCACGACCGTGGGCGTTGTGGTTTTGATCATCATGCTTTTGATGTTCCTGATGTACAGGAACATGTGATGCTGGCCATTTTCAGCTCTCCGGGCTTTGGAAGCTCGAAAACAACGCTCTGATTTCGGAAGCCTGTTCTGGCTTCATTCGCCCGCTGAGCACCAGCCGCACCTCCCGGCGGCGGGCGGCACTTTCATAAAGTTGCTCCTCCTCACTGGTGAGCGGGATTACCGGTGGCACGGGCATTGGCTTGTGGGTTTCATCCTCCAAGGCCACGAAAGTGAAGTAGGCATGGTTGCACTTCCTTGGGTTGCCACCCTTGATGTTGGAGGCAAATACCTCCACGTAAATTTCCACTGAAGTATTGAACGCCCTCGTCACACGGGCGTTGAGCGTCACGATGTCGCCCAAGGCAATGGGCTTGTGGAACGAAACATGGTCAACGGAAGCCGTCACCACATGCGCTTCGCAGTGTTTGCCTGCGGCAATGCTCGCCACCACGTCCATCCAGCGCATCAGGTTTCCGCCCATCAGGTTGTGCAGTGGGTTGGTGTCGTTGGGCATCACCATTTCGGTCATGACGGCGGCGGATTCGCTTACTTTTTTAGGCTTCATTTCAATGCGTGAATGAGTGAATGAGAGGATGAAAGAATGAGAGAATATGGGAAACTGAAACAGTCAACGACTTGTATTCGACACAACGCACCGCCCCTTTCAATGGCGAATGTCCCAATGGCTTATTTTATCATAACCCCCCTGCGGTGCAGCACGGGAATGGTCGTGAAATTTTCTTGCGAGATGCTGCCACGCACGAACACGTACTTTTTGTCGTACATATAGCCGCCGAAGGTGAAGCTGACCCAGTATTCGTTGGCAATATCGAACAGCTTGGTGTGGATAGGCTCAATCAGGTGGGCTTGGTGCGGGCCAACTTCGTTGAAAAAATGGCGCAGGATGGTCGTCCTCATCTGCTCCCCGTCCAGTTCGCCGTAGCCCCTGGAATTTACCAGTACGTTTTCTATCGGCGCCGCTTTCAGGTTCAACAAGTAAACATCCCACATTTCTTCTTCTTGGATGTTCTCTTCAAATCTTGGCAAAATGGCGATGGCCAGTTCTTCCACTTTGTATTCTGGAATATCCTTTTTCATGGGCCATGAAGTATGATTGTGCCCGGCTTTTGCGAAGCGGTGTTTACCACAGAGGGGCGCAGAGAGTACTGAGTTTTTCTTATAAATCCTCTGTGTTCCCTGTGTTCTCCGTGGTTCGCTTTATTGCGGTCCGAACAGTTGAAGAAATAGAAAAACCTTGTTCACGCAAATTCAAAGCCGAAAAGTTCGGCGAAGTGACGTCGCAGTTTCTCCTTTACCTCGTTCTCGTCAACAGTATGCCCCAGCTCTTTAGCCAGGGAGGTAACGTCTTTGTCCCGGTCGTTGATGCCACACGGTACGATGTGGCGGAAGTAGTTCAGGTCGGTGTTTACGTTGAAGGCGAACCCGTGCATCGTAACCCAGCGGCTCAGGTGTACCCCAATGGCACAGATTTTACGCTGGGGCAGCCAACCCTGTTGCGGCAGCCAAACGCCCGTGTACGCCGCTATGCGAAAGGCATCCACGATGCCGTACTCGGTTAGCGTTCGGATGACCGCCTCCTCCAGGTAGCGCACGTAGCGGTGTACGTCCGTAAAAAACTCGTCGAGGTCAAAAATCGGATACCCAACGATCTGCCCCGGCCCGTGGTACGTAATATCGCCGCCCCGGTTGATTTTAAAGAACTCGATGCCCTTTTCCCGAAGGCCCTCTTCGTCCAACAGCAGGTTCGATTCGGCACCGCTCCTGCCCAGCGTCATCACCGGCGGATGCTCACAAAACAGCAGGTGGTGGCTGATGGGCAGCAGTGCCTCGCCCCGGTCTTTGCGCTCCCGGTTCTCCCGTTTGCGGCGGATGGCCTCGTCGTGCAGCCGTTGCTGCAAGTCCCAAGCCTCCCGGTACGAAATGCTGCCCAAATCTTTGAATAGAACTTTTTGCATAAAAAATCAGGCAGGGCAACCAGCCCGTTTTCTGAAAAGCGGTGCGAAGATAATCATTCCAACGAAAAATCAAAGTCGAATTTGGCGAGGATTTCACATTGTTACTTGGGCGTTTTCGAGTTGTAAACTTCCGTGACAATCGGCTTCAAGACCGCCGTCCATTTGGCGTAGCCGCTGGCGTTTATGTGCAGTTTGTCTTCGACAAATAGCGAGGCGTCGGGTTCGCCGTTTGCCCCCAAAAGTTCCTTGCTGATGTCCACGTAGCGCAGGTTCGGGCGGTTTTTGGCAAATAGCTCCACCATCGAGTTGAACTGCTGGAAGTCCTTCCACATGGCCCAGCGGCTGGGAGAAGGCTTGACCGAGACGAACACCACCGTGGCGTTGGCGAGGTTCTTTTCCGTTTCGCCGATGAATTTTTTGAAATTCTGAAAAGCCACCTGCGGTGGCGTTTCGCTGGCTATGTCGTTCTCGCCGCAGTAATAAACGATGACGCTCGGCTCATATTTGTACACGATGCGCTTGGCGTAGTGCATCACTTCCGGTGTGGTGGAGCCGCCAAAGCCCCGGTTGATGACCGGCAGCAGCGCAAAATCCTGCGCCACCGTGCTCCACAGCCTGAAGCTCGAACTGCCCACGAACAGCACCCCGCCCTTCGCTGGCATCTGTGCCTTGTCGGCCTCCTCGTACTTTTTTATTTCATCCTCAAAGCGGTCAATCTCCGTCGAGTCGCCACGGGGTATCATGGTCCCCTGGCTGTGCTTGCCCGGCTCGTTTTTGCAGCTAAAAGTAGCGGCCAACAACATGGCCAGCATGGCGAAAATGATGTGCTTTTTCATGGTAAACGATTTTGAAGAAACTTGGCGTATTGGGACTTTGGCATGTTAGCAGGGAAACAACTGACACGCCAAAACGCCAATTTAGTTCTTTTCGAGCGTTTTCACCCCATTTTCAAAAATCTCCAACAAAGTGTCAATCTCCCGCAAGTGGGTGCGGAAGCAGAGCACCGCCAGCCGTATCCAAAACACCCCGCCGATGTTGGTGGACGACACGAAAATCCGCCCGTCGTGCTGCACGTACTCCACCAGCCGCCGGTTGAAATCGTTGGCATCTGAGCCGTCCCTTGGCAGGTAGCGGTAGGTGCAAACGGACAGCTCCGGGTACGGCCCCACTTCGAAACCCAGTTGTTGAATTGCTTCGTAAAAATAGCGGCAGAGCCAGATTTTTTCTTCTAGTGCCGCCTTAAACGGCTGAATGCCAAGCAGTTGCAGCGGCAACCACATGCGCAGACCCCGCCAGTGCTTGGTGAGTTCGGGCGAGAGGTCGGCAGGACTGAGTTCCTCGTTGGCGTCGAAAGTATCCTGCATGTAGTTGGCCCGGTAGTAATGGCTGGCCATCTGCGCCTGCACGTTTTTTATCAAAACAGCGCCCAGCCCGTAGGCCAGGAACAGCCCCTTGTGCGGGTCAATGGCCACCGAGTCCGACCGCTCGATGCCCTTGAAAACTTGCTTCACGGTCGAGCCGTCGGGGTTTTCCACATCGGCGAGCAGGAAGAAGCCGCCGTAGGCAGCATCCACGTGAAACCACATCCCGTGCCGCTCGGCCACGTCCGCCACGGCATCCAGCGGGTCAACGGCGCCCGTGTCCGTAGTGCCAGCGGAAGCCACCACGAGGAAGGGGTGCAGGCCAGCGGCCACGTCGGTTTCCACCATTTCGGACAGCCGGGCGGCGTCCATGCGGAAGCGGGCGTCCATCGGCACGTTGCGCACCACGGCCTCCGCCATGCCCCCGATTCGGATGGCCTTGTGTACGCAGTGGTGTACCTGCTCGGTGAGGTAGATGACCGATTTTCGGACCTTTCGGGAGGTGATTTTCTTCGAGTCCCTGGCCGTCACGAAGGCGATGAGGTTGGCGATGGAGCCGCCGCTGCTCAGGTTGCCGAGCGCCGAGGCAGGGTAGCCCACCAGCTCGCACATCCAGCGGATGAGCATGTTCTCGATGCGCACCGCCCCGGGGCCGCCGAAGAAGATGCCAGCGTACTCGTTGGTCACGGCGGCGAGGTAGTCGCCCAGCGCCGTGGGGTAGATGCCCCCGCCGGGGATGTAGCCGAGGTGGCCACCGGAGGCGGGGTTGAGGCCCGCTTCGGGCAGGTTCTTTTTCAGAACGGCCAGCACCTGCTCCATCGGCTTGGGCTGCCCATCGAGTGGGAAGTCGAGCAGGCCAGCGGCGGGGTTCTCCACGGCGTGGAAGGCTTTGCCAGTGGGCAGGCTGTCAATATAACTGTGGGCGTAGTCGTGTACGGCGGCATCCCAGCTTTGGCGCTGTGCCGGGCTGGGTTCCAGTTGGCGGGAAGCTTGGGCAAGCTGTTCTATTTTTTGGCGAAGCATGGCGGTGTTTTAATTATTTGCTTCGCAAAGAAGGGGAATTACGGTCAGAGTGCCATATCGAAAAGCGGCCTTTCCTGTCTCGTGGAAAGGCAGCTTGGGAAATTGGAACTAGCGGGGCGGGTAATGGGATTCCAGAGAGGTGGTTTTGCTTGTTTCGATGTTTTTGACATGTTGTTATTTGTTAGAGGCTGCGGTGGCCAGGTGCACACTGGCCACCGCACTTAGATACTTGGCATAACTGGTTATGATTTTAAAGCAAGATAAGTTTCAACTGTTGCGATGAGTTGCTCACTATATTTATAAATGTCATCTAAATCGAAGATTTCATTTTTAGCCTCTTTCTTGGACGAGTCAAAAACACCAATGTATTTTTTACTTGTGTTGAAATATAAGCGGCAAATGGCTTTTCGATTATTGTCATCAAGTAGAATGGTAAAGTAAGATTGCGCATCTCTATAGCCAATCCGGTTTGAATCAATTTTTTGTCTTAGTATTGATTTAACAATAAAAAAAGCTTCAATTTCTTCCGTTGTTGTCTCAGGAGTTTTCTCAACCGCTTCTGCTTCTAAACTTTTGGCTGCTTCTTTTTCTGCTTGTTGTGCTGCTGTTTCTTTTTCTTGATTTAATGCTGATTTAAGCCTGTCAGTAATCATATCACTGACGACTTGATGAACTGATTTACGAACGAAATCAGCAAATTGGAAAACCACTTTATCTGTCAATCTACCTGTGTAAGCTTGCGAAGCAAAGAACCTAACAAATCCATCACTTGGGCTTTTCAATTCATTTGCTATCATTGTTTTTAGTTCGTTGGTATATTTCATCTCACTTGCTGAACTTAAAATATTGGCAACGTCGAAATAGGACTTATGAAATTTTTTAAGTTCCTCAATTTGCTGGTCTTTCATTTCTGGCAAGTCAAATTCAAGAAATGGCTTTTCATCCAATCTATTAGGTTCTACGAGGTCAGTATAGAACTTGTATTTTATACCATTGGTGATAATCGCAAACTTGGCTTTTGACACGTTAAAATACCTCAAAATTTGATTGTTGTGAATTTCTAACTTTTGAGCCCAATGCTTGCATTCGGGCGCAGCAGCGATTTGTCCCCCTATAAATGAGATAGAAAAATGGCGGGAATA
>CAZDSU010000038.1:0-65715 GCA_964508135.1 uncultured Saprospiraceae bacterium
AGTCAGGTTGATTTATTCGATACTTTCGGTTAGTTCCGGTCTTCGAGCGGCGGGGGTTTGAACCCCGCATTTTGGTTGCGGAAATGCGGGGGTCAAAACCCCGCCGCTCGAAGACCGGAGCCAGAAGTCAGGTTCGTAAAGTGTCGAATAATACAGGCGACCTACCTATTTGGCAGGCTGATGGAAACAAAGGTAATTGACCCCGCAATGCTGCCCTCATTTTTGCAACGAACCGCCGTTATTCCGCAACGAAAGCGTACTGCCGAACCCCAGTTCGGCAAGCCCTCTGCCGAACTAGGGTTCGGCAGTACCATTCGCAGGAATAATCCCGCCACTCGTTGCATTTTTGGCAAAAATCAGTCGGCCCCAGGCCATCTTTGCCCCGGAAGTCTAACGATTATGAGCGCAACCTACCACACCATATTTACTGCCAGCTTGCTGTTGTTTTGGGCAAACCTTTTTGGTCAGCACGCCACAACTTTGCAAGACTGCTACCGCCTCGCCGAAGCGAACACGGCCATTGCCAACAACCCGCAGCTTTTTGAGAAAATCGCCGCCCTCAAGTTCGACAACATTGACGCCAGTCGCCTGCCCACCTTGCAGTGGAACGCCAAGGCCACTTGGCAAAACGAGGTGTTTGGGCTACCATTCAACATTCCAGGCGTGGAGTTGGACATCCCGAAATATAACGTGCTGACCAATCTGGAAGCAAATTACGTACTGCTCGACGGCGGCATTGCCGAGGCGAAAAGAACGGTCGAACAGGCCAAGTTTGCCGTTGACAATCAATCAGTTGCAGTGGAATTGAACAAGCTGCGGGAGCAGGTGGACAGGTACTTTTTTGGGGCATTGCTGCTGCAAGAACAAACGAAATCCCTCGACCTCACGCTGAAGGATTTGGAAGCAAAAACCACGCAGATTGAAGCGGCAGTCCGCCACGGTGTGGCCCTCGAAAGCGAGGTGCTGAAACTGCGGGTGGAACAGTTGAAAGTCCGTTCCAAAATCGAAGAAATCGGAAGTGACCGCCGGGCGTTGCTGTCGGTTTTGAGCAGCCTCATCGGACAAAACATTGACGAAAGCTCCAAGTTGGAAGTCCCAAGTCGGCAGTCCTCAGTCCTCAGTCCTCAGTCGCTGCGACCGGAGTTGGCATTGTTTGATTTGCAAAAAGCACAGGTGCTAGCCTCAGCGGATTTGATTGACGCGCAGTGGAAGCCCAAAGTCGCCGCCTTTGCCACCACGGGCATCGGCTACCCCGACCCGCTGAACTTTTTCGACGACAAAATCAGCCCGTACTTCATCGGTGGGGTACAGTTCTCGTGGAAATTCTGGGACTGGAAGCAGGCGGAACGGGAGCGGGAAGTCCTGTCCGTTCAAACGCAACTCATTGAAAATCAGAAGCAAACGTTTACTCAAACCCTACAGCACCAGGACGGCAAGTTTCGGGAAGACGTTGCGAAGCTGCAAAACCAAATCCGGCGGGACGAGGAGATTGCGAAGCTGCAAGCCGAGATTTTGAAACAGCTTTCCTCGCAACTCGAAAACGGCGTGGCCACGGCCACCGACTACCTGTTGCAATCCGACGCCGAATTACAAGTGCGGTTGGCGATGGAGGCGCACCGGGTGCAGTTGGCGCAGGTGGAGGCGGCGTGGCGGACTTGGAACGGGGTGGAAATTGGAAATTAGGAAATTAGAAATTGAAGTCTTGGCGATTGTCAAGAACGGCAAGGATTTCAACTTCTTTCCTGACTTCGTCAATTCGATAATAAGCGGAAACTTGCTTGTTGATGACGCATTTTCGAAGACCGGGAAAATGCTTGGCGGTGGGAGAGGAATAAGGAAAGTGACCGATAGAATTCATGGTTCGTTCCAGCTTGTCGAGGAAGTTATCGCTGACTTGGGCCGACCATTTTTCCTCTAAATAATCAAGGATTTGATGGAGTTGGTCGTATGCGGTTCGGGAAAGATAAACGGGCATCATTGGCGCAAATGTTTGCGGCGATTCTTCATAAACTCCTGGAAATCAATCCGTTTTCCTTGTTCAATATCATTTAAGCCTTGTTTGATAATCGCTTTCTCACGGTCATTCAACTCATCCCAAAAATCCGTTCGAGGCTTTAAAAGGTTTTCGATTTGTTGGATAACCGCTTCGTCCTCAACCTCTGCGAGGTATTCGATGATGCTAAGTTTTCTTGATTCAATATTTACATTCATGTCGATGAATTTTAGTCAAACAAAGTTAACAACAATTCTGAAAGGGAGTTTTCTCTTTCTCGTGCTGCTGGCGGGCTGCAAAAAAGAAGAAAAACGCTCCGACGCCTACGGCAATTTCGAGGCGGTGGAAACCATCGTGAGCGCCGAGGCGAACGGCAAGCTGCTGTTCCTGAAGGTTGCCGAAGGCGAACCTCAAAAGGCGGGTGAACTAGTAGCGCTGGTGGACACCACGCTGCTGCACCTGCAAAAACAGCAACTGTTGGCCAGCCTCGGCACCATCGGCAAGAAAACGCAAAACCCCAACCCGCAGATTTCTGTACTGGAAGAGCAAAAACGCAACTTAGTGCGGGAACGTGACCGGGTGCAGCGCCTCCTCGCCGACAAGGCCGCCACGCCCAAGCAACTCGATGACTTGAATGGCCAAATCGAAGTGACGGAGGCGCAAATCAAGGCGGCACGGCGCACGGCAGGGGCAGTGAACACGGGCATTTTGGGTGAAAAAGACCCCGTACTGGCGCAGGTGAAGGTGCTCAATGAGCAAATCCGCCGCTGCTACGTCCACAACCCGCTGGATGGGGTGGTACTGACCAAAATCGCCGAGCCGTCGGAGGTGGTGGGCTTCGGCTCGCCGCTCTACAAAATCGCTGCGCTGGACACGCTGGAACTGCGGGCCTACGTCAGCGGCGACCAGTTGCCAGCGCTGAAAATCGGGCAGTCGGTGAACGTGCTGATTGACCAGTCGGGTGGAGGCACGCAGTCGCTTCCCGGCACGGTCAGTTGGATTTCAAGCAAGGCGGAGTTCACGCCGAAAACCATTCAGACGAAGGAGGAGCGGGTGAACCTGGTGTATGCTTTCAAAGTGAAAGTGGCGAACGGTGAGGGGGTGCTGAAGATTGGGATGCCGGGGGAGGTGGTTTTAAGTTCGCAGTCGGCAGTTGGCAGTCAGCAGTAGCGTATCCATTATTACAAAATGCAATCAGCTATAAAAATATCAGGTATCAGCAAGTCCTTCGGCAAGGTACAAGCCGTGAACGATGTCAGCTTCAACGTGCGTCCCGGCGAGCTGTTCGGCCTCATCGGGCCGGATGGGGCGGGCAAGACGACGCTGTTCCGCATCCTCGCCACGCTGCTGCTGCCGGACAACGGGAGCGCCTCCGTGCTCGGCTACGACGTGGTGAAGGACTATGATCAAATCCGGCGACGCATCGGCTACATGCCGGGCCGGTTTTCGCTTTACCAAGACCTGACGGTGCGGGAAAACCTGGAATTTTTCGCCGCCATTTTCGGGACAAGCATCGAGGCGAATTACCATTTGATTAAAGATATCTACTCCCAACTGGAGCCTTTCAAAAACCGCCGGGCAGGGCAGCTTTCGGGGGGCATGAAGCAGAAACTGGCGCTGAGTTGCGCCCTCATCCACCAACCCGAACTGCTGTTGCTCGACGAGCCAACGACGGGCGTGGATGCCGTGAGCCGCAAGGAGTTCTGGGACATGCTCGACCGGATTAAAGCGCTGAATATCAGCATTTTAGTCAGTACCCCGTACATGGATGAAGCGAGCCGCTGCGACCGCATCGCACTCATCCAGCATAGTAAAATACTCTCGTTGGATACACCCGACGGCCTGTTGCGAAGCTACCAAAAACCCTTGCTGGCGGTACGGACAGCAAGCATGTACCGCCTCATCCAAGATTTGCGGGAGTACGACCAAACGGACACGGCTTTCCCCTTCGGCGAGTACCTGCACCTGACCACGAAGGACAGGGTGGGGGAGGGCGCAGTCGTGGATTTTTTACAAAAAAAAGGGCATGAAAAAATAGAAGTGAAAACGGCAGCGGCGACGGTTGAGGACTGTTTTATGGCGTTGATGCAGTAGTCCGGGTCAATGCATTGGTCGTTCACTGCATTGCCCCGGTTAGAACTTACTGCTTGACGAACTTGAAAGGAAAAGCTTGGCCTTCGGCAAAAGCGTTGCCAAGGTAAATACCGCTCGGCAGCGATGAAACGTCGAGGCGGCAGGTGGTTGAGAGTTTTCTGCTGATAACCATTTTGCCTACGACATCCCAGATTTCCAAGCTTATTGAACCAGCGTTTTTGTCCTGAAAATCAAAAGTGATTTCATCAGATGCCGGATTGGGGAAGACGGTAAAGCTGGCGTCCGATGGCGCATTTTCCACAGTGGCCGTGAGGCCAAAGCAAGGGCCATTTCCGACTTCTGCGAGCGGAAATTCATCGTCTTGATAGCACAGCAGCTTGTAGGATTCGCCATCAACGGCTACCCCCCACCAACTTTGAAAGTAGCCAAGTTCGGGGCCGAAGCGTTCGTAGATGGCGGTCTCATCAAAAAGAACCCCATTCGAATCGAGAATATATTTTTTAGTGGTCTGGCCATTGAAGGTCAAGGTTTCAATACTTGAAACGGTAAGCGGCGAATTCCAGAGAAAGCCAAACTCAGCAGTTTCATTGACAAAGTACTGGTTTTTGAAGAGGAAAATGCTGAAGTCAAGACCTGCAAATTCGGTGAAAATAGAGTCGCCGGACTGCCGGATAAAATAATCCTGCTGATGCACCTGTGCCATAGAACTATCCAAAATTGAAGCATGGAGCTTCTTGCAAGTATAATTGTTCAGCATAGTGTCTTTTTCATATTTCAGCACGAAAAAGCCGTTGAAATTTGTCCAATAGGTCTGGTAAGAATAGCTCCAAGTAGCACCAGCCGGGGCAAACTCAGTCTGGCTGAATAATGACAAAGCCGGGAGCAGCAATGCGAAAGCGAGTAAAGCATTTTTCATGGATTGAGTTTTTTTGATAGACAGGACGTCAAAGTTAAAAGGTTTGATACAACTCCTTATGGGAACAGCAATATCTGCAATTAAGCTCACCAAAAAATTCGGCCCCTTCACTGCCGTGGACGCCATCTCGTTCGAGGTGCGAGAGGGCGAGATTTTCGGGTTCCTCGGGGCGAACGGGGCGGGCAAGTCCACCGCCATGAAGATGCTCACGGGGCTGCTCTCGCCGACGAGTGGGGAGGGCAGCGTGGCGGGCTTCGATGTTTACAAGCAAGCCGAGAAAATCAAGCGGAACATCGGCTACATGAGCCAAAAATTTGCGCTCTACGACGACCTCACTGTGCGGGAAAACGTGCGGTTTTTTGGCGGCATCTATGGCCTGAAACGGCGGGAGGTGTTGGAAAAAACGGAGCGGCTGCTCGAAGAACTGGAACTGCAAAGCGTTGAAAAACAATTGGTTGGCTCGCTGCCGCTCGGCTGGAAGCAGCGGCTGGCATTCAGCGTGGCGCTGTTGCACGACCCCCGCATTGTCTTCCTCGACGAGCCGACGGGTGGTGTGGACCCCATCACCCGGCGGCAGTTCTGGGAGATGATTTACAAGGCGGCGGCGCAGGGCGTCACCGTCTTCGTCACCACCCACTACATGGACGAGGCGGAATACTGCGACCGGGTGAGCATCATGGTCAACGGTAAAATCGAGGCGCTGGACACGCCGGGGAACTTGAAACAAGCATATTCAGCGGGGAGCATGGATGAGGTTTTTCTAAAATTGGCAAGGGCATGAATAAATTCCTCGCCTTCATCAAAAAAGAATTCCGCCACATCCTACGGGACAGGCGGACGCTGCTCATCCTGCTGGGAATGCCCGTGGCGCAGGTCATCATTTTCGGCTATGCCATCACCAATGAGTTCAAGAATGCCGACATCATCGTGCTCGACCAAGCGAAGGACGAATCCAGCCGCCAATTGACCGAAAAACTCACCGCCTCCGGCCACCTCCGCCTCGACGGCGAGGTGCAGAACTACGCAGACATCCACCGCCAGTTCCAGACGGGGAAGGTGAAGATGGCCGTCGTCATCCCCCCCAACTTCGACCAAGAACTCAAACGTGGCACGGCGCAAGTGCAGCTCATTGCCGATGGCAGCGAACCGAATTACGCCAGTACCTTGGTAGCCTACGCTTCGCAGATGGTCACAACCTTCCAGCAGGAACAAGCCCCGGCTTCAATCCTTCAATCCTCCAATCCTTCAATCCTCGTCGAAACGAGGATGCTCTACAACCCCCAACTCGTTTCTGCCTACCTCTTCGTGCCGGGCGTGATGGCGCTCATCTTGATGCTCATTTCGGCGATGATGACCTCCCTGACCATCGCACGGGAAAAGGAATTGGGCACAATGGAACTGCTGCTCGTATCGCCGCTGCACCCGCTGCAAATGGTGGTGGGCAAGGTGCTGCCCTACGTGCTACTCTCCTTCGTGGATGGGTTGCTCGTACTGGCTGTGGGCGTGTTTTTGTTCGGTGTCCCGATTCAGGGCAGTTTGCTTTTGTTGTTGACAATGAGCGTGTTGTACGTGCTGGCGGCACTGTCGCTTGGGGTACTGATTTCCACAAAAGCCAAGACTCAGCAGCAGGCGATGATGATGTCCCTTATGGCGCTCATGCTGCCAACGGTGCTGCTTTCGGACTTTATTTTCCCCTTGAAATCCATGCCCGTGCCGCTGCAAGTCATCGGCAATGCGATACCTGCCCGGTGGTTTATCGCCATCCTGCGGGACGTAATGTTAAAGGGCGTGGGCTGGCATTTCATCTGGCAAAAAGCGGCGGTGCTCGGCGGCATGTCGCTAGTGTTTTTGCTGCTTGCAATGAAAAATTTTAAGACTCGCTTGGCGTAGTCATGCAAGCATGACTTATTTTTTTTCACGCAACGCCGCCACGAGCGCAACGCATTTTAAACGTATCGTCCGTGGCGGCGTTGCGTGAAAAAAATAAGTCTATGCGTGAAAAACTCAAAGCCCATTAACCACCCGCTTGATGCCATCTTTCAACTGATGTTCACCGAAATTAACGAGTAGCCCAAGTTTGATATTGGTCAATCGCAGGTAGGTCAGCAGTGTTTTGAAATAGGACTTATTGAGTTGTTCAACTGATTTCAACTCAATTATGAGCTTGTTCTCAACAATAACATCTGCCCTAAAACCAATGTCCAGTTTTACACCGTCATCATCAAAAGGAATTGGTTTTTGTTGGTCAACGAAAAAACCATTTTCCCTTAAACGGTGCACCAACAAAGCCTCATAAACACTTTCGAGTAGGCCTGGGCCCCATTTTCTGTGGATTTGAAAGCAGATTTCAACGACGACGGTTGCCAATTCATTCTCCGACATCTCGGATGGGTGTTTGTGTAGTTCAATCATAGAATTTGTTTTGTTCTCGCAATAATAACAAACTCACGCCACGTCGCCACGGACGCTACGTTTAAAATGCGTTGCGCTCGTGGCGGCGCTGCGTGAAAAAATAATTTACGTCAAAATGGCGTGAAAAACTATGCGTACCGTATTCCTCCTCCTTCAGAAAGAATTCCTCCAAATCTTCCGCAACCGGGCGATGCTGCCCATCATTTTCGTGATACCAATCATCCAACTGGTCATCCTGTCCTTCGCCGCCACGCACGACGTGAAGAACATCGCCCTGGCCGTACACGACCTAGACCGCAGCAGCACCAGCCGGCAATTGGTCAGCAAACTGACGGCCTCCAGCTACTTCGTTTTGGCCGGAATGCCCCTGAGCGACGAGGCAGGTTTTGAATTAATTCAGGGTGACAAGGCCGACCTCCTGCTCACCATCCCCGCCCATTTTGAGCGGGATATTTTGAAAAAACAGCCAACCAGCCTGCAAATGCAAGTAAACGCCATCAATGGCCAAAAAGCAGGCCTCGCAGCGAGCTACGCTGGTGAAGTTTTCCAAAGCTTCAGCGCCGAACTCATGGCCAATATCCAACCCCAATTCATCAACAGCAGCGCCCCGCTCAAACCCTCAAACCCTCAAATCCTCAAACCCTCAGTCCGCTACTGGTACAACCCCTCCCTCGACTACAAGACCTTCATGGTGCCCGGCATCCTCGGCGAGCTGGTGGCTATGCTGGTGCTCATCCTCTCGGCGATGAACGTGGTGCGGGAAAAGGAAATCGGCACCATCGAGCAAATCAACGTGACGCCCATCCGCAAATGGCAGTTCATCTTGGGCAAACTGCTGCCGTTCCTCTTCATCGGCCTGTTCGATTTGGCGCTGGGCCTCTCGGTGGGCAAGCTGCTCTTCGACATCCCGCTGGAGGGCGACCTCTGGCTGGTCTTCGCCTTTTGCGTCGCCAACATCTTCTGTGTGCTGGGCATCGGTTTTTTCATTTCCAACTTCGCCGACACGCAGCAGCAGGCCATGTTCATGGCGTGGTTCTTCATGGTCATTTTCATCCTGATGAGTGGGCTGTTCACGCCCATCGAGTCCATGCCGGACTGGGCGCAGGCCATGACCATCCCGAACCCCATCGCCCATTTCGTGACCGTCATGCGGCTGGTGCTGCTCAAAGGCAGCGGCTGGATGGACATCCGCTACAACTTCTTCGTGATGATAGGGTTGGGTGTGCTGTTCAATGCGCTGGCGGTGTGGACGTACAGGAAGACGGCGGGGTGAGTTTGAGTTCGCAGTTCGACAGTGGGCAGTGGGCAGTCAGTGTGAAAGTTAATTCCAAGGCTGCCCACCACCTAAAGTTTCACATTTTCAGCAACTTGAACGCATGTGTCCACTGGTTCTTCTGAAAACCGGGAATGCACCAAAGGATGCACAGCGGCTCGATGGCACGTGCAGATTCGACATCGCCCATGTCCTCCACTTCCCAACCGATTTCGTGGAGCAAATCGGTAACTTCTTGCTTCGCTTTGGTCTCATTTCCGCAGATGAACATGGAGGGCGGGCCATCGGGCAACTGCGGGTCAACCATCAAGCTGCTGCCAACGCTGTTGAACGATTTCACGAAATTTGCAGCTGGCGCAAATGCCTGCAGCCGTTCCATCAGCGATGTGTTCAGGTCAGTGAAAAAATGTAGCACCCCTTTTTGTGGCCCCACCTTTTCATCAATCGGATTGGTGGTATCTATGACGGTTTTGCCTTTGAGATTGTCCACGCCCGCTTTCTGGAGTGCGCTTTCGGCGTGAACGCCCTTGACCGCCAGTACCACGATTTCGCCGAAGGCGGCAGCTTCGGAAAAACTGCCGACCTGCCCGCCGCTTTTGCCTTGCCAATCAGCTAATTTTGAGGCATCACTGGTGCCGAGCATCACGTCGTAGCCGTGCTTGATGAAGCCACTGCCGAGCGTCTTCGCAACGACGCCGGAGCCGAGTATCCCGATTTTTTTCATGCTGTGATTGTTTTAAATGATGAATGATTTCCGAGAACACAACGAGGCAAAGAAGGTTAGTGGAACGGGCAAATTTTTGGTGCAAAAAATTCAATTCAACATAAGAACGGTTACGGCCTCAAAAATCCATGCTTTAGTCTCGTTAGAACACTGCCTGATTTTTAGTCGCACAGCCATCATATCAAGCAAATGGCAAGCCTCGTCCACACTAAACCAAAACGTTTGGCAGTTTTTTAGGATTTTTGCGCAAAATTCCCGCACAGCCTATGGTTTACGAGTATTCAATGGAAGAACAAGACTTGTTTTTGAAGGTAAAAACGGGCGATAAAACCGCCTACCGGGCACTTTTTGACCGTTACTACAAATACCTTGTCGTCACCGCTAACAACATCCTCGGCGACAGCGAAACCGCACGTGACCTTGCGCAAGACGTGTTTTTTGAGCTGTGGCGGCGGCGGGAGGAAATCGAAGTGCAGACCAACTTGAAAGCCTACCTGCGCCGATCGGTGGTGAACAGAACCCTCAACTTCATCAAATCCCGCCGGCTCGACTTCACGGAACCGGAGCGGCTCCCGGAGCGCCCTTCCAACGCCATTGATGCCCAAACACAACTCGAAGTGTCTGATTTAGAACAAGTTATACAATCTGCCATCGCTGCGTTGCCGGAGCGATGCCGAGTCATCTTCACGCTGTGCAGGCTTGAAAACCTGTCCCACAAGGAAATTGCGGAACATCTCAACATTTCCACCAAGACCATCGAAAACCACATGACCCGTGCCCTCGCCACCTTGCGGGAAGCCGTCAGGCCGTACGTGACACCAGCGTTGCTGGCTTGGCTGGCCGGGCGTAATTTTTTTGGATAAAAGCTGGCATCCATTAGGGGAAACACCTTTTTGGATTGTCACAGAATTGACAATTGGGTTGCCCCCGCTCAAACCCTCAATCCCCCACACTCTCAAACCCTCATTTCTATGGAAGAAGAACTGTACATATCACTTTTACAAAAAAAACTCAGCCGGACGCTGACGCCGGACGAGCAGTCCGAACTGGACGACTGGCTGGCGCAATCACCTGACAACCAACTGGTTGCACGACAGGTGGAACAAGCTTGGCAGCTCAGTGGCGGCTTTTCACAGGATGTCGAACTGGACGCTGATGCCGATTTCGAGCGGCTGGAGCGGCGCATTTCACAAGCAGCGGCAACCACCCCGGCCAAGCTCGTGTCCATGAAGCCACGACGAAACTGGCTGGCCATCGCAGCGGCCATCGTTTTGCTGGTAGCTGCACCCTTGGTGCTCCGCAAATTCATGAGCAGCGACGCTGAGTTGGGTCGCTTCGCAACGGGCGACTCCCCTGCCCAGCAGCCCGTGGAACTTGCCGACGGTTCCAAGGTCTGGTTGAACGCACAGTCTTCGCTGCAATTCTTCACAGAAAACGAGGGAAAGGAACGCCGGGTAGAACTGACCGGAGAAGCTTTTTTCGAAGTGGCCAAAAACCCGCAGCGGCCCTTCGTGGTGAAGACCAGCCTCGGTGAAGTGACGGTGCTCGGCACCTCCTTCAACGTGCGCAACGAGAAGGACAGCCCCACCCTCGAAGTGAACGTGAGCACGGGAAAAGTGCGCCTCCAACCCACTGGTGTCAAGGAAAACCTGCTGCTGGTGGCCAACGAAACAGGCGTTTTTGACCAAAACAAAAACAGCCTGTCAAAAACGAGCGGCGCTGCCAACAACACGGCGGCTTGGCACACGGACAAATTGGTGTTTGAAAACACCCCACTGGACGAAGTCCTTCGAGAGTTGTCTGCTTTGCATGGCGTGGCCTTATCCGTTGAAAATCAAGCAGTTGAACGGTGTCCGGTGACGGTGACGTTTGAAAAGGCAACGCTGGACGCTGCGTTGGAAACGCTCGGTACGCTCTTTGGTGCCAAAGTGGTAAAAACACCGGACAGTGGGTTTCGATTGACGGGCGGGCGCTGCGATTGATTTATCAGTGAACAAAACATATCCAATTGATTATCAGAAAATTAAGTAAAAAAAACGCTTCGCTGCAACCTTCACGGGCCTTTTGGCTGCTCGTGAAGGTTGTTGTCGTTTTGGCCATTTGCACCGGCCACCTGACTGCGCAAAGCCTGCTCGAAAAGCCGGTGAGCCTCTCGGTGCGAAACCTGACCGTGCCAGAAGCACTGGGGCAGTTGGCCAAAAAGAACGACCTGCGGCTGGCGTACAGCGAGCGCTTTTTTACCGTAAAAAACAGGGTAACGGTGAAGGCGAAAGCCAAGCCTGCAAGGCTGGTGCTGGATGAAATGTTGGAAGGCACGGGCGTGGGCTACCGGGAAGCGGGCGGCCAACTGGTGCTCTACCTTCTGCCCGTGGAGGAGGTTCGGCTGATGACGCTGAACGGCTTCGTGGAAGATGCCGAGACGGGCGAGCGCCTCATTGCGGCAGCTGTTTACTGCCCTGAACTGGGGCAGGGCACGGTGACGAACGAGTACGGATTTTACAGCCTGACCCTGCCCACCACGGCCTATCAACTTCGATTCAACTACATCGGGTACAGCGAGGAGACGGTCGTTTTGACCCAAAAAGAGAGCCAGCGCATCAGCCGTGCCATCCGACCGTCACTGATGCTGGCGGAGGTGGTGGTGACACCGACCGATACCGCAGTGGGCAACCTGCTGCCCTCGCCTGGCTCGCTTCGGCGCTTCAAGCCAGATGATTACAAGGCGGCCCCAGACCTCGGCGGACAGAGTGATTTGTTCCGCATCATGCAGATGCTGCCGGGCGTGCAGACGAGCGCCGACGGCACGGGCGGCATGTTCGTGCGGGGTGGCAATGCCGACCAAAACCTGGTGCTGATGGACGGTGTGCCGGTTTACAACGCCGACCACCTGATGGGCATGTACTCCATTTTCAACACCTCGGCCATTCGGGACGCCAAGCTGCTGAAGGGCGGCATACCGGCGAGGTACGGCGGACGCATCTCGTCGGTGATGGACGTGTACACGAAGGAGGGCAACCAGAACCGATGGGGCGGAGAACTCGGCGCCGATGTCATCGGGGTGAAGGCGACGGTGGAGGGGCCATTTGCCCACAAAAAAGGGACGCTGATGGTGAGCGGAAGGCGGACGCATAGCGATTTTTACCTGCTGCCCGCTTTGAACAAACTGCTGACAACGGATGATTTTATTGACCCGACTTACCGTTTCTACGATTTCAACACCAAGTTGAGCTATCGTTTTTCGGACAAGGACAAGCTCTACCTCAGCTTTTACCGCGGAAAAGACTTCTACGGAGGCATGTATGAATATGAGGACGAGGTATCCACGGAATCCACTGCGCTTGAGCTAAAATGGGGCAATACCATCACTTCCCTGCGTTGGAACCACCTGTTCAACCCAAAACTGTTTTCCAATACTTCATTTACCTACAGCCATTTCAATTTTTCCTTGGGCAACCTCAGTTCCGCTGTCTATGATTTTGGCCAGCCCGGAGAGATGCCTTTTTCCTTCTCCTATTTCATCGGGCTGACGTCCGAAATCCGAGACCTGGCCTGGAAAACGGATTTCGACTATTCCCCCTCCGCCAACCAATACCTGCGCTTCGGGGCAAGCGTGACCGGACATCAATTTTTGCCCAACGCACAAGTGCTTCAGGAAGAAATTGAGGGGGAATTCAATTTTGACAGCTTGACCATTGGCGATTATTTCGAACAACGAACAGGCAAGGAATTGAATGCCATCAGCTTTGACGCTTATGTGGAAGACGAATGGCGGTTGGGGCAAAAGCTGACCCTCAACACGGGGCTGCGCTTGTCCGGTTTCTACTCAGATGGCAAGGCTTTTCTGCTGCCGGAGCCTCGCCTGAACGCCGCCTTCCAACTGAGCAACAAGCAAAAACTAACTGCCTCGCTCACCCGCGCCACGCAGTACCTGCACCGGGTGGCCACGCTTGGTTTCCTTTTTCCCGGCGATTACTGGACGCCCACCAACACCCGCATCGGGCCGCAGAAGGCATGGCAGGGCACGGTCGGGATGGAGGGCAAATTGGGCAAGGGCGTGGAATTCAGCGTGGAAGCCTACTACAAAACCATGCAGGGGCTGTTGGCCTTCCCCGATTCGTTCTTTTTCGACCCAATTTTAGGCGAGGTTGACCCAGAGGATGTCTTTATTTCCAGCAGCGGCAAGAGCCGGGGGCTGGAACTGTTGCTGCGCAGGGAGGAAGGCCGACTGGGTGGGTGGGTCGGCTACGGCCTTTCGAAGACGACACGGCAATCCACTTTCCTGAACACGGGGAAGCCCTACCCTTTCAGTTTCGACCGTCGGCACGAACTGAAGCTCTTCGGCTACTACCGCTTCAACAGCCACTGGCAAGCCAGCCTGAACTGGGTTTATGGCTCGCCCAACCCACAACTGACCGACGAAGGCAACGTGTCCGCCCCGCCCGGCCAGACGAACAGCCTCCGTGGCACGCCCTACCACCGACTGGACCTGGCCTTGTCCTTCTCGGTGAAAACCGGGCGACTGGAGCACCAGCTAAAAGCCAGCGTTTTCAATGCCTACAACCGCAAGAACGTGGCGTTCTACACCATTGACTATGACCCGATGGGCAACCCGGCACTAAAGCCAGTGTACTTGTTTCCAATGATGCCGGGGGTGTATTATGGGGTGCGGTTTTAAGTAATCATTGGTCATTTAATTGTCATTGGTCATTGTCGCAACTCGTTGACTTTCAATACATTGCAAGGACTTCCTGCGTCGTATAATTTTCACCAACTACTTAGATATTTCTTGTCTTTCTCAAAACAGGGGTTTGGGGCGGAACGCCCCAAGTAACCCCCTTCTCCCGGCAGCGCCGCCTTCGGCGGCGCTGCCGGGAGAGATTTTTGGAGGGAAAAATTGCTTCGCAATTTTTCCCTCCTTTTGGGATTGGCATTGTGGAAAAAGCAATGAAACTTAGTTTCCGATGTACTTATGCTCCATTGCTACGGAACGGACACCACTTGAGGTAGTGTTCTAACTTTTTTTCAAAAAAAATCAAAACCTATTAGGGGAATCGAAAACCGAGATTGTCTGGTAAATATAAAGGTTGAAAAACAGCGATTCTAAGCGCTGCCCGTTTCAACTTCGTTTCTGAAAAAATCAATTCAAGGCTGGCTTGAAAATCCAATGAAGCAAACTACCTGAAAGGTGCACCTCTCAGTGGGGCTGGGGATTTTTTGCCAAAAAATTAATCAAAAATCTAAATTCTAAAGCAATGAAAAACATCAGCAATCTTTTGAAAATCAACTTGTTAGCCCTCTTGTTCATCGCCCTTTTTGCAGCCTGCAAAAAAGACGAACCCACCACACCCACCCCCGTTGAAGGCGACTTTTCAGCCAACAACGGTATGCAGCAAATCGTGAACCGTGACACCGACCCCGAAGGCGATGGCCTCTGTTTTGAAATCGGTTTCCCAGTGGCGGTGGCACTGCCCGATGGCGGCGAGGAGACCGCCGAAAACATGGAGGAACTCGAACACATCTACAACGAGTGGTTCGAGAACAACCCAGCGGACACGACCTGCCCGGCCATCGTGTACCCACTGAGCGTGACCTTGGAAGATGGCACAACGCATTCCGTGGCCACGGAAGCGGAACTGATCGCCCTGTTGGAAGATTGCATCGAGGTGGACATTGACCTGGGCTGGGAGGACTGCTTCTCCATCCAGTATCCCGTGACGGTGCTTTATCCTGATGGCACCTCGGCAACCGTCGGCAGCGACCAGGAGTTGGGCGAGGCCATGTACGAATGGTCTGAAAACAACCCCACCGACACGCTTTACCCCACCATTGCATTTCCCATCCACGTCATCTTGGCCGACGGAACGCCCCTCAGCGTGGCCGATGAAGCTGGCATGAATACGCTTTTTGAAGATTGTTTCGGGATTTGGGAGCCAGGGGTGCCAACCGGAATCTGCTTCGAATACGTGTTCCCAGTAACGGTAGCCCTGCCTGATGGCACCACCGCCACGGCCAACAGCTATGAGGAACTTGACCAGGTATTCACGGCATGGTTTGAGGCACACCCCGAATACCCGTCGGAATTCCCGACCATCGCCTACCCGATGAACCTCCAACTGGAAAACGGCGAGATCGTGACGGTGAACAACGACGACGAGTTCTACGCCATCATTGATGACTGTTACGGTGGCGAAGGTGGTGGCGGCTTCGAGGATTGCTTCACCTTCAATTTCCCGCTCACGCTCGTTTTGCCGGACGGCAGCACCCCTGCCATCAACAACGACGAGGAGCTTTGGACGGCCATTTTCGATTTTTACGAAAACAACCCGAACAGCGAGGAAGACCCAAGTTTCCAGTACCCCATCAGCGTAACGCTCACCGTCGACGGCTCTGTGGTTTCGGTGAACAACGACGACGAACTGAATGCCATTTTCGAGAGCTGCTACGAATGCCCAATAGTGGGCGGCGAGGGCCTCGTGCTCGGCGGCAAGCATTCAGTTGCTGCAAAAGTTGCCGTAAAACAACATGCCAAAGTACAAAACCGAGTCAAGCAAAAAATGGCCAAGGTCATGACCCAAAAAGCAAGGCGATAAACACGCTTTCAACTGGATGAATCAATTCGCAATATTTGCGCAAGGGGCGGGGGACTGGGGTCTTCCGCCCTTTTTTTGTTTACATCGGAACTGGCATGGTGCACAAGCGGCCAACGCAACACTCCCCATGCAACCTTCCCGACATAACATCCACCTACCCGGCTTTGTACTTATCTTGTGCCGTTCCTTTGCTGGCGCAAACACTTTTTATGAAAAAGACACTACTCGCATCTTTGGCCGTCCTGGCGCTGAACATCCTCGCCACGGCGCAGCCCCTACCCTGCGGCAATCCCGCCTCCATGACCTCCTTCTGCCTCGACGCCTGCGTGGTCTGCGACATTGACGGCTTCACCGGCATCAACGACTCCAATATCTCGGGAGAAGCCCCCCCAGGGTTTTGCACCTCCACCGTCCACAACGCCCAATGGATTGCCTTCCGGGCAGCCAGCACTAACCTTACCCTGTCCGTCAGTGTGTCAAATTGCGCAAGTGGCGGCATCGGCAGCTTCACCGGGCTTGAGGTCGGCATTTACGAAAGCCTGGATTGCGAAAACTTCGAGCTAATCTCCAATTGCGACGGCGACATCCCGCCCGGCACTTCTCAGAACTTCACGACGATCGTGCCGCTGGAAATCGGCCAATATTACTACTTCGTGATGGACGGAAACGACGGCGACATCTGTACCTACGTCATTGACGTGGTGAGCGGCAGCACCCAAGTGCCCCTGCTCTCCAGCACCGGCCCCATCACGGGCATCTTCGATGCCTGCCCCGGTTCCACGCTCACCTACACCACGCCCTACCTGCCCGCAGCCACCATTTACGAATGGACGGTAAATGGCAACACTGTTGGCACGGATACCTCGCTGACCTACACCTGGCCTGGCCCCGGCACTTACCAGCTTTGCGTGAAAGCCAAGAACGTCTGCGACGAGGCTACGCCCACCTGCCAGTTCGTGACCATCGCCGAGATGCCACCGACCGTGTACGTGGAGAACCTTTGCGGCGGCGACTCCTTCGTGGTGGCCGACACGGTGCTTTACCTCGCTGGCAACTATGAATTCCATTACCAAACGCCCGCTGATTGCGACAGCGTCATCCAAGTGACCATTACGGCTGCGCCAAACCAAGTGACCAACCTCGACCTCAATATCTGCGACGGCGACACGCTCTGGGTCGGCGGCAACCCCTACTTTGACACGGGCATTTACCAAGAAAACTTGGCCACTTGGCTCGGTTGCGACAGCACCGTGAACCTCGATTTGTTTGTCGTTATTTGTGAGATACAGGCCACCATTGGCGCCAGCCAAGTGCAGTGCTACGGCGGCTCCAACGGTGTCGTCACTTTCTCCGTGGACGACGGTACGCCGCCCTTCACCTACGACTGGTACCGCCTCGGACAGCCCGGCCCCAGCGGCATGGGCAATTTGTCGGGGGTAAACGTGGTGGAAACCCTGACCGGGCTGCCCGTGGGTACTTACGTCATCAACATTCAGGACGCCTTCGGCAACGACGTGGTGTTGCTCACTGACGTCGGGCAGCCCACGCCACTCACCGTCATCACTACACCATCGGTGTACGGCGGCGGCTTCAACATCTCCTGCAACGGCGGCTCGGACGGCTCGCTGCTGGCAATTGCAGGCGGTGGCCTTCCGCCGTACAGCTACGCTTGGTCGAGCGGGGCAGTTACCGCATTGGCCCCAAACCTCGTCGAAGGCGATTACACCCTCACCGTCACCGACAACGTCGGCTGCACCCTCACGGCCAGCTACACCCTCGACGAGCCGAACCCGCTGCTGTTGGCCGCCCTGTTCAACGACCCCGTTTGCGCCGGGCCGCTCACGGGCAGCATCACCGCACAGAGCGTGGCCGGGGGCATTGCGCCATACCAATACTCACTGAACGGTAGCCCGTACGCCGACAGCACCAGCTTCACCGACCTACCTGAAGGCCCCTACACCCTCACCGTGCAGGACGCCAACGGCTGCCTCCTCGACTCGACGGTGCAGCTCGAAGCGGCCATCATCCCCGTATTGGATTTGGGTGAAAACATCACGCTGGAACTCGGCGACAGCCTCCGCATCACGCCGCTCATCGTGACCGGAGCCGAGCTGTACGCTTGGGGGCAAAAACCTGGCCTCTCCTGCTACGACTGCCCCACGCCCTACGTTTACATCTTCCACCCGATGGGCTATTCGCTGACCGTCACTTCCGAGGACGGCTGTACGGCATCGGACAGCATCTTCGTGGACGTACACGCCACCCGGGACGTGTACATCCCCAACGCCTTCAGCCCGAACGGCGACGGCATCAACGACCTGTTCAACGTCTTCGGCGGGGCGGAGGTGCTGCGGGTGAAGTCCCTCAAGGTCTTCGACCGCTGGGGCGAGCATGTGTTCGAGCTGTACGATTTCATGCCCAACAACGCGGGCATCGGCTGGGACGGCACGTTCAACGGCATGGAGATGCAGGGCGCCGTGTTCGCCTGGACAGCGGAGGTGGAGTTCCTCGACGAGGTGGTGATTTTGTACAAGGGGGATGTGATGGTGGTGAAATAAGCCGGAAATCTTTTCCAGGAAGCTGCGACACTCGCCGGAGACCGGAACCAGCGAGGTAAATGATATTCAACTCGCCAGCAATGAATCAGCCGGGAACATTAAAATTTACCCCTGCTCCAATCCTTCCCGCTGTGCTCGAAATGCTGCCGGGGGGCAATCAAACACTTCCCGAAATCGCCTCGTGAAATAGCCCTGATTGTCAAAACCCACCTCCATCGCCACTTGGCAGATGCTCCAATCCGGCTGCTCTTTCAGCAGTTCGGCAGCTTTTTCCAAGCGTTTTTTTCGCACATATTCGGTGGCGGACATGCCGACCGACCGCTCCAGTTTACGGTGCAGGTTGGTGCGGCTCATACCAATGAGGCGGGTCAGGCGGGTCACGGTGAGGGTGTTGTCGGAGAGGTGGGTTTCTATCTCGGAATCAAGGTTGTCCAGAAACCGGGCACTGGAAGCAAAGGGTAATGCTTTCATTTGGAATAAAATTAGGGTAAAATAAGCTGAATGATTTTCGTTTAAAACGAGTTGCTTTCAACAACTGTTGGGCAAAATTGGCGCTAAGAGAAGGTGCAAACAATCACAAAATTCTGTGATTTAAGGAGAGGTAGTAGCGGGTCATATAAGCCGCTCCCGGATGGCTTTGGCGACGGCTTCGGTGCCGCAGTTGACGTGAAGTTTTTCGTAGATATGCCGAAGGTGGGTGGAAACAGTGTCCATGGAAATATGGCATTCGGAGGAAATTGCCTTGTAGGTATAGCCATCTGTGAGCAGTTGGAGCACCTCTTTTTCCCGCTTGGTCAGGCCGTATTTCTCTGTGGCTGGCTTCATCTCGTGGAAGGTCGCCAGCACCCGCCGGGCGATGCCGGGCGACATGGGTGCGCCGCCGGTGTGGATGTCCTGCAAGGCTTCGAGCAATTTGACGGGCGAGGTTTTCTTGAGCAGGTAGCCGTTTGCACCCGCTTTCAGGCAAGCAAAAAGTTTGTCGTTGTCGTCGAAAACGGTGTGCATCAGGATTTTTACATCGGGGAACTTCACCTTGATGCGTTCCACGCCCTCAATGCCGTTCACCTCCGGCATGTCAATGTCCATCAGCACAATGTCGGGCATGAGTGCGCCGACCTCGGCCTCCACGTTGCGGCAATTGGGGAAGCCTCCCACCACGGAATAGCCCTCCGTGCCATCTATCAACAGGGTCAGCGATTGGCGCAACTTGTCGTCGTCTTCATAAATCAGGATTTTCATGCTACAAATTTATCGGTGAAACAAGCCCCGTTCAATCACTGATTTCTGTGATAGGGAAGGAGACCCGCACGGTCGTCCCTTCCCCTGGAACAGACTGAATATCAAATGCACCACGAAGGTTTTTCGCCCTTTGGCGCATGGTCAGCAGGCCATTTCCGCTTTCCCGGACGGCATCGAGGTTGAAGCCCACGCCATCGTCCTTGATGATGACATTCAGTTTGCCCTGGTCAAATTCTACGTTGATTAGTGCCGTTTTACAGGCTGCGTATTTCACCAAATTGTTGACTGCCTCCTTGAAAAAAAGGTAGAACTGCCGCCGTTTGTCCATATCAAGCCGAAGACGTTTTGCCTGCGGTGGGAAACGTAGTTCGCCTGCGATGCCCTTCGCCTCAAAGGCTTCGGTGGCGAAGCGGCGCATCCGGGCCAACACCCTGTCGAGCGGGTCGTTCTGTGGGTTGATGCTCCAAATGATGTCGTCCAGGGATTCGGCACTGGCCAGCACCTCTTCCTCGATGCGGGCGAGCAGCGGCAGGGCCTCGCTGTCGGCGGGCAGCCGCTGCCGGATGAGCGTGGTGAGGATGTTGACGTTGCTCAGTGTGGCGCCGATATCGTCGTGGAGGTCGTTGGAGATTTGGTTGCGCAGTCGCTCAATACGAAGCAAATGCGCCACGCGCCATCGGTAGATGCCGTAGCCTGTTGTCAACAACGCCGCCAGCACCAGCGAAACAAACCACCATTGCTTCCACCAAGGGGGGGCAATGGCGATTGTAAGGACCTTTGGTTCCGACAATTGCCCATCGGAGTTGGTGGCCCTAACTTTGAAAGTATAAGTTTTGGGCGGCAAGTTTGCATATCGGGCAAACCCACGTGTGCCTCCTTGCACCCAACTTTCATCATAACCCACCATCATGTATTGAAAAGTGTTTTTGGAGGGATTGCTGAATTCCAACGCGGCAAATTCAAAACTCAAGGTGTTTTCTTTCCAGTTAAAATCCAATTTTGTTGCCTCCGAAATATTTGTTGCACCTGTCAGTGCGCAGGGCCTCAGCTCCTCGTTATCATTGACGTAAAGGCGAGTGAACTGAACTTGTGGCAAGTGCCGCAACAGCCGAATACTGTCAGGGATGAAATAATTAATGCCATTCTGCCCGGCGAACCAGAATTCCCTGTTTGAGCGGCGAAGGAAGCCAAATGAATTGAACTCCAAACCCTGCAAGCCATCCGGTATGTCGAAGGCATGGAAACGAGGCGGGTTTTCCTTCGGAAAAAACTGAACCATTCCCCTGTTCGTGGTCAGCCAGAATGTGCCGTTTTCGTCGGGCAAAATCGCGTAAACATGCTGGTCGGGCAATCCGTCGGCCTCCGTGAAGGTTTGTGGAATGGGGATTTTGGGAGTCAATTTCACCAAACCGTTGCCAGTGGCAATCCATAAGATGCCGCTACCGGGTTCTTCATGAAAACCATGCACATCCCCTTTGATGGGGTGTGTTTCTATCAGTTTGAAATTGTTGTCGGGGTCTCTGACTTCGATTTTGCTCAAATCACGACATGCATACAACCAGCCATTTTTGGCTTGAAAAAAGTAAGTGTAGGCACCTCCTTCCTTGAATTGCGGCATTTTCCTCAATTGCACCTCTCCGCTTGATTCGGCGACTTGAAAAACTTCCTTTGAAAGCGAGGAGAGCAGCACTCCTTTCCCTTTTTTAAGCTCAATCCCGTGCAGAAACCCCATTCCAGGGGCAATCGTGCGGAAACTTTTTTCATTAGGCCCGAGCAACCCTAACCCGCTGAAAGTCAACGCCCAGTGACGGTTTTCGCTGTCAATAAAAAAATAGTAAACATCATTGCTCGGCAAGCCTTCCTCTTTGCTGAAATGCGCCAGTGGCTGCTTGTCGGGGGATAACACGAAGACCCCTCCGTAGCGGCTTGCGCACCAAGTATTTCCGTCTCTGTCCTCTGCCATGGCGGAGATGCCGGTGGGCCTATCGGTGATGCTCCAAAGCTGGCCCACATCGAGAAGGTTGAATTTGACTTTGGCCGGCTGTGTGAAATCTACCCCAATTCCCGTTACACCCGTCCAAATGACGCCGTTTCTGTCCCTCCTGATGCCGAAGGTTCGGTTGGAGGCAAGGCTCCAAGGATTGCCCGGCTCATGGGAAAAACGCTTGCCTGAGTGCAGACTGTCCTTTGGCGCAATCGTCCAGCCACCTCCCGACAGGGTTGACAAGAGTTGTCCCTGTTCGTAAACATCAAGGTCGTTGGGCTGCCAATCAGGAGTGGGGTGGAATTGCCAACTTCCCCCATTTTTCAAACCAATCGTCAAAAAACCTTCACGGGCTGCTACCCGCAATAGTGAGTCGCCTTCTGCCAGTGCATCGGTGGGGCGGATGGAAGGTTCGCCGTTCGAGCCGATGAAACGCTGTGGCTGCAACAAGTCCTTTGTGGAATTGTACCAGATGAAATGGATGCCTTGCTGGTCGTAGCTGAAAGTAGCCAAGCCCGTGCATGTGCCATTTCGGGTGAGCAGCGGCACTACTCGGTGCGTAACGGTTGGCAGGTCGTGTTCGAGGCACCATTCTGAGTTTAGCGAGTCGAATAGCCACAGTTGTGTTCCCTGCACTACCACAGCAAACTGCCATGCCCTGCCCTGAAATGCCAACCGGTAACCTTTGGGGGGAATCCCTTTTTCAACAGGCACCGTGTAGCTCAAAAAGCGATCATGTTTGCGCTCGTAGCGCACTAGGGCTTCGTAGGTCGAAAACCAAAGGTCGCCCTGCCCGTCCTCGATAATCCTGCTTTGGATGTAGTTGTCGGGGAGAGAGTAGGGATCGCCTTGGCGGTATTTGTACACCTTCACCTGCTGCCCGTCGTAGCGGTTCAGTCCGTTGATAGAACTGATCCAAACGAAGCCCCTTGAGTCAGTGAAAACGATGTTGTTGGTGGCTTGCGAGAGGCCGTCAGCTTGGGTCAGGTGGTTGAAAAAAAGCCTTTCAGGCTGGGCGAGGCCAGTCTGAAAGGTGAGGCTCAGGAGGAGCCACAATTGTGCCGATATAAAATGGGACTTTTTCGTGGCTCAAATACTTTGAAGTAAGACAGTTATTGTTAGCCTCAGAATAAGCTTTGAGCATCAGTAAAGCTTATCTCAACAGTACCAAATGGATCGTGGTTTTTAACGGGAAGAAGATTGCCATCTTTCTCGCAATATGGGGGGCATGGGAGAATTACCCATTGATTTTCAGTCATTAAAGCATCACCTTCACTTACGCCAATAATTGCTTTAACATTGTGATCGTCGCCAGGGTATCTGACTTTAATTCGAGTAATATTGGTGGCGAGAGGCTGGTCATTTTTTAATTGAACAACATCAACCCTATAATAGTCAGGATCCTCGCTGTAGACTGGCGCATCTGGTGAAAGCTGGACGATTTCTTCAAAACGTACATTATTCATGATTACTCGATTTAAGGTGAAAAATTAGGTTAATTTATTTCAACAAAAATACCCATCAGACACTCCCGCCGAAATTACGAGTTACAGTGACACCCCCGCATTCCCATTCCGAAATGCCTAGCTGTCAGGGCAGTCTTCATTGCCGGATAAATTTAGCAACGGAAGTTTGATTTTCCGTTTTTACCTGAACAAAATAAGCGCCCGGCTTTAAAAAACTTACATCCAGCTTAAAACGGCTCCCCTCGATAGGTAACATCGCCTGTGCGAAAAGCACCTGACCCGTCAGATTTGAAAGCATTATTTCAGCATTTTCGGATTGCATTCCTTTGATTTCGATGAACAGCTCGTTTCCGGCGGTGGGGTTGGGGTATATTTTCACCTTCCCTTGGTCGGCGGTCAAAGAAGTATTTATTGCCTTGCTTGCTGGCGGCGGTGAGTACTCGACAATCAATTTTGGCGACATTCGCCGCCCCTCACTTTCAAACAGCCCGCAACCCGAATAGGAATATGCTTGCCGTCGGTTTTCTGTGTCATCGTTTTCCAGCACCAGCACCAGGTCGTTGCCCGAAGCCCAAACGGGCCTTTGAACGATTTCTTGAACGATGTTGCTCAAATCGGGACTCCGTTGGGCAAGGTTGGATGCGCCCAATTTCCAGCAATCGCCAAAACCAGCGGAAAGCGACCAGTCGGCGGTGGCATCCGTGGGCGGACGGGCGCTGATATTTTGGTTGTTTGTGCCTTCGACAAACGTCGGAGCGTCGTCGGCATCCTGCCCATAAATATGAATATCCGTGGCTCCGCAGGCGGCAACTTTGGCAGTAAATTGGAGAAAAGCCTTTTCAATGACGGCATTTGGTGGAATCGAAACCGAGGTGAAACGTAGCCCAACGAATTGCCGGGTTGCGCCCGCATCGAAACACAAATCCATGTCGTAACTGTCGTTGTCAACATCATGGCTGACTTTGTTTTCTTCCGCGTCGTCATTGGTGCTGATTATCCTTTTTGTAAAAAGTTGATGGTTGGTAACGTAGGCGTGCAAGATGTCCGAAGTATCCCTCCCCACTTCCTCATCTACATCGTATGCGACGGCTTTAAATTCATTTACTGTGTTCACATTCAGGGTAGAGGCGGGAACGGAAAACACGAATGGTGCGCTGGCATCTGAGCCATAAAAAGCCCCGTTGACGAAAAGAGAAACAGACCCCACAGAACTTTCCAAGTCGAAGGTTGAAGCCTCGAATTGAATGGGTTCCGCGTCCATGTTTTTGAAATACGGGTAATCGTCAGCCAAATAGCGGGTCTGCGGTTGGGAAGCATTCGGGTCTTTTAACGAAAGTGCCACTTGTGGTGGGTGGTTGCCAACTGTTTTCACACCGTTTCCCCAAATGTCAATGACGCTGACCCGCAGGTCGTTGAGGCAAAAGCCGTCAGGCAGGTTTTCTGCCCTGATGTCCAGCACATAGGCTGGTGTTGAAAAAATCCCCTCGTCCGGGATTGGGTAAGTCAGACCTGGGTAGCCCGCGGGAAAGCCGGGGCTGTCGTTCAGTTCAGCGGTGAAACGTTCGTAAGCCGATTTCCCGTGATTGTACGGGTAGGGGAAAAGCCGCAAATCCTGCGTGAATTCGGGGTCGTCGCGCAGTTGGGTCTCGTCGTCGGCCTCCGCGCTGATTTTTTCAAAATCCACTTCGCGTGAGTAACTGCCGTCAGGAAGACTTACTCGAATGGCCCGCACTGCAAACTGGTTGTAGGGCAGCGCGATTCGGAGCAAAGCCGTGTTTTCGGAATAATCGAGCAGGCGAATTTCGGCGCCATCCAGCGGTTCGAGGAGGTGCGGGTAAGCGGCCGGGTCAAAGGTGCGCAAGGCGTGGACATTGATGTACGCTCCTTTTGAAATGCTGGTGTTTCCGAGGTCGCAAACTTTCCGCTGAATCGAATAGTGGAGGTGGTTGTTCACCGTGACCCCCGACGCACCCATTTTTCCGATGATATCGCCTTTGGCAATGGCATTTCCCACAGCCCACATCTGACCGGTCGCCGGGTTGTTGGCGATACTCAGCAGGTGCCGGTAAGCCATAAAAATGTTGCCCCAGTCGGGGCCTTGGCCGTTCTTCCGAAATTCTTGGTTGCAGCGCACCTTGACCCAGCGGCCAGGCTCGTCATTTGTCCCCACCACGTTGTCCACTTCTTCCACCACGCCCGTACAGCGGCAGATGATGTTTTCGTTCGGGTCGCCTTCCGATTCTGGCATGACGAAGCCGTCCACCATGTCTTCCCCGGTGTGGAAATCGTAGAAATTCGAGTTGCTCGAGCTCACGTCTTTGTAGCGGGGGCCAAAAAGCGAGATGAAATAACGGTTCGACATTCCCGGTACATAGCCATTGCCATTTGCCGGGATATTGGACTCGAGCGGTTCGACGAAATCGCCCGTGTAGAGGTAGGCTTCCGGCTGCACGTCGGGGTAGTCGTTGTCCTCGAATGTCATGGTTTCGAGCAGCAAAGGCAGGCACTGCGCTTGAATGTGGGCGTGAAAATCAACGCTCATATCGGGCAAAACCTCGAAGCCCGGCTGTAGTTCGATGGCATTGCTCGAACGTAAAACGACGGGTGTGTTCGACTCCGAGTTGACTATCCCGCTGGCGGTCAAAATTGCCCCCGGCAAGGCTTGATAGATGCCTCCTGGAATGGGGCTGTTATTCAAGTCCAAGCCGCATTGTGCAAAAAGCGGAACTGGGCAAGTGCCGGTCGGAAGGTCAGCAAATTGGAAAACAGCAACGCCGTCGAAGGCTGGGTCGCCTTCAAATTCTTGCGCCAAACCAGCGATGGCGGCCTGTACACCGCCGGGAAAATTTTGCAATGACTCGTGGGAAATGCCAATTATGGTCGGGGCATTCGCTTCCCGGATTTCATCATCTACCCTCGAAACGATATCGTCAACATCTTCTCCGACACCACCGCTGTAAACCATCGGCACGATGGCATCCAGATACTCCGTTAACTCCGCTGCCCCAGAATTTAAGTAGCCGTCCGGTGCGCCAAGTCTTCTTTCATTGTACCACCAACCAACGGTGGAGGTAAAAATGACATTTGGATGGTCGTCGTTGTACGGGTCTATTTTTTCGTCCCGAATCCGCTGAACAAGGGTTTTGAACTGGGCCATTATCCCTGCCCTTCTGGTTTTGATTACCTCTGTCAGGACTGGATTTGGCCCCTCAGATATCTTCGTCCAGAACTCGTGGTCGTGGCCTACGTGATTCGCTTCTGTCAGAATATGGGGTTCGACATCAATATGGATTCCAGCAAATGCTGCGCTGGGATAATCAGCATTGTAGTCCAATATTACTTGAATCCTATCTAAGGCATCATCGTGTTGTGGGTAAGCCTCCGTATCGAAGGTAAAATGAGGGTTCTGCAAAGTCGTTGCATGAACGTCAATGCCAAGGGTATTTGCAGTCGCAACAAATTCAATCATTTTATCGCGGTAGGAGGCTTGTCCCAATAATTCAGATTTTACCCCAAGGTAAATCTGATTGAACCCCAACGCTGACGCTGAATAAATGCGGTCGCCGAAGTTTGCTTCGGTCTTCCAAGTATCGAAATCATACATCCACACCGCCCGAACCTCTTGTCCAAAAATAGAACCGCTCGATGCCGTTGCCAAGATTAGAATCAGGAGGAATTTTATGAACGCTTTCATATTTTTTGATTTTTTTCATGAATGAATCAGATTGTTTTGCGGCTGCGTGTGCAGCAATTGGCTTCACTTTTTATCCTCCAATTCTTTGATGCGCTTCTCCAACTGAATGATGTACAGCGTCAGTTCCTCCACTTTTTCCAAAAGCCGAACCTGCATCTCGCCAACTTCCATTCCGTCGTTGGCTTTGACTTCCCCGGCACTGGGGATGCCGGGCAGGTGGCCGGTTTGTTGGATGGATTTTTCGAGTTCGGGCAGGGGCACGAGCGGGTAATCTTTTTCAAAAACGTAGTCGGGCCAGTTGGCTTGTAGTTTCACCTTCAGTTCGGTGGCGACCATGCTGCCGTTGACCGCCAATTTGTAAACACCGGGGATGTCGTCTGTTCCGATGCCCACGTTTCCGCTGCCGTCTTCAAAAACGGAAGTGGATTGCACAAGCGCCGAGCCGTTCCACTTTGGTAGGTAGTTGGTGGTGTTGCTGCCCACTTTGTTGAGGCTGCTGAGGCTAACTGATTTGTCGCCGTTTGCGTCCACAATATGGAGGGTAGTTCCGCTCAGGCTGACGCTGGTGTTGCATTCGTTGAGCGGGTCGGAATCGGCGTCGTTCACGTCATCCGTGCCATCGGAGAAGGCAGCAGGGATGCCGGGCAGGTTGCCCCAGTTTTGTAGCTCGTTGGTCGGGTCGGCGTCGGCGTCGTTCACGTCGTCCGTGCCATCGGAGAAGGCGGCGGGAATGCCGGGCAGGTTGCCCCAGTCCTGCAGCTCGTTGGTGGGGTCTGCGTCTGCGTCGTTGACGTCATCCGTGCCATCGGAGAAGGCGGCGGGAATGCCGGGCAGGTTGCCCCAGTCCTGCAGCTCGTTGGTGGCGTCTGCGTCTGCGTCGTTGACTTCATCCGTAAAAGTGCCACCACCATTGGATAGCGTAACGGTGTTGCCTGTTTTTGAAATGGTCTGCAACTCGTTGGTGGGGCTGGCATCGGCGTCGTTCACATCATCCGTGCCATCGGCGAAGGCTGCGGGGATTCCGGGCAAAGTATTCCAATCCTGCAGCTCGTTGGTGGGGTCGGCGTCGGCGTCGTTCACTTCATCCGTGCCATCAGCGAAGGCGGCAGGGATGCCGGGCAGGTTGCTCCAATCTTGAAGTTCGTTGGTAGGGTCGGCGTCGGCGTCGTTGACTGCATCTGTAAAAGAACCACCACCATTGGACAGTGTGACGGTGTTGCCTGTTTTTGAAATGGTCTGTAGCTCGTTGGTTGGGTTGGCATCGGCGTCGTTCACGTCGTCCATGCCATCGGAGAAGGCGGCAGGGATGCCGGGCAGGTTGCTCCAATCTTGAAGTTCGTTTGTAGGGTCTGCGTCGGCATCATTCACGTTGTCTATTCCATCGGAGAAGGCAACAGGGATGCCGGGCAGGTTGCCCCAGTTCTGCAACTCGTTGGTCGGGTCTGCGTCGGCGTCGTTCACATCGTCCGTGCCATCGGCGAAGGCGGCGGGGATGCCGGGCAGGTTGCCCCAGTTTTGAAGTTCGTTCGTCGGGCTGGCATCGGCGTCGTTTATGCTGAATGTACCGCCACCATTGGATAGCGTGATGTTGCTGCCTGACACTGAAACAGTTTGCAGTTCATTCGTTGTGCTGGCATCGGCATCGTTCACATTGTCAATGCCGTCGGAGAAAGCGGCGGGGATGCCGGGCAGGTTGCCCCAGTTTTGGAGTTCGTTGGTGGGGTCTGCGTCTGCGTCACCGCTACCCGAACCTATTTGCGTCCAACTTGTCCCATTATGGAAAAAGAAATTTTGAAGGTTGCTGTCATACACCAACAGTCCCGCAGCCGGGCTGCTGATTGCCGTTCGCTGTGCTGTGGTGAGCCGTGGCACCAGCACCCCTTTGTTGGTAGATTGGATGTCGAGGATTGCACTGGCAGCGGGGGTGGCGGTGCCAACAGCAAGACTCCCACCGCCATTCACAATCACATTTCCACCGCCAATCATGAACACCCGACCGCCACCGCCCGCAATGGCGACGTCGTTGGCCACATTTTGATTCAGATGGAGTGTATTGTTACCCGTACCTGTTGCGTCAATTTCGTTGCCATCGAGCAGCATTGTATTGGTCCCGGTATTGAGTATTAAGGTACTGGTATTGATGCCATCATTCTCGGGCCCACCCAACAACGTTTGCCCCGACACATGGAGTTTTGAAGTGGGGGTGCCTGTTCCAATGCCAACATTGCCGACTCCTACCATCACCACGTTACCGCCACCGCCCGCAATGGCGACGTCATTGGCAACATTTTGATTCAGGTGAAGCTTATCGTGGACTGCATCTATTTCATTGGCGTCCAAAAGCATCATTTGAGTACCGGTTGCAAGCTTTAGAGTGCCAATAGTGCTGCCGTTATTGTCAGGACCAGCTAACAGCGTAGTACCACTAACATGCAGTTTTTCCGTTGGAGCGCCTATGCCTATTCCAACCTTGCTGTTGCTTCCAGTAACTGTTACATTCCCTCCTCCACCAGCTATTGCCACGTCGTTGACAACATTCTGATTCAGGTGCAGCTTGTCGTTCACCGTGCTAATTTCATTAGCATCTAAAATCATGGAAAGATTGCTATTTGATAATTTTAAAGTACCAGTATTGCCATCATTATCAACACCAACGACGTGCAAGTTGGCAGTAGGAGCAGTCGTACCAATTCCTATCTTCCCATTATCAAACATCATTTCATGTGTTCCACCGTCCGTGATATTCGTAATGTGCAAGCCTTTGCTGTTTTTGACAGAAAGCTCATACGTGTCATGTCCGTCTCTTTCAAACCACAGGCCTTTTGAATCGGATTGTTTAACGTGAAGTGGCGCAGCAGGCGCAGTGGTGCCGATGCCGACGAAACCAGCGCTGTTGATAAGAACCCTTTCAGATTCGTTAAAAGCTGCACCCCCATGAATCATAACAGCGCCGCCATCCGCCTGCAAGTTCAATGTCGTAATCGCCCCATTGCTCCTTGCCATGATTTCATTGTTGTCGAGCACCAAATTCGGCCCGGTGGTGCTCCCGAGGACGAGGTAGCCGCCAGGCCCGGTCAGGCTGGCATCGTTGGTGGAAGGGTCGCCTGTGACATGCAGCCTTCCCGTTGGTGAGCCAATGCCTATGCCCAGATTCCCTCCCAAAAGATAGGAGTTGCCATTGGTGCCGAACCTGACGATAGGGGTACTGCCCACTGCACTGAAAAGGGTAAAAGCGTTTTCGGTCTGGTCCCCACCGAGCCTGGCCATATCCAGAAAGACACCCGAAGGGTTTGCTTTTGTCCATGTGTGCCAAGAGGCCAATCCTGCACTTCGGTATTTGGTATTTCCGGTGGTACCAGAAAAACTTGTCAAAATATCGAGATTAGTGAGGCAACCGGAGGCATTCCTAATCCCTAATTTGAGGTCAATCATTTCGGCTCCAGTCTTGTTGCCGTAGAAAAGGCCAATATTGGTGGGTGGGTTGCAGTTTTGGGCAGCAATTTCTGCTGTTAAAAAGAATAAGGAAAAAAGGACGGAAAGCAGGGTCTTGATTTTCATGACGGAAAATTTTTAGGTTGAGAAAAAATGACCCTGCAATATTGAAAGTAAAAAACCGAACGTTTTTGCACGTATGTTCCAAATTTTAGCACGTATGTTCCAAATTCACGCTCCGCTCCCGCCATTTTGCCGGGCAGCACCCAAATACCTCCCGAAACCGCCTCGTAAAATAGCTCTGGCTGCTGAACCCCACCTCCAATGCTACCTTGTAAATGCCCCACGTCGGCTGATGCAGCAGCAGCTTCGCAGCCTGTTGCAGCCGGACATACCGCAAGTAGGCGGTGGCGGACATGCCGACCGTCCGGTCGAGCTTGCGGTGCAGGTCGCTGCGGCTCATGGCCACGAGCCGCAGCAGCCTTTTCACGTTGAGCGTAGCATCCGACAAGTGCGTTTCGATATGGACGTGGATATTTTGGACAAAACTGTCGGGAGGAGGAAGGGCTCGGGTGAGTGTTTTCATGGTCGCACGGCAATTTGATAGTGGCAAAAAAAAGCACTGGATTCATTTCCTGAAACCTCCCATACTTGCTTTGGGAGCACCACTAACGCAGCATTTTCAACGGTGTCAAAGCTCTGGATTTCTTCTCCTATATTTTTTGCCCAATTCACGAAACGCCCAAGCGGATTAACGATGCTCCGATTTCAGTTAACGGAGGGCAAAAAAAACTGGCCAGTTGCAGCCCGACCGCCATTTCTTTTAGTTTAGGCCAACATTTGGAACATACGTGCAAATCCCGTTTTTCCATATTTTGTAAATTGCCCCCTTTATTTCCTGCCTGAACGATAGCACACCTGCTACTGTGCGACAACCGTCGCATTGAATCTCATTTTTTCACCCTTAAATTTTTTGTCATGAAAACAAGATTTTTATCCTTCACAATTTTATTCTTCACACTCAATTGGCAATTTTCGCAGGCACAATGGACGAGCGTCGGCAGTGGCATTACGGCAACGCCCAGGGTTTTGAGCAATTTTTACCCGGTCAATGAAAATGTGATTTGGGGCAGTGCGTGGAACCCCAATGGCGGTGCCCCTACTTTCGAGTTTACCCGCACCACTGACGGCGGGCAAACCTGGTTGCCGGGCACCTTGAATGGCGTGGCAACTAGCTTTTACGATTTTAACTTTTACGCTTTGGACGACCAAACCGCCTGGATTGCCACTGCCGACGAACTCAACCCCATCTCCGGGCGCATTTACAAAACCACCGACGGCGGCGCAAACTGGGCTCACCAAAGTACAGGCTTCACTGGCTTCAACGAGACACCTGCCGGGATTTGGTTTTGGAACGAAAACGAGGGTTTCTCCTTTGGCGCTACCTGCAATGCCAGTTACAATAACCAAATTTCGGTCTATACCACAGCGGATGGTGGCTCAAACTGGTCGAAGGTCGTCGCCCCTGACATGCCTGCCCAACTGCCCGGAGAGGCTATCTGCATAGCAAATTTCGGAGGCTTTTTTTCAGTTGCTGGTGACCACGCTTGGTTCGGCACAAGCAAAGGGCGCATTTTTCGTAGCTCCGACAGAGGGCACACCTGGCAGGTATCTTCGACGCCCTTCTCCACCTTTATTCCATCCGTCGGTTTCCGAGACTCCTTGCATGGGATTGCACTCCGATTTGACCCAATTGGCATTGCCCGTAGTTCCGACGGCGGCGAGACGTGGACGACCGTGCCAGTGAGCGTACCCACCGCTTTTCGTGGTTGGGAAGTGCAATATGTGCCAAGCACGAGAAGTACTTGGTTTATCGTATCCAGCACTTCCAACCACATGGTTTCTTATGACGACGGTAATACTTGGGAAGCCTATTCCTCCAATATAGACGTTTGGTCGGCAAAGTTCTTAGATGCAAAGACCGGGTTTGCTGGCAGTTTTACCACCAATCCGACAAAGGCAAGTCTGTTCAAATGGTCCGGCCCCGCCCTCGGCAACCGCCTCTTCGTCAACGACAACGCCACCGGGGCAAACACTGGCTACAACTGGACAGATGCTTTCAACGACCTGCAAGATGCCCTCGCCATTGCGGAAGCTGGCGACCAAATCTGGGTGGCCGAAGGCACTTACAAACCCGCTGCGCCTGGCGGTGTCCAAAACGCCACCTTCCTGATTGACAAAAACCTGCGACTTTATGGCGGATTCGTTGGCACGGAAACGAGCCTCTCGCAGCGGGGCGACCCAGCGCAACATCCTACCGTGCTGTCTGGCGATTTGAATGGGGATGATGTCACTGGCAACTTTAATTTGAATCGAACTGACAACAACGCCCATGTAATTTCCATTGCTGAATCCGGCAATGGGACGGTAATTGACGGGTTTACCGTTTCTGGGGGCAATGGGACGCCGAGTTCACCACCTGCAAGCAATGATTTGTCACCGGAAAGGGGTGGCGGAGTGACCTCCCTTGCTTCTTGTTCGATTAACAATTGCATTTTCAGAGACAACAGTGCCGTTTGGGGAGGGGCAGGCTGCTATGCCCGTTTTGGTGATGTGGCATTGTTTGAAAACTGCGCATTCGAAGGAAACAGCGCCCCACGTGGAGCGTTGGCACTCGGCTTCCACAACGATGCTAAAATCATCAATTGCCAATTCAATGGGAACATGGGCAGCTTTGGTGGCGCAGGAGCCTATCTCGGCAATTCAAACTTTGAGGTCCGTGATTGCCAGTTCACCAACAACTTGACGCCAGGTGGCGAAGGTGGGGCGATTTTTCTTTGGCAAAACCCTCAGATTGAATTTGAAAACCCCTCGATGAGCTTCGAAAACTGTTCGTTCACTGGCAACCAGGCCCATTATGGTGGAGGGATTTCTTTCAACAATTTCATCCCCGGCGGCCATTTGATGGTGAAGGAGTGCAGTTTTGACAACAACTCCACCACTTCGGACGGCGGTGGCCTTTCCGTTTACAACGAAAATACAGCGCCAGAACTGCTGAACGTGACCCTGACCGACAGCTATTTTGCAAACAATACTTCAAATGGAAATGGTGGAGGGGCGTATTTTTTCAACCTTGGCGAAACATCCGTCGAAGCTTGTACTTTTAGCGGGAATACAGCCTCGTCGGATGGCGGAGGCATCTATGCCAATTCCAGTGCCTCCGTCCTTTTGGAGAACTGCCTCTTTGATGGAAACGCCAGCAGCAATGCAGCTATCTTCGCTGAATTATTGACAAACTACAATCTGCTGAACTGCACCGTCGCCGACAACCAAGTCAACGGCATCCAACTCGCCGACCAAAGCGCCCTCACCCTCCAAAACACCATCCTCCACAACCCCGGCTTCATCGAGTACACTGCCCTCACGGAAGATGCCACCTTCACCTCCCACGGCGGCAACCTCATCGCCGATGCCAGCCTCGCCGGGCTGCTGGTGCCGGGCGACAAGCAGGGCCTCGACCCGCTCTTCATGGGCGGCGGCGACTACCACCTGACCGAAGGCAGCCCCTGCGTGGACGCTGGCAACCCCGACGGTATGACCGCCACCGAAGACCTCGGCGGAGACGCACGGGTACAAGGTGGGCGGGTGGACATGGGCGCTTTTGAAAGCCCGTTTGTTTCATCCACGAAGGAAATATTGGCGGGCGAGGTGGCGGTTTCTCCCAACCCGACCAGTAGTTTTTTGAACATCCAACTGCCGGAAACGGGCATCGGGTTGCTCGACGTGCAGGTATTTGATGCACAGGGCAGGCTGGTGCTACTCGGCAACGGGCCACGGCTTGACGTTCAGGGGCTTGCAGCGGGCATGTACTCGCTGCGGGTGGTTGTGGGTGAGCGGGTTTTTGTGGGGAAATTCATTAAGCAGTAGCATTCAGCGACGGGGCGCAGTTCGTGCAGTTCAAATGGCAGGATGGAAGTAAACATCCCGTTCCTCGAAACGAACGCATTTCTTACCACATAAAAGCCCCGGCAACTAACTGAATAGCTGCCGGGGCTTTTTTTACGCAGTTCCAAACTTCTACTCCACTCATTTCGCAATCGAAATCTTGCTCAACAGCTTCAGGTCCGTGGGGTCGTTGAAATCGTACTGGTAGAAGCCGTCGTCGCCGATGACCATGGCCACGTTGGCATTTCCGGGCAGCGAAATCACGTCCTGGGCGTAAAAATTATCGGCTTTGTCCAGCAGGTAGTCGCCCACGGTTTCCGGGTTGGTGTTGTCGTAAATCTCAAGGCCATAAATCCCCTCGCAAAGCAGGAGGTTGTTGCCTTTCACCGACAAGCCGTGCGGGTTTTTCATGGAAAATGATTTCTTCAAAACGGGGTGCGTCAGGTCGCTAATGTCAATGACGTCAAGCTGGTTGGGGCCAGCACCGCAGGCGCTGCCATCCCAGAGCGTCACGTAGGCATAATTGCCGAAGACGTACACTGGGTCGCAAGCCCTTGCATGCTCAAATACGCTGAGCTGCACGGGGTTCAGCGGGTCGCTGTTGTCGTAGATGTACATGCCCACGTTGGAGCCGACGAATAGCTTGTCTTCATAAGGGAACAGCGTTTCGAGGTGAACGCCGACTTGAACGGTTGTCGCATGGCTTGGGCTGGTCGGCTGCGACACGTCATAAATCTCCAAGTTGTAGCCATCGTGCTGGATGGTGTAAAGGTAGTCGCCGATGATGGTGAAATGGGAAAGCGAACCGCCGATGCCCACATTGCCACTGCTGCTGCTCTCCGCTGAATTTAGCGCAGCATCAAAAGCAACTTCATCCAAAAAACCACCGCCCCGCCTGACCAATCCGCCATTATATTGATAAAATTGGTCTTGCTGGGCGCAATCCACTTCCTCTGTCACCAGGGTTTCCTTGTACTCTACGAGGATTTGGCCATTGGCCACGTCCCAGTAGAGCGGTTGCAGCATGTTCTCGGTGCGGCCAACGACCGTGTAGTCGTCCAGGTTGATGACCAGTAAATCCACGAAGCTGTTGACGAAGAGGTAGCCGTCCTTGATGGCCAGGTCGGAGATGCCCGGCACGCTGATGAAGTCCGTGTTCACGGGGTTCGACGGGTCGTTGTTGTCAATGACATGAATGCCCTCGGCCTTCTCCACAACGAATATCTTGTTGTCGAAGTAATTGATTTGGCCAGGAGTTTTGAGTTCCCTGGGCGCTTCCCGCACCGCCGTGCTGCTGTGGACTTCCTCCAAGGTTTTATAGACGGGGTCGAAGCGGGTGTAGGTAACCGTCCTTTCGCATTTGTCCTTCAGGCAACCTTGGAAGGTCAGGGCTGTCAGCGACAGCAGGGCGAGCATCATTGGAAAAGTTTTCATGACTTGGATAGTTTGAATTGGTTGAAAAATTGGTTTCAACAAGAACCGAGGGCGCCTCTTTTCTTTAACACCGAAGACAGCGGGGCGGGGTGGATTGGTTGGGTGAGTGGGTAAAGTTGGAGCAGGGAAGTGTTTGAAAATCTATTTTCCAATTCAAATACCCGCCCTATCCAATCCACAAAGGCATCGGCGGCGGGCGCATTTGCATCAAAATAACCTGCTTGAATGGCCGCCCCAATAGGTTTGCCCGGCTCTTTTTGCCAAGCTAGCCAAGTATGCACCAGCGCTTTCTGTTTTCGGATGGGGCTAAACTTGTTGAAATCTTCTTTACTCAATTTCTCGACGGCATCATTGGCATGAAGCCAAAGTTCGTCTTCTTGAGGTGCCAATTTCGTTATGAAATGCTCAAGATAGCCTTTGTTATTGTTGTCTGGCATGACCCAGATGCCGATGGTTAATGACGGCAATATTTCTATGACAAGCCCTTTGAGAGTGAGGCTGTACGGCGATGAATCGAAGTCCGGGAACTTCTCGTGCAGGATGTTTTTCAAGGTATCCCAGCGGGGAGTAGCGCCTTTGTCATCAGCATCCAAAATGATACCAATACGGTTCAGGTCGGGATTGTCAAGCGCCTGCCGAAAAGCTGTAATAGCATAGTTGTAACCTCCCGCTGACACAACGAATTCATCTATGAATTTTTGCTTGTCAGCATATCCTTTAGGTGGCGGCAATTCGCGCTTGATGCAAATATCAGCTACAACGATAGCGTCTGAACCTTCCACGATAAGTTGTTGTGCCATGAATGTTTAGCGGGTTTCGAGGTGAAGTTCGAGGGACTGTCCGAGCCGTTCCATATCATATACCTGCGCTTCGTGCACACCCAGCCTGTCGAATTGTAGGCGTAAGAAAGTAGCCTCATTTTCATATTGCGGCCTTGAGGCCACGTAGTAGAATTTGCGAACTGTGTCTTGGCTGTGGGTGGTGGCAAAGACTTGGATGTCCCATTTCACAGCGTATTCAAAGACCAATTCCCATAGTTTCTCTTGGACAGAATGGTGGAGACCAGCTTCGAATTCGTCAATGAGGAGCATTTTGCCTTTGGCACTGACTAAGCCGATGGCCAACGCAAACAATCTTTGAACCCCATCACCAAGCGAGGAGAGTGGTACAGGATTTTCTTCACCTTTAAGCCGAACCAATATTGCTCCACCCGTCATGTCCATGCGTATTAGTCTTGGCTCAACTGTGGATTTTAATATTTCAATTACATCATCTTCAAGTGGTCTTAAAACGATGTTTTTCCATAATTCTTCGAGGTTGAAAAGCTTCAAACTAAATGGGATATAAATTGCTTTATCCATTGGGTTGTCTGCCACATAATTAGACTTCAAAATAAATTTTGATTCTCCAAATGACATTTTGTCTGCATCCGAAACAACATAATCAAACGAAACTTTATCATAGTTTTTTTCTCTTGCAATACGCAAATCATTGATTTGAATTTCAACTTCAGCATCATTTCCGAATTCCGTAAATATATTCCTATAGAACAAGGCTTGGTACGATGAATCCCAAGAAGGAGTAAACTGCCCCCTTTGTTTCAGTACATGATTTACCACCGTTGACTCCCCCCTAGCCGCCAATATCCGCAACGCCTCCAACATTGCCGTCTTCCCGCTATTGTTCTTCCCGGCGATCAAGTTCACCCGGCGCAGGCCCTTTATCTCGATGTCCTCGAAAACCTGAAAATTCTTGATATGCAATGTCTCTATCATGATTGAGCTTCTTTGTGGGCAAAAGTAGGGATTTTTGAAGACCCACCTCGCCTTGCAGCGCAATTGTTCTTGCCTGTCATTTGCTGATGGATTAATCACAAGTTAGTAAACAGTTTTTCACTACGTTTGTGTACCACAAAACACCTATTTCAACAAAACTAAAATGCAAACAGACTACGACGCCATCGTCATCGGCTCCGGCATCTCCGGCGGGTGGGCCGCCAAAGAGCTTTGCGAGAAGGGCCTGAAGACCCTCGTGCTCGAACGGGGCC
Source organism: uncultured Saprospiraceae bacterium (assembly GCA_964508135.1). Taxonomy (GTDB): domain Bacteria; phylum Bacteroidota; class Bacteroidia; order Chitinophagales; family Saprospiraceae; genus UBA6168. The sequence continues at coordinate 37,802 of CAZDSU010000038.1, forward strand.
GCAACATCAAGCACAACCAGGACTATCCCACGGCGCTGATGCAGCCCTGGGACTTCAAGCACCGGGGCAGCCTGGCCAAAGCCGTGCTGGACGACAACCCGCTCATCTCCAAGGCGTCGGGCTACGGCGAGGACACGGCGCACTTCTTCGTCAAGGACGCCGACCACCCCTACGTGCAAGAGAAGCCCTTCGACTGGGTGCGGGGCTACCAGGTCGGTGGCAAGTCACTGATTTGGGGTCGAGCCTGCCAACGCTGGAGCCAGTCGGAGTTCGAGTCGCCGGGAAAGTACGGCTACGGCATCGAATGGCCCGTGGGCTACGCTGACATGGCGCCGTGGTACTCGCACGTCGAAAAGTTCATCGGCGTGTGCGGCAAGCGGGACGGCGTGGCCTCCATGCCCGACGGCGAGTACCTGCCGCCCTTTGACTTCAACTGCGTGGAACAGCACATGAGCGACACCATCCGCCAGCATTGGCCCGACCGCCATCTGGTGCAGGGCCGCTGGGCGCAACTCAGCCAGCCGGAACAGATACACCTCGACCAAGGCCGGGGCAAATGCCAAAGCCGCAACCTCTGCATGAGGGGCTGCCCCTACGGCGGCTATTTCAGCTCGGTCACCAGTACGCTGCCCTGGGCCGACAAGACGGGCAACCTGACCATACGCCCGTTTTCGGTGGTGCATTCGGTGGTGTATGATGAAAAAACGAAGAAGGCCAGCGGCGTGAAGGTCATTGACACCAATACGAAGGAGGAGCTGATGTTCACGGCCCGAGTCGTCTTCGTCAATGCCTCCGCCCTCAATACCAACCTGATTTTGCTCAACAGCAAATCGGAGCGCTTCCCCAATGGCCTCGGCAACGACAACGGGCTTTTGGGCAAGTACATTGGTTTTCACAACTACCGGGGCTACGCCAATGGCCGCTTGGAGGGCTTCAAGGACAAGTACATTTATGGCCGCAATCCGACAGAGTGCATCCTCGCCAACTACCGCAACCACGGCAAGCAAGATATGCCGTTTTTCGGCGGCTATACCATCTTCGCCGGGGCCTACCGGGTGCGGCAGGAAGGATTGCCCGAAGGGCAAATGCAACTCGGCGCAGCCTACAAAGAGGCGCTCACCCTGCCCGGCGACTGGTACGCCTACATGTACATGCAGGGCGAAACGGTGCCACGGGACACCAACCGGGTGTACCTCAGCCCCGACAAACGGGACGAATGGGGCATCCCGCTGCTCGTCACCGACGTGGGCTACTCTGACAACGAGGAGCAAATGCTGGCCGATTTTTTAACAGAAAGCAAAGCCATGCTCGAAAAAATCGGCTGCAAGGACATCTACGCCCACGACAGTAAGCAGGCCCCCGGTCTCGACATCCATGAGATGGGCGGCGTGCGCATGGGCAAAGACCCCACTACCTCGCTGCTGAACGGTCACAGCCAATTGCACCACTGCCCGAACGTCTTCGTCACTGACGGTGCCTGCATGACCAGCACGGGCAACCAAAGCCCGTCCATCCTGTACATGGCGCTGACGGCACGGGCGGCGGGGTTTGCCGCGGCGGAGGTAAAGGCGGGGAGATTGTAGTGGTATTACGTCGGGGGAGGTTGCAATATTGAACGTCGGGGAGGTTTTGAACCTCCCCGACGTTGTGGACTGGGCATAATTAACCAAAATCGAATTACTATGAAAAAACACACCGAACCCCTTTGCTCTGAACAGTTTTACCATATTTATAATCGTGGCATTAATGGTGAAAACATATTTTTGGAACAAAAGAACTATCGGTTTTTTCTGGAAAAATATATCAAGTACATTGAGCCGGTTGCTGAGACATATGCGTACTGTTTATTGAAAAATCATTTCCATGTAATGATACGGACAAGGAGTGCTGAAGAAATAATCAAGGTAGCGAGACCAAAGGGTGGAAGTTTCATCAACGTCGGGGAGGTTCAGAACCTCCCCGACGTTGATTCAGAAATTTTCGCTTCCCAATTATTAAGCCTTCGGTTTGGTACTTTCTTTAACAGTTATGCGCAAGCCATAAATAAGGTTTACCATCGAACTGGCAACTTGTTTGAAGAGACTTTCCGTCGTATCCCTATACAAAGCGAAACACATGGTTGTTGGCTGGTCTATTACATCCACGCCAATCCACAAAAGCATCGTTTTGTAAAGGATTTCAGGGAATATCCACACTCCTCCTGGCATGCTTATCTTTCCAAATCCGATACACGGGTGAAGCGGGCGGAGGCGTTGGATTGGTATGGAGGGTTGAAAGGCTTTTTACACTTCCATAATGATAAGAACCCTTTTGATGAATCGAGCATCTTTGGAATTGAAATGGATTAACTTTAGAACAACGTCGGGGAGGTTTTGAACCTCCCCGACGTTAAATAAAATGCATCATGAAAAGAAGAGAAGCCATCGCCTACACTGCCACCCTCATCGGCGGCACATTGGTGGGAACCAATGTTCTCCTTTCCGGCTGCAAGGCCGAAGTGCACACGGGTGGGTTGTTTTGGGAGAACGACATCCTCCTGCTCGACGAAATCGGAGAAACCATACTGCCCAAAACGGACGGTTCTCCGGGAGCCAAGGAGGCGCAAATTGGGGCATTCATGGCCCTCATGGTGACGGACTGTTACGATGAAAAGCAGCAGGCCATCTTTTTGGCGGGGCTTGCGGAAGTTGGTAAACGTTCTAAATCAACCTTTTCCAAGGGCTTCTTGAACCTCACGCCAGCGCAGCGCCTCGAGCTGCTGAACGGCTTCGACCTGGAAGCCCAGAAAACGGCGGAAGACGCCCTACCCCACTTCTTTACCCTCATGAAAGACCTCACGAAGCAGGGCTATTTTTCTTCCGAACTGGGGGTGACGATGGCTTTGCGATACAATCCCATACCCGGGCGGTTCGATGGCTGCGTGGATTACGTGACGGGGGAAAGGGCGTGGTATTGAACTGGGGCAAGTAGTCAGCAGCAAGGCGTTTGATAAATTGAAAAGGGGGAATGTGGCCTGTGCCACATTCCCCCTTTTCAATTGCTTGCGTGAATCTTCGATTTCTCCATTCTCCATCAATGTCAATGCCTTCCCCAAAGCTCCACTTCCGCCTTCCTATCGGCGAAGTTCTTCGTGTCGTACACAAAGACGACCTTGGTGATGATGCGGCGGTTGCCTTCGAGGTTGATGACCCGGCTCTCCTCGCCAGCGGCGAGGTTGTTGCGGGTTTCCACCTCCTGTTCAGAGCCGTCGCCGAAGTGGACGACCATTTTGTGCAGGTTGATGGCACCCTTGCGCACCTTGATTTTTAGGGCAGTGAAGCGGCCCTCGGCGGCGGTGACTAAGATTTCGTCCCGGTCCACCCGGAAGTTGACATTGCGCTCGCCGAGCTTTTCCCACCTCGGTGGTAGCTGCAATTTTGGATTGACGAATGGCGATTGACGGTTGGCCATTGCGAAGTTGACGGCCACCAATAAGCAAAGGATGGATGCGAATGCTTTCATTGCGATTGTTGTTTTTAAGTTGATGAATTTGGTTGAAATGTTGGCTTTTGACCTTGAGTGAGGAGTAGGGTTTAATGGCAAATTTCATAAAAATCAAGTTGGCGTTGAAGGCGGGGCAGTTGAACCACAGCGCATCGCAGTTGCCAAGCACCGTTGCAGGCACGAAATCCGAGGTCGGTTGTAGGATTCGCCCGGGGCCACTACCCATGGACATCGGCTGTGCCGACAGCTACGTTGTCCGCTCCGGTGTTGAACTTCCAAGGTTCGAGCAACTGCGCATGGGCAGCTACGGCCAGCAGGAACGATAGGAGTTGGAGGATGGGTTTCATGGGGTGAAGGTAGGGGAATGGAGAATTGACAATTGAGAATGGGGGGCATAAGCTATATTTGCTGTGTTACTAATTCATTCACCCGCTGTCAAAACAATACAACATGGTACACCGAAATGCAATCAGTTGGTTTGAAATCCCCACGGAAGACCTGGCAAGGGCAACCGCTTTTTATGAGGCCGTGTTCTCGGTCGAACTGAAACCGATGGATTTCCCAAACATGAAGATGCGGATGTTTCCGGTCGAATCGCCCGATGAACATGCGGTCAGTGGTGCCTTGGTGAAAACCGATGGGTTTCATGTCCCTTCCGCTACGCTTGGCCCGCTCATTTACCTCAACGCCAATCCGAGCGTCCATGACCTATTGGCAAAGGTAGAACCGGCAGGCGGCCAGGTAATCGTGCCCTCCACGCAAATCTCGCCCGAACAAGGCTATATGGGCGTTTTCATAGATACCGAAGGGAACCGTATTGCCGTACATGCCGTGCCGCTGAAGCATGGGTGAAGGTGGTGATTGTCTGCACTTAAATAGTTTGGGTTCTCATTTAGGGGGTCAGGGGTAAAACCCTCATATCTCCTCCGCCTCCTTCCTTCTCCGTTCATACCCCGTCTCCTCGATGCGCCGGAGCGCCTCGGCCTTGTGCCGCTCGGCCTCCTCGTGCTGCCCTTCCAGCCGCCGCAGGTGGGCCATGCCGAGGTGGTAGTCCACGAGGTACAGCCCCATGCTGCCGTCCTCGGCGATTTCCAATACCTCGGCGAGGTCTTGGGCAGCAAGGTCTGTGCGATTGGTTTGGAGATACCAATGGGCACGGGCGAGGAGGCCTTTGGCAATAAATTCCATGTCGCTTGCTTTTCGCAAGCCCTCCATAGCCATATCGTGGTAGTGGGCAGCGGCTTCGACGTGGGTAGCCGTGGATTCGGTTTCGGCGGCTTGGTCATGGGCACGGGCGATGCTAAGTTGGTCGAGGGCGATGCTCGACAAATCGTTAAGACGGGTCGAAATTTTTAATCCTTCTTGTGCCCGATCCAGCACCTCTTCCCATTTCCCAAGTCCCAGTAGTAGTTCGCAGTATTGAAAGCCCCACACAGAATACAAAAACCGGATTTTTGGCTGCCGCTTTTCCCACTGTATGGCTTCCGCTTCAGCAAACAGGCGCTGCGCTTCTTTAGGAACACCGGATTGGTGTAGAACATTGGCAAGGGTAGCCCTGGTTATAATTTTTTTCATAGACTCCTCGCTCTGGTCGGCAAACTCCACTGCTTGCAGTCCGAAAGACAATGCCTCTGACACAGCACCGAGGCTGAGGTACAGTTCACTGAGGTTGGTGGCGCCCTGTGCCACATTTTTCCAATCGTTTTGAATTTTTGCCATTTCCATACCTGTTCGCATCGGCTCCGCCGCCTCCCGTAACCTACCCAAGCCCCGCAACCCAAAACCTGCCTCATTTAATAACCATCCTTGCCATGCTTCCGTCATGTTTTTGAAAGGCTGATCCCAGACCCGTTCGAATAGATGAACCAAGGCCGCCAAATCCGAACCGAAGGCACCGAGTTTTTTGAAAGTATAAACCTCATCTTTCCTTCTGATTCTCTTCCAATAAATCTCATCTAATACCTCCTGCTGTAAGCCCGCCCGGCACCCAAAGGCCATCGCCAAGTATAGCGGCTCCATTTCCTCCAAGGTATTGGGCTGTTGCTTTTTGGGCAGGGCTTTGTAAAAACGATAGAGGCGGGCATTGGCTTCCTGCCAAGCTTCGGGCTGCTCGGTCGCCATTTTTTGCCCAAAATGCTCCCGCACCAGTGGGTGGGCGTCGAGGCTTTCGAGTTCCCGTAGGGCGGGCAGATGGGTCAGGTGTCGGGGCGGCTGACCAAAGCGCAGGCGGTTTTCTTCAAGGAGGCCGAGTTTTTTCAAGTGCTGGAAGGCCCGCTGCACTCGCTGGGGGTCGAGTTGGCGCAGCCTTTCGGTCAGTCCCGATATGTCCGGTTCGGCACAGAGGGCATCGAGGGCCTCCACGGGGGCAGGGCGGTCGAAGAGGCCCATGAGGTTCAGCAGCACCAGTTCAGGCGGGTTCGGCTTAGTGACGGCGTGACTTTGAGTCACGCCGTCACTTGAATCCCGAAACCACCGCACATACGCCTCCATCACCCGCCGGGCGTGGCTACCCGACCGCTCGTCGTCGAGGAGGTGAGGGATACGGTCACGTTTGCGCACGTCGGCATCGAGCAGGTCCACTAAATAGTTGCCGAGCAGGCGCAGGGCAAGGGCATGGCCGTGGTATTCCACGGCGGCGGCTTCGAGGTCGGTGGGTTTGCCCTTCACGCCGAGGTTTTGGAGGAAGGCCGCCCCTTCTGTTGCGTCAAAATTTTCAAGGTGTCGGCACAGGTGCTGCGGCTCGCCGATGCCAGCCAGTTCCGTCACGGCGATGCGGGTGGTGAGGATGCACAGCCCCGGCTGCCCAAAGCTCAGTTCCCGCAGCAGGGCAGCGAGGGCGGGGTCTTTGAGCTTGCCCGCCAGCCCCGCCTGCGTGGTGGGCGGATATTGCAGCGGCTCTATGCCGTCGAGGATGAGCAGGCAGCGCTCCGCCCGCAGCCGGGCAGCGAGGCTGCGGCCACGCTCCTTGGGGTCGGTCGGCAGCGTTTCCATGCCAAAGAACCGGGCGCATCGGTCGAAAAAAAGGTCGGACGAGGCCTGCCGTCCCTCATCGCTGCCCTGGCTGTAAAACGACCAGGCGTAAATGGCGGCGGGCTTGGCGGCTTTGCTCTCCGGCAGTCGATTGCGCAGCCAGTAGGTGATGAGTTGGGTCTTGCCCGTGCCGCCCGGTGCGACGAACTGCACGAGGTGGGTGTTTTCGTTGGCCCACGCCCCATCAAGCAGTTGGAGTTCGGCAGCCCTGCCCGTGAAGTGGGGCTGGAGGTCGGGAAGGTGGTAGAGGTCGGTACGGGGGGCAAGGGGTGTAGTGGCGGCGTGACTTTGAGTCACGCCGTCACTTGCGGGTTTCGGGAACTTATGAAAAAGGTGATTGTGGAGGTCGTCCTTAAAATGCAATTCAAAGCCCGTCAGGTCGCCATATTCCTTGAAAAGCACTTGGTTCGCCTTTTCCAATCGCTCCCTGATTTCAAGCACCGTGTCGTATGCTTTGTTTTTCGCACGGTCGGTCGTGCTGAAACCCGATTTAAAATAGACAAACACCTTTGGGCAAATGCTTTGTGCCAAGTTCAGTTCTTCAATGGTGAATTCACCTGCCTTTGAATAGAACAGCACATAGGTAAGTTGACATTCGCAAAGCAATGGGTTTATTTCATCCTGTATCCGCTTCCCATCGTAATTGCCCGACGGCAAATCAATTTCCCACTCCACGATTTCAAGGTGGAGATGGGGATGAAGCTTGTTGATTTGAGCAACGATTTTGAAAATACCGTCACGCTCGGCTCGGAGTTCGCCAGATGATGCAAGGAAGATTTTAACGGGCTGCATAGGGCTGAATGGGCATTGGTTTTTGTCCAGCTACAAAGCAACGGAAAAATGCGATATTTTCAGCAGCGGTGGGGGCAACCGATAAATTGACTCCGCTACGCTAGGCCTGCAACCTGCACCCGTGGAGGTGGCCCTCGTGCAGGAACCTGTCGCTTTTACCCCGAACATTGCCAACCAGTTGACCAACGCCGTGTCGGAAATGATGGACAAGGCAAAGGCGACGAATGGAGAGTTGGTTTAATGGAAAATTGAAAATGGAGGGTGTGGCGTTGCTGCACTCTCCATTTTCAATTTTCAATTCTCCATTCTCATTTATTTTTTCTCCAACACAAAGTCAAATTTCACCGTTACCTCGTTTCCAACTTTTATGGTGCCGAGCATCATGACCGGTGGTTCCATCTTGTAGTCCGTCATCTTTATTTTCTTGGAAACGGACAACTGCAAGTCGCCATTGGAAAGCTCTTTTCCAGTAGCAGTAAGTGTCACGGGCTGGGTGACGCCCGCCATGGTGAGTTTGCCGGATGCCTCAATGGTGACGGCTTTCGAAGCATCCACTTTTACCGTCGCATTGCTGAAAGTATAAACGATATTGGGGTTTTTGTCCGAATTGAATGTTTCGTAGGTTTTGTCGTCCATCTTTTTTCCCTCTTTGCTGATAATCCCTTTTACAGCCATTTTGATTTCCACGTCCTTGATTGCCACAAGCTCACCGTCCTTTGTCTGAAACGAGCCTTTGCCTTCCATTTTGGTGATCTTCGATTCCCAATCATGCAATGTTGACGAGCCTTGCACCACTGCCTTCGTCGCTTTTAGAGTAAAGTCAGCCGTCTTCACTGTTGCCTGTTTGGGAGTCGGTGCGGGAGTGGGCGTAGGGGTAGGCTCTGCTTTTTTCTCTACCTTGGGGGTGGGCGCAGGCGTGGGAACAACAACCTCTGGCGCTTTTGTCTCAGGCACGCTGGTGGTTGGCTTTGTTGTACTTGTCTTGGGTTTGGTTGAAGTTTTTTTAGCAGCCACTGGTGCCTTCTTGGCTGCCGGTGCAGCAGCGGGTGCTGCATTCACTTCTGTGGCACTCGGTTGGTTTGCAACCTCCGGTTCTTTTATTGCCACTGCAGCAGCTGTATCTATATTGGATGGGGCTGAAATTGTATCAGTCATCGCAGTGGGTTCTGTGGTAGCAGGTGTCTTTTCTTCAGTGGAGTTGGTGCATTGCGGAAGCAAAATCGCACAAAGGCATAAAACAACACCTACCAAGGCAAATCCGAGCGAATCCTTTTCCATGGCTATTGAATTTAAAAACAACTTATTGGCATTTGAAAGATTGGAGAACCCCTCATTGCACCCGCAAACTTATCCTGCCCAATGACCCATGCTAATGATTAAAATCAGTTGCTGCGAAGATAATTGTCCCCTAGTGGGTGAGCGTCAACTATCATGGTTAGCGTACATGGTATCTAAGTGAAAGGATTTTAATAAAATAGACCGGATGCCTTCGAGCGGCGGGGTTTTGAACCCCGCTTCTCCGGCGGAGAAGCGGGGTTCAAAACCCCGCCGCTCGGAAGTGGTACATTTTATTAAAACCGCTTCACTAAGGCTCCAAAATAACCTTCATGGCCTTTTCCTTTGAGGCATTGCCGAACACTTCGTAAGCATGAAGTATATCCTCCATTTTGAAATGATGGGTAATCAGTTTTTTGGGCGCTATTTTTCCGGAGGAAACGGTTTTGAGCAGCATGGGTGTCGTGTTTGTGTTTACCAATCCCATCGTGATGGTGATATTGCGAATCCAAAGTTCCTGGATTTGCAGGCTCACAGGCTGCCCATGCACCCCGATATTGGCGATATGCCCACCAGGGCGGACAATATGCTGGCAAATGTCAAAAGTGGCAGGCACACCCACTGCTTCAATGGCCACATCCACCCCATCTTTTGTTTCTGCCATGATCCTTTTCACGGCATCTTCCTTTCCTGAATTGATGGTATCGGTGGCACCAAAGGTTTTGGCCATTTTTAAACGGTTTTCATCCACATCAATCACGTAAATCTTGGCTGGAGAATAGAACTGGGAGGTAAGCAAAACGGACATGCCGATTGGCCCGGCCCCTACGATTGCGATGGTATCCCCCGGTTTTACATTGCCGTTCAGCACGCCAATTTCATGGCCTGTCGGCAATATATCGCTCAACATCACCAAGGCTTCCTCGTCCGCTCCAGCAGGGATGGGATAAAGGCTGTTATCGGCATGGGGAATGCGCACGTATTCGGCCTGCGTACCATTGATAAGGTGGCCCAATATCCAGCCGCCATCTTCGCAATGTGAATACATCTGTTTCTTGCAATATTCACAAGTGCCATCGGAGGTGATGCACGAAATGATCACGTGGTCTCCTTTTTTGAAATTCCTGACCGCTGTTCCAACTTCCTCAATCACTCCAACGCCCTCATGTCCGAGCGTAGTCCCCAGCTTTACCGTTGGAGTCTTGCCATGCAGGATACCGAGGTCAGTTCCGCAAATAGTGGTCTTTAAAATCCTCACCAAAGCATCCGTTGGTTTTTCAATGCTTGGTTTTGGCACTTCTTTCCATTCGATATTCCCGGGCCCGCCGTACACCAAGCCTTTCATGGTTTTATGGTTATCGGTTCCTTTTTTGGCTTCAGGGGTTTGCCCATTTGATGGGTGTTTCTCGATGGGTGTTGCTGTAATTGTCATTGTTTCAATTTTAATGGACGGCGGTATTATTGAAACACAAAGTTGAGCTTGTTCCAAACGGATGGCATTACACCTTTTTGTAATTAAGTTACATGATTCACTCCTTTTCCAGCCTTTTCCAAAGCAATTGAACACCGTTGGCAGCAGCATGAAAAGGCCATAAATCCCGTGCAATGCAGGCTTTAGCGTACAGAAAATGCGAGCGATTATTGGAAAATCGAACGGCAATATTCTTGGACTTACAATTGACGGAAACTGAACATGTACACCTTGGGACGGTTCCTCTAAGTAACTCCCAATTAACCATTTAACTAATCTCACAGGCTAAAATGCCGTTCCGAACGGCACCTAAGACCGAAAAATCACCGGAATGGGGTTTTGTCCTGATAACTTCTCAAAAAGGAAATATCATGAAAAAATCCGCTTGTTCTATCATAGGGCTATCCCTTACCGCCGTTTTACTCCTCCTCAATACAAACGTATTTGCACAAAAAACCACCGTTTGGAAAGGTGGTGCCCCCGGTATGGAAAATGACTGGAACTGCCCAAAGAACTGGAGCACTTATTCGGTGCCCAATGCGTTCTCCAATGTCATCATTCCCGATGTCTCTACTACAACATTGGCAGCACCGATCATCAAAAATGGCAGGATGGAAGTAAACTCCCTGTTCCTCGAAACGAACGCCTTTCTCACCGTTGAAGAATCGGCACAATTGGTCATTTTTGAACAGTCTGGAAGTTACTTCCAGAACAACCTTCTCCTAAAAGGCATGATGTTCATCCTTGACGGAACTATCGAAAGGGATGTAAAGGCAAGCACGGCAACCAAGTAAGTAAGTGAATGAATGGGGTAGCGGTTTAGTGGGGGATTTCACAAGGGAGATTAAGGTTTATCCCAACAACTCCCCCAACTCTTCCTTCGTAAACGCCATCCCATCGCCCGTGGCCAGTATCTCCCCGGCCAGTTGAGCCTTCCGCTCCTGCATTTTCAGGATTTTCTCCTCGATGGTGTCCTTGGCGATGAACTTCACCGCCACCACCTTCTCCGTCTGCCCGATGCGGTGCGCCCGTGCGATGGCCTGGTCCTCTACGAAGGGGTTCCACCACGGGTCGAGCACGAAGACATAGTCCGCCGCCGTCAGGTTTAGCCCTACCCCACCCGCCTTGGTCGTAATGAGGAACGCCTGCACCTTCGGGTCGCTGCTGAACTTGTCCACCGCCTGCTTGCGCTGCGCCTGCGACACCCCGCCCGTCAGCCAGGCGTAGGCATGGCCCGCCTCCTCGAAATGCGCCCGGAATATTTGCAGGTACTGCTCAAACGAACTGAACATCAGCACTTTATGCCCCGCCCGCCTTATTGTCTCGAAGTACTCAACTACGTCATTGAACTTACCGCTTTCGATTGCGGATTGCGGATTGCGGATTGCGGATTGGGGGGCATTCGATTGCGGATTCAGGATTGCGGATTGCGGATTGGGGGACGTAGGGACTTCATCAAGGCATTTGGGTTGGGCAGACTCCCAATCCGCATTCCGCAATCCTGAATCCGCAATCGAGGAATCCGCAATCAATCCGGGGTGGTTCGCAATCTGCCGCAGCCGCATCAGCGCTGCCAGCACCGCGATCCGGTTTTGCGGCTGTGTGGGGTCGAGGTTGAGCAGTTGGTTGCGCACAGCGGATTTTTCGTGCTCGTAGAGCTTGCGCTGCGAATCCGTCATTTCGGTATAAAAAACCAACTCTGTGAGCGGCGGCAGTTCTGGGGCGACTTCCTCCTTCGTGCGGCGCAGCAGGTAAGGCTGCACGAGGCGGCGCAGTTCGGCCTTTTTCACCTCGTCCTGTTTCTTTTCGATGGGCTGGATAAAATGCTTTTTGAAATAGCCAAAACTGCCCAACATGCCGGGATTGAGGAACTGCATTTGCGCCCAGAGGTCGGCCAACGAGTTCTCGATGGGCGTACCGCTGAGGCTGATTTTGTGCTTCGCAACCAGCTCGCCCACCGCTTTGAACACGGCGCTTTCCGGATTTTTGATGTACTGGCTTTCGTCCAGCACCACGTATTCCCACTCGATTTTTTGCAAAAAAGCCATGTCCATGCGGGCGGTCTGGTAGGTCGTCAGGACGAGGTCGTAGCGGCCGAGGATGCGGGCGTCTTTTGTGCGCTGCGAGCCCACGTGCTTGCAAATGCTGATGCCGGGGGCGAATTTCTTTACCTCTCGCTCCCAGTTGAAAACGAGGGAGGAAGGGAGGACGATGAGCGCTTTCAAAGGTATGAGGTATGAGGTATGAGGTATGTTGGGGTCACTGCTTTGTTGCTCAAGTTGTTCTTTAGCATGAAGCAAAACGGCCAGCGTTTGCAACGTTTTCCCCAAACCCATGTCGTCGGCGAGGCAAGCACCGAGGTTTTCCCGGTAGTGGTTGGCCAGCCAAGATGCACCTTCAAGCTGGTACGGGCGGAGGTCAGCTTTGAGCAAAGAAGGAACTTCAAAATCTGGTTGCCCCAGAATTTCCAATTTCCCTATTTCCCAATTTCCCATTCCCTCCAGCAAAGGTCGCTGGCTCTTCGCCAACCTCAACTCGTCCCCATCGAGCTGCCCCAAGTGCGCCAGCCCATGAAACCTCGCCATCCACTCGGCGGGGATGATGAAAAATGAGCCATCCGGCAGCTCGTACCAACGGTTCTCCGTGCGGATGTGATTGATCAGCCGAGCAAACGGGAACTCGTACTCCCCCACCCTCACCGTGATGCGCAGGTCGAACCAGTCGTTGACCAACTGCACGTCCTGCGACCACTCCGCTGCTCCGAGGTTGATTTTTTTATCCTCAAAAACGGGCATTTCCAACGTGAAGCCTGCCGCTGCCAGCGCTGGCGACTGCTCCCGCAGCCATTCCACCATGTTGAAAAGCGGGTCGTCGGCTTTCGTCTTTTCGTTATTTATACACTGCCAAAGGCTGCCCTCTGTTTGTTCCAAACCAAAGCTGGCAAGCTTGTCCAAGTAGACCTGCTCGGCCTCCGGCTGGCGGCGCACCTGCATCACCCGTATCTCGCCCGCGTCATCAAAGTGCAACGCCGTGCGCATTTGCCGTTGGTCGTTCTGGGGAAACTGGGTGCCGAGGTAGCGGAAACTCACCGCCAGCAGCCACTCGTTTTTGAACAGGTGCTTCGTCAGCGCCAGCTCGCAGCCCTCGATTTTTCGGGTGGAAGTCACCTCGAATCCCTCGGCCTCTATCTCCGCCCGTTCCGCCGCTTTCAGGATGAACTTTTGGAAATACTCCTTCACCATGTGGTTGGGTACGGGCTGCTCGTCCCGCTGCATGAAGGGCTTGAGCATGTTGCCGTTGAGGCCGGGCAACGGATACAGCACGTCACTGACCAGCACCCAGCCGGGGTGGTTGGTAAGCACGATGGGCTGCTTCCATCGCACCAGCCAGCGCTCATCGCCGGTCGTGAAGTTGAGTCGGTAGATGATTTTGTCCTTCGTCTTTCGGAAGATGAGGTGGGGGATGATTTCCGAGTCCGGGTAGCGCACCAGCACGTCCTTCATCATCACCTTCTTGGCGGCCATGAAGGTGAGCGGCAGGCGGTGCTCCACCATTTTTTTCAAAAAAACATCCACTTGGCGGTGGACATATCGCTCCGCAATGGGCTTGATGTCGGGGTTTTGCAGCAGCTCGTCGAGGGGCTTGGACTTGCCCTTGGGCGGGTTGAACTTTGCCTCCAACGCCCGTTCCGTCAGGCTTTCGATGAGGTCGAACAATTGCGCCAGCAGCGGCGACCCCTCGATGCCGTAGCTGCCGATGGTGATGGTGGAAGCCGTTTGCAGCAGGAAGTTCAGCGTTCCGTCGGCGTCCGTCCCGACGATGTGCGCCCCCGGCAGGTACCAGCCCCCCGGCAGGTAGCGGCGCAGGTCGAAGACGACGGTGGCTTGGCCGGGTTTGTTCATCGTTTTTCGGGCGAAGGTAGGAAGGGATTTCGGGTTTCAACTAGCCCTGTCGTTGCCGAAGAAGGGTTTTCTTAGGAAAAGCCCGTGACCCAAAAAACCTGCTTTATTTTTTTTCACCAATAGCTACCTTTGACCCCAAGCCCGGAGGCCCGGGCATTTTGTGACCATCTAAACAACACTTTTCAAAATGAAAAACTTGCTTTTCGTCGCCGCATGCCTGATGGCGTTGGCTTCCTGCCAAAATTCAGGCTCCACCGACACCGCCGACACCACAGCCGTTGATTCCACGGCCACTGCACCAGCCGCCGAACCTGCCGCTGCACAGCCCGCTTGCTACCTGTTCGCCGAAGGGAAAGACAGCACCACGGTCAGCCTCAACATCTCCGCCGATGGCACGGTGACTGGCTCCTACGACTGGACGCCTTGGCAAAAGGACGGCGCACACGGTACGCTCACCGGCAAAAAAGAGGGCGACCTGCTCAAGTTGATGTACGATTACACCATCGAAGGCTCCAATCAGCAACAGGAAATGGTGCTGAAAATGACAGGCGACCAACTCGCCGAAGGCGAGGGCGAACTGACGGAGGGCGAGGGCGGCGTTTTGAAAATCAAGGACGCCTCGAAGCTGACCTGGAAGCAGTTTGTAAAGGTGGATTGTAAATAAGATTGCAGTTCGACAGTGGGCAGTTGGCAGTCAGTCTTGGAGTCTTGCAGCCCATTAGTCTTAGGTCGTCAACCACGAGACTGACTAAGCAACTGTCAAACTGACTGCAAACTGCCCACTGTCGAACTGCCAACTCCAAGATTAACTCATCACTCATCCCAGATTAGGATGCGATTAGAATTGCGCACTTCCGTTGGCGCTTTTTTGTAAAGCCCTAATTTTGCATCGGGTTAAAATTCCAGCTTTTCATAATCAAAGTTCTACCCAAACACAACCATTCCTGCTGCGGTCATGTGACCACAGGAGCGGGAAGGGCATGAAAATTATTCACAGCTATGCAACTATATTCCAAGCACTTCAAAACAGACGTACTGTCTGGCATGGTCGTATTTTTGGTCGCATTGCCGCTATGTCTTGGCATTGCCTTGGCCAGTGGCGCACCGTTGTTTTCGGGCATCATCGCAGGTATCATTGGTGGCATTGTGGTCGGGCTTTTGAGCAACTCGCAGTTGAGCGTATCGGGGCCAGCCGCTGGTTTGACGGCCATCGTTCTGGTGGCAATCACCAGCTTGGGCAGTTACGAAACCTTCCTGTTGGCCGTGGTCATCGCCGGGGCGATGCAACTGCTGTTGGGCTTCTTGAAGGCAGGCACTATCTCCAACTACCTGCCCTCCAACGTTATCGAAGGGATGCTCACGGCCATCGGCATCATCATCATCCTCAAGCAGCTCCCCCATGCCATCGGCTACGACGTGGACCACGAGGGTGATTTTTTCTTCATCGAAAAAGGGACGGGGCACAACACGTTTTCTGCCATCATTGACGCCATCAATTTCTCGCACTTGGGCGCCATCTTGGTCTCCGCCATTTCGTTGGCCATCCTGATTGCTTGGAACAAAATTGCATTCCTCAAAAACATAAAAGCACTGCCTGGCGCATTGGTGGCCGTCGTTGTGGGCGTGGTCATCAACGAGGTTTTCAAAGCCACTGGCTCAAGCCTCGCCATCGGCCAAGAACACTTGGTGAACCTGCCGATGCCAGCCTCTTTCGACGAGTTCATCGGGCAGTTTTCAGCACCCGATTTTTCGGCCATTTCCAACGCCAATATGTGGATAGTCGCAGCTACCATCGCCGCCGTGGCGAGCATCGAAACCCTGCTCTGCATCGAAGCGGCAGACAAGATGGATCCGCTGAAACGTTTCACCAACACGAACATCGAATTAAAGGCACAGGGCGTCGGCAATATGCTGAGCGGCTTGCTGGGCGGCCTCCCCATGACCTCGGTCATCGTGCGCACCTCCGCCAATGTGAACTCTGGTGCCCGCACCAAGGTCTCGGCCATTTCGCACGGCGTCTTCTTGTTGATTGCGGTATTGGCCATTCCCACCATTTTGAACAAGATCCCGCTGGCTTGCCTCGCGGCCATCCTGCTGATGATCGGCTACAAACTGGCCAGCCCCACCGTGTTCAAGCACATGTGGCACAGCGGCAAGTACCAGTTCATCCCGTTCGTTGCCACGGTGGTGGCCGTGGTGTTCACCGACCTGCTGAAGGGCGTGGGCATCGGCATGGTGGTGAGTATTTTCTTCATCCTGCGGGCCAATTTGAAAGTGGCGTATTTCTTCAAAAAAGAGGAACACCATGAGGGCGAAACCGTGAAAATAGAGCTTGCCCAAGAGGTCTCGTTCCTCAACAAAGCGGCCATCAAGCAAACGCTGGCCCATTTGCCCGAAAACAGCAAACTGGTCATCAATGCCTCTAACAGTGTTTATATTGATTTTGATGTCATCCAATTGATCCAGGATTTCCTGAAAATCGGTTCAATGGACAAGAACATCCAAGTGACCCTCGTTGGGTTCAAGGAGGAATACAAAATTGACGATTCACCGTCGCACGTGACTTCGGTACAAGTATAATTCAGCTTGCGCAAAATTGAAATACACTAATAATTTCTGAAGAATGAGAGACGTTGCAACAAAAACGCACGAGAAAATCGTGGTGAATGGAAAAAGCGTTGTCACTGCGCCAACCCATGTGCATACCGGCTTCGACGCGGCGCACGTGCTGCACGAACTCAAGCATTACCTGCCCTCGCAGACGCCGATCAAGGACTTCATCCATCACAACACCCTGCACGGATTCCAGCACCTGAAATTTTACGACGCAATCTTCAAGGCGGGCAAGATTTTCGGCTACCAAATCACGCTCCAGTTGACGGAGTTCCGCGAGCTGCACAAAATCGGCAGGATAAAAACCGCCGTGCTGGACAAGGTGCTTCGGGACAAAAAAGGGGCGGATGCCCCGGCTTGGAAGGAGAAGTTGCTGACCAAAGATTACGACACCGCCGTGCCAGCCCGGATCGGCGCACTTCGTGCAAATTGGCGCAGCCAATACAAAATAGACCTCGACGCAGCCGTGCACCCCCTACTCTTTCGGGTGCTGTGCAGCTATCTCGACCAAGGGATTTCCCTCTGGCGCTTCCCTGTGAAAACTCAATCTTTTTTGGGTGCCCTTCGGGAAATGGAGCGCAACAGCTTTAGCAGCTTTTTCAAAACCAAAAGGGCCAAACAACTGCTCCTCAGCGACAACTGCCAAATGTCCGACCTCCTGAAAATCGTGGTCGGCAAACCGGAATACTACGAGCAGTACCTCTTCGACCAGCAGTTTTCGCACCAGGGCTGGTCGGGCATCGCCGCCGCCATCGAGGACATGCCGCAGACCCTCCTCGACCGCCGGGAAATCTCGCTGCACGACCTCATCGTTTTTGAACTTTTGCTTGAAATTGACGCGCTGGACTTTCAAGTTGGCAAAAACTGGGAGCCGCTCTGCAACCGGGTCACTGCTCCCCCACTCGACCTTTTTGCCGATGTGCCAAGCTCGGAGCTGCAAGAAGTGTTCATCCTCTGGCAAGATGCCTTCGAGTGGAGCTACTACGACGAGGTGCTGTCGGGCATCGCCGCGAACCAAAAACGGCAGCAGCCAGCCCCAACCGAAAAGAGTTTCCAAGCTGTTTTTTGCATTGATGAGCGGGAGTGCTCGCTGCGCAGGCATGTGGAGGCGATGGATCCCCAGGCCGAAACACTTGGCTCGCCCGGTTTTTTCACCGTGGAGTTTTTCTTCCAGCCCGAAAACGGGCAGTTTTACGAAAAGCTCTGCCCCGCGCCCGTCACGCCCAAGTACCTGATAAAAGAAACGCAATCCAACGAAGTTCGCCCGCACGAACTGCTCTACACCGAAAAGACGAACACGCTGCTGCCTGGTTTCCTAAGTTCGCTGACGCTCGGCTTCGCCGCTGCGGTGCAGTTGTTCCTCAACCAGTTTCGGCCAAAAATGAGCCCCGCCATCTCCAACGCGTTCACACACATGCACCAGCACTCGGTGTTGAGCATCGAAAACAAGGGGCTGGACGACCGCGAGAACGACCTGCAAATCGGCTTCACGGTGGAGGAAATGGCCAACCGAGTCGAATCGCTTTTGCGGAGCATCGGTTTGGTGAAGGATTTTGCGCCGTTGGTTTACCTCGTCGCGCACGGTTCCAGCAGCGCCAACAACCCGCACCACAGCGCCCACGATTGCGGCGCTTGCAGCGGTCGGCCCGGCTCGGTAAACGCCCGCGTGATGGCGCACATGGCCAACCATGCCAAGGTGCGGGAACTGCTGAACGCCTGTGGGCTGAGCATCCCCGAATGGACGCGGTTCGTCGGCAGCCTACACGACACGGCCAGCGACCAGATTGCTTTCTACGATGAAAATATCCTCATCGCACAGCACAGCGAGCGCCACAAAGCCAATCTCATCGTCTGGGAAAAGGCGCTGGACGCCAATGCCAAGGAACGTTCCCGCCGTTTTGCCTCCATAAAAACCAAGGATAGCCTGAAGAACGTGCGGCAGGAAATTCTGCGCCGCTCGGTATCCATGTTCGAGCCGAGGCCGGAGCTTGGGCACGGCACTAACACGCTCTGTATCATCGGCAAGCGGGACATCACCAAGGGCTTGTTCCTTGACCGTCGCGCCTTCCTCAACTCCTACGACCACCGTACCGACCCTGACGGCACATTGCTCACGGGCGTGATGCGCCCCATCGGCATCGTCTGCGGGGGTATCAATTTGGAGTATTATTTTTCGAGGGTGGACAATTATAAACTTGGCGCTGGCACCAAGCTGCCGCACAACGTGATGGGCCTCATCGGCGTGGCCAATAGCTGCGACGGCGACCTGCGTCCCGGCCTTCCCGTGCAGATGATCGAGGTTCACGACCCCGTCCGTCTGCTCGTGGTGGTGGAGCACCGCCCAGAAGTGGTGCTGAAGGTCATCCAAACCACGCCGGAGATGTACGAGTGGTACGTCAACGAATGGGTTCACATCGTAGCGGCCAACCCGGACGATGGGCGGTTTTATTATTTCAAAAATGGCGAGTTCAAACCGTACCAACCGCTCGGCCAGACAGCCGATGTGGTGAGCGATTTTTATCAATTGGTGGAACAAGCCAAGGAAATGGAAACGAACGGCATCGTGGATGCCACGCAGGAAAATTTGCCGGTTTATCTTTTGAGTTGATAAAAGTTTATGAGGTTGATAAGGGTTGATTTCACGCATGACAACGCCCCTCATCAACCTCATAAATCCTTATCAACTCTTATCAACTGTAAAGTTCATGGAGCAACTTCTACAACTTTTCATACTCCTCCCATTTTTGGGCCTGCTCATAACCTTGGTGCTACCGCACAAAAACGAGCGGGCGATTTCGGGCGTGGTCATTGCCACGGTAGTGGTTCATTTGTTGGGCTTGGTCGGGTTTGTGGCCAACTGGCTACTGAACGGTCGCCCAACCCTGGACATCAAGCATTTCACTATTTTCGAGCAGGATGACATCGCCATTTTCATTGATTTTTATTTTGACAAAACCACGGCAGTGTTTGGTCTGGTCGGCTCCGCAATTGCGGTCATCGTCGCCTTTTTCAGCCGCACGTACATGCACCGGGAGGCAGGGTTCAAGCGGTATTTTGTCACCTTCCTTTTCTTTTTTTCGGGGTACAATATCGTGGTCTTCGCCGGGAATTTCGAGACGTTTTTTGCGGGCTGGGAACTGGTGGGAATCACTTCTTTTTTGCTGATCGCGTTTTACCGCGACCGCTACCTGCCTGTGCGGAATGCGATGAAGGTCGTCTCCATTTACCGCCTCGGCGACGTGGCGCTGATATTGGCCATGTGGATGAGCCACCACCTTTGGCACGAGAACATCACGTTTTTTCAACTGAACGATACCGCCGCCGTGCTCGACCACCTAACGGAGCACCAATGGTACGGCGTCTTCATAGCGGGCATGTTGGTGCTGGCGGCTACCATAAAATCCGCTCAATTCCCATTCTCCTCCTGGCTGCCCCGTGCGATGGAAGGGCCGACGACCTCCAGCGCTATTTTTTATGGGTCGCTGTCGGTTCACTTGGGGGTTTTTCTGTTGTTGCGCACCTATCCGTACTGGGAAACCATCGGTTTCGTCAAGGCGCTGATTTGCTTCATCGGCCTGTTTACTTGCGTGGTGGCTACGCTGATCGCCCGCGTGCAGCCGACGGTGAAAACGCAGATTGCCTATGCCTCCGTGGCGCAGATCGGGCTGATGTTCATTGAAGTCGCGTTGGGTTGGCACGTGCTGGCGCTCGTGCATTTTGCGGGCAACGCCTTCCTGCGCACCTACCAGCTTTTAATCTCGCCATCGGTGTTGAGCTACCGGATTCACGACATGCTTTTCAGCTTCCGCCCCGGCCCTGCCGAAGAGCAGGGAACCCTTTTTGCGAAGCTGAAAAACACGGTTTATATGCTCTCCGTCAAGGAGTGGAACCTCGATTTCGCACTCCTCCATTTTCTTTGGAAACCTTTTAAATGGGTGGGAAGCCTGTTTGGTTTTTTGAACAAAACGACGACCGTGCTGCTGCTGACCGCGTTTTTCCTGTTTGGCTTGTTTGGTTTCTACTTTCAGCAAAGCATTCCCGCAGGGCTGTTCGACGTGCTGCCGTATTTTTACTCCACCCTCAGTTTGGCCTTGATTTTAAAGTCGTTCACAACAAAAGGCGATGCGTTGCGGGCCTGGGGCCTCATCGTGCTGAGCCAGTTGTTCATTGCGGTTTCTATTGCGCTATTCAACGACAATTTTGGCCACAACCACATCCTCACCTACCTCAGCGGCTCGGCGGCTTCGGCGGCAGTGGGCTATGTTTGCTTGCGCAAAATCAGGGCGATTGACAACGACATCTTCCTCAACCAGTTCCACGGTTACAGCTACGAGCAGCCGCTGGTAGCCGGGGTTTTTCTGCTGGCTTGCCTGGGGCTGATAGGGCTGCCTTTTACCCCCACTTTTATCGGTATTGACCTGCTGTTCAACCACTTGCACAAAAAAGAGGTCATCATGGTGGTCATCACTTCCTTGTCCTTTTTGTTCATCGAGATTGCCATTTTGCGTATCTATGCCCGCGTTTTTCTGGGTCAGCACAAAAAGCCGTTCCATCCGATCGCTTTCAAGTCGTCTTGATTTGAAGGTTGAGAAGGGTTGATAAAAAGTTGAGAAGGGTTGATTTCCCGCATGACGACGCCCCCATCAACCTTTTATAAACCTTTATCAACCCTTCTCAACCAAAAGAAATACCATGCACGAATACCGCGAAGTCTTCGAGAACAACAAGCGATGGGTCGAGTCCAAGCTCGAACAGGACGCTGATTTTTTTGGAAAATTGGCCAAGGACCAAAACCCAGAGTTCCTCTACATCGGCTGCTCCGACAGCCGGGTTCACGCCAGCGAAATCATGGGCATGGAGCCGGGCGAAGTGTTCGTACACCGCAACATCGCCAACCTCGTCGTCAACACCGACATGAACGTGCAGTCGGTCATCAACTATGCCGTGGTGCACCTGAAGGTGCGGTACATCATCGTTTGTGGGCACTACGGTTGCGGGGGCGTGAAGGCGGCCATGCTGCCGCAGGACTTGGGGCTGCTCAACCCGTGGCTGCGAAATATCCGGGACGTTTACCGCATCCATCAAGACGAACTGGACGCCATCCCCGACCTTTCCGAACGTTACGACCGCCTCGTGGAGCTGAACGTTCTGGAACAGTGCATCAACGTGGTGAAGGTGGCCGAGGTGCAAAAACGTTGGTACCAGGAGCGCCTGCCGACGGTACACGGTTGGGTGTACGACCTGCACAACGGCTTATTGAAGGACCTGAAATTGGACATGGGAAAGGAGCTTGCGAAGATCCGGAAGATTTATGATTTGCAAGGCGGGTGAAATTGGGCACAAAAATCATTTTTTTAGCGCAACCATTTGATAGAAGTTGGGTCTCTGAAAGTCAACCATCAAGATTATCTTTCAATCACCAAACTGTTTAACATCATGAAAAAAACGATTTTCAGTTGCCTGTTGGCATTGCTCGCTTGGCCATTTTTGGCCGCTTCGCAAACCGCTTCCACCGACGACATGACCTTGGCCGTCCTTGACGAAAAGATGGAAAGCCTGGGCCAAGAAATGGAAAAGCTGGGCGAAGTCATGGAAAGATATGGACAAGAAATGGAGAAATACGGCAAAGAGCTGGAAAGCAGCGAAGGCCAATCCACCAGCGCCCAAAAGAAAATGGAAGAACTCGGCGACAAGATGAACGAACTCGGCGAGGAAATGGGCAAACTGGGTGAAATCATGGGCAAGTACGGCGAGAAGATGGGAGAAACGCACCAGAAGATGACGAACTGGTTTTTTCACGAACTGAAAAAAGACGGCCTCATCTCCTCCCTCAACGGCAAGGCCCGCGTCATTTTTGACGAAAAAGGCTTGAACGTGGACGGTGAAAACGCCTCCGACGCCCTATTCAAAAAGTACAAATCGGGCCTCGAAAAGTACTGGGGCAAGCCACTGAAACCCGATTTCACCTTCTTTTTCAAAGGAACCATCAATGAGAAGAATGGCAAGGTTGAAACAAACGGCAGTATGAACTCCGATTTTTGACGGAGCTTGAACCTAAAAACGAGAGGCCGCACCCTGCGAAGGAGTGCGGCCTCTTGTTTTTCAAGGAAAAATAGCCTGAATATTTTCAACACCAAAAGCCGCTTTTGAAAATGGAGGGTTTCCTACCTTTGGTCAAATCAATCGCATTAACATGGACAGCAACCACATCACGGCGGCGCGCATCGCCGACATCCTGACGTTAAAAGAAATCGCCTACGAGCAGAAGCGCATGTTCGGTGGGGACTGCTTCATGGTGGACGACAAAATGCTCATGGGCACTTACAAGGGCGGCATCATGGCGAGGGTGGACCCCGCCGAGGAAACCACCCTCGCCCAACGCAGTGGAGCCGCCCCAATGATACACGGCGGGAGGTCCATGCCCGGTTTTTTGATGGTATCCGCAGCAGGTTTTGAAGACGACAGCGACCTGGAGTTTTGGGTAAAAAAGGCGCTGGAATTCAACCCGAAGGCGAAGTCGAGCAAGAAGAAGAAATGAGCTACAAAAAATTCTTCCACCAAACCCTCCGACAGCAATACCCGGCTGACCACCCGCAGCTTTGCGAAGCAATAGAAACGCGCTACCATGCCATTTTTCCCGACGTTGCCTTCGCCCTGAAAGTTTTCGTGGAATCGACGGCGGAGGTGCGGATTTTCAATTGGAGGGTCAGGTGTGAGTGAGGTAAAACTTTACTTGGAGCCACGTGGCGCAAGCTGAAAATCCTCCGCTTTCGCAAAATAGTCCAAACTTAGTATCCATCCGATTTGCAGCAGGAGCGTCGTTTTTTGTATCATCGGAAGGTACGCTATGCCCACATGCCAGTTATAGACGAAAAAACACACATAAATGGCCAGCATACAGGCGACGCAAAGCAGCTTGAACCAGTGCAGTTTGGTCATGAACACAAAGACAGTGATGTAAAATATACTCACCAAGGACAGTATGCCCGAAACCATGACCGCCATGTCGTGCAGGGGTGTGGCCACCAAGATGGAGAACAGCATAGCCCCGATGCCCGTCCATTTGACCACATTCGCCGCAGATTTTTTTGGAATTTTCTTTGAAAAACGTGCGAAAAACACGGCCCCACTGAGTGCCAGCACAATGACCCCGGCCACTGCCCAAGGCTGGGCGGCGTTGGGTTCCCCGTTCACGGCCACGGGGTTCAGCAGGTTGCTCAGGTAGTTGTGCTGCCAGTGGAAGCCGATGCCGTTGACGTCGTGCTGCGAGCCGCCGGGGTACTTCGTGGTGGAAACCCATAGTAAGATGATGGCTGCCAGTATCCCCAGTAGGATGGTGTGTTTTTTAAGCATTTTGATGAATAAAGTGCTTGCAAAGCTGACAAATGCGAAAACCTTCTCACGGCAATTTCTCCCCTTTCACCAAAAAACTCGACCGAACGGCTGCCTCCTTCAGATGAAGGAACTGCTTCCGCTCCTCGTCGCGCATAAACGCCAGAAAATCCGCCTCGGACGGGAAACTGACGAGGTGGATTTCGTAGGGCTTTTCCATGTGCACCTCGATGAAGTCCGCCGGGTTGGGTCGCAGGCGCAGCAGCAGTTCGCCGTTGTATTTCGGAATCAGCGGGATGGCGACGGCCTCGAACCCGTCGAAAACCGCCTCCTGCCCTTCTTGCAGGTAGATGAGTTGGGTGATGTACAGCATATTGATTTGTTATTTTTTGATTGATTCAAGGTACTCCACCAATTTGTCAAACGTCCCGCCAAACCCTTTCTCCATGCTTGGGAACATGGACACGTAGAACGCTGCTTGCTCAGCGCTGGCGTTGAGTGGACTGCCAGTGAGGCGAAGCGTGGTTTTCCCACCTTCTTCAGTCAGGGTCAGTTCGTTGAGTATTTCCAGCGGGAATTCGTTGTTCGGGAAGTACGCAGATTGCGCCACGTTGCCCTCGGCATCGGCGAAGGAATTGACCCAAACGAGGCGCTCCGGCGGTGTGATTTCATGGTAGGCCATTCGGCCAAACATTTCAGCGCCATTTTGTGCCACCATTGCATAATGGAAAATACCGCCGGGTTGCAGGTCGAAGTTTACAACCCGTAGCCCCATGCCCGCCGGGCCCCACCAGTTGGCGAGGTACTGCGGGTCAGTCCATGCCTTGAAAACGAGGTCACGGGGAGCGTCGAGGGTGCGGGTGATGGTGAATTGATTTGCTTTTTCCATGCTTTTAATTATTTGAAAATTAGTGTTTTCTGCCGAAGGGATTGGAAAGCCCGATAGGGATTTCTAAGCCCGCATTCAGTACATAATCTGCCGCTCAGGCTTAGAAATCCCTCGTGCCTCGGGCTTTACAATCCTTCGCTAATCAAGTTGCTGACCAAACATGATGCGATGCCCGTCAATGGTGATGATGCCGAATTCCCGCATCCCCCAGGGCTTGCTGCCCAAGGGGTAGTGAATCTCAACGCCTTTGGCAGCCAATTCTTCGTGCAATTCGTCAACGCCCTCCACCTGCACGTAGGCGAAATACGAATGGTTGCGGGTTTCAAACGCCGAGCGGTCGTCGGGGCACTCGCCGAGCATGACGACGAAGCTCCCCCGGCGCAACTGGTGCCAGCCGTCCTGCGCCCAATCGGTTGCGAAGCCGAGTTTTTCGACGTAGTAGTTGGCGGAGGCTTGCAGGTTCTGCACAGCCAGCACGTATCGGGTTTCCAGAATGGTCGTTTTCATGATGGTGTTTCCAATTTTTTATGCCAAAGAAAATAAGATGCGAACAACACGCCGATGAAAACCAGCATGAGCATCACATGGGGTTTGGCACCTTCGACCACCATCAGCGAGTAAAAACCGCCCGCCAGGTCGAAGAACAAACCCGCGTAGGCCCACTCCTTGATGCGCCGAAAACCGGGGATGAGGATGGCAACGACGCCGAGGATTTTGGCAACGCCGAGGAACGGGATGATGTATTTCGGGTAGCCGAGGTGGTCGCCCAAAAACTGTACGGCTTCGGGCGAGGAGGTCACGTTGGAAATGGAACTGAACACCATGAAGGCGGCGAATAGCCCGGTGACAATCCAGTAGAAAAGGTTGATTTTCTTCACGTTGTGAGATATTGGTTGATAAAAGTGAAGGTTAATAATGGTTGATATTGGCACTCGTCACGAGGGAAATTAACCTCATAAACCGTTATCAACTCTTATCAACCTGTTTGCCTTGAATTTCCGCCAAGTACCGCTCCAGCGAGTCCAGTTTCTCGTTCCAAAACTGGCGGTACTGCTCCACCCAGTCCGACACCTCCCGCAGTTTCTCGGGTTGCGCTTCGCAAATGCGCTCCCGGCCCTGCTGCTGCACGATGATCAGCCCGCACTCTGTCAGGATTTTCAGGTGCTTCGAAATGGCGACTCTGCTCGTCGGGAAGCGGTCGGCCACGGCGTTGATGTTCAATGGGTTGCGGGCCAACAGGCTGATGATTTCCCGCCGGGTCGGGTCGGCGATGGCTTGAAAAACGTCCCTTCTCATGGTTCTGGAAATTTGCTTGCGTAACCAAAAGGTTGCAAATGTAAAAAGAAACCGTTTGGTTACGCAAATTTTTTTGAAAGAATTTTTCAAGTCAAGCATTCCAATCCATGCACCCTCGTTTGTACAAGCACCAAAACCCGCAAGCACCCTCACTTTTAGTTAGATTGAAATGCTCAAAATTGCCAATTTTACCCCATGAAAAACCGCGCCTGGCTTCAAATCCTGACAGCTTTCCTTGCTGCTAAACTTCTGCTTCACCTTATCCTCAATGGACAGTGGTCGTTCCACCGCGACGAATTGCTCTACCTCGCCCTCGGCAGGCACCTCGACTGGGGCTATGCCTCTGTCCCAGCGGGCATCGGATTTTGGGCATGGTTCGGCGATGCGGTGCTGGGCGGCTCGGTGGGGGCCATCCGTCTGATTTCCACGCTGTTCGGCACGGCCACGGTGCTGCTCACCGGGCTGATGGCGAGGGAGTTTTTGCCGCCCGCCCCTGTGGGGCAGGAAAACAACGGCAGGTTCGCCATGCTGCTCGTCGGCTTGGCGGGACTGACCTGCGGGGCGTACCTGCGCCCCTGTATGTTGTTCATGCCCGTGGTTTTCGACATGTTCTATTGGACACTGCTCTGCTGGCTCTTCCTGAAGTACATCAACACCGAAAAATCGGCGTGGCTGCTGTGGTTCGGCGCTGCGGCGGGGCTGGGCTTGCTGAACAAATACTCGGTGCTGATTTTCCTGTTCGCCATGCTGCTGGGGCTGCTGTTCACGAAGCAACGCCGCATTTTTTCCGATAAAAAATTATACTTGGCCGCCGGGCTTGCCGTGCTGATTTTGTTGCCCAACATCGCTTGGCAGGCGGCACACCGCTTCCCCGTTTTCCGGCACATGGGAGAGCTGGCCGAGACGCAGTTCGCCCACGTCACCCTCGGCAGTTTCTTTAGCGACCAATTGCAGTTTTTCCTTCCTGTGCTGCCTATTTGGCTTTGCGGCCTGTACTTTTTGTTGGTCAAAAAAGCGGCTGCCCCGTGGCGCATTTTCGGCTGGATGTACCTGATGGTGATTGCCGTGCTGCTATTTTTCAACGCAAAAAGCTACTACTCGCTTGGCGCTTACCCAGTGTTGATTGCCGCTGGCGCAGCATTTTTGGAACAAATCACCGCTGATAAAATGCGCTGGTTGCGCTTCGCAATCCCCGCTTTCATGCTATTATTTGGGGCGCTCGTGATACCTGCCGCCCTGCCCCTACTGCCACCAGAACAGGAGGCCAATTTTGCGAAACGCCTGACGAAACTGCCCGGCCTGCAAGGCATCCTGCGCTGGGAGGACGGCAACTACCACGCCCTCCCGCAGGACTTCGCCGACATGCTCGGCTGGGAGGAACTGGCCGCTGAGACCGGGAAGACGTGGCAGCAAATCCCCGACAAAACGACCGCTGCCATTTACGCCGAAAGCTACGGCCAAGCGGGGGCGGTGGAGCATTTTGGCAAAAAATACGGCATAGGCAACGTGCTGAGTTTCAGCGACAACTACCAGTACTGGCTGCCCGATTCGTTGCCCGACAACTTCCACACCCTGATTTACATCAACGACGAACTTGGCGACGACATGCCCGGCTTTTTTCAGAAAATCGAAAAGGTCTGGGAACTGGACATGCCACTCTCCCGGCAGCACGGCAACCAGATTTACCGCTGTGAGGGGCCGACCCCGGCGTTCTTCGAGCGGATGAACACGGCTTTCGAGGCGGCGAAAAACGATGAGGAAATTGAGGATTGAAAACTAGGGGTGTACGAAGGATTAAAGTAATCAAAAAACCTCAATCCGTTCATTGAAA
>CAZDSU010000039.1:0-65707 GCA_964508135.1 uncultured Saprospiraceae bacterium
ACTCATTCATAGTCAATATTTTACAAAGTTTATTCTTTTGTTGTAGAGTAGTTTACTTTTTTTCTTCAAAGGACAGCGTAACCCAAATTCAGTTTTACCATGGAAAATTATAAACAACTCCACGACCTTGCAAAACAGTGGTTAAAAGCCAACCAAAAACTCCTTCGCAAGTACAAAGGTTCATGGATAGCCTATAATGGAGAGGTTGGGATTATTGCCCATGACAAGGAAGCATCAAAAGTTATGCGAGCTGCTGAAGCTACCGGGGTCTGGCATATCATCAAATACTTGAACCCGTACACTTATAGTGGTTTGCGCAGGCTGGTCTCCATTCATTTTCGCCCCCTTCATAGCCAACAGCAATAAACCAATAGCTAAAAGCAAATAGCCAAACCGTGTATTTATTTTTAAAAAGAGTTTTGGATATTATTGTGGCATTGGTGGTACTGATTGTCTTGTTGCCGATATTCATCCCTATTTGCTTGTTGCTGCGTTTTACGGCTGAGGGCGAGGTGTTTTATTTGCAAAAAAGAATGGGCTATCATAACCAGCCATTTGATATTTGGAAGTTTGCGACTATGCTCAAGAATAGCCCGAATATGGGTACAGGCAGCTTGACGATGCGAAACGACCCACGGGTGACATCCATTGGCCGTTTTTTACGGATGACCAAAATCAATGAATTGCCGCAGGTCATCAATGTATTGAACGGCACCATGAGCTTGGTAGGCCCAAGGCCACAAGTAAAAGGAGACTTCTTGGCTTATCCAGCGGCCATCCAAAAAGTCATTTATAATGCAAAACCGGGCATCACAGGCATCGGTTCTATCATCTTTCGGGATGAGGAAAGGCTGTTCTCCAATACCACCATGCCACCCCATGATTTCTATAGGGAACATATCGCCCCATATAAGGGCGCCCTGGAACTTTGGTACCAGAAAAATGCCTCAATGGGCACTGACTTTCTCATTATTTACTTGACGGCGTGGCAAATTTTCTTTCCGCACAGCAACTTGGTGTTTAAGATTTTCAAGGATTTGCCAGCAAGGCCCAAAGAGTTGACATGACTGGGCTTTCCTATAAAAAAACAAACAACGACGTACCAGATTATAAACACGCATTTTTGAAATACATAGGCACATAAGCTCACAAAGCTGATTCCGCCAAAGGCGGAATTGGGAAAAACTATGTGTTCTAATGTGCCTATGTGTTTCAAAAAAAGACGTTTTGTGCATACTACTGGACATTTTCTATTCAGCCCGTAGGGTTGGCATCTTTGTAGCTAATCTATGCACGGATTTACCCGTTCCATCGGAACGGTATCTAATGCAAATACTGGTATTGAGATACCGTTCCGATGGAACGGCGGGGCAATACCGTGTGTTTTATCTACAAAGATTTCGCTCCGATGGAGCGATTTTTAAAAATGTCCAATAGTATGGCGTTTTGTGTTTTTATAAGAAAGCCCTAGTTGACATGATGAGCGAGCTATTAGAATCGGTACTTCGATTATTGACCACCTATCAGGCATTGCAGCTTGAATCGGTGTTGGATTATGAAAAATTAAACCACTATGCCATTACCCATCACTCAACGCAAATAGAAGGCAGTACACTGACAGAAATTGAGACTCGTTTGTTGCTGGATGAACAGTTAACTCCTCAAGGCAAGCCGCTCCTGCATAGTTTAATGGTAAAAGACCATTATGAGGCTTTGCTTTTTACGCTTCAACAAGCGGCTTTGAAGCGAGAAATATCGGTTTCCCTTGCTCAAGCAATCAATGCGAATGTACTGAAAAGCACTGGCAGTATTTACCGAACCCTATATGGGGATATTGACAGCAGCAAGGGTGCTTTCAGGAAAAGCAACGTAAGCGCTGGGACTCGTTTTTTTGTCCATTTTGAAAAGGTTGAAAAATTGGTACAACAGCTTTGTGGTTCACTGCAAGAAAAACTATTGAATGCAGTCACCATTGAAGAACAGCTTTTGTTATCGTTCGATGCGCATTTCGACCTTGTCACCATTCATCCATTTTATGATGGCAATGGCAGGACTGCTCGCTTATTCATGAATTTTATACAAGCATTTTTCAAACTACCATTGGCCATCATTTTCAAAGAACAAAAAGCGACCTATTTTGAAGCTTTGGAGGAGTCAAGGAATAAGGAAGACCTACAATATTTTAGGTCTTTTATGCTGGAACAATACAAGACCATGTTGGCCCGGGAAATAGACCTTCATACCCAAATGAAATCCAACCCAAGGAAGGGCGGAGGTTACTCTTTGGTGTTTTAGTGTCTTTATTGTGGCCGCCCAATTTATTGGGCTGGCCAAGGCAATCGCATAAAAATGTCCCATGACCTCGTAGAGGTCGAATGTTGGTAGAATACGTTGTTTTTGGCTTTCTCCCGACCTCGTAGAGGTCGCATGTTCCGAAGTGCCGCCAACATTCGACCTCTACGAGGTCGGAAATGGCTTTTTCTCAATTTTTTTCTACCAATATGCGACCTCTACGAGGTCATCATTTTTTTATGCGATTGCCTTGTTGGGCTGGCCGATAGTTAGTAATAGTTTTTAGATTCTTTCTAATTGCAATCAACCAAAACCTAACTGCAAAAAACCAAAATGACCAACGGCCTACCCAATAAATTGGGTGGCCACAATTATACATGAAAAAAGCATTAATCACAGGCGTAACAGGACAAGATGGTGCTTACCTGTCTGAATTCTTGTTAAGAAAGGGCTATGAAGTACACGGCATCAAACGCCGGAGTTCCATGTTCAATACCCAACGGATTGACCACCTGTACCAAGACCCGCATATTGACCACCGTAACTTTATTTTGCATTACGGTGACTTGACAGACAGCACGAACATCATTCGGATAATTCAAGAAGTTCAGCCAGATGAGATTTACAACCTTGGTGCACAATCCCATGTGCAGGTCAGTTTTGAAACCCCGGAATATACCGCCAATGTAGATGCCTTGGGGGTATTAAGGGTTTTGGAAGCCGTCAGGTTGTTAGGCTTGACCAAAAAAACCCGGATTTATCAAGCATCCACTTCAGAATTGTACGGTAAGGTACAAGAAATACCGCAAAAAGAAACCACCCCCTTTTACCCCCGTTCCCCTTATGGCGTTGCCAAATTGTATGGTTACTGGATTACGGTGAATTATCGGGAGGCTTACGATATGTATGCTTGCAACGGCATTTTATTCAACCACGAGACAGTAGCGGGATTCATGCCAATGATATATAAAATTGGCGAACATGGCCCAATGGACATAAAGCCTATTTCTGAAATAGTCAAACACCACACGAATCCTGACAAAGTGACGATTGACGAATCTTTGACGAATTATCAGGAAACGACAGTAACCTCAGACTTGTACGTTTGGGACAGTAAGGGTTGGACAAAAGTATTGTACGCTTCGGCATATCCGCACCAAAAAGAAACAGACAACAAAAAGCCCCGGTTCATTATCGCCAAGAATGCTGCTTTTATGGCAACAGGAAGTCATGTCTGTATCATGGATGGACAAACTGAAAAGACAGTTCAGGACATAGAAATCGGGGATACGGTCAACTTGGTAGAATTCCCTGACCTGAAGAACAGCGAATGCACACTTAGTTTAGCGGAAGCAAGGTTGTTGGGCTTCATCGCCGGGGACGGATATGTGAAGGGCCGCAAGCTTCAATTGACGTCCAAAGACAGACAAATCCTTGAACCGTTCGAGAAAATCTGGCTTTCGCTCGACCCTAAAAACACCGTTCATTACTGGACCACAAAATCTGGCTTCAACGAAGAAAGTCTGATATGGCAACTTAGGCTTAACAATTCCACACAATGGACCCAACAATTTGAGATTTACGACGAATATAAGAACAAACGGGTACCTTCCCGGATTTTGAATTCGCCAGTCACCATTCAGGCGGCTTTTCTGAAAGGATATCAACAGGCCGATGGGTTAAAATCTAATCCTTCTAAGTATGAATTCCGCAATTTCAAGACCAACTCCCCTACCCTTGCCGCCGGGTTGGTTTTTTTATTGAAAAAAGTGACCGGACAGGATTACAATATCAATGTCGAAAAAGCTAAAAGGTGGGGCCAAAATCGGCTGTATTATTCAATAAATATATTGAGCGATTCCCCTTATGGACAAAACCACCGGAATTCGCAGGAAAAATTTGAGCAAGTCCTCGAATTGGTTGGTGAGGGTGTCAGCCAACGGGGCATCCAACGGCAATCTGGCATTAGCCGGACTTTTACCAGAAAAGTACAAAACGGATATATCCCGGATGATTCCCGCCATTTAGCGATAGCAAAAAATGATGTCAAAAAAATCATTGAAATGCCCGATTATGAGGGATGGTTTTATGATTTGACCACGGAAAGCGGTACGTTTCACTGTGGCATCGGGCAAGGGCATGTTCACAATAGTCCCCTTCGTGGCGAAACTTTCGTTACCCGGAAAATAACACGAGCCGTTGCGAATATTGCCCAAGGCTACCAGCAAAAACTGTACTTGGGCAACCTGGATGCCCGGCGGGATTGGGGCCATGCCCGTGATTACGTGGAAGCTATGTGGCTGATGTTGCAACAGGACAAGCCGGAAGACTTAGTGATTGCCACGGGTATTACTACTTCCGTTCGGGAGTTTGTGCGGTTGGCATTTCGGGAGGTCGGCATCGAGCTTGCTTTTGAAGGCAACGACGAACGAGAGGTCGGCATCGTGACGGAATCCTATCATCCAGATTTCCCGATAGAATCTGGTAGGACGGTGGTGGCCATTGACCCTCGGTATTACCGCCCAACGGAGGTTGACCTCCTCATTGGCGACCCAGAAAACGCCATGCGAAAACTGGGATGGAAGCCAAAATACGATATCAAATCCTTGGTAGCCGAGATGATTGCAGCAGATATGATTCAAGTCAAAAAGGATTTTATCCTTCGGTCTGCGCTGGTAAGTGATGATGAATAGATATCAAAAACCAGACACAAATTCACACGAATTTCACTAATTTTTTCAAAATCAGCCATTAACATTTTGTCCAAAAAAAAATCCGGCAGGAATCCGACACAAATTCACACTAATTTCACTAATTGCTTTTATTCAAATTCGTGTAATTCATGAAAATTCGTGTCAAAGACATCAGTGTAATCAGTTCTAATCTGTGTCAAAATAAATTCGTGTAATTCGTGAAAATTCGTGTCAAAGACATCAGTGTAATCAGTTCTAATTCTACTTTGTCACTTTAGAATATTGAACATATCACTTTGGAAAGTAGGGGGTTTGGGGGCGGAACGCCCCCAAAGGCTCCCTCCCCCGACGAGCCGCCGAAGGCGGCGAGGAGGGGAAATGGCAGTTTTGATAAAGTTTTGGCGGCGCATCGCCCCACTTGGATAGATTTTTTTTTAAAGTAACAAAGTAGAACTAATCTGTGTCAAAATAAATTCGTGTAATTCGTGAAAATTCGTGTCCAAAAAAAAAAGAAGCCGACACAAATTCACACCGATTTCTCAAATTACTTTTATGGTTCATCTTGAACCCATACACATTTTCTTGTTGGAAGCAATCAAGAAATAACAGGTGCAGCGCACCGGAATAATTGTAGCCAATAAGTAGTACAAGTGCTTGAGAGGTGCAGCGCACCGGAAGATTTCGGTGCGCTGCACCTCCAGCTTTTCTGGTTCATTGTGCTACAAATATTCTTGGGGCGCTGCCCCTGTCAAAGACCACTTTTTTCCAAAAAGAAAATGTGTATGGTTTCAAAATGGTTCATCGTGTAATTCGTGAAAATTCGTGTCTAAACGCTAAATTCAATTAGCGGCAAAATGATGAATCAAGATTCCAAAATTTATATAGCCGGGCACAACGGAATGGTTGGTTCGGCCATCAAAAGAAAGCTGGAGAAATCCGGCTTTTTTAATTTAGTTCTTCGCCGTTCAAGCGACCTTGACTTGAGAAATCAAGCGGAGGTGACTGAGTTTTTCAGGAAAGAAAAACCGGAGTACGTGTTCTTGGCAGCGGCGAAAGTCGGTGGGATTTTGGCCAACAATACCTATCGGGCGGAGTTTCTGTATGACAATCTGATGATGGAGGCCAATGTAATCCATGCAGCTCATTTGTTCAACGCAAAAAAGCTGATGTTCCTTGGGTCATCCTGTATTTACCCTAAAATGGCCCCGCAACCATTGAAGGAAGAATACCTGCTTACCGGGGAATTGGAACCCACCAATGAGCCTTATGCCATCGCCAAGATTGCGGGCATCAAGCTTTGCGATGCTTACCGCTCGCAATACGGTTGCAATTTCATCTCCGTCATGCCCACCAATTTGTATGGCCCAAACGACAATTATGACCTTCAAAATTCACATGTGCTGCCTGCGATGATTCGCAAGTTCCATGAAGCGAAAAAAACAGGAGTTGCTGAAGTGGTTATTTGGGGCACTGGCAGCCCGCTCAGGGAGTTCTTGCATGTGGACGACCTCGCCGATGCCTGTTTTCATTTGATGCAGACATACAATGAACCCGGCCTTGTCAACATCGGCATGGGGCATGATATTTCCATTAAAGATTTGGCTCTTTTGGTTAAGACAATTGTCGGGTATGAAGGCGAAATCGTGCATGACCTCAGCAAACCGGATGGCACTCCTCGCAAATTAATGGATGTGAGCAAGTTACATGCAGCTGGATGGAAGGCAAAAATCGGTCTAGAGGAAGGTATTCGGGCAGTATATGCTGGTTTGGAAGGGGCAGATTGGTATTGAGTGGTTTTTAGCTTTTAGCTGTTGGTCGTTGGGGATTGGGTAAATGACGGTTTCGGTTCAAAGCCAAGGGAGGGTGGGCATGTCATTAACTTTAGCAATTTGACCCGGCAAGGACATCCCCCTAGCCCCCTTCAAAGGGGGAATTCGTGACTGCTGAAACTCAACATATTGAGCAATAAGTACGGCCTAACTCCCCCTTTGAAGGGGGATGGGGGGATGTAAGTCAGGGCAGTGTCTCCAATTTTACCCTTAAGTTAACGTGAGGTCTGGATTAAAACCTTTCTAATTCATTGATAATCAGACTTTTCGCAAAAGAGGGTGTATAAACAGTTATAGCAGCCTTCTTTCGAGAGGGCGGGTTATCAAACCCGCCTGTTCCGAACAAGCGGGTTTGATAACCCGCCCTCTCAATTCAAGGCACAGTCTGCATAATTACGCCAATTTAACCCAACAAAAGCCTGTTTTGCAATCCAGACCTCACGTTAACTTTAGCAATTTGACCCGGCAAGGACATCCCCCTAGCCCCCTTCAAAGGGGGAATTCGTGACTGCTGAAACTCAACATATTGAGCAATAAGTACGGCCTAACTCCCCCTTTGAAGGGGGATGGGGGGATGTAAGTCAGGGCAGTGTCTCCAATTTTACCCTTAAGTTAAGGGTTGAGCTGTATTATGTTGCATGTTTGTGAGACACGAATTAGCACTTATCACACAAATTTAAACTAGAAGTAATCTGTGTAATTTGTGTAAATCTGTGTCGAATTACCTATAATGAAGAATAAAAAATCCATCACTATACTTCATTGTTGCCTTTTCTTGCAATTGTGTGTTTATTCACAAGGTTCCGGCCTTCCGCTCGGCAGCACCAATTATCCTATCATTGACCGTTTGGAAATTAAATCGGGCAAAAATGCCGAATTTAATACCGCATTAAAATCATTTACCCGAGGTGAAGTAACCCGTTTTGCGGCAAGCCTTGATACTGTAACCTGGTTGACGGAATTGGACAAACAAGACATAAGGCGCATCTATTTGGACAACAACGAATGGATAGTACCCAAAGAAATTAACCAAACCATCGGTGGCCGCAAAAGTGAAGTTTTTGTAAAAACTGGAGAGGATAGCCTTGGCGCTATATACCGACTAACAGCTCCAACCAACATGGAGGCTTGCTTGGCAGACCCAAGATACGAGCGCTGCAAAAAGCCAATTTGGAACTACTTTTATCAAACCCCGGCCAACTGGATAGAACTGAACAAGCCCTCCTTCCACTTGCGCATCAACCCGATGCTCAATTTCAACATCGCCATGCCAAATAGTGGGGAACCCTTGTTTTTCAACCAACGAGGCGTGGAAATACGGGGGGGGATTGATGACCGACTGTATTTTTATACCAATATTACTGATTCGCAAGGCAGGTTTCCCGATTATGTCAATGAATTCATTGCTAAATATAAAGCTATCCCAGGCAATGGCTTTTATAAAGACTACAAAAGCACGTTTTTCGACAGCAAAAATTCCTATGACTTCATCAATGGTCAAGGGCATATCGGCTTTCATGTTACCCCGCAAGTCAGGCTAGAATTTGGTCATGGGAAGAACTTCATAGGCAATGGCTACCGCTCCATGTTCCTATCCGATTTTTCGCACAACTACCTCTATTTAAAGGCCAATTGGCAGGTTTGGCGGTTCCATTACCAAAACCTTTTTACGGAATTGACAGCAGTATCTGCACAGGCCAATCCGGGCGACAATTATATCCCCCGCAAATACATGGCGGCCCATTACCTCAGTTTTGATTTTACAAAAAACTTTACTTTTGGATTTTATGAGGCGACTATTTTTAAGCGGGACACCAGCAGTGGCGATGGTTTTGAACTGCAGTACTTAAATCCGGTAATCCTGTACCGCTCCGTGGAGCACCTGCTCGATAGTGAAGACAATGTCCTTATTGGCGCAGATTTCAAATGGAACTTCCTCAAACGGTACAGGTTGTACGGACAGTTCATACTGGACGAGTTCAAGTTTAGTGAACTAAAGGCCAGGTCTGGCTGGTGGGCAAATAAGTATGGTATCCAACTTGGAGCGCAGTATATTGACGTAGCGGGTATTGACCATCTAGACTTTCGGATGGAGTACAATTCGGCGAGGCCATATACTTATACCCATTCCGACCTGATTGGTGCCAATTACTCGCATTACAACCAAGCATTGGCACACCCACTTGGTGCCAATTTCATGGAAATGCTGTCCATTATTCGTTACCAGCCATTTAATAAATGGACGGTTGAAGGACGGTTCATCCATGCCAAAACGGGAGAAGACGAAGGCGATTCCAATTGGGGCAGCAACATCCTGTTAGATTATTCCAACCATGAGCAGGACTATGGCAATGAAATTGGCCAGGGCGTTTCCACGACAACCAACCTGCTCGGCGTAGATGTCAGCTACGAGCTGTGGTACAACCTAAACCTTGACCTCCAATATTTTTACCGGAAAAAAAACAGTGCATTGCCTGAAAGGAACAGCACGGACTCTTTTTTCGGTTTTGGCATCAGGTGGAACGCATCGAGGGTGCGCATGGATTTTTGAAAAAATGGCCGTTTTGCACTACCTTTGAGAAAAAATTGAGTTATGACTATTTCAGCAGAAGCATTGAAGCCAAGAATTAGGACACCACGTAAAAAAACGGTGGACGTGCCATCGTATCTTGTTTATGAAACCCTGGATGGCATACCGGTTTTGTTCAAAGGTTGGAGAAACGTAGTTGCGAAAAAAC
The DNA here is from genome assembly GCA_964508135.1 of uncultured Saprospiraceae bacterium. Lineage (GTDB taxonomy): Bacteria > Bacteroidota > Bacteroidia > Chitinophagales > Saprospiraceae > UBA6168. The sequence continues at coordinate 9,553 of CAZDSU010000039.1, forward strand.
AAAAATTTGAAGAAATCATGGCATACGGAATCTTACAGGCATTATTGCTTACCATGATAAAAGACTATCTGCAGTCAATATTTGGGAAACAATATTGGATTATAGCAGGTGAGTTGGGTTTGCATATTGCCCATAAAACCAACCCTTCGTTAGACCTATGCATTTTTCCAAAAAATGCATTATCATTTAGTGAAGCAGCTAACAAATACACAACAGTTCCGCCCAAAATTGTTATTGAGGTAGATTCAAAAGCAGATATTGATGCTTTTGAAGAAAACGGAAAAGGTAATTATTACCTGCTTAAAACACAACACTTATTGGATTTCGGAACGGAGCAAGTTATTTGGATTTACACTGAATTCAAAAAAGTCTTTATTGCCCGCCCAAACCAGCCTTGGCTTACCGTCAATTGGACAGATGAAATAGAAATAATGGGGCACCGCTTTACCCTTCAAAACATGATTGATTCCTGTGAGGCAAACGAACAAGAATAACTACGTGGCCATCATGGCCGGTGGTATTGGCAGCCGCTTCTGGCCTGCCAGCCGTACTTCAAATCCCAAGCAGTTTTTGGACATTCTGGGGGTTGGCAAATCCCTAATCCGACTCACCTTCGAGCGGTTTTTAAAGCTGTGCCCTGCGGAGAACATTTTCATTGTTACGCACGAGATGTACAAGGAATTGGTGTTGGAACACTTGCCTGAGTTGACGGAAAACCAAGTCATCTGCGAACCCTCAAGAAACAACACGGGGCCTTGCGTGGCCTACACCGCTTTCAAACTTTACGACTTAAACCCAGAGGCAAACCTGGTCATCGCCCCCTCCGACCATGTGATTTTGAAGGAGGAGGTCTTTGTTGAAAAACTGGAAGCTGCACTCCGTTTTGCAGCAACAAACGAGGCGCTGGTGACGCTCGGCATCTCCCCCACCCGACCTGATACGGGGTATGGGTACATCCATTTCGACAAGCAAGCCAGCAACGGCGTCCACAAGGTTTTCAGTTTCAGGGAAAAGCCGGAGCTTGAAACAGCACAGCGCTACTTGGCCAGCGGCGAGTACCTTTGGAATGCGGGCATTTTCATCTGGAATGCCAAAACCATTTTGGATGCATTCAAAAACCTGGCACCGGAAATTTTCCAACTCCTGGACGCCGGAGATGGTATTTACAATACTTCCAACGAATCGAATTTTATCAAGGAACATTATCCAAAAACGCCGAACATCAGCATTGATTACGCCATTCTGGAGAGGTCGTCCACCGTTTACACCATCCCTGCCGACATGGGTTGGAGCGACCTGGGTACCTGGGTTTCGCTGTATGAAGAAAGCCCAAAGGACAATAATGGCAACGTCGTGCAATCCGATACGGTCTTGCTGACCAACGTGAAAAACTCACTTGTCAGGCTGCCCGAAGGCAAGTTGGCCGTCATTGACGGTCTGGAGGAATACATTGTGATTGACGAAGGTGACGTGCTGCTTATCTACCCAAAAGCCAAAGAACAGGACATCAAAAGTGTTACCGGAGCCGTTGAAAAAAAATGGCGAGGGAAATTTTCTTGAAAATACCATATTTGCGGGAAATACAACTGCGCCTTGCCAAATACAAAGCTGAAGAAAATACTCATCGTTGATAATTCCACTTGGAATATTTATAATTTCCGGCAGCCGCATATTACCAAATTAAGGTCGCTGGGCTACTGTGTGGAAGTCGCCACACCGATTGATGAATACTTTGGCAGCCTGCAAAAAAACCTTGTAGAGCGTTACTTTCCGCTCCGACACCTCCATCCGCAGCACAAAAACCCCTTTCAGGACATTTTATTTTTTTTCGAGCTTTTGTGGCTTTACCGTCGGGAAAAGCCTGACTTGATCATACATTTCACCATCAAGCCCAATATTTACGGGAGCATTGCGGCAAGCATAGCGGGCATCCCCGCTATTAGCGTAGTAACGGGGCTTGGTTACACCTTCCTACACTCAAAGGGCTTCAACCGCCTGATTCCTCAGATGTACCGATTTGCGTTCAGTCGCATCAAAAAGCTGATAGTGTATAACAGGGATGACCTTGATGTATTTGTCAGTAACAAAATTGCGCCGCTTGAAAAATGCAGAATAGTGCCAGGTTCAGGGGTCAACACCAATCAATTCCGTCCGCTTTCCAACAGGCAATCCAATGACGCTTTTGTTTTTCTGTTCATAGGTAGATTGCTACACGACAAAGGGCTGCGGGAATATGTGGAAGCGGCTAAGATACTTGCACAGCAAAACAAAAGAATTGAATGTTGGATTGTGGGCAATTTCACCTTTACCAATCCTTCTGCCGTTCAAAAAGAGGAGCTATTTGAATGGGTAGAAAATGGCTATATCCGCTATTTCGGTTTTGCGAACGATGTTCGTTCTTATTTAAAAAATGCCGATGTCATGGTTTTGCCGTCCCACCGGGGAGAAGGAATTCCCCGTTCTATTTTAGAGGCAATGTCCATGGGAAAACCCATCATTACCACCGAAACCGCAGGCTGCCGAGATACAGTCGTTCATGGCCAAAACGGATACTTGGTGCCAGTTGACGACGCAGTGTCCCTTGCCGATGCGATGGCACTGCTCTATGAAAGTTCCGCAATTGACTTGGCAGCCATGGGGAATTACAGTCGAAAGCGGGCAATTGAACTATTCGATGAAAAAATTATTGCATCCCGTTTCGCCGATATCGTCCGGGAGGTGTTGCCAATAACTAAAAATGAATCGGCAGGAATCACAAGTCCGGCTGTATTTTGACCGGATAGCCACTGACTATGCCAGCCGTTACTCCTCCAAGAAAGTCTATCATTCCTATTTCTTCAATGAGCGATTGGATGAAGCAGTTAGGGGGTTGGATTTTGAGGGCAAAACCATACTTGATGTCGGGGCAGGCAGCGGTGCCTTGTACGATTATCTCAAAGGACAATTCCAATCCTTTCAATACATTGGCACCGATATTTCGTCTTTCATGCTGGAGACTAGCAACATCCCATTGGCCAATCGCCGGATAGGGGCATTGGCTGAAATTCAAATGCCAAAGCATGGTTTCGATTTCATCTTTATGCTTGGCGTGACATCCTACCTGAGCCAGGCCGAATTCCAAACCCATTTGGAGTTGTTTCGAAAATGCCTGAATCCGTACGGCAAGGCTGTCATTTCATTCACCCACCGTCGTTCCATTGACCATTTCTTGCGATTTTTTCTAAAATTGGTGCTGCGGCCTATCGTCAAAACCTCATTCGTCGCCACGCAGCCTTTCAAAACTACCGCATACAGCCTCCCTCAAATCAAAAACACGCTGGGTGAAAAATTCGACATTCAGCGGCTGGCGTGGCTGAACCAGACCTGCTCGCCCTTCAATCACCTCCTTCCACGGCTTTCGGTGTCGCTTGCCCGTTTCATTAAAAGAAAATTCTTCCACACTAGTTTTTTACTAGTTTTAAGTGCTGATTTTTTGCTTGAGATTAAACTCAAATGCGAATAACGGGTTCAAAATGACCTCGGAGAGGTCAGATATTGGTAGAAACGTGCCATTTATACCACCGTTTTCGACCTCGGAGAGGTCGTATGGGTGTCAAGCTGCGACCTCTCCGAGGTCGAAAACGGTGGTTGGTTCTCATTTCTACCAACCTTTGACCTCTCCGAGGTCAATTTTAGAAAATTCAACCCCGTTATTCCCATCTCAAGTAGACCTCAATCCGTGATAAAAGTATTTCTGCCAGCAAATAACCAGGCCGAGCGTCAATACGCCGCCGAAGTATTGCTGGTCGAATGGCTGGGGCTGTCTGTTCAATTCCAATTCGGCGAAACTGCTTTCGCTGCAGAGCTTACCTTAGACAACGGCAACCGCCTTCTCCTTGAAGACCATTTTTTCAGCACCTTCCCTACTCCCCTATCCTACCTAAGCGGGGACAACATTCCCCAAAAAGTCCTAATGATTACCCGAACCAGCAACCCCTTTCTGTCAGAGGCCGACCTACCCATTCTGTTCGGCAACGACCACCTCCATATTTCCCAAACTGAAGTCACCTGCGGCATAGACATTTTCGCTGCCACGTTTTTCATGCTCACTCGCTGGGAGGAGTACGTCCTGCCCGACAGAGACCTGCATGATAGGTTTCCAGCTAAAGCTTCCTTGGCTGGAAAATCAAACTTCCTCCACCGCCCCATCGTAAATGAAATGGTGGAAATGCTTTGGGGCATGCTCATGCAGTTAGGCATTAGCCAAAAGCGTAGGAATAGGCAATTTGAAGTACTGCTCACTCATGACGTGGACGAGGCACTACTCTGGCGAAGCCCCGGTTTTTTCCTAAAAAAACTCACTGGAGATTTAATCAAAAGGTTAGACCTCAAGGCCGTTAGTTTTGACTTGAAAAGCTATTTCAATACCCGTTTCAACGGACAAAAAGACCCTTACAACACCTTCGACTATCTTATGCGGTGTGCGGACAGACACAGCTTGCAGTCTCATTTTTTCTTTCTAAGTGGCGGCCATTCCAAATTCGACCAACCCCTGCAACTTACCACGCCATTTATGCGCCAAGTGTTCAAAAGCATTGAAGAAAACGGGCATATTATTGGGCTGCATCCAAGTTATAATACATTGAAAGACAGCAATTTATTTGCACTGGAAAAAAAGGCATTGGAACTTGCAACTAGCCTTCCGATTCGCCACGGACGGCAACACTTTCTACGATTTGAGGTACCAACTACCTGGCAAACTTGGGAAGACCATGGCATGTCGTGGGATAGTAGTCTTTACTACCCCGAGCAGCCCGGATTTCGTTGCGGTGTTTGCTACCCGTTTCCGGTTTTCAATTTTTTGACAAGGAAAAAACTGAGGCTAACGGAAGTCCCCTTAACCGCCATGGAAGTCTCATGGACATCGTACTTAAAAGCATCACCTGATGAAATGTTGAACGATATGCTACAACTGCATGAAATAGTGCGTAAATACAATGGAACATTTGTTATGCTTTGGCATAATTCAAGTTTTAATACGCTTGAGTGGAAAGCGTACGCACATGTATATGAGCAACTATTAGAAAACTACTCAGTATAATTGAAAAAAATAGCCCTAATACACTCAGGCCCGGCTTATGCACCGGAAATAGGTGTTTACAAACGCTTTTTGGAAAAAGAAGGCTATTTTGTACAGGTATTTAAGGAAGCCTGTGAGTCCGATTTAAAGTTATTCGATATTGAATGGCACTTCATGGGAATGGATACGTCTCAACTTAAGACTGATAGGCTTAAGATACATGAATATGTTTCGCTTTCAATTCCGCCTTTCCCGAAATGGAAAGACCGGATAAAGAAAGTGTTCAATTCTAAGCCTGACCTACGAATTTTTGGTAATGAATTTGTAGAAAAAGCGCTTGGCTTTAAGGACAGTGTTCCTGTTCGCTTTAGAGACGCCGGTATTAGCCCTGATTTTTTACAAAAACACAAAAATATTATCCCAGAATTCGATTTTGTATATTCCGGTTCAACCGACACTACCCGCAAGATTGAATATCTACTGTCTTTCTTTGCAGATAATATGTCGAACAATAAACTTTTGGTCATCGGAACACCACCCCACAGTCTTTCGAATCATATTTTGCATCATCCTGCCATTACATTTACTGGCAAAATCCCTTATGAAGAAGTACCTTATTGGCTTCCAAAAGCTCATTACGGGATCAACTACATACCTGATGTGTATCCCTATAACCAACAGCGACCACTTAAATTGTTAGAATATTGTGCCGTCGGGTTGCCTGTAATTACTACCAAATATGCTTGGGTCAATCAATTCGAACGAGAATGGAAAGCTCGATTTTTTAAATTAGAATCAAACCTTAGCAATTTCCAACTTGACTTAATTCAAGGTTTTGATTTCAAAAAGCCTGATGTTTCAGACCTGACTTGGGAAAAGCTATTTTATCAATAGGGAATCCTTAATTTTTTAAGCAATCACTAATGCGGTGTAAAAAGCAACGATAGTTGTTTACACCTTTTGACTTCTACCATTCAACAGCCACCACATTAACTTGAAGAGTGGATTTCTAAACTTACGAATTTGAAAAATGGGTTTCCTCTCAGCTCCAAATGCCCGAAAAACTGGCTCAATATGTGGCAACATACTACCTTCAAAATTAAACTTTTTTACGAATTGGGATGCTTCTTGAATGGCGTGTAAAAGCAATAATTGAACCGCCCCGCTGCTTCTAAGCTCAGTATTAGCGCCGAGCATCCAACAGTAGGCAGTTTCTTCGTCCCAAATTAAATACATGCCAGCGTGGGTATTGCCTTTTTCATCCACTGCCGAATAAATTTTACCCTGCTGGCGGGCTTGTATTTCATGGTGCAGCGATTTCTGTATTTGTGATTCATAAGGAGAGTTGAGGCCCTGCCGCTGAAAGGTATCCCGACAAACTTTCAGCAATTTTTCCAAATCATCATCCACTCTTACAAAAACACCTTCCCTTTCCGCTTTTTTGATGGTGTTCCTTAATTTGTCTTTCATGCCCCTCCAAACCGTTTCCAAATCCAAATCCTCTAAAACATAGGTGTAGCGGGTTGTCTGTTCAAAGCCCCGCCAATAAAATGGAAGCCAATTTTGAAATTGGAAAGGGTGTATTTGATGGTACGAAGCAACTTCTGGCAATTGTTTGACGAGTGCAGTAATGGTCTCCATTTCAAACCCATAGCGGTTGACATTTCGGTCGGAACAATTTGAGTAATCGAGCCAAACACCAAGTGTAGGAGTAAATGGTGGAGTGCGAATGACCTTCATTCCAAAAATACTCGTAATAAAATAGGGCAATACGCCCAAGATTTTTCCTTCCTTGCTAAGATGCAAGCTTACATCCCATCCGCCTTTTTTGCACACTATGTCGAGCCACCAAGGTTGGTAGTAGATGGGGCTTCCCGAGATGCCTTCTTCTTCAAGATAAATATTTTTACTCATCAATGTTTGAATCATTTCAGCCTCTTTTTATCTGCCTTTTGCAATGTTAGTCTTAAAAAAACACCATTATCAAAAGGAACTATTTGCATAGTTCTTGTAGATTTCAAACAATTTAGTTCCTATGGTTTCAGAATTGAATTTATCCACCTCGTTTCTGCGGACACACGGTTCAAAAGAAGAATATTCTTCTATCATTCGTTTCATAGCATCGAATAATGCATTTTCATCTTCAGAATCTACAATGATACCTTGATTAGACAAAATTGATGAGGTGATTCCTCCACAATTTGATGTGATTACTGGCAATCCAACACTCAATGCCTCTGAGATAACACAAGAAAAAGTTTCTACCCTACTAAATACAACAAGGGCGTCTGAATGCTGCATCATTTCCGCCACTGAACTATGAGGCAATTCTCCCAAAAAAACAACGATTTCAGAAATTCCAAGTAAGAAAGTCAACGATTTTAGTTTTTCCTCATCCTGCCCGCTGCCAATTATTTTTAAACAGCACTCAGGATATTTCTGACTAATTTTTTTAAATGCCCGGATAACTCCACTGATGTTTTTTATTTCATCAAAAAGCGATGAAACCACTAAGAAGAAAAAAGGGAATTTAGAAGATTTCTTACTGATTGAGGGAGAAAAGAGTTGTAAGTCAACTACGTTTGGGACAACCTTATAATGCCCCTTGAATCCAAGACCTACCATATCATTCAAAAGCGAAGTTGATACAGGAAGTACAATTTTAGCTCGTTTAATGCACAGCCAAGCTATAATTTTATGATAAAATTTGAGGTCTTTCCTAAAATGCTTTGAGAATCCAGCCCAATGTTCCGTTATAACCAATGGAATTTTTCTTAAAAATTTAGACATCATATAAAATATCCCCAAAGTATAAATAACATGCAAATGGATAATTTGGAAGCTTCCGAATCGAGCCTTAACTATCTTTATTCCTATTCTGAATCCTCTCCAAAGCCGAAAAAAACGCAGGAAATAATTCCAATTGACCGTCAATGGAACAGTCACAATCACCCGATCGTACACATCATGCTCAATAGATACAACAATTTTTTTGACAGGCCCTTCCCCCACATGCAGCAAATGAACTTCACAAAAAGGCGCAACCGCTTTACCCATGCGTTCAATAAAATCTCCGTTAAACGGAGAATAAGAAGTTGGAAACCAAGACGCTATCCAGAGAATTTTCATTTTTTGTTCTTTTTCAGATGCAAAATTTTTTCATCAGAAACTTCCTCAGCTTTACATAATTCGAGAACCCCAACCACATAAAGCCGATGGAATGTATGAATGTAATTCGGTTCTCTCTTTTATAATCTGGGTAATAATCGAATGGCAACAATTCTTTTAATTTCTTGTAACCAAATTTTATATTGGCGAGGGAAGCACTATAAATTACATAGTACAGATTGTCTAAAATAATAAGTTCGTTATTTTCGTAAAAATTTAAGTGCGATTTTTTTAGATAAGCAATTGCAGATAGATGAAACTGGATACAACTTTCAAAAAAAAGTATAGGGTTAGACCTTGTTATTTGCCCAGATGGCCGTTCTCGAGTAATTGTGCAAATTGATTTATCATAGATTACTTTTTGACCAAAGGTCTTAATATAATCAAAAATAAAATTAGTGTCTTGTGCACCATTCAAATTTATATTCCAAATAGGTTGCAAATTCTCTCCAACCTTTCTGAATAAATTCGATACAGTATATCCTAAATCAGATTTCAAAGCCGCTTTAAAAACATTTCCTTCGTCTGGATATAAAATAACTTCCTGCCCTCCTAAATACTGATAGATATGTGTTCCTACAACCATCCAGGCATCTGGGCTACCTTCAATTAGATTTACTTGATTTGCAATTTTCCGTTCCATCAATAAATCATCCGCATCCAAAAACTGCAACCACTCCCCGCTCGCCACAGACATTCCCTTGTTCCTCGCCGCTGGTGCCCCTTGTTTCTTTTTCTCCAGTACGGTAATCAAATCCGGGTATCTTCGCTCATAATCCCTCAAAATATCCAAGGTCTTGTCCGTTGAGTTGTTGTCCACAGCAATAATCTCAATTGGCCGATAGGTTTGGTTGATGGCAGAGTCCAAACATTCGCCAACATAGTCTTCTACGTTGTAACAAGGGATAATGATGGAAACAAGAATCGGACTCACGAAAACTTACCTTTTAGTTGACCCAATCGGAACAGGACAGGCGACCCCACATCCCATACCAAATTTTGCCAAAAGTAATCCTTACTGAATACCCACTTTAATGTGCAAATTGGGATTTTCAAAATGCCGCCGAAAAAAGAGCGAAGGAAAAGGAAAAAGATGGCAAATAGCTTATGCTCTTTTGAAAACCTTTGCCCATCCCGCCCGTGGGCAAACCAACTTTTCAAATGCCATCCCAACTTCAACTTGTGCAGCATCACCGCATGGTCAATCTTCAACTCTGGGTCAAACCCGAGCTTGTACCCCATTTCAAGCAATCTTCTCTGCAAATAATCCTCTTCTCCATAGCTAATTTTATCTCCCGCCATCCCGTAATCAACCGGAAACCCGCCTGCCTTCTCCAACACCTCCTTTTTTATCAGAAAATTCCCACCTGAAAGTTCTGGCACATCAATCGGCCCCACCGTCTCCCGTAAAGGTATCTTAGTTCCGAAATCGTTGTCAATCCATTTTGGTTTTCCGAAGGGATACCAGGCGTAGTACATACCGCCGAAACAATCAAAATCAAAGTTTTCAATCACCCAAAGCGCCCGTTCAATGTAGCCGGGGTGCAAGCGGGCATCGTCGTCTATGTAACAAAGCCACTCGCCTTTGGCTTCTTTTGCGCCCCGATTGCGGGCGTGGCTGAGGCCGATAGTTGGTTCGAGGTGGTATTGTACTGGAAGTTTTGTGGCAACAGATTGGGTGTCGTCGGTGGAGGCGTTGTCAATGACTAAAGTTTCCAAAATGCAGTATACTCTACTAATCTTTATAGATATTAAGCACATTTCCAGCATTTTGCTTCTATTTCGGGTGCAAACAATTATTGAAATTTTCACCATTTACTCGAATTGGAAGATTCAATTAAGCAGGAATCGTCAAAACATAAAGCATCAAAAAAACAATCCTTAAACTCAAAATATTTATCGAGACTAACTATAGTATCAGCATCAACAATATATTTATATTGCAACTCATTTACTATAAACCAATAAAGTTCAAAGGCAGAAGAACCGTATTTTTTTAAGTTTATGTCACAAAACTCAATGAACAAAATCGGCTTGTTCTTGAAGATAACATTTTTTGCCCCTTTCAAAAAATCATACTCAAAGCCTTCAATATCAACTTTTATTAGATGAATAATGTCACATTCAATATCCAAGTCATCAAGTTTAGCCATTCTAATCTTGCCTTTGCCATTCAGAACTACTCTATTCATACCTAAATTCGTACCACAGACAACTTCTAAATCACAACGGCTCTCACAGTTCCCCAATGCTATTTCAAATGTTTTGATATTTTCGAATGGATTCAATGAGATATTTTCTCTAAGCACCTTGTGATTATCCAAATCAGGCTCAAATGCGTAAATTATGCCGTTTGGTGACCTATTAGCAAAGTTCAATGTATAATACCCCACGTTTGCTCCCACATCAATAATATTGAAGTCTTGACGAATAATTGAGAACAAGCGATGAGTTCCTTCGTTAAAAATATTATAAAAAATCCGCCAACCATTGTGTTCATTCAAATCTAAGTTAAATATTACCTTATTTTTTTTAATTTTTATTTTTTCTTTTCTCTTATTGGTCTCTTCAAGAGGAATAAAATAATGCCTCCTTCTTGCAAAAAAAACTGGATTTATATCAAGTAATTTGTTCATCCAAACATTTACAAACAAGGGGGAAATGAATTTTCTAATTAGGTTCTTTAGGAATTCTTTTTTCTTCGAAGAAAAAAAATAGTGTTTCAATTTATATAGCATTCCTTGCGAAATAGCTATCAAAACAGAAAATAATCTAACAGAAAAATAATATTTCTTGTGATTTTTAAGGCCCTCTACAATCCCCTTCGAGAAATTTCCTTCATTGAATAAATCAATATCGGATTTCCATCTTTCTGCCCATAAATGAACTGCTGATGATTCGGGTGAAATATAACTTAATCTTGGCTGGTTTCTGTCCTCAAAGGAAAGTGGATAAAAATATACTGACGGATATAAATCAACGTTCTTTATTTTCAATTTTGAGTTACATTTACTAAAACCATGACTTCGGAATATTAGAGTAAATATAGATGGTATTAGTACTTTATTTTTTATATCAAATTGAATAGCAGCATAGTAATCAAGAATTTCGTTCAATAAGTGATGGTTTTTAATTGCACCAAAAATTCCACAGCTAATAATATCTTCCCTTTCGCAACCGATAAAAAAAGGACAGTTCAGGTATTTTTCTAAGCTTTCAAGAACATACATGTCCGTATCTAAATAAATTCCACCAAAATTTTTTATTATCCATAACCTGGCATAATCTGAAACAAATGCCCAATTCTTATTTTCATAAGCTTTCGATGCGAATTGATTGTTCCTAAAATCAAAATTACTTTCATCCCATCTCTTTATTTCAAAATCTGGCATGTGAAATTCCCAAGTTTTTATACACTGTTCAGAAATAGGGTCAAGAGGTGTATTTCCGAACCAACAATAATGTATAGTTTTAGGAATCATTTGGTATCCGTTTTGAATTCACTTTCACATTGATTAACCCATCATTAATCGCTTCAAAATTATCATCCCACTCTTCTATAATTGAAAAAAAACAAATGTCTTTTTTCCAAAACCAATCACCTAAGCCGTCTTTTTCAAGCCCACCAATGGCAATGGAATACAAACCAGGCCTCAAAGTTCTATTTGGAATCTCGAAAACAGAGGTAATTCTTCCTTTTTTCGTACACTCACCTTGCGAATCATGACAGGTAAATATCCTTACTCCATTACAAAAAATACTAAGTGTTACTCTAAGCAAATTTATTTGTTCTACTTCCAATTCAATTTTTATAACCACAGTTTTAAAAGGAGTTAGGTAAACCTCTTCTAAATTTGGATAAGAATCATTTATAGTAGCCTGAACAAATTTCACCCTTGAGGATAGGGGGCCAGTAAACTCAATTAAATGCTTTAATTTAGAAGATTGAAATGTGGAGTATTGTTTAATTACATTTTCAGATTTATCATAAACCTCTAACTTCCCTTGGTTTAGCAGTATTGACGATTTACATATTGATATAACAATATCCAAATTATGGCTAACCACTATTACAGCCTTATTTTGCTTAATAATTTCCTTTAATTTCTGAACACACCTCCGCTGGAACTCCGCATCCCCCACCGCCAGCACTTCGTCCACCAGCAAAATCTCCGTTTCCAAATGCGCTGCCACCGCAAAGCCCAAGCGGACATACATTCCTGAAGAATACCGCTTTACAGGCGTGTCCAGAAACTTTTCCACCCCGGCAAAGTCCACGATTTCATCAAAGCGTTTTTTTATTTCCTCCCGCCTCATGCCCAAAATAGCCCCGCTGAGGTAGATGTTCTCCCGGCCAGTTAGTTCCGGGTGAAAGCCTGTGCCCACCTCTAAGAGCGACGCCACCCGGCCGTTCAGCGTGATTTTGCCTTTGTCCGGTTCGGTGATGCGGCTCAACAGTTTCAGCAGGGTGCTTTTTCCTGCGCCGTTCTTGCCAATGATACCCAGCACCTCGCCATGTTCTACGTTGAAACTGACATCGTTCAAGGCCCAAAACTCTTCGTGCGTTTCCTCGCCCTGAAAGGGATTTTTCCCTTTTGCCAAACGGCCAAAAAACTTGCCTGTCCGCTCTGACAATACGTCCCGAAGCGCCGTATATCCTGCCCGTTCTCCCTGGCGTATCCGGTAAGATTTGGAAAGGTGCTCGACTTGGATGGCGTATTGGCTCATGTTTGTTTGTAACGGCCAAATTTATTTGGCCTGATAAAGGTGTTTTTTTCACCAAATAAATTTTGTGGTTTCGGACACACTACTAAACATTTTGAAGAAACGTTTACTAAACTTCTGAAAGTTTAGTAAACGTGGCCCTCAGTCATAAAAAAAATGCCCAACAGTGTGGGTTACGGGGGTCAAATCAGGTCGGCAAAATAGCGTTCGGTTTTTCGGAAATAATGGAGGCCAAAGGCCAGCACACCGACTGTGACCGCTGTGGAAATGGCCAATTGCCCCCACGCCAGACTGCTTTCCCCCAACAGGCACCAACGAAAACCTTCGATGATGCCGACTATCGGGTTGAGGGAGTATAGCCATAACACGGGGCCGGGCACAACTTCCGTGCTGTATCCCACCGGCGAAAGGTACAACCCAATTTGCACGATGAACGGCAGCACATATCGAAAATCCCGGTATTTCACGTTGAGCGCCGTCAGGATGGCCCCGAAGCCAAAGGACAGCAGGAATATCAGGACGGCGAACAGCGGCAAAAATACAATGTGCCAGGAAGGCACAAAGCGGTAAATCAACATGAGCGGCAAGAAAAGCAGCAGGGCAATCAGAAAATCCACGAAACTCGTCACGGTGGCGCTCAACGGGATGATGAGGCGGGGGAAATATACTTTGGTGATGAGGTTTTGATTGTCCATCAGGCTGTTGCCGCTTTCGGCAGTGGCATTGGCGAAAAACTGCCAGGGTATCAGCCCCGCAAGCACCAACAATGGGTAGGGATAATCGCCCGATACGGGCAGTTTGGCGAAATATCCGAATACCAACGCCAGGATGGCCATGGTGAGCAAAGGCCGCAGCACGCTCCAAAGAATCCCGATGGCGGTCTGTTTGTAGCGCACCTTGATGTCCCGCCAACTCAACACATAAAACAGTTCCCGGTATCGGTAGAGGTCCTTCCAGTAGTTGGCGGTGGAAAGGCCCGGCGCAATGATGACCTGATGTTTGGGTGTGTCCATGCGCTCAACGGATGATGGCCAATTTCCCGAAACCTTCTTTGAAAAATCCATCTGCACTGGTTTCGTATCGTTTGTATTCCTGTTTATCGTCGTCCTTTGCCAGCACACGGTACAGGTAAATGCCATTGGCCAACCGGTCGCCATATTCATCCGTGCCTTCCCAGACAAAATCGGATTGGTGGGTGCCGATGCGCAGGGTGCCGATTTCATCCTGCGTTATTTCCCGCACAATGCGGCCCGATACGGTCATGATTTGGATTTTGAAAAAACGGGGCGGCTCGCCCGTCAGGGTATAGACAAAACGGGTGGCAGTGGAAAATGGATTGGGATAAGCCAGCACATTGGAAATCATGGACTCCAATATCACTTTGAAACTGACCTTGTAATCGTACGCCCCCGCATTGTTGCCAGTGGCGTCGGTGGCCTGCACGATGAGGGCATATTCGCCATCCTGTGTGAATTCTGGCCGCCATTTTAACGACGACCGGTTGTCGGAGACAGAAATAGCGGCCTGAAAACTAATTTCAGGTGCGTTGAGCGGGATGTTCCGCAATTCACCATCCGGCAATAGCAGGAACAGCTTGTAGGTGGAAGTATCGTTGAGCAGAAGGAAGGGGTTCTCGTCTTTCAGGGCAATCGTGATGTCCGGGCGGGGGGAAACAATGTCCCCGTTGAAAATATGGATGCCGTCAAATGTCACGTCGAGCAAGGGATTCCGGCGGTCCCGCTGTACATAAAAATCCTTTATCAGAAAATTGTTGAAAGCGTGCAACTCTGGCTGGTCGTCATCGGGATTGAGCTGTGCCACCAATTGATGTTCGCCCGCCAATCCTTTGGTCGGGTGGGAAAATACAAGGTCAATGCCCATATCTGGAAGGAGTTTGCCGACTCGGTTTTCGGCGTTTATCAGGTTCCCGGCCTTATCCCTGATTTCATAGCGCACGAACAAGCTGTCCATCGAATAGGCGTTGGTGGCGGTCACAAAACTTTCAAGCCGGAGGTTATCGCCTTCTGCAAGCGTGTCCCGGTGGAACAGGAAATGTTTGGCAGCATGAAAAGCGGCATCTGGCAGGCCCTGGTATAAAATGCTCCATTCCTTTAGTTGCACGGGGCTGCGCTCAATGGAATCTTTGGCGTAAAATTCGAGCCGGAGGTAGGGAAAACTGTCGGTCGAAACACCCGTCAAATCGAGGTTGTTGTCCATGACTTTTTCAAAAAGCAACTGCGACGAAAGTTGGTCTTTTGACAATCCAAAAATATCCACAAAAAAGGTATCTTGGTCAATCATTTCGGTATTGTCGAATTGCCATTGGAAGGACTCCCATTGGGATGCAGGGCCGATATTCACAGATTGTATCCTGCCTTCATACCACACACCAGATATTGCAATCTCTGGATTGATTTCCCCATCAGGAGAATCGGCCCATTGTTCGTGTATAGCACCCATGTTTTTTCGAAATGCAAAATAATAAGGAACCAATTGGTCCTTTAAATTTCGGATATATTGAGCGCCTTGCCCTTCCATTAAATTAAATAAGTTCTTCCCGTTTAGCTGAATAGAATCAGCCTCCCAATCCACAACTTTTAAATCATTGGCCAGCGTTCTTTGAGCAGTATATACAACTACCCAATAATTTTCAGGGACAATATTTTCGATGAAATCAATGACTTTTTCCCTTTGAACCGTAGTTTCAACCGGAAACGGAAATGCACCAATTCGTGGAGCTGATGTGTTTACACTACCATATTCTCCTGGATTGAAATTGAACCATATCCGCCCCAAAGTATCAAATACGACAACTGTTAAAGAACCTTGTATATCCCACCTGAAAAAGTCGCTCCACCTTGCCCCATTAATAAACCCGTTTGGTGGGTCTGAAGCATTGAACAATTTGTTCCTGATTCTAAAATCAATAAAATCCTCCGAAAACCTAAACTCCCTACTCCCCTCCTCCAGCTTCATATCCTCCATCCGATTCTCCAAAAACTGCCAATAATGCCGTTGACTCCACCCGCCGGGGCTGCCTGCGATATAGGTGAACGAGCGGGTTTCCCAAACATAGCCTACCTCTTGGCTCAAGCTGTCCGGGCTGATGCGCCAGTAGTACACTTTTTCGTTTTCAAAGGAGAAATCTGGTTTCCATTCGAGCAGGCCACCCGATTGCTGGATGACGGTGCTTTTCTTCAAGGGACTGTTGAAGAGGGCGGTCGTGTCCATTTCGAGGATATATTTTGACAAAGGGGCCAAGGCATCGGACGTGGAAGCCCGTAAAGGCACCTGCGCTTCACCTACGATGGCAAAGTTGGCGGGATAGACCGGGGTGGCACCGTTGTCGGTGATGAAAAAGGAAACCCCTTTTTGGCCGGAGGCATCCACGAGTTCGTTGTTCATTTCAGCAGCAGGTAAGGGATATTCTGTAATAACATCCGCAGCATCGGCGGTGATGTAAAGCCGGTTCCTGCCGACGGCCATTTTACCAACGTTGGAAAGCTTTACCTCAAAGTCCGATTGGTAAGCAGGTGCCGGAATATGGAGGGTGGCAGCCGTAAAGCGATTGCCATCGGGCAGTTCGTGTTCAATCTTTACAGCTATCGAGTCCACGACGCCTTTTCCAATATTGGCCACTGAAAACTGAACCGTGAAGCTGTCCTGCCGGATGTTGATATTCTTGGGCGAAATATTGACAGCGGCGGCATCAATCAAATAATCGGGGCCTTCAGCGGCAAATATCTTCACCGCTGGATCACCGTTATATGTGAACTGTTGAAGCAATTCTGGTTGGGTAGAATTGGTGCCGTCAAAATGTCCGATGGTTTTTTGCAGCAATACGCCCATACTCTGGCCGTAGTAATCACCTCCCAAATTTTGGTAAAATTTATTCATTACTGAATTTAGTGCTGATATATACCCCTGCCCTGTGGTAGCTACCATTCCAATTGCAGCTTTGTCTTTTTGAAATATAAAGCGTTCACTGATGCCCAGCCCTGAGGTATGTATATTTCCCGAATAACAGCCCAATGAAAACAATACCGGGTATTTTCCAAAATTATTATAATTGTCGGGATTATCAATATTGAAATCAAATGTACCAACAGCGGAGTGGCCAAAGAAAGTAATAATCGAAACGCCTTTATTGATGCGCTCAAATATCTGTTCTGATTTTGAGACTTGTATCGGGTCGGTACTGGTCTTATAAAATGAAGTGACATTGGCCCCAAAAAGGTTGTTCCGTACGATGTTTTCCATCCCGGACAAATAGTTCTTGATAAGTGCCTGTTCAGAGGCCACCCCACCGCCGCCAAGGTGAATGATGTTTTTCATCCATTGCCGCTCCTCAATTGTCTGTCCGACATTAACATTAGCCTCGAAATCCGTCACTTTTTTGAGGAACAGGGAAATGTCTTCCGGTGCCGAAGCCGCCAACCGCCCAAACGGAATAACCGGCGCAGCAGTCCCCCCCACGCTCACCAACAGATTATCCGCCCCCGGCAACCCAAACGTCGGCACATAATATGTGGCGTTCGAGGCATTGGAAAGCTGCGCCTGCGTCCTCACGGCGGTGTACTCCCTCCCCTTCCCCACCACAAAAAAATACTTCACATCAGCCCAATGCTTCTTCACAAAATGCCCAAAATCCCGAATTGAAAGCGGGTGTCGGTTCAGCCCCCACCCAAACTGGTCGTACAACTGCTGCACATCTACAATGACCGTCGAATAATCGCCACCAGTGGCAGAACTTCGATAATCGGCATATTCCTGCACATAATTATTCCCGTTTCCATCATCGTACAGTTTCGGATTGGACAAAATGATGAACTCCGCATTGAGGGCAGCATAATCAATGAATAAAACCGGGGTCAACTGCCCGATGGTTTTCACACCGGCGGCATCGTTGACCAATACCAACTGGACAGCTTCGGAGGAAGGAGGCAGGGCTATTTTCACCAACCCATTCTCATAAGTGCCCGCCATTCGAGTCCGATTGTTTAGGTCATACAATACCGGATTGCCACCCGAAGCATTGAAATTCTCGATTTCAAGGTAGCGTACTGCCGAAGCTGCCGAATGGTCGAAGATAAAGGCTGGTTGGTTGCCGAATTTATAAAGCGCTGGATACCGTAGGATTACATTCGCCACCCGCTGGCGGTCGGTAGTGGAGGCGAGGCCTTGAAACTTCAACGCCATAGCCGATATGAGCTGGGCGTTTGGGATGTCAAAGTTTAGTTGCCGAACCTGAAAATCCGAATATTCATCCGTAACCAATGGCTGGTCATTGAGGGTAATCAACTGCTGATGTGAGCCGATATTGGAGCCGTAGCGAATATCCAATTGTCCATCTGGTCCACCAGCATAGGGGTTGGGTGGGTTGATTGTAATAGTCTGTACATTGGCAAAGGCATTGGAATAGCCTTCCGTTACCCCATAATCCGAGGAGCTTATGCCCTGCGAATTTGACTTTTTCGAAAAAGCAGAAATATAATTCAGTACATGCGTTGCCATGAAATACTCCTCCTTCGCCGGCAAATTCGTCAAGTCGTTCGGAATCGTTTCATATCGCAAGTTCCCGCCGACGCTCATCTTCCACGTCAAAAAATACGCCGCAGTGTCCGTGAACAGGCTGTACAGTGGGTTCATCATTTCCGCATCGGGGTCTTTGAAAAGGTGGCGGTCAAGTTCCGAAGTATTTTTTTGCCCAAAAAATTCGATGTAGTCGTTGTTCCCAAGGAGACCATCCGTGGTAAGGTAAATTGGAACTTCTTCCCCATTGTGAAAAAGCTGAAACTGGCTACCATTGATTTGGTCTAACGGAAGGTTGGCATCGGAAAGCACCTGCTGAGAAACTCGGTAAATGCCATCTTCGGCCACCATAATCTTGAAGTAGCTCTGGTCAAAATTTATCCACTCATTCCCGTACAAGGTGTCCAGCCCATTGATGATTTGAGCTTTGGCACTTGTAAGAAAAATTGTTAGGAATGAAAGGGCAAACAGGGTCTTCTTCATCGGGAAATAGTTGTATTCAAAAGTCCGTCAAATTTAAAGCAATTCAGCCAACCAACAAGCGGGAGGCAATACTGGTCGCTTGAATTCAAAAACTTAACCAAAAAGCAATGAATTCACGGAACGCATGGCCGTCTGTGTGGCTCCGGACTTCATCTGCACGTATGATTTCGCAGCTTTTGAAGCCATGGACTGCTTTTCGGGGTTAATCAACAGGGCAAGCACTTCCCTCAACTCATTTTCATCCCTGACCACAAACCCGCCGCCATGCTCCACCAACCAAACAGCCTCCTCGAATTTGCGATACTTCGGCCCAAAAACCACTGGCAAACCATAAGCCGCAGGTTCCAGCGTGTTGTGGATGCCCTGCCCGAAACCACCGCCAATATAGGCGATTTTACCGAAAAAATAGAGGGAAGAGAGCAACCCAATATTGTCCACCAACAAAAGTCGAGTGGCTGAAAAGTCGGCATTTTCAAGTTGAGAAAAAAGACAGTACGGAACTTCCAGCTTCGATTCAATTGCCTGAATACGAGCAGGTTGCACATCATGTGGGGCTAGGATGAACTTCCAATCCTTGAACTTTTCGTTGGAAAAAATGGGGCTCAGAATCGCTTCATCGACTGGCCAAGTGCTGCCGCAAACGAGCACGGGGGCGTCTCCGCAGAACTTTTTGACGAGTGGCAAATCTTTCGGATGGTTGGCGATTTCAAGTACCCGGTCTACCCTACTGTCCCCGGCGACTTGCACGTTTGGAAAATTGATTGTGGAAAGGAGCTTTTGCGAGCCGACATCCTGCACGAGTATCTCGCTGAAGCAGCTCAACATCTTGCGGTGCAGCCCCCCGTACCATTTGAAAAACGGCTGCGTTGGCCGGAAAATCGCAGCAATCAAAAGGGTTGGAATTTGCCGCTGCTTCAAATTGGTGAGGTAGTGGTACCAAAATTCATACTTCACGAATATGGCCAAATCCGGCTTGACCAAACGCAGAAAGCGCTGTGCATTGGATTTGGAATCGGCAGGGAGATAAAAAACCCAGTCGGCAAAGGGGTAGTTTTTTCGGATTTCGTAACCGGAAGGAGAGAAGAAAGTGAGCAGCACCAGCACCTCCGGATGCTGTTTTTTCAAGGCTTCGATGATTGTTCGTCCCTGCTCAAACTCACCGAGCGAGGCGCAGTGCATCCACACAAGTCGTTGATTTTCCCTTCTTTTTAGGGGAATTTCGGCAGCCAGTTTTTCAAATATCCCGACCCTACCCTTCACCCAAAGCTTGGCCTTTTCGCTCCAAAAAGCAGCCAGCCTGATGCCAAGGAAATAGGCTTGGGTCAATAAATTGTAGAGGAGTTGCCCCATTAATCAGTCACCATTAGGGGTGTTAAGAAAAAATTTCTGTTGCCCTTTTCCGGGAGGACATCCCCCTAACCCCCTTCCAAGGGGGAATTCATGTCTGCTGACTTTCACATTTTGAGCAATTTAGCAGGGCCTTATTCCCCCTTTGAAGGGGGTTAGGGGGATGTTTTTGCAGAGATGCTGGCACCTCAAATTTTTCTTAACACCCCAAATTCTCCATTCACCAAGAAAATCAGTAGTTGATTTCATCCGCATTCTCACCGATAAAAAGTGGCAAAGTCCACGTCAAGCGGAAACCGTAAAGCAAGTCGAGCCGCTTGTCAAGGCCGGGGCTGCGGGTATCGAAGTTGAAGCTGCGACGACCTTGGGTGAAACCCTGCACAAACTCTGCTCCAATCGAAAAATTGATGAGCCGATTGTTCGCAATGAACTGGTAACCAATGAATTCGGTAATCGTAGCACCGTTTGTTAGGCGGTCGTAGCCTTTTTTGTAGTCCTTGTAAATGCTCGAAACGAATACCTGCGGCTCTTCCTGAATCCTGATTTTGTGCTGCAAAAATCCGCCACCAATCGTCACCCGCAAGCCAGAGCGTTTGTTGGTTTCCGAGAACGAAAACACCCTGCCGATGTGGGCACTCAGGTGAATTCCCCGTTCCCTCAGTTTGATGTCCGAAATGCCGCCATCGTCAGCGTACACAAAACCAGCGTCTCCACGCAAGTTGGCCAGCACATCGGTTTCCACGTCCTTGCCAAACATGAAATCCCCTTTCAAGCCTAAAATCCAATTGTCCTTGGTGTAGTAATCCGCACCAGCACCAGCCAAGAAATTCTTACCGAACCTGTCGGCCATGTCGCCACCCGGCAATTGGCCGCCATAGCTGAAATTCATCAACAAAACGGACCCTTCGTTGCTCCGCTGTTGTTCGTAAGCTTGCCTCCGGCCCGACTGTCCAAAAGCGACGCTGTGCGCCACGACCACTACCAATAGAATTAAAATTTTCCTCATGATTCAATGCGTTTAGTTTTCAAAAAAAGCTTTCTGGTTCCATTTGCATCCAAGCTAATACGCCAACAAACCAACACCCCACCTCACTTGCAAGCCCCCTTCGTATATTTTTTGACACCGGCGTTCTTTGCGTAGCATTCATTGGGGTAGGTTTTTCCGTCGCAGCCGCAGACTGGCTCGTAGATTTCGATGCAGGCATTTTGCTTGGGGTTGGGATCCAGGCAGTCGCCGCACTCGCCGTCTCGCCAAGATTTCAAGCCAGCACGCTCGGCCATGCACTGGTTGCTATAGGTCTTGCCATCACAGCCACAAACCGGGCGGTACTCCTTGGTGCAGCCGCTATTGCTGATTTTAGCAGGGTCAATGCAATCGTTGCAGTCACCTTCCTTCCAGTTTCGCAGACCGGCTTTTTCGGCTTCGCAAGCGTTGGAGTAAACTTTGCCGTCGCAACCACAGACCGGTTTAAAAATGCGTGGGCAGACCTTAGTTGGGTCTATTTTACCGACTTCCACGCAGTCGTTGCACTCGCCGGGCACCGTCATCATCACCCCAGCATGGGCGGCAGCGCAAGGGTTGCCATAGGTGATGCCGTTGCACCCGCAGACTGGGTTGTACTCCATGGTACACATACCGTCCGGATTGATTTTCTTGGGGTCAATGCACTCGCCACATTTGCCAGCGGTAAAAAACTGAACGCCCGCACGTTCCGCCTCGCACTGGTTGCCGTAAGTGACGCCGTTACAGCCGCAAACGGGTGCGAACTCTTCGGTGCAGGCGCGTTTAGGGTCGGCTTTTTTGAGGTCAACGCAGTCATGGTCACCGTTGGGCTGCTGCGCATTTTCGCAGGTGCTTGACAGGAATATTGCGCCAGCAAAAATCAAAAACAAGGATGTGAAGTTTTTCATGTTTGGTTGTACGGCTTGAATGATAAATGGTGGAATGATGAATCATGTTAAGCCTCCATTCATCACTCCACCATTAAACTACTCTACAACAAAAGAATAAACTTTGTAAAATATTGACTATGAATGAGTTGATTCTATTTTTCCAACCCCGAAGAGGTTAGACTTGAATAGCCCCGGATGAAATCCGGGGAAAACGAAAGCACAGAAAACAACCCCAACGGGGTTGAATTTTTTGCACAAACAATTGATATTCAACCCCTTCGGGGTTTTCTATCGTTCATTTTCTTACCCCGGATTTCATCCGGGGCTATTCAAATTCAACCCCTTCGGGGTTTGTCAAAATATTGATTGTCAATGGTTTATAGGATTTATTTTTTTGTTGTAGAGTAGCTTATTCCACCATTCATCATTTATCATTGTCAAAGCCTACTGAACAGCTTTTTTTGCAAAACGAAATATTTCAAAACGATGCTGCCCGGCAGGATTCCGTGTCGGTTGGGCTGTGGGGAAATGCGGATGCGCTCCAACAGTAGTTCAAGTTCCAGCCGTTTTTTGATGAAGAGCACAAGTGCCAAAAAGAACGAGAAAAACGCAGCGATGACCGCTTGGGCATGCAGCCATTTGGCTTGCATCAAGAAATTGAAGGCGGCCAATGTGTCCATCGTGAGGCGCAACGGTAGCAAAAAGGCCAGCTTGAGGATAGGCTCGTTTTTCAGCAAAGTGTAGTAGCTGTTGCGGAAGTTCAGGTAGGTTTTGTAAGGGGAATGATAACCCAAAGTGCCACCGCCCAAGTGGTAAACCGTTGATTTTGGATTAAACATCACCTTGTAACCCGCCCGCTTGAAGCGCCAACAGAGGTCTATTTCCTCCAAATGGGCGAAGAAATCGTTGTCAAAACCGCCGAATCCCTTGAAAAGCGGTCCTCGGACCATCATGCAACAACCAGAGGCCCAGAAGATTTCCACGGCATTGTCGTACTGGCCATTGTCCTTTTCGACCGTATCGAAAATGCGGCCACGGGCAAACGGATACCCCAGCGAATCAATCCAACCGCCAGCAGCACCCGCATACTCGAAGTATTCAGGCTTGCCCAGTGCCCTTATTTTTGGCTGAACGGCAGCAATGGTTGGGTCTTTTTGCATCATTTCGACCAGCGGTTCCAGCCAGTTGGTCGGCACTTCCACATCCGAATTCAGTAGCACGAAATAGTCCTCGTCGAGGTCCTCAAGGGCGAGGTTGTACCCTTTTGAAAAGCCAAAATTCTGGTTGAGCTGAATAATGCTGACCGTTGGATACTGTTTTTTGAGGTATGCTACAGAGTCGTCTTTGCTGGCATTGTCCGCTACATAAACCTTGTAGTTGGCGTAGCTGGTCGCCAGGACAGAGGGCAGGTGCTTTTCCAAAAAATTCTTTCCGTTGTAGTTGAGTATGACCACGGCAACCGAGGGATTTTCAAGGTTTTGCCATGCAATGACTTGGGTTTTTGCCTTCTGCAAAATGACTTCGGCAGCTTCCTGGTCCTTGGCTATTTGGGCTTTGAGCGCCTCGATGTCCTTGAGGTCGGCGTCGGGGCGGATGAACGCTACCAGTTCCACTTCCAGTTCGTCCTCGTAAATGGATTTTTGGAACCCAAAAATATTGACTTCAACGGTCCGGTTTTGGTACTTTTTCAGCGTGGGCCTTTTGCCGATGTACAACATGGCGTGCAGGCGCTCGCCATCGTGTTTTGCGAAGCAAGCATAAACGCCGTCGGGCGGAATGAGCTTGCTGGCCTCCCTGATTTCGAGGTTGGCGGTTGGGTAGCCGATGGTGGTGCCGATTTGCTGGCCTTTCACCACTTTCCCCGTGAGGGTAAAATAATTGCCCAGCAAACGGGAGGCTGCCGCCACGTCCGCCGACTCTACCGCCTCTCGGATACGAGTGGAACTGACGCCCAGCTCGTCAATCTCTGCCTCCTCAATTTCGACCACTTTGTAGCCCAGGTTGCGCTCGTGCCAGCGCAGGAAGTTGATGTCGCCCTGGCGGTTCATGCCAAAACGGTGGTCGTAGCCGATGACGATATGCTTTGGCTCAAACTTGCCAACCAAGAATTTCTGGATGTACTCGTCGGCGTTGAGCTGCGAAAATTCAAAGGTGAACGGCACGATGACGAGGTGGTCAATCCCGGTTTTTTCCAACAAATGGATCTTCTCCTCGGTGGTGGTGATGAGCTTGAGCGAGTCGTCTTTAGGATAGATTATTTGACGGGGATGCGGGTGAAAAGTGATGATAATACTTTCACCGCCCGTTGCAAGCGCCAAGTCCTTGACCTTCTTGATAATTTTACGATGACCACAATGCACGCCGTCAAAGGAACCGATGGTGATTACCGCATTCCTGAACTGAGGCAGGTTGTTGAGGTCTCTATGCAATTTCATGGCGGCAAAGGTAATACGATTTCGGATTTCGGATTTCGGATTTCGGGAGGTGTATCCGAAATCATCTTACATTTGCGCAGCTTAAAAAAACAGCATTTGATGGATATTGACAAACAACTTATAATCGAAGCACTTTACAAGGTGAAAGACCCGGCTTCTGGCAAAGACTTGATTGCTGCCCGAATGGTCGAAAACCTACTGACCGAAGGCAACAACGTCAACTTCAACCTGGTTTTGCCGTCGCTGAACAGCCCCCACAAATCAAACCTGATTTTTGACTGCGTGGCCACCATCAAAGAAGTTTTCCCGCAAGCGGATGTAAATGTACACGTGGTGGCCAAGACGCCCGGCTCCCAAGAATCGTCCAGCTCCGTTCCGCATATCAAGAACATCATTGCGGTGGCCTCCGGCAAAGGGGGAGTGGGCAAGTCCACGGTTGCCGTCAATTTGGCGCTGGGGCTGAAGCGTTTGGGCGCAAAGGTTGGCCTCGTTGACGCCGACCTTTACGGGCCATCCATACCGACCATGTTGGGTTTGCAGGGGCAGCGCCCCCGCATCCAGGAAGTGCACGGGCAGCCGAAAATCATCCCGCTGATGGCCTACGATATTCCGGTGATGTCCATCGGTTTCATCATTGAGCCAGAGCAGGCGGTCGTATTGCGTGGCCCAAGGCTGGGCGCCATTGTCAAGCAGTTCTTCAACGATGTGGTCTGGCCCGACCTCGACTACCTGGTGGTGGATTTGCCGCCCGGCACTGGCGATATTCAACTTACGCTGGTGCAAACTGTTCCCGTAACTGGCGCTGTGATGGTCACTACCCCGCAAGAGGTTGCCTTGGTGGACGCCGTGAAGGCCATGAATATGTTCCTGCTACCTTCGGTCAATGTGCCAATCTTGGGCGTGGTGGAAAACATGTCCTGGTTCACGCCAGAAGATTTGCCTGAAAGAAAATACTACCTGTTCGGCGAGGGCGGCGGCAAGAAGCTGGCGCAAATGGCGGAGTCGGTGCTGCTGGGACAAGTGCCCATCGTACAGGGAATACGGGAAGGCGGCGATGCTGGAAAACCAGTGGTGTTAAATCCGCAATCACCTGTTGCCCAAGCTTTCATGAAAATAGCGGAGAATACGGCACGGCAAATTGCGGTGCGAAACGAGTTCAAGGAACCAACCAAGATTGTCAACGTAGCCGGATAAAATGGAGGTTGAATTCAGGAAATATCGTTCAAGCGACTTTGAGGATTTGGCCTTGATGGTGCTCGGCCTCTACTCCAAGGATGGCCAAAAAGCTACCCACATGACCACCGAAAAAGTGGCGCTCTCCGTGGAAAATTTGACGGGGCCAATGAGTTTGGGCCAGATTTTCATCTTTGAAAAAGGAGGTGTAAGCATCGGCTACTCCATCGTCAACCGCTTTTGGAGCAACGAGTTTTCAGGACAAATTTTGTACGTGGACGAACTGTACGTGAAGCCCGAATACAGAAGCCTCGGCATAGGCGCTCAATTTTTTGATTTTTTGCAAACAAACCTTGAAAATCATTCCGTAGCTTTCATGCTCGAAACCATGCACGACAACAAAAAAGCCATTGAATTCTATAAAAAAATTGGATTTACCCCCCATCACAACTATTTGATGTTCAAGCAATTAGCATAAATATTACCAGCATGACAGCACAGGAAAAATTTGACCTCATCTCCAGGATTAACAATGCGCTTGATGATGTTCGCCCCCATCTGATGTCCGATGGCGGCGACATTGAAGTGGTGGACGTGACCGATGACATGACCGTATTGGTCAAATGGTTGGGCAATTGCCAGAACTGCAACATGTCCGTGATGACCATGCGCGCCGGCATCGAGCATGCCATCAAGAACAAGATTCCAGCAATTCAGCATGTCGAAGCAGTGAACCCGGTGGAGGTTGGGTAGTTGGCAAGTTGGGCAATTGGCGTATTGGCGTGTTGGGTAGCCCCTGCCAATTTGCCAATGCCCCACCCAACACGCCAACACGCCAACCACCCAAAACACCAACATGCCAAAACGCTAAATCAATGACCGAAGGCTCGAAAGTATATCCGCACGTCATACCGGACATGGACCAATGGCCTATCTACAAGCTATTGGACGACCGCAAGAATCTGATTGAAGAAATAGACGAGTTCACTTTTCACCGTATTTTGAAGCTCCACAGTGATGACTTGGACGACGTAATCGCCAAGACGGTGTACATGGAGCGTATCAGGATGAAAGAGGAACCCTGGAAGGTTGACCCACCGCAAGACCGTGTTTTTTGGAGAAAAATCAGCAAGAAACTGTTCGGCAAACCTGACGAACAACTGTCCGATGAAGAAAAACAAGCAAGGGTAGAAAGCTTGTTGCGTCGGATAATCCACCGCTACAGTGACGAAATTGTCGGTACCTTCCGAATTCCCACCTTCTTGTTTGCCCGCAAATTCTTAACCGTCCTTTTCAACCGCCTGTTGAACACTGCCGCCGGGCGCAACATGAAGCGGATTTTTGGCACAAAGTACAAGGTGTACGAGCGGCTGTTGACCAAGGGCGAGGTGGAAAAACTCCGTACCCTGATGACCAAGGGCACGGTGATTATTGTGCCCACGCACTCCTCCAACCTTGATTCCATGCTCATCGGCTACGCCCTGGACACCATCGTGGGTGTTCCGTCATTTTCTTACGGCGCTGGCCTCAACCTCTACAACACGGGCTATACCGCCTACTTCATGAACCGACTCGGGGCTTACCGCGTGGACCGACGGAAGAAAAATCCGATTTACCTCGAAACGCTGAAGGCCATGTCGAACTTGTCCATTCAGCGGGGCACGAACAGCCTGTTTTTCCCTGGCGGAACACGAAGTCGTTCTGGCGCACTGGAGGACAAACTGAAAATGGGACTGCTGGGCACTGCCGTTGAAGCACAACGAACCATTTTTCAAAATGGGCAGGAGGAAAAGATTTTCATCGTGCCGCTGGTTTTAAGCTACCATTTTGTGCTGGAGGCAAAATACCTCATCGAACAATACCTTAGTTATACAGGTAAGGAGCGCTATTTCCGCTCAAAAGACGAATTTTACAGCCTTCGGAAATTGTTGAAATTTGGCTGGACCTTTTTCTCCCAGCCTTCGGAAATTACCCTCAGCTTTGGCAAGCCACTGGACGTAATGGGCAATTTTGTGGATGAAAATGGCAACAGTTTCAATCGTTTTGGCCACCCGGTAAATCTCGTTGAATACTTCTACAGTGAAGGCAAAGTGACGGAAAACTTACAACGGGAATCTGAGTACACTATCATGCTTGCCGAGCGGCTGGTGGAGCGCTACAACAAAGAAAACATCGTGCTGACCAGTCATATCGTTGCCTATGCTGCTTTCAACATTTTGCAAAGGCTTCATTCCCACCTTGATTTGTTTGGGGTGCTCCGACTTCCTCCCGACGATTTTGTCTTCCCGATGGAATTGATGCTCGACATTGTAGCGCAAACCAGGAATATTTTAATCGAGATGAACAAGGAGGGTAAAATCAAGCTCTCAAATCAAGTTTATTTCGAGCCAAAGGAGCTATTGAAAGACGGTGTGCGCAACCTTGGCGTTTACCATATCGAAAAACCCCTAATTTTTGAGGGCCACAACCTGGCCAGTCAAGACTTCAAGCTCCTGTTTTTTTACCACAACAGACTTGACAATTACAAGCTCGACAAGAAATACGTTTGGGGTGCCGCAAAAGAAAAACTGGCACTCGAAACAGCTTGAAAACGAGCTATCCTCAGTTACATCCAAATTAAAAAAATTGAACTTTATGAAAAAATACCTCCTCCCACTGCTGCTATTGCCAGCATTTTTCTCCTGTAAAAATGAGCCTTCAACCTCTACCACAACACCTACCGATACCGCCTCAGCAGCCGTTGTTGACGAGAGCATAACACTGCCAAAAGGTTTCAAAGCCTATGTTTTTTCGAAAAACCTTGGAGCAGGCGGTCGCCATATCGCCGTGAATTCAAACGGGGATGTGTATGTGCAAATGCATGACTTGGCCAGCGGGAAGGGCATCGCCGCCCTGCGTGACACCAACGGCGACGGGAAAGCTGACTCCACGGAATACTTTGGCTCCAACGTTGGCACGGGCATGGAAATACTGGGCAACCACCTGTACTGCTCCTCCGACGACCAGGTGTTCAGGTACGACCTGAAGGCCGGCGAACTGGTGCCCGATGAAAATTCGAGAGTGCTGCTGATTGGCGGCTTCCCGAAGCAGAATGAGCACGCCTCAAAGTCATTAGCGCTTGATGGGAAAGGTGGCATCTACGTCAATATCGGCGCCCCAAGCAACTGCTGTCAGGTGGAAAACAGGACGCCGGGTTCACCAGGCCAAGACCCCTGCCCATTGCTCGAAAACCATGCTGGTATCTGGCGTTTTGAGGTAGATAAAATTACGCAGCAAGCAAAAGACGGCAAGCGCTACGCCTCTGGCATCCGCAACGCCGTGGCGCTGACATGGAACGCTGGCACAAACGGATTATTCGCCATGCAGCATGGTCGTGACCAGTTGGGCGAGTTTTGGCCAAAAATCTACACAGCAGCGCAAAACGCCGAACTGCCAGCCGAAGAGTTTTTTCAGATAAACGATGGCGACTTTTTTGGTTGGCCCTACTGCTATTTTGACCCCATGCAAAACAAAAAAGTGATGACGCCGGAATATGGCGGCGACGGAAAAAAAACCGGAAGGTGCGAACAAGCGAAAGACCCAATTTTGGCGTTTCCGGCACACATGGCACCCAACGACTTGATTTTTTATGAAGGCAAAATGTTCCCAGAGCAATACCAAAATGGAGCGTTCATCGCCTTCCACGGCTCTTGGAACCGCTCACCACAAGAACAAAAAGGCTACTATGTGGTCTTCGTTCCTTTCAAGGACGGCAAAATTGCTGGGAACTGGGAACCATTCGCCGATGGTTTTGCCGGTGTGAAGCCAATCCCCTCGCCCGGCGATGCAAAACACCGCCCATGTGGTCTGGCAGTCGGACCAGATGGCGCCTTGTACATCAGCGATTCCGTGGAAGGCAAAATTTGGAAGGTTGTCCATGAATGATTTCTTGAAAAAAAGCTTACAACTTTGAGCATTAAAAAAGGGTCTGGCATAGTTGCCAGACCCTTTTTTAATGGGTATTTATTCCGAACAGCTAGGGCGGATGAGGATTTAGAATTTGCAAAGAGAGGGCAGTTGAAGTGCTAGTCATGATGAAGTGGTGATTCATGATGTTCTTGTTTAATAGTGGTGAATTTGATACTTGATTGCTGCTTTTTGATTGAGATGACTTACAAATCCTTGGAAATCAAAATCTTATAGCCGGAAAAGAGGAGGGAATTTGGTACGGATGTAACCTTTCTCACAGGTCAATGAAGTTTCAATGTTTGATATTATTTGGTTGCCAAATCCAAGAAATTTGGAATGCCGTTGCCGTTGTCATCTATGTCGGGGATGCCATTTAACAGGCCAAAACTGCCATCAGCATGGATTGAAGCGTACAAATTCAGGTCAATATTGGTAAATTCTGGGTGGCCGGTGCGTCCAACCTTGTCGCCTTGTGTGTAAACATGTCCAACCAAACGGTCATCAAAGCCATCAGCATTAGAGTCCACCATTTGCGCATGTTCAAAGCGGTTGCCAGCTTCTTGTTTGTCGCTCTGTCCATCGTTGTCGCTGTCTTTGTCCCAAAAATTCGGGATACCGTCACGGTCTTGGTCAAGCAGAATATTGCCAAATTGATGGTGGCTTTGCCACTGTTTTTTTCCACCAACGGTTGTGACTTCCACCAATGGCCCATTTTCATACTCATCATGTAGCCCGTTTTTGTTGTCGTCCCCCCATTCATCCCAAGGGTCTAGGATTCCATCTCCGTCCTTGTCAACCCCGGTTGCTTCGATAAGGTCGGGAATACCGTCTCCATCACTGTCCCTATCATGATGGTTACCGACTTTGTCTCCATCTATATCGGCGGTTGTTTCAATTTCATCAGGGATTCCATCGTTGTCGTCGTCGAGGTCAAGGTGGTCGGGCACAGCGTCCAAATCAAAATCTGACGTGGCATCAGCATGGTTTGGTGCAATTTCATCTTTGCAACCTGCCATAGGATAGCAGAGCAAAAGCGAGAGTAAGAGCCAGCAAAAGCCAGCAAAGCAGGGCTTAGTGTTTACTTGTTTTGACATAGTTTTTCAAAATCAGGGGTGATTATTATTCAATTTCAGCAAAGTCAGTATCTTGAACAATTGAGGCGCTGATGTCGTTAAACTTAAAAATGCCTTACAAGACCGATAGGCACAGAATCTGTGCCTTTACTTTTTGAATTTGAATGGATTAGAAATCAGGAAGTGTAATGGAGAGGAAGAAAAGTATTACCTAAAATGGCAAAAATAATACCAAAAATCGTTCACCCATGAGCGAACTATTGAAAAGAGATGTTGTTAGTTCAGGTGTTATTATTGTAAAAAGCTTCAAAACTTACAAAAATTCTAATACCGGAAGGCTGTTTACCGTTAAACTAGCATAAAAGATTGTTTTTAGAAACTTGTCAAAGCGTTAAGCCACTTTCCAAGACCATCCCTGAAGGTATCAGGGTAAATTTTTTTTAATCAATGAGAGCTTTAGTCATTACCCAGTCGATTACTCGCCGAGATGCAAAATCACTTGAAAAGTATATGACGGAGGTTTCCCGCTACGATGTTCTAACCCCAGAACAGGAAGTGGATTTGTTCAGGAAATACAAGGAAGGCAGCTTGGAGGCCTTCCAGAAAATCGTGAATTGTAACCTGAAATTTGTCATCTCCGTATCCAAGCAGTACCAAAATTGTGGTCTATCGCTTGGCGATTTGATAAACGAAGGCAACCTTGGCCTGCTCAAAGCTGCCGAGCGATTCGACGAAACCAAAGGGTTCAAGTTCATCTCCTACGCTGTTTGGTGGATCCGCCAGAGCATACTTCAGGCCATCGGTGAGAAGTCAAGGGAAATACGAGTGCCGTTCAACCACCAATCAAACCTCATGCGGGTAACACGAACCCGTGATGATCTGATGCAGGTGTACGAGCGTGAGCCAACACTTGAGGAAATCGCTGCAGTTGTTGAAATGACAACTGACTCCGTGGAAAAATGCCTTTCCTCAAATGGCCGTTGCAGTTCCCTCGATGCACCTCTCGGCGACGATGAAGACGTTGACTTGACCTATTTCATCGAAGATGACGCCATCCCACGCCCAGATGCCAAGGTCGTCCAGCACGAATCCATGCAAAAGGAAGTGGAGATATTGCTCAACAGCCTGCCAGAAAACGAAGCGCAAGTTTTGGCCATGTTCTACGGCATTGGCCGTGACCGGGCTTACAGCCTTGACGAAATTAGCGAACTGCTCGGTGTTGGTAAGGAGCGCATTCGCCAGATAAAATACAAGGGCTTAAAAAGCCTTCAATCCAAGGTTCAGCGGCACGGGCTTTATTTTAGCCTGAACTAACAAACTTTGGCAGGAAAATTAAGCGGTGGCATTTCATGGAAGTGTCACCGCTTTCTATTTTGAAAAAACAACCCCACCTTTTTTGGCAACCATTATCTTTGCCGCCGTTTTTCAAACCCAACAGCTTAGATGAAGAAGAAACTGAAAGTATTCAAGTTTGGTGGCGCTTCGGTCAAAAATGCCGAAGGCTTAAAAAATGTAGCCAGCATCTTGCAAACCTACAAGGACGACCCGATAATGATTATCGTATCGGCCATGGGCAAGACGACTGATGCGCTCGAACGCATCGTGGCTGCACATGCCAACAAGACCGGTGATGCTTACGACTTGCTTGAAAAGCTCAAGCATTCACATTATGTCATTATGGAAGAACTGTTTGGGAAAGGCCACCCAGCATTTGATGACGTGAACGACACTTTTGTGGCAATTGAATGGGTGCTGGAAGAAGCGCCCCACCCCAACTACGATTTCATGTACGACCAAATCGTGTCGGTGGGCGAATTGGTTTCTACAAAAATCGTTGCAGCCTACCTCAACCACGTAGGCCTACCAACCCAATGGCTCGATGCTCGTGATGTGATATTAACAGACGAAATCTATCGGGAAGGCTGGGTGCAGTGGGAAGAAACGGTTGCCAATGCCAATAAAATTGCAAAGCCGCTGGTGGAGAAAGGCGGATTTGTGCTTACGCAAGGTTTTATAGGCTGTACTTCGGATAACTTCACGACCACGCTTGGTCGGGAAGGCTCCGACTACACCGCCGCTATTTTTTCCTATTGCCTCGATGCGGAGAGCATGACCATTTGGAAAGATGTCCCGGGCGTGCTCACTGCTGACCCTCGCATTTTTGAGAACGTGGCCAAACTCGACCGCCTTAGCTACAAGGAAGCCATCGAAATGACCTACTATGGCGCCAAAGTCATCCACCCAAAGACCATCAAGCCGCTGCAAAACAAGAGCATACCGCTTTACGTGAAGTCGTTCTTGAACCCTGAAGCCCCCGGCACTTTCATCGGGCCAGACGTGGACGACCTCTACCCGCCAATGGTGGCCATTGAGAAAAACCAAGCCCTACTCAACATTAGCACCCGTGACTTCTCCTTCGTTGCGGAGCACCACATGAGTTATATTTTTACAAAAATTGCGGAGTACCGATTGCAAGTGAACTTGATGCAAAACACCGCCATCAGCTTCGCCGTCTGCGTGAACGACGTGGACGACCGGGTGCATCGTTTTGCAGAAAGCATCGAAAAAGACTTCAAAGTCGTCATTGACAATGATGCACTGGAATTGACCACCGTTCGCCACTACACCACGCCGACGCTGGAGATGCTGCGCAGTGGTAAAATCATACTCGTGGAGGAACGCAGCAAAAACACGGTGCAGATGGTGATGAAAGTGGTTCCTGAGTTGAAGCGGAAGGAAGGCTGAATTCTTTCAAAAATTGTTTGCAATATAAACGCCGGTGAGGAGCATTCCCACCGGCTTTCGTTTTTATTGACAATAAAAGCTTTAATCGTCCAAATCACCAGCCTCGGCTGTGGTTTTGTTCATCAAAAATGCTTTCAAAAAACCGTCCAAATCGCCGTCAAGTACTGCGTCGGTTTGAGAGGTTTGGTAGCCAGTTCGGTGGTCTTTCACCCGGCGGTCGTCGAGCACGTAACTGCGGATTTGGCTGCCCCACTCGTTTTTCATCTTACCAGCTTCCACCTTGTCTTTTTCTGCCTTTTGCTTTTCGAGTTCCCTTTCGTATAGGCGGGAACGCAGTAGCTGCATGGCCTTTTCACGGTTTTGCAACTGGGAGCGTTCTTGCTGGCACTCCGCAACGAGACCCGTGGGCAAGTGCCGCACCCGCACGGCACTTTCCGTTTTGTTGACGTGCTGACCGCCTGCACCACTGGCCCGGAAGGTATCCCATTCAAGGTCGGCAGGATTGATTTCTATCTCGATGCGGTCGTCAATCATCGGATGGACGAAGACGGACGAGAACGAAGTCATGCGCTTGCCTTGGGAATTGAACGGACTTACCCGCACGAGGCGGTGTACGCCATTTTCACCCTTCAACATGCCGTAGGAGTAGTCACCATAAATTTCAAGACCAACGGATTTCACCCCTGCTGTGTCGCCGGGAGTTTGCCAGAGTTGAGAAGTTTTGTAACCGTTGGCCTCTGCCCACATGACGTACATGCGTGCCAACATGGAAGTCCAGTCGCAAGCCTCCGTGCCCCCGGCACCAGCGTTGATTTCGAGTACGGCACCAAGCTCGTCCTCAGGTTGGTTGAGTGTGCAGCGGAATTCCAGGTCGTCCACGGCCTCCATGGCTTTGGCATACTGGGCATCCACTTCCACTTCCGTTGCCTCTCCAGCTTTTTGGAATTCGAGCAGCACCTCGGCATCGCCAACGGCGGTTTCGACCGTGGTGTACTGCTCAATCCATTTCTTGTTGGTCTTGATGACCTTTAGCACGGATTGTGCTTTTGACGAATCTTCCCAAAAGTTGGGGTCGCCGGTCAGTTCTTCTTTTTCCCGTATCTCTCGAAGTCGTTTAGCGACGTCAAAGATACCTCCCCAAAAGACCCAGTCGCTCCTTGAGCGTCATCAGTTGTTCACTGGTCATGCGTTTATTGTGTTTATAAAAAGGAATGAAATGGAGAATAGAATATGGAAAATAGAGAATTGAAAATGAGGCACTGCACCCCATTCTCAATTCTCCATTTTCAATTCTCAATTAATATCAGTTTACTTTCTGCAATTCGACGTAGAACATCAGCTCGGACTTCGGTGGAATTTTGCCTTGACCAGTATCGCCGTAGCCAAGTTCAGCGGGGATGAAAAGTACCGCTTTGGAGCCTTCTTTCAAAAGGGCAATGCCTTCGTCCCAGCCTTTAATTACCCGGCCCTGACCAAGGGGAAAGCTGAACAGTTCGCCACGCTTGAAGGAGTTGTCGAACTCCTCGCCGCTTGGCAGCATACCGTAGTACATTACGTCAACGCTTTTCCCAGCGGTAGCCTGGGCGCCTGTCCCTTCCTCGATAATGAGATATTTCAGACCAGAGGCAGTGGACTTGACCTTGTCCTTATTTTTGCCACCAATGTATTCCTTGACGATTCCGCCAAGTTGCGCAGCAATTGCGGCTTCTTGCGCCTTGAACGCACCGGACTTTTCTTCGGTTGCCTTGCGCTCATCCATCTGATATTGGTCGTACTGTTCCTTGTTTTTTACATCAACGAGCACAATTCCGTAAGCCAATTTTTTGGCATTTTTCAAATTGGGCGACTGGCGCATCATTGAGTCAATTGGAATTTCCACGGTGATGCTGTCCCCTACTTTCATAAATGCAAGTACATCGGCAACCGGGTTGGCTTTGCCAACGCCTTTTTGTTCCGCAGGTATTTGCGTTAGGTCTGGCACGATGATGGGTACGGTGCGCCCCATCTTGTAGGTGCTGTTTATCAAGGAATCGTCCTGAAAAACAGAGATGTGGACATAGCCATAATCGCCGACGTTTGGCGCAGTGCCAGTGGCATTGGTGTGCTTGACGTAGTTATAGCCATTTGGTGAAACAAGGCTATCAACTCCGCAAGCAATAATCATTGCAGCAAAGGCTGCGAACAGAAGAAAAGAAATCTTTTTCATGTTTGAAAAAATTGTCAGGCTGCCTTCCCAGAGGGAATTTTGGTACGGCGAACCTTAGAGGTCATTGTTTAAAAGCGCTTCCTGATATTCAGGTAAAATTTGTTTGAACTTGCTCACTGTTGGCCGCAGGCCAATGTAGGAATAACCGCCCGAAGCATTCTTGTGCCCTCCCCCTTTGAAGTGCTTCCGGGCAATATCCTGCACCGAAAAATTGCCTTTTGACCGCAGCGAAATCTTGGTGATGGTCGGCTGTTCATGAATGAACGCCGCCATGATGATGTTTTTCATTTGTAGCAAGAAATTGACCAGCCCTTCAGTGTCGCCCCGGCTAATCTGGAAC
The DNA here is from genome assembly GCA_964508135.1 of uncultured Saprospiraceae bacterium. GTDB lineage: Bacteria > Bacteroidota > Bacteroidia > Chitinophagales > Saprospiraceae > UBA6168. Next base: position 45,680 of record CAZDSU010000039.1, read on the forward strand.
TTCTCATAGTCTTGCTTCGTCAGTGTGATGATGGCCGTGCGATACTCTTCCAGAACCTCCATCCTTTCGTTCAACACCAAGCCAATCAGCCGCAGGTGCTTCTCTTCCAAACTGTTGAACACCAGGTCTTGGATGCGCATGTCGTCCACGCCCAGTTCAATCAGGTCGGCAACCAACCTGAAAAGTTTGGGTGAGGTGGAGTATTTGAACGAACCCGTGTCCGTCAAAATGCCCGTAAACAGGCACTCTCCAATAGTTTTATTGATTTTGTCTTTGTCACCCAGCAAGCAGATGAAATCGAAAACCAATTCGCTGGTGGAGCTTGCCGTTACGTCGTGGAGGTCATAGTCGTAGAACGGCTCAGGGTAAAGGTGGTGGTCTATCAATATTTTCTTCGCTTTGAGCGGAGCGATGAGTTCGCCCATTCTGTCAATGCGCTCAAGCGAATTGAAATCGAGACAAAAAACGATGTCTGGCTTTTCGAGTACTCGCTTCACATCCTCCAGGTGGAGGTCGTAAATCATGATTTGGCCCGCTCCGGGCATCCAGTTCAAAAAACTGGGTGATTCCGACGGCACAACCACTTTCACGGTGTGCCCCAGCATTTCGAGATAATGCTTCAAGCCAAGCGAAGCGCCAATTGCGTCTCCGTCGGGGTTTCGGTGCGTCGTGATTACGATGTCTTTTGGTACCGCCAGCAGCGATTTTACTTCTTTGATTTTTTCCATTCCAGTCATGCCTCAAAAATTCGGCGGGCGAAGTTCCCAAAAAATGTAATTATTCCAAAATTAACCTTCCTATTTAAACCAAAAAGGCGGAAAAGTTTACTTTTGCGCCCGTTTTTGAAACATTGAGTAGATGAAGGGATGAGTCAATGAGTGAATTTCAAGCAATTCCGCTCATTCCATGCCAATTCCAGTCATCCACTCATTCCCTAATTCATTCATTCAATCATCACTAATGTCAGGAAATAAGACTTTGACCATGATTAAGCCCGATGGTGTCCGTGACGGTCACATCGGTGCCATCCTCAATGACATCACGGCTGCAGGCTTCCGAATCGTAGCCCTGAAAATGACCCAACTCACACTTGCCAAAGCTGGCGAGTTCTACGCCGTTCATGCCGAGCGTCCGTTCTACGGCGAACTGGTTGAATTCATGTCTTCCGGCCCAATCGTGGCGGCCATCCTCGAAAAAGACAACGCAGTGGCCGATTTCCGCACCCTGATTGGTGCTACTAACCCAGCAAATGCTGCTCCCGGTACCATCCGTGCCAAGTACGCAAAGAGCATGGGTGAAAACGCTGTACACGGCTCCGACTCCGACGAGAACGCTGCCATCGAAGGTGCCTTCCACTTCGCAGGCGTTGAAATGTTCTAATTCTACTTTGTCTTTAGAATATTGAATATATCCCTTTGAAAAGTAGGGGGTTTGGGGGCGGAACGCCCCCGAAGACCCCTCCCCTGACGAGCCGCCGAAGGCGGCGAGGAGGGGAAATGGCAGTTTTGATGATGTTATGCATTACATCGCCACACTTGATTTTTTTAAGTGACAAAGTAGAACTAAGACTTCCAAGACAACAATAAAGAAAGCCTCCTGTGACAAGAATCCACAGGAGGCTTTTCTTTTGATTTCAATTCAGTATGCATGAATGCTGGAATGTTATTTCCCAAGCATGCCACCAGTCATTTCCTGAAATTCTTCCATCGTCATTTTCAGGTAGCCTTCGGGTACAGTGAACGCTGCTTCTGGAAGCTCTTTTGACACTTCGACGGCCTTGAAAGTCATTTTCATGCCTTGGCCGGTATCAATTATCATCTCCAAAGGGTATCCCTTCAAAGCAACTTTTTGTGATTTACCCTTGATGCCAGATGGTGGCTGTATTTTTTCGGTGATGTAGTACTCCATGTTCACGTCATTGTCCATCTTGACCTTGGCCTTATAACACGGATATCCGGCAATTTCCTTTTTGTCTTTCTCGTCGTAAACGACGTTCGAGATGTCGTCAACGTTCATCATGTTGTAGTTGCCCGTAAGGTCTTCTTCGCTCAGGCCTACCAATTGTATTTTTTGGCCGAGCATGTCCATCAAAACGGCTGCATCTTTAGGACTATTGACGGGAACGATAGTCTGGATTTTCATCATTCCCCCCATCATGTTCATGTCCATTCGCTGCTTTTCCGCTGAAAAATAGAAGTCCAACGTTGTACCGCCAAGCATGGCCATTTCAGGAGAAGCATCCTCCCCGTCGGTCGAAAGTTCAAATTTTACGGAACCTTCTTTGATTTTTTTCTGGCCAAATGCTGTCGAAGTCAAAGAAACCACCAACAACATCAGCAAACTTAGATTCAGGAATTTCTTCATTTTTAGATTTTTATGTGTGTAAAGCCCGGTTACGCCGGAACGGTTTTGTAAAGATGATTTTATCGAGAAATCAGAGTAGCATTCACCAGCGAATCCACAACTTGCCAGTTAGTCCACTGAATTCATCAAACCCGCCAAAGGTCAATATGTTTGACAAAAATCTTGGAAAGGTTCTCGGCATCCGAAATGGCCCGATGGTAAACGCCTGAAAACTCAAATCCTTCCAGTTCCACTACTTTTTTTAACCCTTTATAGGTGCGCCAGCGGCGCAACTCGTGGTATTGCCGACGAATATTTAAGTGGAACGGCTCTATCCAGTCGGTTTCCAGGTTGTGAAGCTGTGAGTCCTGCACCAACATCCGTTTGTCAAATGAACCCCAGGAGCAGAACATGCAGTCCTCATCGTCGAAGACACCAGCCCATTCCTGAAAATCCTCCACCACATTTGGGAAGGTATCCGCACGGTTGATGCTGATTTGGTCAATCGTAGTTAGTTGCCGACAAAACAAAGAAAGGTTCGGGTGCAAAACTGGCCTGATAAAACTGTTGAAAGTACTTTCCAGCTCACCGTACGGGTTGATTTTCAAAGCACCGATTTCGATAATCTCCTGCACCATGTCTGGTGATTCCCCTTCCCAGCACGTCGCTTCCAAGTCATAAACAATATAGTTCATCGTACTTCGGTTCTGGTTTTTGAAAAAAAGCCTATCGAGGTATGAGGTATGGAGGTATGCGCCCCATACCTCCATACCTCCATACCTCATACCTCACAACCTACCTGAACAATTCCATATACCCTTTTTGTACGGTCGTCACACTGTTGTCCGTCCATTCCAGTATGAAGTAATACGTTCCATCAGGAAGGTCAGTGTCTGCGCCCCAAGTTCCCGGCCAGTTGTTTCGGTACACCGTCGTCTCGTACACCAAGCTTCCCCAAATATTGTAAACCCACAGGTGGTTGTCGGGGAATTCCTCAATTTTGGCAATGTAAAAGAAGTCATTTACGTCGTCATTGTTTGGTGAAACGGCTGTAAAAATGGTAAGTTCGATACATTCTATGAAAATACTGACGGTGGTCGTGTCGCATCCGTTCGGGTTGCATGCCACGTAGGTAAAATTGTCCCAACGGGCGCAATACGGGTTGTCGGGGATGTAGGTGAACGAGTTGTCGAGGTTGAGCACAACGGAACCAGAGATTGGCTCATCCAGCACATATATGTCCACGATGCCCCCGTAAATCGTGTCATTTGCCAAAAAGTCAATGACAACGGGCGTGCCCTTCACGGTCGTTGTACTGTCTGGGCCCAGGTTCGGTGGGTCAAAATAGGGCTTGACGCAAAAGCAAAAATAGGTGGTGTCGCAAAACCCAAATTCATCACAAAAAACGATACACGAGCTGTCCCTTCCTTGGGTCAGCCCTTCGTAAAAAACACATTTTCCAGTTTGGTTGATGGTCAATTCCACGTTACCAGTGCGCTCATCAGGGCAGATTTCATGCAAGCTCCCATCGGCGAAGTCACCCGGGAGTTCAGCATCATCCAAGCAATACAGCTTTGACTCCCCGACAAAAATGGTGTCGCAATAAGTTTCTGGCGTTGTTTTACGAACGAAAATCTGCAACTCGACCAGTGCTACGTTGCCCAGCGCATCCTCGAATCGGAAACAAGCAGAATCGGCACCAATGGCAAAACCATTGTACAAAATACAGTTGCCCTCCACTGTGAAATTAACGTTGTCGCCATTGTTTTCAGGGCAAATGTCTTCGATGCTTACCAGCGTACCGGGCAGCCAGCCTTGCGGCAAACAAAAGGTATCGGTCTCCAAAAGCAAAAAAACAGTATCCTGAACGACGCTTCCGGGCACCACGGTCACGTTGAAGTTCACCGTGTCGCAGTTGCCAAGGTCGTCGCAAAGCTCGATACAAGCGCTCTCCGTCCCAACCCCAACTGCCAGATAATCCAAACAGAAGCCAATGCTGTCCAAGGTGAACTGCACGGAGGTGCCAGCTGAATTGAGGCAAATATTTTGGATGGAAGTCAGCGTCCCGACAAGGTTCAACTGATTTTCATCAAAGCAAAACTGGCCAATTTGCGTGAGCGTAAGCGTGTCCTCAATGCCGTTGATAAACGGATGGGAAACCGTCGCAACTAACATCGTCGTATCGCAGAATCCGTTGCCATCGCAGGCTACCAGGCAGGCGTTTTCTTGGCCAACCAAATTGCCCGTCAGGATGATACAGCTGTCGTTAAGCAATTGATAAGCAATGAATTGCCCATCTTGACAAATATTGGTCAGGGAAATTATTTGCCCTGAAAGCTCGCTCGAAGAAACACAAATCGTATCCGATTCGCCAATCAAAAGCGATACTTGGATGGTCTCGGTTGAGGTGCAATTGACCGCCACCGTCACTGTGTCAGCGCAGCCCGAAACAGTGTCCACTGCTATGAGTTCATGTACCCCTGACGCCAATTGAAGGCTGAATCCGCCACTGCAAGTGGCAAACCCACCGAGGTATGTTTGCCCGTTGTCGGAGAAAACGAAATTTGGGAAAAGCAAGGAAGGAATCTCCGCACAAACTGATGCAAGCGTTTGACAATTACCCACTTGCAAGTCCAATTGTTGCTCCGCAAAAACGCCGTTTGCACTGCTCGGCACCACGATTTGCACGGTGTCGAGTGTCACCGTGCCGCAAGCCAGCCGTTCTGTGGCCAGCACGTATTGGAGCGTTTGCCCCAAATAATTCATGGGGTCAAAGGTCAAAATCGGATTGGCAATGTTTGGGTCGCTGAGGTCGGCAAGGCTCGCTGGCGCAATGGTTGACCAACTAAGCAGGTAGCCCGTCGTATCACAAACCGCAATCTGGCCAAGCGTCGTTGTGAACAGGCTGGACACATCGCAAAAAGTATAGTCGTTGCCAGCATTTCGAATTTGAGGTGTTGGCAAAACCACTGTGAGTGAACTACAAGTTCCGCTCACCGTGGTTTCGATTTTTAACAAAATCTGGCAGGATTGGTCGGTTTGCACTTGCAACAACTGACTGAAAATCAACGGATTGGCAGGCGATACAGACCCTGAAATGTTTTGTTGAGCTACCAAGGTTTCATTCCCTTGAATGATGCCATCGGCATTTTCGTCCCAAATAAACGACAGTGTGTAGGTATCGTTTGGGAGCGGCACAGCGCTGGTGAGGCTGCCCGAAACTGTCACCTCCTCCCCTGCCCCAAAACAAACTGAAGTCAGTGCTGAGAGGCTGACTTGTATGGGAGCAACTCCGCTGTTCTGTGCACTCAAAGAAAGCAAGGAGCTAATGCACGGGGCGTTGTCATCGGGCGTCCAACCTGGAGCATGGGGGCCGCAATTCCACCCAGACCGAACGTTGAAGTCAACATCATCGCAACTGGTGGTGGAAGCTGTAACTCGCAGTGTTAGGCACTGCCCGGCATTGGTGCCGGGCGTAATGGCGAATACATTTTGCCCGTAGGCCACCAGACCAAGTTGCACGGGATTGCCAGGATTGGTGATATTGGCGATGGATGTGACCGTGAGGAGGCCGCTTGGGTCCTCCACTGCGAGCCAGTTGATGCCCGAATCCGATTGGCCGGAAGTGTTGCAAATTTCCAGGTCCCAAGTCGCTACGCCGCTTGCCACGGTTGCATTTGCCGGCGTTACAGGGGTCAGGCTAAACGTCGGCGGCAAATTGTAGGCTACGGCGCTAGTGGCTTGGTCGGTCTGCACGTTCACGCAACTGCCGTCGCCGATAAAATGGGCGTAGTAGCAGTCGGTGTAAGTAACAGCAGATTGGATGTCGTAAACATGGTTGCCCGAAGCACTACCCGCTGGACTTTGGCAGGTCGGCGTCAACCTCATCCGAAGGTCAAAAGTGTAGGTCTGCACCAAGTTGAGCGAAGGCACGCTCGACAACGTATCAAAAATGGCGACATAGTGGCCATCAGGGAAGTCGGACAATGGTCGGATTGGAAAATAACTGTTCCCAAAGGTCGGGTGTCCGGGAATGGAAACCTCAACAGCGCCACCTGTAAAAGCCGTTAGCAACCCAGGGTCGAAGTCGAAAACCAACGAATCAACCTTGGTGGCAGGGCGCAACTCGTTGCCAAACCAATCAGGAAAGTCGTTGTCTGGGACAAAAAGCCGCCAATTGAGTTGGCCCTCGTCGCAGCCGAGGGGCAGACCGTTGATTGTGTTTGGGAAGTCAAAAACGACTTCGCTTTTGGCCAAAGTGAAGGATTCGGTGAGTGTGTCGCTGGAAAGTCCAACACCGTTTTGGGTGGCGTAAGCAGACGCGCTGAAGCTCGGAACGGCTTGGAACATGGGGGAAACCGGGCCGTTGGGGTTCACCGAAAATTTGCCAACAAACCGCATTGTATCGCCAGGCAGCAAGGTGAGTCCAAGGCGAGTTAGGCAATTGTGAAGGTTGAAATTGAGCGTTTTTACCCCCAAAACCGAGGTCACGGACATTGCGTTTGGCAAAACGGAGCAGCTAAAATTACTGCCCCCGTTGGAGAAAGTCGCCTGCCCTTGGTCGAACAGAAAAATCTGTGTTGCTGCGGTCGAACCGTTTGGATTTCCACAGGTGATTTTAAAGCCAAGGCTGTCGTTTGCGCTAGTCCCGCTGACAACGGCTACGAGGGACATCTCGATGGAGTCGCAGACTAACGCCACTTTTTTATTGGCGAGGGCGGGGTCAAACGGTTGGGTAAAGTTTGCGTCAGCAAAACCAAATGTCGTTCTATTTGCTTGGAAATCAATGATTTGGAGGCCAGGATTGGCATTGGAGTTGGTGATAGAAACAGTTGAAACCCCTTCACCGGGTGTGGTTGAGGTGGTCACTGCTAGAGCGTTTCCCGGGTTGGCGAAGGGATTTGTTAAGCAAAAATCATTAAGCCGAAGGGAAAATATTGCAGCCAAAAAAAGAAATATCTGTCCGGTTCTATCCATCTGAGGTTCATTACGAAACTAGTCAGACGGTAGGCCAAAACTGTACCAGTTAAGCCCTTCAAGCCTTTAAAAATGGCTGAAATTAAGATTTTTGCTAAGGCATGAATCTTAGTCCTTTTTCACTGCCTCAATCCGGTTGAGGAAAGCAGATGCCGTGGATTCTTCCACTGGTTGTATCTCGTAGGTTTCGCCGTCAGGGAGCTTTATTATCTTATCCTTGTCCTTCATTTTCAGCAACTGCTCCATGAAGCGGGTATTGTTCGACACCAAGTTCAAGATGCCCTGCTTGTACCCAAAGAAATAGTACATCTGGCTCGGCGATTTGATGTAAACATAGAGCCGGTCGTCATCGTTGGTTGGCATTTTCACCTCGATGTAGGCGTTGATGACAGTGTTCAACATCTCGCCCTCCACGCTCACCAATCCGATTTTGGATTTTGTGGAAACGAAACTCTGGTAGTCTGCATCCCAGTTCAATGGCACCCGGTCGAAGAGCATCGTGTACTTGTTGTGCTTTTGTGGCAAAACGAGCGTACCCAAACTGATGCCGTCAATGGCGCTCTGAATCTCCTCGTTGACGGGAAACAACTGGCGGATCACCTTGCGGTAAAACGGCATGTCCTTGGCGTAAACGATGGGCGTGGCATCGAAGGTGCTGGACTTGAAGTCAGAAACGATGATTTTCAGGAGGTCAGACGGGATGGTGAATTTCAGCCCCACCATCGCCTCCATTTCTAGGTTCGACTTCATGGCCGCCGTGCCAAGCACCGAGTCCGTCACCATTTCGCCAAAGGTGGTTTTCACGTAGCCAGCTGCGTCAACGCTCACATTTTTGAGCGCCGACCCCAAGCTGAACTTGCCCTCCAAATCAATCTTGCCGGTTTTGTTGTCGTACACCAATTGGTTGCCGCCAGGGGTAGCTCCGCCACCCATCAATCGGGTAGAATCGGAAAAGATGAACTTGTCCACCTTTTCGTCGTACTGCATGACGCCCTGCACGGCCAGCAGTGGGCGGTCCTTGCGGAAAAATAGCGGCATCATCACACGTGGGTAGCAAGTAGCGGTTTCTTTACTGAGGTAAAGTCCAGTGAATATTTGCTCCCCATCTGGGTTCAGCGGAATGGTGTAGGCAATGGACAGGTCATTCTTGTCGCCCTCACAATTGATTGAAAACCAATGCTTTGCAGGCAAGGTCTCGGATTGGAGCTGCGCAAAACCGTTGAACCCAAGGTTGGGTTTTTCAGCACTCAGGTTGATTGTCCCCTGGAATTTTGTCTTGTGGTCAATATAAAAATTGTTGCGTTCGCCGATTTCGCCGGTTGCCCTGGTCACGGAGCGTTTGGTCTGGTGGTTGCCCTCCCCTATCCTTGTCCCGACTATCTCCGCAAACTCGATTTCTTGTGTTTTGCCCGCAATATTGTACTCGTAAAAACCCTTTGCCCGGTATTCTTTTTTCCCTAAAACATTCACGGTTGCCCGGTTGATGACGTGGTACTGGTTGATGGTATCGGCCACGATTTTGGCGTTTTTTAGCTCCGTGATGACACCGCCCGCTTGCACTTCGATGTCGCCAGTTTCCGTGTAAATGAAGGCGTCAGAAGAGACGATGTACGGCACACCTGCCACTTTTAGCAAGTTTGTCTTGAGGTCGTAGAGTGCATTTTTACCTTGGAAAAACAAGGAATCCTGTTCTGGATGTATGGAAACGAAGTTGCCCAATTTGCCCTCAAATGCCCGAAACGTCACGGTCTCCTTGGCCATGTCCCAGTCAAATTCGTTGAAGGTAGTGACGTACTGGTTGTACGGTAAAGTGGTGGTCAGCACCTCGGCATTGGCCTTGAAAGTGCCCAGTTGCTTGTCGAAATCAACGTTGCCATTCAGGTTGCTGGTCGAAAGCGCAATTGCATCAGCGTCAATGGCTTTGATTTTGAGGTCAGTCGTATCCGCTTTTGCCGAATAGGCGCCAAAGCTGAAAAGTTTGGAGGTCATGCTGGCTTTGTCCCAATCAAAAAGGCCACGGCCCTTCAAGCCGCCCGGTGTCAAAATCAACGTTCCTTTCAAGGTGTGCCGCCCTTCCTTGAACAACTCGAACGGTGCTTCTTTTGAAGTCACGTACATGCTGTCCTTGTAGGGTCGCCAATCTATCAACACATCAAAGCCACGCACCTGCGGCACTTGGACGGCTGCTTTTCTGTCCTCCTCCATGTCGAATCGCTCGGCGCTCCCGGTCATTTGATGGGGCTTGAATATCAAGTCGTCGGAGTCAATTTTGGCGCCGAGGTAATTCAAAGTCCCCTTGCCGAGCATACCCTTGTTGCTGAGGTCAACGGTACCTTTAAATTTTCCCTTTCCCTGGTAATTGGGATATCCTTCGGCAGGCGTTTTTGTTATAAACCCGAGGGATGAATCCTCCCTAACCAAAATCGTCTCATCAAAAACAGGGAAAATATCCGCTGAAACCATTTTGCCCTTGAAGTGGATGTCGGACTGTGAGTATTTGTCTAAGCTATTGAAACTGAACGGGTTAAGTTGGAAATAAAACGAATCCCGTTGGTAAACACCACCCTGTGTTCTCTTGTAATCGTAAAAAACAAAGGAGTTCTTTTTGCTTTCCATAGAAGGAAACATCTCGATGGACTCCCGGCCCGATTTGTTGGAAGGTGCGTCAATGAGCAACACACCGTTCAAGTGCTCGATGCGGGAGGCAATCGAGTAGGCTTCTGGCACGCCGTTTTTGTCAACTTTCCCGGTTGGCAGGTACATGTCGAAGTACCGCACGGAGTCCAGTCCAATCTGGTATTTGTTGTAATCGAAATGAAAATCCTTGCCTTCAATCACCCCAAAACCTGCAAATAACCGTCCATGAAAATCCATGTCCCGGTTGCCCTTCATCCGCACATTGTCCCCGTAGGGCTTGAGGCCCACTCGTTGCGATTGGCTGAACTCGATGTTTTGCACCCCGTTGATGGAGGTGGAATTGTCTTTTAGGTCAAAAATGGCGTTCGTTTCGTTCGTTTCGGAGCTAATGCGCATGTTGTCGTAATCCACTTTTTTCTGGCTGGCCTCGGCGTAGTGCAACACTTTGTCCTTCAACTCCACCATCCCGTCGTCGGCGTTGTAGTTGATAAAACCCTTTGAAACGAGGTCGTACAACAACGAGTTGATATTCTCGACCGAAAACTTGGGGTTGAGGCGCTTGGCCAACGACTCAGCTGCAATGGTTTTTTCGCCAGTCTCCTGGTAGGCTACCTTCATCAAGGCGATTGGGTTGGTGGTGGAGATGTTTTGGAGGCGGTTGTAATCGTTTTCGCTAAAAAACTTCAACGACTCGAAGACAACGGGCACTGCCGATTTTGCGATGCCCATGTTTCGCCGCCCAATGTAGATGCTGTCGGTCTCCAACTCAAAATCCATGCGCTCGGCATCCAAATTTATCTGCTGAAAGGAATTGTAAAATGGGTTGCGGTCGCTGCCCCTTTTCCCCCTCGCAAGCTGCAATTCCCTGGTTTTCAAATCGAAACGGATGTTCACTGAAGGGTGATAAATAGAATCCTTCCCGAAATAGATGGCCGATTCCACGCCCTCCGCCACGATGCGCTCTTCTTGTTTTATGACAAAAAGCTCCGCTTGGCCTTTGTAAACCAAGCTGTTTATTTTGTTGAAAAGCTGGAGTTCTGCTCGTTCGATGCGGTCGCCGAATCCATAAACCGTGGTTCCCTGCAACCGAAAGCCGCCCTTGAACCGCACTCCTTCACCGATGTTTTTGATTTCCAGCACCCGTTCCTTCGATTCAAAACGGGGGTAGCTTCCCTCGGTGGCTTCGTTTGATGTCACCAATTTGTCCTCGAACTTGCCCTCCACCACCGCCTGGCCGAAGTAGAGCGGGTAGTGCATTTTTACGTTGGCCACTTCGTAAAGGCTTTTTTTGGTCTCAAACTCGTATTCGGACAGCTCGGCGTACACATCGTTGCCAAGTCCCAGCCGCTCCCACGAGACGATGCCGCCCTTGCCCTTCCAGATTTCATCCACCGGGGAGTACACGCCTGCCGTTGATTTTATTAGGATGGAGTCCTTGCCACGGGTGGCGATGAGGTCGAGTTTGTCGTATTTTATGATGGGCTTCCCGCCCTCGAAAACGAGGTCGTAACGGGAGGCATTGGCTATCCAAGTGGTACCGAGGTCGGATTTGCGGAGCGCATTTTTCTCAAAAAAACCAAAACTAAAATCCAGAAAATCCTGAAAAGGTTGAAGTTTTCGGTTCTCGATGCTGGCGAGGACGCCATCCAGCACCTCGTGCCAGTTCTTGAACCGGCTTTCGCCCAGTTCCGATTTTTTGACCAATGAAAGTGCTTGCAGGTAGGCCGTGAAATAGGGATTGGCGGGCATGCGCTGTTCCAGCATCTTGTCGCCTGTTTGCCGTATCCGGGTGATTTCGTCGGCACTGAATACGCCACTCTTGAACGATTTTTCAAAGTCCTTGAAGAGTTCCTCCAGCTTTGGGTTCTTTGAGGCCGTCATCATCACCTCCAGTTCCTTGAGGAATGCGTCGGGGGCTTCTGAGAATTTCTCAAGCCGCTGGGCTGAAAGAAGGAAGGGAAAAGCGAGAATTGCGAAGAGTAAGCTACACCTAAATTTCATCTTGATACGTTAATGCCGAACTATCCAGTTTTCAGCGTTTTCATTGCCAGCCAGTTGTTCTTGCGCTTTGTTTCGAGGATGGTGAAGCCTTGTTTTTGCAGCGAATCTGCCATCAATTGCTCATCATCCAGCACAAAGCCTGAAACGACCAAAAGTCCGGCAGGTTTCAGCAACTCGAATAACGGGCCAAGCGAGTCCAAAATTACATTGCGGTTGATATTTGCCAAGATGATGTCGAAATCTTTGCCCAGAACATCCGTCAAAATACCGTGAATTGCCGATACGTTTTCTGCGCCATTTATCTGGCTGTTCTCCAGCGTATTCCGATAGGACTCCACTTCAATGTCCACCGCCTCGATGTGCTGAGCACCAAGCCGGGAAGCCAGTATGGCCAAAACGCCAGTGCCACAGCCGTAGTCAAGGACATTTTTTTCGGTAAACTGGATGCCTTGCATGATTTCAATCACAGAAAAAGTGGTCTCGTGGTGGCCTGTACCAAACGCCATTTTGGGATTGATGACCAGCTCGTGTTCCATGCAGACCAGCGGCTCGTGAAAGTCCGCCCGGATGCCGCAAAAACTGCCAACGATGACGGGATGGAAGTTCGATTCCCAGATTTCGTTCCAGTTCTGGCCAGGGATATGCGTTTTTTCAAACTCGAAATTGAAGCGCTGTTGCAAGGCTTCCAGCTCTGATTCGGCCTCGGTCTCGTTCCCATTATCTGGTAAAAAAGCATTGAACCCCGATTCGGTTTCTTCAAATGTATCGAAAGGCAAATGGCTGAGAAGCGCAATCAAAATATCGTTTTGGGCAGGGTCGGTGGAGATGCTGTATTGGTAGTAATCCATTTTTTTTAGTTTGGCAGTTGGCAGTCAGTTCGGCAGTTCAGTAGTCTGGGGCTGCATCCTCGGTCGTGACTAAACAACTGCCGAACTGACTGCCAACTGCCAACTGCCGACCTGCCAAACTACCTATTCCAGTGCTTTACCGTGGAGGGCGCAACACCGAGGTTTTTATCAATTTCGAGCGAAGGAGCGGCAGCTTTAAGGCCCATTTTTATCATGGCAAGATGGTGTACTGCATGGTCGTAGGCGTACATCATTTCACGCCCGACAGTGGAAAGCACCACAGGTCGGGTCTCGTTGAGGTCAGAAGAAAAATCGGCGACAATTTCCACGGTGGCAGCTTCATCCGCAGCTTGCATGCCAATGAAATAGTCGTTCAGAACTTTGGCAGCATAGTCCGCTTCCGTTTCAACCCGGGTATCCCTTTGGCGCTGGGCATAGTCAACCCTCCCCTCGCCCACTCCCCGGGACAAGCAACCGTAAAAGTCAACGATATGGCGGAAATGTTGGCCGATGGAAGAGCCGTTGAACAGTTGCAGCGGCTGGGCGTAAGTCTCGGGGGCAATCCTGCCGAGCAGGTCTTTCATTTGTCCGATAATGATTTCTGTTCCTTGTTTGCAATTCATTGCAGGGCGAATGGTTGTGTGTTAGTAGAAAAGTGATTACGCTGAAGGTTCAAAACAATGTTTTACAAGTGCTCCCTTTCGTTTACAGATAACGCTGTATATTTTGCAAATCAAGCTCAATCTGGTTCATGATGCTCTGGTGAGTATGCTCAAAACTGTCATTGGTCGCCTGAATCTTCTTCATCTCGGCTTCCATGTGGTTGCCAGCATCATCAATCGTGGCTTGGGACTTGGCAATCTGGTTTTGCAAATTGACAATCTGTGCTTGCCATGCCTCGATTTGCGCTTTTAGTTTCACCACCTCTTCCTGCTTGTTGCTCACCCGTTTTTTCAATTGCCCCTGTAAAGCGATATTGAACTGCTCCTTTTCATCGAACAGCACCTTGCGGTAATGCTGGCCCGTGGTCAACAGCTTCTCCTTCGTGAGGCCAACCGTGGAGGCAGTGGCAAATGCAGATTTGTAGGCCATTTCCTCTGGCAGGTTCATCAGCGCCAGCTTTCCCAACGATAGTTTGAATTCTAGGTAGTCGAAGCCCGGTAAATTGTTTTTCTCCAAGGCTCGGGTAAGCGATTCAATGCTCTTGGGGTCAAGCCCAGTGGTGTCACCAAAAATTTCTTTCAAATCTTGCTGCATGACAATGTTGTTTTGTGCGGCAAAGATAGAAATTCATTTGGATGGCAAACCCCTAAGGATTCCGCTAACCGATGAAGTAGCTGGATTCAACGAGCGGCAGGTTGGTTTGAAGGATGAGTGGGTAAATCACGACCGTGTCCATGCCGAGCAGGTTGGAAGTGATTGCCTTTTATCAATAGTCCACATCCTCCTCTTGTATCAAAGGATTGACATAAATTCGATTGGGTTCCTTCTGTTGGTTGATTCGGTAATGGAAGGAAAGTAGGATTGCCCGTGATTGCCACAAAAAATTATCCTCCGAAAAAAAGGTTTCATCTTCTGAAAAGGAACGGCGGCGGCGGCTGTTGAAAATATCATTGACGCTCAGCGTCAGTGTTCCATTTTTCTTTAAAAAATCCATGCCTGTCGCAAAGTCAAGTGCCGTGGTAGCCTTATTGATGCCCTGGGTTGTTGTTCTGGGGCCGGAATAGCCAAGCGTTAGCTGAGTTTGGATTTTTTTCCATATCGTGAACCTGGAGCTTGTCTTGGCTTCCATGGAGAATGACCCACCCCCAACGAAAACCGCCTGTCCCTCGTGTTCAAAGGTGCCCTCGGAAAGGGAGTGGAAGATGTTGACATCACCATTGAGCCGCCATTTTTGATGCGGGAAATAGGCATAGGTGAGTTCTACCCCATAATTTCTTTTGAAGTCAAGGTTTTCAGCTTGCGTGATGGTAACGCCCGGAAAATCCGCATCTATCCGTTGGATTCTTTTGATGACGTTGTCCGTCTTGCGGTAATAGGCCACGGAACTCAATGACGCCTTTTCCCAGTACCGGATATAACCTAGTTCATAAGAATCCGTGTGTTCGGGTTCGATGTTGGGGTTTCCCCGGAAGATATTTCGCCGGTCCCGGATGGTGAAAAAGGGGTTTAAATCAGCGGAGACCGGCCGTTGGATACGGCGGCTGTAACTCAACTGAAAGGCATTGCCATTGGACAAATTGTAGGTCAAGAAAGCGCTGGGGAACAGGTCGGCGTACTTGCGGGAATTTGTTTCATTCGTGGCGAGCAATTTTGTGGTGACATCGGAGTGCTCCAACCTCAGCCCTGTTTGTAGGGTGAACTTGTTGATTGCCTTCCCAAAGTTTACATAGGCACCATGGATGATTTCCTGGTACAGAAAGTCGTTTGTAAAATCTGCATCAGGATTTTCAATGTTGTTGATGATTTCCCTTACCTCATAATCGTTGAAAATCTCCCGGAAGGAGCTCTGCCAGCCTGCTTCAAACTTGCCATCTATTTTTAGCGGAAGGATATAATCCAGATTAATTCCCAGCCTGCGGTTGCCTTCTTCGTTGACGGACAATTGAAGGTAGTCCACCCCGCTCAGGGGATTGTTCGACCCATCAAAATATTGTTCCTCGAAAACAGAGATTTTCTCTGCTGCTTTGTCTTCATATTGAAAGTCTGATATCAACTGATGCCCCTTCCTCGAAAATGATTTTTTATAAATCAGGGAGTACAACCAATCCGTTTCCTTTTCCCTTTCATCTTCCGATCGCTGAGTAATCAGGAAGACCTTGTCGGTAGTGCCCAAAGCATCCTTGTAGTTCAAATCAGAGGAATTATCCCCGCTGCTCCTACGATAGGCGAAAGAGGTTGTAATGGTGTTCTCCAGGTTGAGGATATAGTCAGCGCCAAACTTGATGAACCTGGGCAAAGAAGCACGTTCGTGCGTCCTGTTCATGTTAGAGAAAATGGTGCTGTCCGGGTATTCGAGGTTGTAGAACCTGTTCCTGAAACTTCCGGTGCCGGGCCTGTTTGCATACCAGCCGCCAACTCCCAAGAAACCATTGAACCTGCCTTTGTTATAATTGAAGTTAGCCCCCAGTCCCTTGTTTTTGTTGTTGCCAAAATGCGAATCCAAAGAGGCGTTCAACCCCTTTAACTGATTCGTTTTGAGGACAATATTGACAATGCCGGCCATGCCCTCCGCCTCATAGCGTGCCGAAGGGTTGGTGATGATTTCAACCCGCTCAATTTGGTTGGCCCTGATTTGCCGCAGGCCCGAAAGATTTTCATTGCTCACCAAGGAAGAAGCTCTGCCATTCAATAAAATTCGAACGTTGCCATTGCCTCTCAGGTTAAAACGTCCATCGTTATCAACCGAGACGCCGGGAACATTTCTCAGCACATCTTCCGCCGTTCCGCCAACGCTTGTCAAATCTTTTCCCACATTGAAAACCCGCTTGTCCAAAGCCATCATAACCGAGCTTTTTTCCGATACCACCTCCACTGTAGCCATGTGCTCCACATTCGGTATTAGTTCGATGACCCCCAAGTCAATCCGTACCTGGTTATTTGTCAGTTCAGTTTCTTCAACTGTTGTGGACAGGTAGGCTATGAACTCTATTTTGATGAAAAAGTCCCGATGGCTGGTTTCCATTGAAAAATTGCCGTCGGCGTCAGCGACTGTGCCCGTTAAAACGAGGCTATCTTTTTTAGAATAGAGGGAAATCGTGCTGAACTCCAAGGGTAATTTTGTGTCCCTGCCAATCACCTTTCCAAAAATTTCACGGGTGGAGGATTCTAAGTTTTGAGCTTGCATGTTAAGGGCACCTGCCAACACCAAAACAAGCGTTTTCGTCCTGTTTTGGAAGATAGAATTGAAGCCCTTTTGTTTCATAAAGTTGATTGCAAGAATTTATAAGCACAGTAAGGACGTGCGGAAAGAGATGAAATACAAAAATCGTACTAAGATTGGCTGCATTCCATTCATCCCATGTACTTCCAATTAGAAATCAACTTGCTTCAAGCCTATTTTTCCATCCCCCAAAAGACCACACCCGCCGATAGCACAGTCAGCCCGCCAATCACAGCCACCGACCATTCCAGCCCCAGCGAATCAGCGATGATGCCAGTGAGCAGTGCGCCGATGGCATAGCCCAAGTCCCGCCACAGCCTGAAAACCCCGATACTCTCTGCCCGCTGCTGTGGGTGCGTCAGCCCGGCGATGGCTGCTAGGAAAGTCGGATAGACCACCGCCGTACCCAGGCCGAGCAGGGCGCTCAGGGCAATGAACTGACCGTTGGTTTTGGCGGGAATGAACAACAGCAGCGCCAGCCCTTGCAGCGCCATGCCCAAGGTCAGCATTTTTCTTTTGTCAAAAATATCTGCCAGCTTGCCAGTGCCCAACTGCCCCAAGCCCCAAACGGCGGGGTAGATGGAAACGATGATGCCGATTTGCGCCAGCGTAAAGTTTTTGGCCGCCAACAGCATCGGCAGCAGGCCCCAGACCATGCCGTCGTTCAGGTTGTTCACCAAGCCCGCCTGCGTGACGGCGCCGAGGTTGGGGTTTTTCCAGGTCGTTTCCCAAAAAATGTTTTTCAGCTTCGCAATGCCCGACTGCCCGGCCTCCGCAGCGACGTGGTGGCGGGTGTCTTTAACCCAAATCAAAGTGCCGAGCAGGCCCGCCACAGAAAGCGCAATGCCGATGTAAAACGGATAGGGTCGCAGGCCGTATTCGCTGGCTATCCAGCCCGTTGCGAAGGCCACTGCACCGACGGCGAGGTAGCCCGCCGCCTCGTTCAGCCCCATCGCCAGTCCCCTATCCTTGTCTCCCACCAAGTCCATTTTCATCACCACCGTACTCGACCAGCACAGACCCTGGTGGATGCCCAGCAGCACGTTGGCAGCGATGACCCATTGCCAGTTTGGGGCATAAATCAGCAGCAAGGGGATTGGGAGCGCCAGCACCCAGCCGAGCAGCAGCAAGTTTTTGCGCCCCAGTCGGTTGGCGAGCGCCCCGGTGTAGTAGTTCGTAATGGCCTTGGTCACACCGAAGACGATGATGAACGACAGGATGGCGGTTTTGGCTGCAATGCCGAACTCGGCCTGCGCCAGTTCTGGCAAGATGGTGCGCTCCAGCCCAATCATGCCGCCCACGAAGGCGTTGATGACGACGAGGAGGGTGAACTGTTGCCAGTTTTCACGGAGTCCGAGTTTCACTTCATTCATGGTCGAGTTGTATTAGTTGAAGAATGGTTGAAAGGAGGTTCAAGGTGTCAATGCTGCCAAATGCTTCCCCTTTTTCAAAATCACCCTCCGTCTGCGCCATGCTGTTGGTGATATGGGCGAAGCAGACAACGGCTTTGTTTTTTGCTTGTGCGAAGGCGTAGAGTGCGGCGGCTTCCATTTCCACGCAGGTTACGCCCTGCGACTGCACGGCAGCGATGGCCGACGGCGTTTCCCGGTAGGGCGCATCGGTCGTCCAGCTCGTTGCTTCGAAAAATGGGCAATCCGGCAACGCCGCCGTGGGGGACAGTCTTTGGAAGAGGCTGTCAGAAAGGCGGGCAGGCTGGTCAGGCGGTAGGTAGTGGTAGCTCGTGCCTTCGTCCCGCAACGCATTGGTTATCAATGCAAAACGCTTGTGGTGGTTGGGTGGGCAGATGATGCCCGCCGAGGTGACGCTGATGAGCTGTCGGCAACCTGAAACGAACAATTGCTCCGATACCAGCACAGCATACGGGGCACCGACCGCACAGGGCAAGATGCCCATTTCAACTCCATCCAGCTCGAAACTGTATAGGCTGGAATGGTAACAGGCCCAGCACTTGTTTTTGACGGCCCGACCGTTGCGAAGGAGGTAGTCCGCCAAGTCGCCGTCAGGGTCGAGTACGCAAACGGTCGGCACCTCGCAGTTGGGGATGGACTTTTGGCGGCGGGCTTCCCGGAGCAGGTTTTCGGGTTGGAAAAGGGAAGGTTCGGCGTAATGCTTGTTCGATAGGATGGCGGCTTCCTCCAAAGTTGGCTTTTGCATAAGAGGTTAAAAAGTTAATACTTTATTGCTATCCACCACCCAATGGGTCAATTCTTCCATTGTGCTCATTTCCACCCCTTTAACCATTGGAACATTTTTCAATCCTCTTGCTTCAGCGCAACTTCCACAAATTTTAACCTTGGCGCCTTTGTGCAGGGATAGTTTCAACATCCGTTCGATGTTGTAATATCCGTTGGGGGTATTCTGGTTTAAGATGGCGCAATTGGCGGCATCGGCCATTAAGAAAATTCTGACCTCGATGGCTTCGTGGTCTTTGCCCAGCTGGTTTGCCAATCGCAAAGCATTATATGCTTTTTCTGTTCCGTAAGGAGCATCGTTGATTATGATTAAAATTTTCGTTGTTATCATATTTTTATGTGTTTCGGTCAAACGGTTTTGCAGATTCGGTCATCTTACTTTGAGTTTTACCATTCTTTCAAAATAGCTTCCTGTCATTCCTTCCTGGGCATTCCCCTTGACCGATTCGCCTTTTGTCATCATCACCTGTAAAGAGAGTTCGGCATCTTTGGCATTATCGAGTGGCTGAATGGTCATAGGCAAACTTGTAATATCTGCATTTTCAAAACCTTTAAGGTTATCACCCACCAAGCGACAAGACATAGGCAAGTTCACATCCCAGTTCGGGGCGAATTTGGAAAGTGAGTTTGTACCGATGGTGGTCGGGTCAGTGTAAAGCCATGCGTTGCGGTATGGCGCAGGGAGTGAATTATACCTTTTGCTGCCAATGACTGTAAGAACCGTTATTGGGTTCCCTCTTGAGGCTTCAATCAAAAATGTTCCGTCAGCTTGTTTAAAGGATTTTTTTGTGTCTTTGTCAAGAATGTCAATGATGGTGTTTGCATCATCTTTCCATGCACCATTGTTGACATGACAACTCAAACAATTGGTTGAATTGGATAAAATTCCCACCGCTGGCGGGTAGGCATAAGCCTTGCTGATGCCGATGGAAACCGTTGTTTCGTTTTCCCTGAATTCAGGGTGATACAATGTTTCATGCTCTTGGAACGTGTTCACGAAAACTATTCCCAGAGCAAGGATGAAGAGGGCAAAAATTTTGGTTCTCATTTTTGAATGATTTGCAGTTAGCTATTAAATTGGCGTGAGTAAAACCCTGCGCAAACGGCTGAAAAACAGCCGTTTGCG
>CAZDSU010000040.1:0-64131 GCA_964508135.1 uncultured Saprospiraceae bacterium
TGTAAAAATTGCTGGCCTCCAAGTACTGGAATACCGCATCGGGCAGCAGGTACTGTACCGATTTGCCCTCCCTGATGCACTGGCGGATGTAAGTGGCCGATATGTCGAGCATTGGCGCTTCGAAGTGGCGGATGTTGGGGTAGTCGGCGAATTCGCCAAGTTCGACGTTGGGGCGCTTGTAGAGGTAAATCTCATAGTCCCGCAACAGGATTTCGTAGTTTTTCCATTTGTTGATGGTGGCGAGGTTGTCGCCTCCCATGATGAGCACAAACTGCTTGGTGGGATGTTTTTCCCTCAAAAATGCAAGTGTGTCAATGGTGTAGGATGGCTTCGGAAGACCAAACTCGATATTGGAAGCCCGGAGCACGGGGTTGTCGCCAATGGCCAACTGCACGAGGTGCAGGCGGTCGTGGTCTTTGGCCAGTGCGGCCTTGGGTTTGAGCGGGTTTTGGGGGCTTACGACCAGCCAAACCTGCTCAAGGTCGGTACGGGTGGCCATGTAGTTGGCGATTATCATGTGGCCAACGTGAACTGGATTGAACGAACCGAAAAACAAGCCGATTTTCATTGGCAATGAGCGAATGAATGAATGGTGGAATGATTTAAACTAAAGGGTGGAGAAGAAATTCAGAAAGCAAAAATCCGAATTATCCTTACCTTGCCCCGCTTTTCAGGCTGCAAGATAGCAGTTTCCTTCCCCCTCCAAACACAACATAAAAATAACGAACCGTATTAAACTATGACGAATACACGAGCAGCAATTACTGGAATCCACGCCTACGTGCCGGATTATGTGCTCACAAATGCTGAGTTGGAAAAAATGGTTGACACCAACGACGAGTGGGTCGTTTCTCGCACTGGCATCCGGGAGCGCCGGATTTTGAAGGGTGAGGGGCTTGCCACATCTTACCTTGGCATACAGGCCGTGAACGGCCTATTGGAGAAAACAGGCACCAAGCCCGAAGACGTGGAACTGCTAATTTGTGCCACCGTCACCCCGGACATGATGTTCCCAGATACTGCCAACCTGATTGCACACCGAACAGGATTGAAAAATGCCTTCACTTTTGATGTGGGCGCTGCATGTTCAGGCTTCCTGTTCGCATTGACCACGGGAGCACAGTACATCAATTCAGGCATGTGCAAGAAAGTCATCGTCGTCGGAGCCGACAAGATGTCCTCCATCGTTGACTACACCGACCGGGCCACTTGTATCCTTTTCGGCGATGCAGGCGGGGCGGTGCTGCTTGAACCATCCTCGGATGGCAACGGCATCATGGACTCGGTGCTGCACTCCGATGGCAGCGGCGCCGAAAACCTGTACCAGCGGGCAGGCGGCTCCCTCAAACCAGCCAGCCATGAAACTGTGGACGCCAAGGAGCATTATATTTACCAAAACGGGCGGCCAGTGTACAAGGCAGCCGTGTCGGGCATGGCCGGCGTGGTGAAGGAAGTGATGAAGAAAAACGGCCTTTCTGCCGACGACATCGCTTGGGTAGTGCCTCACCAAGCCAACCTGCGCATCATCGAGTCGGTGTCCAGCATGGCCGATTTTCCAATGGAAAAAGTCATGGTGAACATAAACAAATACGGCAACACGACTGCTGCCACTATCCCGCTTTGTCTTTGGGAATGGGAAAACCAGCTCAAAAAAGGCGACAACCTGATACTGACTGCATTCGGCGGGGGTTATACTTGGGGGGCTATTTGGGTGAAATGGGCGATTTGAAATATTGCTGGATTGTTATTATTGTTGAATTGTTTTGGAGCCATGGCCAGCAATCCCAACAATCAAACAATAATAACAATCCAGCAATTAATTACCTTTGCGCCGTTTTTCAAAGCACCCATTTATTTTTCATCAATTAATTTAAAAACTCAATGGCAACTACTTCCGATATACGAAACGGCTTGTGCATGGACATGGACAGTGATATTTGGACCGTAGTCGAATTCCAGCACGTTAAACCAGGCAAAGGCCCAGCCTTCGTGCGCACCAAGCTAAAGTCCTTGACCAAGGGCAAAGTGATTGACCGTACGTGGCCTTCTGGCCACGCCATCACCGAAATAAGGGTAGAAAGGCGTAAGTTCCAGTACCTCTATAAAGACGAAATGGGCTACAACTTCATGAACATGGACGATTATAACCAGGTTGCCCTTGAAGAAAGCCTTATCGTCAGCCCACAATTTTTGCAGGAAGGCATGGTGGTGGATGTTCTGTTCAACTCCGCCAACGATGCGCCACTAACCCTTGAAATGCCGGCAATGGTCGTGGTGGAAATCACCTACACGGAACCTGGCATCAAAGGAGATACTGCCACCAACACCTACAAACCCGCCACAGTGGACACGGGTGCAGAGGTGAAAGTGCCGCTTTTTATCAATACTGGCGAAAAAATCAAAGTGGACACCACCACCGGTGAATACATGGGAAGAGCATAACAGCGGCAGGCCGCAAACGATTGACGATGGGCTTGCTTGCGCAATGGCCGCCCATCATCAACCGTCCACCAGCTGCCGAACCTAAAACGAAAAATATGACTTTTCAGGAAATCCAGGAGCTTATCCGGCTCCTCAACAAGTCCAACCTGGCCGAGTTCAAGATGGAGGAGGGCGATTTCAAACTCTCCATCCGAACGGCATTGTATCGCGACACAAAAACAGCGCACGTTGTCGCAGCGCCAATTCAAATGGCAGCACCTACCATGGGCAGCCCTGCGCCAGCAAGCCTGGTTCCCGCTGCCTCTCCAGCCCCGGCAGCAGAAGCCGCCTCCGAGAAACCTTCCGAGGCCGTTGCCAAGCCAGCTCAACCTTCTGGCCAAGTTTACAAAGAAATAAAGTCGCCAATGGTAGGCACTTTTTACCGCTCCGCCACACCGGAGAAGCCATCCTATGTTGAAATTGGGCAGAAAGTCAAAAAAGGCGACGTCGTCTGCATCATCGAAGCCATGAAGCTTTTCAACGAAATTGAAAGCGAAATCAGTGGCACCATCGTCAAGGTAATGGTTGACAACGCCCAACCTGTTGAATACGACCAAGTACTTTTCCTCGTAGAGCCGGATTAACTTAATAGACATTAGACGTAGACATTAGACATTAGATGGGGTATAGTGCCTTACAATGTCCGCTGTCTAATGTCTAATGTCTATCGTCCAATGTCTATTATGTTCGATAAAGTTCTCATAGCCAATCGTGGCGAAATAGCGCTGCGAGTCATACGCACTTGCCGCGAGATGGGCATCAAAACGGTGGCCATCTACTCCACCGCCGATGCCGACAGCCTACATGTCCGCTTTGCCGACGAAGCCGTTTGCGTCGGACCTCCACAGTCCAAGGATTCGTACCTGAACATACCCCGCATCATGGCAGCCGCCGAAATAACCAACGCTGATGCCATCCACCCCGGCTATGGTTTTTTGGCAGAAAATGCCGATTTCGCTGAAATCTGCGGCGAGTACGGCATCAAGTTCATCGGCCCTACGCCCTCGCAGATCCGCTCCATGGGCGACAAAATCACTGCCAAAACCACCATGATTGCCGCAGGTGTGCCAGTCGTGCCCGGTTCCGGCGGCCTCATCTCCGATGTCAAAGAGGGCATTGGCCTTGCCAAGGAGATAGGCTACCCGGTCATCATCAAGGCAACTGCGGGCGGCGGCGGCAAGGGCATGCGCATCATTTGGGACGAAGCCTCTTTTGAATCCAACTGGAACATGGCCCGCAACGAGGCTAAGGCTTCCTTCGGCAACGATGGCATCTACATGGAAAAATACATTGAAGAGCCACGTCACATAGAGTTCCAGATAGTGGGCGACCAGTACGGTACGGTCTGCCACCTCTCCGAGCGGGAGTGCAGCATCCAGCGCCGCCACCAGAAACTGGTGGAAGAAAGCCCCTCACCGTTCATGACCCCAGAGCTTCGCCAAAAAATGGGCGATGCCGCCATCAAAGCAGGGCAGGCCATCAACTACGAGGGCGTCGGCACCATAGAGTTCTTGGTGGACAAGTACCGTAATTTTTACTTCATGGAAATGAACACCCGCATCCAGGTGGAGCATCCGGTGACGGAGGAGGTGATTGACCATGATTTGATAAAAGAACAATTGAAAGTGGCCATGGGCGAGCCAATTACCGGCAAGAATTACTACCCAGAAATGCACGCCATGGAGTGCCGCATCAACGCCGAAGACCCCTACCGGGACTTCCGCCCATCGCCCGGCAAAATCATTTCCCTGCACACCGCCAAGGGCCACGGCGTCCGGGTGGACACGCACGTGTACGCCGGATACGTCATCCCGCCCTACTACGACTCCCTCATTGCAAAACTCATCTGCCGCGCCCGCACCCGCGACGAGTGCATCACGAAAATGGAACGGGCCCTCGAAGAATTCATCGTGGAAGGCGTCAAGACGACAATCCCTTTCCACAAAAAACTGATGAAAGACGAGAATTTTAGGTCTGGGAACTTCCACACTGGGTTCTTGAACGATTTTGATTTGGGAACGGAAGACTGAAAATAACTGTGAACTATGAATTGTGAACTGTGAACGGGCGAACAGTTCACAATTCACCGTTCACCATTCACAGTTCGATGCAAGAGGACTCCTACCGCCACAAAGGCCTACGCCGCAAGCTGGTTGATTCCCTTCGGAAAAAAGGCATTACTGACGAGCGGGTACTCGCCGCCATTGAGGCCGTGCCACGCCATTTTTTCCTCGACAGCGCATTCGCCGACCTGGCATACGAAGACAAGGCCCTGCCCATCGAGCGGGAGCAGACCATTTCGCAGCCCTATACCGTTGCCTTCCAAACTCAACTTCTTGATTTGCAGAAACGGGACCGGGTGCTCGAAATCGGGACGGGTTCTGGCTACCAAGCAGCTATTTTAGGGCAAATGGGAGCAAGGGTCTTCACCGTGGAGCGGCAGGAGCAGCTTTTTCTCGAAGCAAAAAAACTACTTGCAACCTTGGGCTTCACCAACGTTCGTTGCTACTTTCGGGATGGCACGAAGGGCTTACGGGAGTTTGCCCCATACGATAAAATCATCGTGACGGCGGGTGCCACAGAAGTGCCGCAGACCTTGCTCGACCAACTCAGCATCGGAGGTTTCATGATTATTCCTGTTGGTGTCCGCTTGCAAAAAATGCTTCGCATCACCAAAAAATCTGAAACCGATTACGTTGAAGAAGATTTTGGCGCCTTCCGCTTCGTTCCTTTCATCGGCGGCACAGAATCCAAGTGATTCAATTACAACTAGCCACCACAAATTCCCTAACTTTGCAGCCGAATTTTTCCTAACCAAATATTTAAAAAACCGTTGAAAAGGTTTTCTAAACCGCAACGAACAACGACAACATCATGGCGCAGTTAGAACTGATAATGCCCAAAATGGGCGAGAGCATCATGGAAGCCACCATACTGAAGTGGGCAAAAAAAGTGGGCGACCGAGTAGAAGCCGACGAAACCATCCTCGAAATTGCTACCGACAAGGTGGACTCCGAGGTGCCTTCCCCTACCGCAGGCGTCATCGCTGAAATCTTTTTCAAGGAAAACGACGTGGTACCCGTTGGCAAGGCCATTGCCATCATCGCCACCGACGGTGAGGCCGTTGCTCCCAAACCATCGCCAGCCTTGAAGGAGGAGCCAATTCCCGCAGCCGCTTCCAACGGCCATTCCAACCTCACTGTGGCAAACGGCGTGACCCATGCTGCGCAACCCGCAAACAGAGAAGCTGCTCCATCCGTTGCGCTTGAGGGCCCTGCAATACCTGGCCGCTTCTACTCACCTTTGGTAAAAAACATCGCCAAGGCAGAGAATATCAGCGCCGCGGAGCTGGAACGCATACCCGGCTCGGGCCAGCTGGGGAGGGTGACCAAGCAGGACATTCTGGCTTATGTTGAAACCCGACATACTCCGGTAGCCGACCTCCAGCCAGTAGCCCAATCACCAATTCCCAATTCCCAATCCCCAACACCCAAGCCCGCCGTCAGCGTCTCCGGCAACGTGGAAATCGTGGAGATGGACCGGATGCGCAAGCTCATCGCCGACCACATGGTGATGTCGAAGCAAACATCGCCGCACGTGACCAGTTTCGTGGAAGTGGACGTGACGAACCTCGTCAACTGGCGGGAGCGCAACAAGGCAGTTTTTGAGAAAAAATATGGGGAAAAAATCACCTTCACGCCCATCTTCGTTGAGGCCGTAGCCAAAGCCATCAGCGACTTCCCGATGGTCAACGTCTCCGTGGACGGCAACCGCATCATCGTCAAGAAAGACATAAACGTCGGCATGGCCACTGCCCTGCCGAGCGGCAACCTCATTGTGCCCGTCATCAAAAATGCCAATACACTAAACCTCGTCGGCCTCACCAAGGCCGTGAACGACCTTGCTGGCCGTGCCCGCCAAGGCAAGCTCAAGCCCGAGGAAATACAGGACGGCACCTTCACGCTCACCAACGTTGGCACCTTCGGCAACGTGATGGGCACGCCAATCATTAACCAGCCGCAGGTGGCCATCATGGCTGTAGGTGCTATCCGCAAAAAGCCCGCTGTGGTGGAGACGGAGTACGGAGACCTGATTGCTATTCGCCAAATGATGTTCCTCTCCATGAGCTACGACCACCGGGTAGTGGACGGTTCGCTTGGCGGTTCCTTCATCCGCCGGGTCGGGGATTATTTGGAACAGTTTGATGGGAAAAGAGAGGTTTGAGAGGTATGAGGTGTAGAGGTATGAGGTATTAAACGCATTGTGAAGCTTATGAAAATTGATAAGATAAAACTGCTGCTGTTTGCTTTGCTCATCTTCTGTTCGGTCGGTTGCGACCGGGTGACGAAGGGCTTGGCCAAAGAGCATCTCGAAGGTTTGGGTGAGTTGTCGTACCTGAACGACACCTTCCGATTGGTGTACGTGGAGAACTCCGGCGCAGCCATGAGCTTGGGCGCCGATTGGCACCCCGATTTAAAGTTTTGGGTACTCAGCCTATTGCCAGTGGGCGTACTCGCATTGGTGCTTGGGTTCGTTTTGAAAAACATCAACAGGCTTGATTTCATCCACCTCACGGGGCTTGGGCTGATCATCGCAGGTGGGGCTGGCAATCTTTTCGACCGTTTTTTCAACAACAGCCTCGTGCCTGATTTTATGAACCTTGGCGTGAACAGCCTCCGCACTGGCATTTTTAACGTGGCGGATGTTTGTATTTCAATGGGGATAATTATTACGTTGGTGTTTTATCGGAGTTTGGAGCGGGCGACTTCTTAGCACCCGGACAACCACTCCCGAAACACATCTTCCACTTCTGCCCCGTTCCACTTCTCCTCCAAGCCCTTGATTTTCAGCATCTTATTGAACAACTGCTCATGTCGTGTCACCTCTGCCAGCGCCCGGCTGTACGGCACATGGCTGAAGCTCACCATTGAATATACAGACTGGAACTCCTTCGGAAACCGTTCGTGCAGGTGCTTTTCGATTTTTTTCCAAAGCAAAAACTTGGGGTCTGCGACCTTGTCCCGCATTTCAATGAAGTTCAGGAGGGCCAGGTCGGCGATGGCGTTCGAGTCCTCGGGTCGGTTGGCGTTGAATTCCTCGATGATGGCGGGCCATTCTTCTTCGTACTTGTCCATCAGGCTGTCAAGGATGGTACAGTCCTCGAAGCCACAGTTCATGCCCTGCCCGAAGAACGGCACAATGGCATGGGCGGCATCACCGAGCAGCAAAATCTTGTGGCGGTAGTGCCAAGGATTGCAGCGCACCGTGACCAGCGCCGAGGTTGGATTCTCCGTAAAATCCTGCACCAATGTGGGCATGAGCGGGATGACATCCGGGAAGTATTTTTCGAAAAAGGCCATCACCTGCGCCTCCGATTTCAAGTTTTCAAACGAAGCCTCGCCCTCGAACGGAAGGAACAGCGTACAGGTAAAACTGCCGTCCACGTTCGGTAGTGCGATGAGCATGAACTGGCCCCGTGGCCAAATATGCAGGCCGTTGATGTGCATCCGGTGGCCGCCGCCTGCCTGTCCGGTAGGCAGGTTTTCGGCTGGCGGAATGGAAAGCTCCTTGTACCCGTAATCAATATACTGCTGTGAATAATTGAACCGGGGCAGCTTTTGCAGGCTTTGCCGCACGGGCGAAAACGCACCGTCCGTCCCAAAAATCAGGTCGCTCTCGATGGCGTATTGGACGCCCGTGCGGGTGTCCTCGAAGCGCACCGAACTGTTGTCGAGGTCAACGCCGAGGCAGGCCTGGTTGAAATGGAAGCGCACTTGGCTGAACTCGTCGGCGATGTTCACCAGTTCGATGTTCAGCCCACCACGGGAGACCGAGTAGATGGCCTGCCCCTCTTCGCCGTAAGGTTGATAGGTGAGCGACCCGTCGGTGCCGTGCATCATGCGGCCCGGCATGGGAATGGCCACGGCCTCGATTTTTTCACGAATGCCCGCAATCTCCACGGCCTTCCAGCCCCGCTCGCTCAGGGCTAGGTTTATCGAGCGCCCTCCCACGTAGCCCGCTTGCCGGAAGTCGGCCCGGCGTTCGTACACGTCCACTTGGTATCCCCGTTTTGCCAAAATGACCGCCCAGAGTGCGCCGACCAACCCTGCACCGACGATGACTGCTTTTTTTTCGTTTGCCATTTATTTGGGTTAGGAGGTTTTGAGGGTTTTGAAGGTTTAGAGGGTCGTGATTAAACCTTCTAAACTTCCTAAACCTTCTCAACCCATTCAAGTTTTGCCCCAAAACTAGGACGTTTTTGGTGAAAAATGCCCGCCCAATTGCTAATCTTGCGCATGTTTATACTTCATCTAAACGAGTACGAAATTTCCATCGGGGAAATGGGGCAGCCGCTCCGATCGCTGGTTGCCGGAAGCAACTACACGAAAATCGCCGTGCTGGTGGACGCCAACACCCGCCGTCATTGCTTTCCCTATTTCTTACAAAGCATTGATTTTGAGGTAGTTGCCATCGAAATACCCACAGGGGAACGGTTCAAGAACCTCGACATTTGCAGCTTCATCTGGTCTGAAATGATGCGCCACGGCCTCGACCGCCGCTCGCTGCTCATCAACCTCGGCGGTGGTGTCATTGGCGACATGGGCGGCTTTTGCGCTGCCACCTACCTGCGGGGCATTGACTTCGTGCAGGTGCCCACAACCCTCCTCTCGCAAGTGGACGCCTCGGTCGGCGGCAAGGTGGCCATTGATTTCAACGGCGTAAAAAACAGCATCGGCGTCTTCCAAAACCCCAAGGCCGTGTTGGTTGACCCCGTTTTTTTGAAAACCCTGCCCCTCACCGAAATCCGAAGTGGCTTCGCCGAGGTGTTCAAGCATGCGCTGATCGCCGATGCAGCGCAGTGGCAGGACTTGCAGCAAATCACCGACCTGATGGTGGTGGACTGGGCGAAGTTCCTCGCCCCCTCATTGTCCATCAAAAAACGCATCGTGGAGGAAGATCCGCTCGAAGGTGGCATCCGCAAGGCACTGAATTTTGGACATACCATCGGACATGCAGTGGAAAGCCATGTTTTGGGAATTGGGAATTCTAGCTCCCAATTCCCCATTTCCCCATTTCCCAATTCCCAACTATCGCATGGCGAAGCTGTTGCCTTGGGCATCGTCTGCGAGAGTTGGCTGTCGCACAAACTGTTGGGGCTTTCCTCAGCGGAACTGGGCGAGATAGTTGCGTTCGTGCGACGGTTTTACCCCCACCATCCGCTTGCAGAAAGGGACTTTCCAGCCATTTTTGATTTGATGAAAAAAGACAAGAAAAATGTGGGCGGTCGCATCAATTTCACGCTGTTGTCTGTCATTGGGCGGGCGAGGATTGACCAATATTGTGGGGTTGTGGTGATTGAGGAGAGTTTGCGGTTTTATAGGAGTTTGTAAATAAGGCTTACAATACGGGCGGATGGCGATGAATCTCTTGTAAATTAGCTCGCAGTTCAATCAACTTAGGGCGGTTCAGTTGCAATGCATCAATAGTCGCCCGTCCGGTGGGCGTGAGGCCGATTAGGTGGAGCGGATCGGTGTCCCAAGCAAAATGTTCCTGCCATTTTTGTTTGCGTGGGTTAAAGAGCGAAACGGTCAAGCCCGTGACTTCATCAATTGCCGTTGTTTTATTGTACTTGTGGGAATTACAGCCCCTGCAGCAATTAGCAGCGTTTTCAAGTACCGTTAAGCCACCATGGCTCTCTGGTATGATATGGTCCAACTCAAAAGATTGGGTGGAAAAAGCCGCTGGGCTGAGGCAATACTCGCACCGAAAATGGGCGAGCTTGGCAAGTTCGGTTTTGAGGTCAGTTAGCAGCTTGCTCATGCAGCTATTGATTGGTTCAAGCCCAATTGTTCCATCAAGTCCTCCACAGAAATACCCCTGAGTCGAGAGAGTTCAATCATGGATTTTAGCCAGTCGGCATTGTGCCCTTCAGCCGTTTCGACCAATGCCAGCAATTCTTGATGTTCCGCTGGAGTGAGGCTTTCATTTTTAAGTTTGGCATTTAGCAAGTCATATCTGCGCTGGATTTTTACTTTCAGCGGTTCGTAGATTTTCTTCAACAGTTCTAGTTCCCGCTCGGTGGGCTTTGGTGCTTTTCGGCGGGCCAGCAAATACCCAAGCCTGTCCATGAACTTCTCCAAGTCCTCCGTCCCCATTTGGGTAGCCCCCTTCAAAAGGTCTTCAAAGCCAACTTTTACGCCTTTTTTGATTTCTATCGTTTGCATTGAAAAGTTATTTATAGGCCAAAAATAGGTTTTTTTTAAAATAAAATCTGCGTTTACCCACCCATTCCGTTTCATCCGCATCCGCATCCTCCTCACTGGTTCATCATCAAAACCAATCCCGCCCCCACATGTTAAATATCCCATTCAAAATTCTACATTTGCGAGGCCAAAAACTCATCACCAAATATTTCCAAATCAAGGATTAAAAATGAGCAATAACACAGCTTTTTACGACCGGTTTGTTGACCGCCACATCGGCCCGAACCATGAGGAAACACAGGAGATGCTGCGTACTATCGGCGTTTCCTCTCTCAACCAACTGATTGACGAAACCGTGCCACCCGCCATTCGTCGCCATGGCGATTTGAACCTGCCGGAGGCACAGTCCGAGTTTGAGTACCTGCGGGAACTCAAGGAAATCGCAGCGATGAACAAGGTCTTCAAGCCGTACCTCGGCATGGGCTACTATGGCACCATCACGCCATCGGTCATCCTGCGCAACATCTTCCAAAACCCAGGCTGGTACACGCAGTACACGCCGTACCAGGCCGAAATATCGCAAGGCCGCCTCGAGGCTATCCTCAACTTCCAGACGATGGTGAGCGACTTGACGGGCTTCCCGATAGCCAACGCCTCTCTCCTCGACGAGGGTACGGCAGCGGCGGAAGCAATGGCCATGTTCTTTAACGTAAAAAATAAAAAGGCCAAGGGCGACCCCGCCAACATATTTTTTGTGGACGAAAAAGTGCTCGACCAAACAATTGACGTCTTGCTCACCCGCTCCAAGCCGATGGGCATTGACGTGGTCGTCGGCGATTGGAAGACTTTTGATTTTTCTGAAAAAACCTTCGGCGTGCTGCTCCAGTACCCGGCCAAGGACGGCAACGTGGAGGACTACCGGGCATTCACGGAAAAATGCAACGCCCACGAAATCTACGTGACCGTGGCAGCCGACATCCTTAGCCTCGCCGTGCTGAAAGCCCCCGCCGAATGGGGCGCCGACTGTGCCGTGGGCAATACGCAGCGCTTCGGCGTACCGATGGGTTACGGAGGGCCACATGCCGCCTATTTTGCCACCAAGGAAGACCACAAGCGCATCATCCCCGGCCGCATCATCGGCGTGTCGGTGGACTCGCACGGCAAGCGGGCATTGCGCATGGCGCTCCAAACCCGGGAGCAGCACATCCGACGGGAAAAGGCCACGAGCAACATCTGCACCGCACAGGCACTTTTGGCAATTATGGCGGGCATGTATGCCGCTTGGCACGGGCCGAAAGGTATCCGGGCCATTGCGGAGCGTGTACACAACTTTGCACAAATTCTGGACAAGAACATTGCCACGCTTAGTTATAAACAACTGAATAGCAGCTACTTCGACACCGTCCGCTTCTCTGTTGACGAGGCTACCACCGAACATATACGCCACTTGGCCAACGCCAGCGAAATCAATTTCCTCTACAGCGCTGACACGGTGCAAATCACCCTCGACGAAACGGTGACGGAGGAGGATGTTGACCTGATTATCAGCATTTTTGCGCAAGCAAAAGACATGGAGGCCAGTGTGGACTTCAACGTTGCAAACGGCCTGAACGTGCCTGCCTCGCTAGTGCGGGAGTCGGACTACCTGACGCACCCGGTGTTCAACACCTACCACACCGAGACGAAAATGATGCGCTACATCAAGCGCCTGGAGAACAAGGACCTGTCGCTGACGCATTCCATGATTTCGCTCGGAAGCTGCACGATGAAGCTGAACGCTGCCTCGGAACTGTTCCCGGTGAGCTGGCCGGAGTTTGCCAATATCCACCCATTTGCGCCTGAAGACCAGGTGCAGGGCTACCGTGAAATCTTCCGGGAATTGGAAGGGTATTTAAGTGAAATAACTGGCTTCACGGCCTGTTCGCTCCAGCCGAACTCCGGCGCACAGGGCGAGTACGCTGGCCTGATGGTCATCCGGGCATACCACGAAGCGCGGGGAGACATGCACCGCAACGTGGCGCTCATCCCTTCCTCGGCACACGGCACGAACCCTGCTAGCGCCGCCATGGCGGGCATGGAAATCATCGTGACGGCCTGCGACGAGCGGGGCAACGTGGACCTCGACGACCTGCGGGCCAAGGCCGAACAGCACAGCGCCAACCTCGCTTGCCTGATGGTCACTTACCCGTCTACCCACGGCGTTTTCGAGACTGAAATCAAGCAAATCTGCCAAATGATACACGACAACGGTGGCCTCGTGTACATGGACGGCGCCAACATGAACGCCCAGGTTGGCCTGACCAGCCCCGGCATCATCGGTGCCGATGTTTGCCACCTGAACCTGCACAAGACTTTCGCCATCCCGCACGGCGGCGGCGGCCCCGGCATGGGTCCCATCTGCGTAAATGAAAAATTAGCCCCCTACCTGCCCTCGCACCCGTTGGTGCGCACCGGTGGTGAAATGGGCATCAACGCCGTGAGCGCTGCGCCTTGGGGCAGTGCCAGCATCCTGCTCATCAGCTACGGCTACATTCGGATGTTGGGGAAAAAAGGCGTGACCGATGCCACAAAGTACGCCATCCTGAACGCCAATTACATCAAGGCGAGACTGGAGGGCGCTTACCAGATATTGTACAGCGGCGAAAACGGACGGTCGGCCCACGAGATGATCGTGGACTTGCGCCCGCTCAAGCAGTTCTGCTCCGCCGAGGACGTGGCCAAGCGCCTGATGGACTATGGTTTCCATGCGCCGACGCTCAGTTTCCCCGTAGCGGGTACGCTGATGATTGAGCCGACGGAGAGCGAGGACAAGGGCGAACTCGACCGTTTCTGCGATGCCCTGTTGGAAATCCGCAAGGAGATTGACGAGATAGCCGCCGGGGATTTTGAGCACGACAACAACGTGTTGCACAACGCCCCGCACACCCTGCAAATGGCGACCGCAAGTGACTGGAACTATCCTTACAATCGGGAGAAAGCGCTCTATCCGCTGCCGTACCTGCGGGAGGGCTACAAGTTCTGGGCGTCTATCGGAAGGGTGGACAATGCTTTTGGCGACAGGAACCTGGTGTGTACTTGTCCGCCGATTGAGGAGTGGATGGCGGAGGAGGTGTAGGCGTGGCCTTTTATTTGCATGGGTTGACGGATTTCGCAGAATACATAGGCGAGTTTCGTCAACCCAATAGGTTTTTTTAGAAAAGGATTGGATTTATTGCCTTGAGGTGAAAGATTTTATGGATTAGGCATCAATTTTTGTAATTTCGAATTGTAATGGCAGACAAAGCATACATAACACCAAACGTCCTAAAATGGGCAAGAGAATCGGCAAGAATTACCGAGGAGGTTGCTGCTGCCAAAGTTTCAATAAATATTGATAAGTTAAGGGAATGGGAAAATGGCACAAGTCAGCCAACGATAAGGCAAGCACAAACGCTTGCAAAAGCATATAAGCGCCCTTTTGCGCTGTTTTTTTTGCCGGATATCCCCAGGGACTTCCAACCATTGCAAGATTTTAGAAAGCCTCATTCGAAAGAATTAACAACGTCCTCTATTTTTATCATTCGTGAAATCCAACAAAAGCAGGCATGGATTAGTGAAGTATATTCTGATAACAATGAAGATAAGCTGCCTTTTGTTGGAAGATTTTCTTTAAACGATAATCCAAAAATTGTTGCAGATGATATCTTATCTACTCTAAAAATAAATCCAGCAAACTACAAAGCTGAAAACCCAATAAGAGAGTGGATTGATGCGTCTGAATCTAATGGCATTTTTGTCTCTAGAACAAGTTTTATTCATTCTCGAATGAGACTAGATTCAGACGAAATACAAGGATTTGCCATCGCTGACCCATATGCACCATTTATTTTTATAAATTCTGACGATTGGAGTGCACCTCAGCTATTTACTTTAGTACACGAACTTGCCCACATTTGGATAGCAGCATCAGGTGTTTCAAATGAAATAGGGCCAGAACTAATCCAACGAGACAAGTTTAATCCAGTAGAGCTTTTTTGCAACGAAGTTGCTGCTAACGCCCTCATTCCGAATGATATAATACTGAAAATTGACAGGTCTTTTTTTAAGGACTCTCAGGGAGTATTTAAGGCTGCTAAGAGTCTTAGTGTTAGCTCGTTTGCACTTTTAGTTAGAGCTTTAAATTTACATATTATTACACTTTCCTCTTATCAGGTTTTGAAAAAGCAAGCAGAAATTGATTATGAAGCTTTCTTGAGCAGAGAGGCTGAAAAAAAAGAAAAACTCAAATTAAAGCAAAAAGAAAAACCAAGTGGCCCTAATTACTACTTGTTACGGCTCAACAAAAATAGCAGGCTTTTTACACAAGTAGTTCTTGATGCATTAAGGAGCGGATTTGTTCAGCCTACTCAGGCCAGCTTATTACTAGGAACACCAGCTAATAATTTTCATAAACTAGAAGCCCAGATTTACAAATGAACCAAGCAGTACATATCTATTGCATCGATGCCAACGTCCTTATTCAAGCTTGGCAAAAATATTATGCTCCTGACATATGTCCTGATTACTGGGATATATTAAACGAGTTAGGAAGCCAAGGGCGGATTTTTATCCCTGAAGAGGTAAAAAATGAAATAGTTGTACCAGACGATAAAGAAAAAACTGAAGACGACCTTTCCAAATGGTTAAAACGTAGCTCTATTCCTGTACATAAACCGACTGAGCAAGTCATAAAATGCTGGCAAAATATTCTTCAAGCGAATCCTTTACACCAACATTTGGTTGACAATATTAAGGGAAGGTCACTTGCAGACCCATGGGTTATTTCACATGCTTTAAGCGTAAAAGCTACTGTTGTAACCAAAGAAAATCTTGATATCGCTTTGAACACAAAAAGAATTAAAATCCCAAATGTTTGTAACAATATGGGCATTAGATGGATTGATGATTTTACTTTCGTAAAGGAGCTTGGTTTGAAGTTTTCATGTAGACTTTAATCCATATTGCGCTAATACGGGTGTTTGCAGAAACCTAGTAACCCAGTTCCTGCAACTCTCACAGGCACTGCAACCCGCCCACTACAAAGTTCCATCAGCGGCCAATTAATCGCCCCCACTGGCGCAACATTTGTCACTTTCATTGAAAAACGGTACTGCTCGTTGATAGCTTTCCTATCATGCGGGCTTGGGTTTCGGCCTCTGGCCGCCGTGCGTAGGTCAGGTAGGTCAGCCGACATGGCCCAATTATTTCAACGAAACCACTATAATCCCCTCGTCGTACCGCTTAAAATCAGCTTCGTTGTTGGTCAGAAGATTGGAAATGCCATTGATTTTCATGGCAGCGACGATATTGCAGTCATGGACGGGTTTCCCTTGCACCTTGTATTTTTCTATCAACTGAAAGAGTTGCTTTGAAACCAAGTCGGTATCGTCGGCAATATTGAATTGCGTAGTGAGTTTTTCCGTGTCAGCTACCAATTGTGCAGCATCGAAAGCACCTTGTTCGGCCAAAGCTCTTGACATTACCACCAAGTATTCCCGGATGATTTGGCGGCTAATCCACAGTTCGAAACCTTGATGCAGGAAATCGTTCAGTTTGTTTTGAGCAGCAAGATGGAACGGGGAGTTCACCAAGCTGATGTACGCCAGGATATTCGTGTCCACGAACAACCGTTTTTCACCTGCCGTCTTCGCCATAAATCTCGGTTCTGCTAAAGGTTTGGGAAGGGTTCACGGGCACTTGATAGGTAGGATGCCAGATAGTTTTTGGCTTGCTGCTGCGCTTCTTCGAACTTGTTTGTTGCGGTTTGGGCATCAATACCACCAGCACATCGTAGTCGCCATTGGGCACGTTCTCGGCGACATGGATGCTCAACAGGCGGTCTTTCTTTGAAATTTGCGCTTTTGCGGCAATGGTTAACATGGATAGTTGTTTTTTACAAAAATAGCCGTTTTTCCTGATTTTGCATTCAAAATGAGATATTGAGCGTTTTCATGTCCTCCTCCAGCTCTTCAATCCCGTAATGCACTGGGATTTTCCGCTTGGCGAGTTCTTCTTGAAACTGTACCCGGTGCAGCCCAGCCACTTTTGCTGCTTGGGCAAGCGTGAAGATTTCCATTTGGAAAAGCGAAATAGCAACACCCAGCCGAACCTGCGCTTCCGTGAGGCCCGAACTTTTTACAACAGAATCTGGCACTGTGATGACCATGATGAGATTTGATTTTGGGTAAAAATAGGGGTTTTTGAGTAAATCCCAAAGGCTTGTCGAGCTAGAACACTCCATGCACCAAAGCATAAGCGCTTTTCGTTACGCTTGTGTTGCTTGTGAGGTATCGCATTTTGCGATTCCATGTCTCGACATTTTCTTAGCCTATGCAATTCCCCTCAAATCACCCCCTCCAGCACCTTCAAGTCCCCATTTTTCAGTCCGCCAGCCTTGGCTTTGGGTAAGAAGCGATCGGTGAGATTTTGAGGTCACGACACACATTATCCCTCGGCATTTATTGAACCTGCTCACAAGGAAGCGCCCTGTTTGCCTACTTTTGCCCCCGAACAAAATCAACAACGCATGTCCACAACAGACTACAAAAACCCTCAACTCCTCCTCGAAACCGCCGACCTCGAACCTGGCGAAATCACTTGGCGCAGCCCAAGCAACCTCGCCATCGTGAAATATTGGGGCAAATACGGTGTGCAAATGCCGAAAAA
Source organism: uncultured Saprospiraceae bacterium (assembly GCA_964508135.1). Classification (GTDB taxonomy): domain Bacteria; phylum Bacteroidota; class Bacteroidia; order Chitinophagales; family Saprospiraceae; genus UBA6168. Next base: position 17,370 of record CAZDSU010000040.1, read on the forward strand.
CCCCTCGCTGAGCCTGACCCTGAGCAGCTCGTTTACGGAAACGCTGCTCGAATACCGCCCACGGGGGACCAGCGAGTCGGGCATTTCCCTCGAATTTTTCTTCCATGAAGAACCGAACGAGCCGTTCCGGGAGAAGCTGGTGAAGTACCTCGAAAGCGTGACGGACATCTTCCCATTCCTGCGCCAACTGGACTTGACCGTTTACAGCGGCAACTCGTTCCCGCACTCGGCGGGCATCGCATCCTCGGCCTCGGCCATGAGCGCATTGGCACTATGCCTTTGCTCGCTGGAACACGAGCTGTTCGAGACGCTGGACGACGATGCGGCATTTGACCAAAAAGCATCTTACGTAGCAAGGTTGGGTTCTGGCAGCGCCTGCCGTTCCATTTTCCCAAAGGCAGCGCTTTGGGGCGAAACAGGCGACGTGAAAGGCTCGTCAGACCTGTTCGCCGTGCCGATGGGCGACGAGGTTCACACGGTTTTTGCCAATCTCCACGATGACATCCTGATTGCCAGCACGGCAGCCAAGAGCGTGAGCAGTCGGGCAGGGCATGGGCTGATGGAAAACCACCCCTTCGCCGAGGCCCGCTACGCCGATGCGAGGCGCAACCTGAGCCGCTTGATACCCGCCATGCGAAGCGGTGACTTGGAGGAGTTCGGGCGCATCGCCGAGAACGAGGCGCTGACCCTGCATGGGCTGATGATGAGCAGCAATCCATCGTTTATCCTGATGAAACCGAACACGCTGGAAATGATTGAGCGGCTGCGCCAATACCGGGAGGAGACTAAGCATCCCGTTTATTTCAGCTTGGATGCTGGGCCGAATTTGCACTTGCTTTACCCGGGGGACATCATTCACGACGTTCGGGGTTTTATAGAGGAAGAATTGAAGCCGCTTTGCGAGAAGGGGACTTATTTACAGGATTGGGCGGGGGAAGGTCCGGCGCAAGTGTGAGGGGGGAACTTTGCAGTCAAAGTCTGCAAATGTGCAATTGTGTCCATTTTATGGTGTCACTTCAATATCGTGCAACGACCAACGTCACTGTTTTCGTTTCGGTACCTGCAAGTTGGCAAACTTATCACGTGCGATCCTTCGAAAACAACTGCTTCACCGCAGAAACCACAAACCCCGACAAGTTCATGTACGGTGGTTTCATCAACAACTGCACCCCGGTCAGCCCGACCCAACCAGCCATGGCAGCAAACGACAGGTCACCGAAACGGGTGAAGCCTCGGAAGTCGTGCATGTTGAGCCGCATCAGTTCGTACATCACAAAATCGGTGACGATATAGGCGCTGTTCACCCAGAACAGCAGCAGCATGACTCGTAACATGCGCCGCAACACCAGCGCCTCGTAGAGCTGCTGGCCACCCTCCTGTTTTTTGCGGAGCGCCGAAACCTTAAACCGGATGTAACGGTACGCCGCAAACTGGTAAGTGTAAAAGGTGAAAATGTAAAGTGCCATCTCCAGCCCACCATAAAATGGCGAATAAAACCGCCGTATCAAAAGCCCATCCGTCAGCAGCCACGCACCGAGAAAATAGGCAAACTGCGTCAGCGGAAGCAGTGCATGTTTGGCGTCGCTGCCCACAAACTTGTAGGTAGGGAACAGCCGCAACTTCACCGAAATATACAACAGCACCCCGAACGACAGGGTGAAATACAGTGGCAGCGAAGTCAGGTGCGGGTTGGCGTGGTAGATGCCCCGCAGGATGAAAATATGGTGCAGCGCCGTCAGGGCATAGGCCATCAACAGCCCGAAAAAAGCGAGGTCGGCCCGCTTGTTCTCGTTTTTGCGGAGCAAAAAAACGACGGCCACCGCCCCGTTCAGTGCGACCGTTGCGCAAAGAACCAGAAAGGACAAGGTGGTTAGCGTTCCGGTGAAGAAATTCATTGTTGAATTGCTATATTGTTGAATTGCTATATTGTTGAATTGCTATAAAACAATACAACAATATAGCAATTCAATAATCAATTTCCCTCGTACACCCCCTTCAGCACCCGCTCCATTTCCTTGCGGAGTGCGCTCATGCTGCCGGTGTAGTTGTTGTGCATGAAGCTGAAAATCAGGAGCTTGCCTTTTTTTGAAATCAGGTAGCCGCTCAGGTTGTGGTTATTACGGAGCGTACCGGTTTTGGCGAAAATATAGGGAGTGCCGCCATTGCGATAGTAGTCCTTGATGGTGCCATTGACGCCCCCGGCTGGGAAGATGCCAAACAGCCTCTCCCTCGGCACCATTTGCTGGATTTTGCTCAGCAATGCCACCAATGAGCGGGGCGTCACGAGGTTGTACCTCGACAGACCGGAGCCATCCACCCATTTTGGCTCGTCGGGCAGGTCGTTGAGCAGGTTTTTCTTCGCAAAATCAATGGCCTGCTCGGTGTTCATCGTCCCAGTTCGCTGCCAGGAGCAGAGCAGCAGCAGTTGCTCCGCAATGAAATTGTCGCTCTCCTGCATCATCAACGTGTAGAGGCTGTCTGCCTTGAGGCTGTACAGCGTTTTGGCGTCGGGAGGTGGCAACATGTTTGATTCCAGTAGGCTCACTTGTCGCTTGAGTGTGTCGGCCAGCACTTCGGTAATAAAGTGGGGCGTGGCATGAAACGGTACGTGCATCTCGAACTTCTTCCCGGTTTTGGCCAAAGTGTTTAGGGTAAACTGGTTCTCGTATTCAACCCGCCCGACGAAATCGTCTTCGTGGAGGGTTGAGTCATAATCGAGCGTTTTTGCCAAAAAAGCGGGCTTAACCTGAATGCCTCCTGTCGTGTCATTTTGGATAAAATGAGCGACATTAGCGTAAATGGGCAGCGGCGTTTTTTCCGATTGATAGTCGTAAAAATTGTCGTCCCACATCCAGCCAGAGCCATAACGTTGATCCTTGTAATTGGCGGGGCAGAACAGCAGTTGCTCCCGGCTGTTTTTCAAAAAATCAAAGACCTGCGGGTTCTGCGTCAAGTGCGGGTTCAGAAAGCTGGGGTCGCCCGTGCCCCAGAACACGAGCAGGTTGCCTTGGCGGCTGTACTGCAATGCGGGTATGGAGTCGCCAAGTGTGCGCAGACTGGTGTACAGCGTCAGGATTTTTGTGTTGGAAGCTGGCGTGAAATACTTGTCAGCGTTGAACTCGTAGAGTGTTTTGCCCTCGGCGGGATCGTAGAGCGAAAACCCCGTGAACGCCTTTTTGAAAACTTCGGAGTCTTCGAGGTGGAGGTCATAAACCTTGGCTTCGACAGTCTCTTTTTCGGCTTTTTTCTTTTTGTTTTTTTGGCAAAAAGCACTGAAGGGCAGCAGCAGCGCCGTGGCGAAAAGTAGGAGGGTGAGTTTTTTCATGGATAAAAATACGGCCTAAGTTTTTGAAGGTGATGAGGCAAAGTTAAACGGAAGTTGCGGCTTTCGGAGTGTGGATACTTCCTACCTTTGCCCCGTGAGCAACCTCGACCGCATTCTTGCACTCTACCGAGACGACCAGCGCACCCAAAAACTCGTGGAAGCGCTTCGTTCAAAATCAACACCGACCGTCGTTCAACTCAACGGATTGGCTGGTGCGCAGGAAGCCTTTGTCCTCGCCGGAGCCTACCTCGCCGACCCAAGGCCGCAGCTTTTTATCGCCATTGACAAGGAGGAGGCAGCCTACATGCAAAACGACCTCTCCGGCTTGCTGGAAAAAAAGCCTGTGCGCTTCTTTCCCGACTCCTTCAAGCGGCCCATGTACTTCGAGGAACTGAACACGACGAACGTGCTGGAAAGGACGGAAGCGATTAACAAAATCAGCTCCCCGACGGGCAGTCCGGAGATTTTGGTCACTTACCCCGAAGCACTGTTTGAAAAAGTCGTTGCGCCAGCGGAACTCGAAAAGACCCGCATCGAAATACAGCCGGGGCAAAAATTGGACGTGGATTTTACCATCGAAATGCTCGTGGAGTATGGTTTTCGGCGAGAGGATTTCGTGTACGAACCCGGCCAGTTCAGCATCCGTGGCGCTATCGTGGACATTTTCAGCTACGGAAACGACTACCCCTACCGCATCGAGCTCTTCGACGAGGACGTGGAGAGCATCCGCACCTTCGACCCGCTCACGCAGCTATCCGTGCAGAACATCGGGCGGGTGAGCATCGTGCCGAACATCAACACCAAGTTCAATCGCTCGCAAAAAGTCTCTCTGCTCAACGTGCTGGCGCCCAACACGGTCATTTGGGTCAAAGACTGGAATGCTTTGGAGGAAAAGCTCCAGCTCTGTTTTGAAAAAGCCGAGGAGTTTTCCAAAACGCTCCCCCTGATGGACGAGAGCGAGCTGGGGGAAATATTTAGGGACAGGGCATTTATTCGCCCCCATGAAGTCGTGGAAGATGTGGCAAAATTCTCTCAGGTTTTGCTTGGCCCTGGACTCAAATCCTCAAATCCTCAAATCCTCAAATTCTCTTCAAAGACCCAACCCTCCTTCAACAAAAACTTCCAGCTTCTTGGCAACAACCTGCGGAGCAACACCGAGGAGCGCATCGAGAACTTCATTTTCACCGACAACCCCAAGCAAATCGAGCGCTTCCACGCCATTTTCGAGGATATGGCCGAGGCAGTGGGCAGCGTCAAATTCGAGCCAGTCATCAAGGCCATCCACGAGGGGTTCATTGACCTCGACCTGAAAGTTGCTTTTTACACCGACCACCAGATTTTCCAGCGACACCACCACTACAAGTTGCGGCAGGGCTTCACGGCAGACAGGGCGCTGAACGTCAAACTGTTGCGGGAACTGCAACCGGGCGACTTCGTGGTGCATATTGACCACGGGGTAGGCAAATACAGCGGCCTTGAGAAAATCACCGTCAACGGCCACACGCAGGAGTCGGTGCGCATTTTTTACAAAAACAACGACGTGCTCTACGTGGGCATCAACTCGTTGCACAAAATATCGAAGTACAGCAGCAAGGACGGTACGCCGCCCACGCTCAACAAGCTCGGATCCGACACTTGGCAGACGATGAAGAGCAAGGCCAAGAAGAAGGTCAAGGACATTGCGAAGGAGCTTATCAAGCTGTATGCGCTGCGCAAAGCCTCGCCGGGCCACGCCTTCCCGCCCGACAATTACCTGCAAGCCGAACTCGAAGCCTCGTTCATTTACGAAGACACGCCTGACCAAGAAAAGGCGACCATTGACGTGAAGGAGGACATGGAAAAGCCCTACCCTATGGACCGCCTCATCTGCGGCGACGTGGGTTTTGGGAAAACGGAAGTGGCCATCCGGGCGGCGTTCAAGGCGGTGACCGATGGCAAACAAGTGGCCATTCTCGTGCCGACGACCATCCTCGCCTTACAGCACTACAAGACGTTTAGCGACAGGCTTGCGCAATTCAAACTCAATATCGAGTACGTCAACCGCTTTAAGTCAGCGAAGGAGAAAAAGGAGATTTTTGAAAATACGAAGGCGGGCAAGGTGGACATTTTAATTGGGACACACGCCCTGCTGAGTGCCGATTTGAAGTTCAAGGACCTGGGCTTGCTGGTCATTGACGAAGAGCAAAAATTCGGCGTGACGGCCAAGGAAAAGCTGCGCAACCTGAAGGTGAACGTGGACACACTGACGCTGACGGCCACGCCGATTCCCCGTACCCTCCAGTTCTCGCTGATGGCTGCCCGTGACCTGAGCATCATACGCACCCCGCCGCCCAACCGCCAGCCCATCCACACCGAAATCAGGGTGCTGCACGAGACGCTCATCAAGGACGCCATTTACAAAGAGGTACATCGGGGCGGACAGGTGTTCTTTGTGCATAATCGGGTGAAAACGCTGGCCGATATGGCTGGCCTCATCAAGCGCCTCTGTCCCGATGTGGACGTGGCCACGGCGCACGGCCAGATGGAGAGCGACCATTTGGAAAGTACCCTGCTGGATTTTATTGACAAAAAATACGACGTGCTCGTCTGCACGAACATCATCGAAACGGGCCTCGACATCCCGAACGCCAACACGATGATCATCAACTCGGCCAACGAGTTTGGCCTCAGCGACCTGCACCAGTTGCGGGGCCGCATCGGTCGCTCGAACAAAAAGGCATACTGTTACCTGTTTGCGCCGCCGATGTCCGTGCTCACGCACGACGCCCGCAAGCGCCTCAAGACCATCGAGGAGCACAACGACCTTGGTTCGGGTTTTGAAATCGCCATGCGTGACCTCGACATCCGGGGGGCGGGCAACCTGCTCGGCTCAGAGCAGAGCGGCTTCATCGCCGACATAGGTTACGAAACCTTCCAGCGCATCCTCGAAGAGGCGGTGCAGGAGCTGAAGGAGACCGATTTCAAGGATGTTTTCAAAGAGGATTTGGAGAAAAAACAGGCTTTCGTGCGGGACGTGAACGTGGACACGGACGTGGAAATGCACATCCCCAGCGACTACGTGAGCAGCACCAGCGAGCGCCTGTTGCTGTACACGGCCATTGACGATATTCAGTCCGAGGATGAGCTACAGCTTTTCAGCGAAAACCTGAAAGACCGCTTCGGCCCTGTGCCAGAACCCGTGCTTGAGCTTTTCGACGGCCTGCGCCTCCGCTGGATTGCAAGGGAGCTTGGCTTCGAACGGGTCATTCTGAAAGACAGCAAGTTGCGCTGCTATTTCGTGGAGAACCCACAGTCTCCGTTTTACGATAGTGCCACCTTCCAGCAGGTGTTCCAATACCTTTCCAAGCATGGCGAGCAGATGCAGATTACTTTGAAGAAATCCGTTCGCAGCTTGATTATGGCGAGGGACGGGGTACGGACTTTGTCGGGGGCGAGGAAGTTGTTGGAAGGGGTAAGGGGGAAGGCGATTTCGTAGGGCGATACACTCGGGTATTCATAGGGTAGCGCGATGTGTTCTCGTTCAAAACATCAATCCTGCCCATTCTTTTTACAACACATTTTTGCGATAATCTTTATTGGGCAACCAATTTTCCGGTCTTGCTGAAATTGAAAACCAGGAAGGTGCAAGACATTGCCAAAAGCAACCCTGCCGCCACCATAAATGTGGAAGAAAGTGACAAAACGCTCAATACCGGGAATATGATAATGGGCGAAAGGAATTGCCCAAGAAACCAGAATGTAGTCAATTTTCCTATTTCTTTTCCCCGGATTTCGGGCGGTGCGATTTTCATCACCCACATGTTTGTATTTGGTATCATCATGCCCATTCCCAGTCCGGAAAGCATCATCGCAATGACCACCAATGCGTAGCTGTTAGAAACAGAAATGCATATAAATCCAACCGCCATGAGCAGGTATCCGATGGAGAATATGGCGAGGAAACTAAAACGGCCTTTTAACTTGCTATAAGAAAAAGAGGAGATGGCAGAAAAAGCGGTACTCATGGCGATAGCCGCTCCGATTAATGCATTCTTTTCAATGCCGATTGCCTTCAGGTGAAAAGGTATCTGAATCGGAATTAAAAAGAAAATAATCCACATCATCATGGTATTGAAAAACAACATCCAGATAATAGATGGCGCTTTAATACTTGTAGCTTCGTTATTTCTTTTTTGAATAAGTTCAGGTTCTTCCAGAAACATAATACTGAGCGGAAGTACCAGCAGGGAAAACAAATAAATTAGGAAAGGATATCGCCAGCCAAAGTCGGCCAGTACTCCTCCCAGCCCAATAAATAATATTCCTCCCAATGACATAAATGCAATCTGTATGCCCACGAATTTCTGCCGCTCCTGTCCATTAAAATAATCAGCAATTAATGTTATCACGATGGTCATGGACATGCCCACCGACATCCCCAGAATGGCCCTCGATATTAGTATGTGGTATAGGTTATTTAAAAAATATCCACTAGCACCTGCTATTGCATATACTAAAAGAGAAGCCCAAAGGATTTTCAAACGGCCGTACCTATCTATAAGGCGTCCGGTAATCGGAGAGAAAATGGCGATCATCAATGCAGGTATGGTCAATACCAATTTGACAAGCAATGCTGCATTTTCAACATCCATGAATGCGACGGCCATCTGCGGCAATGCTGGGGAAATGGTGATGACCGACATAATGGTCAAACTGCTTACGAGCAATAGCGTAAGCTTCAGTTTCCAACTTTTATTTTCCATGTTTTGCGACCTTGTGGCTTTTGTAATTAATGAACAAGTCAAGATAGGACATTACCCCTGGCCCCCTAATTGGTAATTGGGACAGGGGTAAATGTCCAAAAGTCCATCACTTCTTCTTTTCAGGTGGCGGCGGCGGCAATATAAATGGCTTGGGCTGCGGATCTATGGGTACCAGCTTGCGACCTGCGAGGCCCGGATGGTCGGCAGAAACAAATGTTGACCGAAACAGCGAATAGGCCATTGGCACAGCTGGCCGTGGGTCTCCATTTAGTTTGCGTATTTCGCCCCGGTAAGGATTTGCATATTCCCAAACAGTTTTGCCATCTGGTGTTACTTCAAAAAACCGACCCCTCGCACCTTCGTTAATAAGAGTGTTGCCATTTTTCATACGGTGCGCTCCCGAGATAAAGCTGCTGTAAAATGAAAGCTTGTCTGGCGCTGTGTACATCCATACCGGCTTGTCCGGGCCAAAAGGTTTGCCAGCTTCTATCACATAATTTCCTTTATCATCAATTGGTGGCACCAATTCATAAACAGCCGAATAATTAAGGCTATCGCTGCCTTTTTTATCCCAATCAACAGCTTTGGGAGGAGCATTATTAAACACAGTTAAGTTTCCTGCTCCGGGCGTTCCTTCCTCAATCCACCGAACATCGTGTTGGCCGAACAACTGTTGGGAAGTGGAGTCGGCCCTTGCATAGTTTTGTGCATTGCCCCAGCGCCACAACAAATCGCCTCCCTTCCCCCTACGACCACCCTTATGCCCGGCTGCTTCTTTGGTAGTAGTGCTGTGGTCAATGATATAGATTTCGTTCAAGTGTGGGGAGCTAAATGTAATCTGGTCAAGTGAGGCATTGTATTTAATCGCATTAAAATGATAAAGGTCTGAGCCTAGGTTTTCAAGTGTTTGATTTCTCCATTGATGGCCCTGCGCAACAAGTATATCAAAGCTGTCCTGCGTGATGGCTGGTGGCAGTGGGACGCCCCTATTAATATCTATTAATTCGGGATGATCGGCTGGCTTTCCATAGTTGGCTTTTTTTGGGTCAAAGTCTTGTATCAAGTGGTCCCAAACATGCCATTCCCAAACAACCTTACCGCCATGTAGGCCCTGTGGTTCTATTTCCACAATTTTATCTGGCCAAATCCCTGCTTTAGGTATCAATTCCGGTTTGCGCCCAGCCGCCAAAGCTTGTTCGACCGTCTTAGCCTCCCAGGCAATGGCCAGAATATGGCCATTGGGCATCACGGTAAAATCATGGTGGGCATGTTGGGTCTCATCGGCATATTCAAAATCCCAAAGTATTTTATTGTCCCAAGATATTTTCTGTATTCTTCCCGATTCACCGCCGCCTGCAAATACGGGGAAATCTGGGTCATACGCATTTTGGAAAAGGGAGCCATCTTCATTTAAATAGGCCCCCATCACGCCATAATTGCCTTTCCATTCTTTTACCACCTTCCCCTTTCGGTTGAGGAGGTAAGTGGTTGCGGAGTTGGGAACAACATACATGGCATAGCCATCGGTCAGGCCATCGGTGTTTGTTATCAAACCTCGTTTGATGCCTAAGCCAAACATGTCCCGGTCTTTTTTCGCATCGCCTTTTGGCCCCTGTTTGTTTTCGGAATTACAAGAGGCCATTAACAGGATTAAGAGGAGATAAGGGAAGAATTGGTTAGTTTTCATTTTGATTTAGTTAGTTGATTAACAATTAGTTGTGAAGATTTTTTGGAGAAAAAATTTTTAAAATTTGGTAAACCTAAATAAAAAACAAACCTGAAATCAAATATTTTTCAATTATCAATAAAATATTTGAAATGTCGCTACATTTACCAAATTAAGACCAACTAAACAATCTACCTATGTCAATCAAAATCATTGGAGCCGGACTTCCACGTACCGGCACAAACACCCTAAAAGCCTCGCTGGAGATGCTGGGTTTTACGAAAACCTACCACATGAAGGAGCTTTTGGTGCATCCCGAAAACCTTCACTACTGGACTACATTGAGGGACACTGGAACCATGCAATGGGACAAGCTATACGATGGCTATCAGGCCACTGTGGACTTCCCCTGTTGCCCTTGGTACAAGGAGCACATGGCACAGTATCCTGATGCGAAGGTCATTTTTACCACCCGGCCTTTCGAGGGCTGGTACACTAGCATTTACAGCACCATCTGGAAAGCCGGGCCGCAGACCATCGGGCAAAAACTTGGGATGATGATTAAGCTGCTGCTCAATTCCCGCCTTCGTTCTGTCATCAAATGCGTAAAATTTGCAAAATCATCCATCTTCGGAGGTTTGCTTCATGGCAAGTTTGAGGACAAAGCCGCTACCGAAAAGATTTTTGACCAGTGGATGGAAGACGTAAAAGCGGCCGTTCCAGCAGATAAATTACTCATTTTCGATGTCAGGGATGGATGGAGCCCACTCTGCAAATTCTTGGGTGTGCCAGAGCCCACCGAACCACTTCCGCACTTGAACAAGAAGGAGAATTTCAAGACGATGTTGGTGGAATTGATGAAGGGGAATATGGTGTAGTACGCTTGGAGTTGGCAAGGGGGATTTTCAAAAGCAACCCCTTGCCAATTTCGGTTTACTTCAACCGCTTCACCCCCTCCTTCGCCCCCGCAAAATCGGGGCTAAAGCGCAGCACGTTCTCATAATCCGAGAGCGCTTGCGCCTTATCGCCCTTCATTTCGGCGGCCAGTCCCCGGTGGTAGTAGCCTTCGGCAAACTCCGGGGAGAACTTCACGGCCAAGTCGAAGCTCGTGTAGGCTTGCTGTACGGAGTCCATGTCGAGGTAAATCAATCCAAGGTTATAGTAGCCCTCGGCGTACTGCGGGTCAATCGTGTTGATTTTCTTGTAAAGCTGGATGGCACCTTTCAGGTCATTTTTCTTGTTGGAAAGGTAGTATGCTTTGGCGTGGAGCGCGTCCACGTTGGTCGAGTCGGCCTTGATGGCGTTGTCGAAATACTTGCCAGCCTGCGGCAAGCCCTTGTCGGCGAGCAGGTTGGCGAGCTTCACCCAAGCGTCCACAAGGCTGGGGTCGTTTTCCACGGCGCTCTGGTAGGCCGTGATGGCCTGGTCTGTCTTGCCCATGTCGGAGAAGACGTTGCCGAACATGAAGAACATCTCCGGGTTCAGCGGCTCCTTCACCTGGATGCGTTGGAGCGTGACGAGCGCCGGGGTGTGTTGTTTCACGATGAGCTGAAACTCGGCAAGCTTGAGCTGTGTGGGAATGCGGTCTGGAAAGAACGCCCCCGCCTTTTCCATCACGGCCAGCCCCTGCCTCGACTTGTAGTAGTCCATGTACATATCGGCCAGCACGTGGAAATATTCCGGTTTGGTGGAGTCTATCTGGATGGCCTTTTCCAAGTCGGCTATGCCCTCGTCGAAGTTCTCGTTTTCGTACCAGAGCGCCCCACGGGTAGCGTAGAGGCTGCCGTTGGTGGGGCTTTCGCCAATTTTTTTGGAAATGTCCTGGATTTGCGGTGTGCCGCCAGTAGCGGTTTCTGTGGCGTTGGCCACTTCATTGCTTGGTTTGTCATTGCAGGCCGAGAAGGCAAGCAGAAGGAGCATGGCCCCAAGGAGGAATGGATAGTTTTTAGATTTCATAGCCACAAAGGTAATTAAGGGGTTGAGAGTTTGAGTGCTTGGGATAGGGGCATTACTCGAAACTACTTCACCTACCACTTCCCATCCAACGCCTGCACCTTCACCTCCAGCCGTTGGTTGACCAGATGCTCGTCCATGCTACAGGGAGTGCCATTTCGGCAGTGGTTGATAGGCATGGTTTCGCCACAACCCTTGGCCAGGACACGCTCCTTGGCAATGCCTTCCCGGAGTATATAGTCCACCACTGTGGCTGCCCGATTTTCAGAAATGTGCAGATTTTCTTTGTCCACGCCCAAGGCTTCGGTGTGCGAGCTGATTTCGATTTGCACGGAAGGGTATATTTTTAACTGCGAAATGAGCTTGTCGAGTGGGCCGGTGATGCGTGGCGTGAGTTGCCAAACAGCGGGGTCGTAAACCGCACCATCTAGCCGAAACCGCTCCCCAACGACTAAGTTTCCTTCATCCAACTTTCGGGAAAAATCAATAAAAAAACCAAGTTGTGCCATATCGGTAAGAGGGATTGACGTTGGAGCCTGATGCTGTGCCACCGGCATTTCCACCCGGAGTGGTACAGGCGGTGTCGCTACGGCGGGTACCTGCGGCAGTTCTTCCTCCAATATTGGCGTTTCGACCGTTTCCACAGGCGTTTCTATTGTTTTTGCTGGGGGCAAAATGGACTCCGGTGTCGGTTCCACCTTCGGTGCTTCGATGGTTGCAGGTGGCACTGGTTCAGGTTCGGAGTTGGTAGCCACCTCCTTGAGTGGTAGCGCTGTGGCCTCCTCCTCAACGATGGGCAGTTCCGGTTCCTCAACAACTGGAGATGGCGGCAACACTTCTACCACTTCCTCCAAGACTGGGGAAGGCTCCGCTGCTTCTGGGTTTGCCACTTGGGTTTCAGCGATTGGCAACGGTTCGCTGATAGGGACTGGCGGTGCTTCATCCAGCACGGTGAACAGGTAAATATCATCGTCACCGCCGCTGCGAGAGCTGGTGAAATAGCCACTGCGCTGGTCGTTGGCCAAATAAATCGAGATGTCGTCGAGTGGGCTGTTGATGGGTTTGCCGAGGTTGGTGGCAGGCTGCCAAGCGCCGTTTTCGTCCTTGTAGGTCACGAAGATGTCGAAGCCGCCGTAGCCGGGGTGGCCTTTTGAGCAAAAATAGAGCTTGCCGTCCAATGCCACGAACGGAAAGCCCTCGTTGGCCGTGGTGTTCACCGCTGGGCCGAGGTTTTCGGGCTTGCCCCATTCGCCGCCCTTGCGCTCCGATACCCAAAGGTCAGTGCCGCCGAAGCCGCCCGCCCGGTTGGTGGCAAAGAACAGCAGCTTGCCATCAGGTGACACTGCCGGGTGCATGAAGTTGAAATTGGAAGAGCAAAAAGGCAGCTTTTCCACGTCCTTCCAGCGTTCCGTTTCGCCCGACTTTGCGGAGAAAAGTTGCAGGCTGTAAGTGTTTTGCTTGTTCAGTAGGTTGTCGTTGCGGGTAAAAAATATCTCCGAACCTTCGGCGGTCAGTGAGGCATTGCCCGTGTTTTTATTGACCTCGCTCAACTTCGATGAGTATTGGATGGGTTCGGCAAAGCTGCCGTCCGATTTTTTCTCGCTGATATAAAGGTTGAGGTAGTCTCGCCCGGTCCAGCCCGATTTTTCCTTCAACAACTTGACTCCCTGCTGGCGGTCTGAGGAAAAAATCAGGCCTTTTCGGCTGGCGATGGGGGCATTGTCGTCTGCCTCCGAATTGTGTGCAAACTCCTGAATATCAAGGTATGGGAAATATGGCTCGATGAGTGGGGCGTAGTCGCAGGCACGTAGCATCAGCACGGCTTTTTCGTCGGTAGGCTCCATTTTTTGATAGTCGGCAAACCACTTTTTAGCTTCTTCGTACTTGCCGTTGCTCATCAGCGACTCGCCGTAATAGTAGTAGGAATCAGCCTTGGCGCCTTCGTCCTTCACCACCTCAGCGTAAAGTGCCTCGGCCTTGTCCATCTTGTTGTTCATGCGGTAGCAGTAGGCGAGCTTGCTCTTGAGCAGGATGGCGTTGCGGCCTTGCTTTCCCTCGTTTTCCATCTCCTGGAGGGCTTGGCGGTACAGTTCAGCGGCGTCGGAAAACTGGTTGTTTTTGTACAACTCGTTGGCCTTGTCCACCAGTTTAGACTGTGCCTGCAACGGGGAGGCGATGACCAAAGCTGCGAGGGTCAATGTTGCGATTGCTATTTTGCGCAGCACATTTTTTCGAAAAATGCCAGACGGTACGATTCTCATACTTTAATTTTTTACGGATTTGGGTAGCGTGCATGTTCAAACTTTCTCTTCGTTCAAAAAGTGTGCGAGATAAGGTTTTGGCGGGTTAAAGAGTGGTTTTTAACGGTTTTGGAACAAGCCTCACTCCCGAATGATAGCATCGTACACCGCATCCTGCACCTTCACACGCGTGTTCAGCTTCGTCAATTTGTTGTTCTTCATGCTAGGAAAAGTGCGGTTGGAGAGGAAGACGTAAATCAGTTCCTCCTTCGGGTCAACCCAGACGGCAGTGCCGGTGAAACCGAGGTGGCCGAAAGTAGCCTCGCTGGCCTTCGTCGAGAGGTTGTTCTCAAAATGCGTATTGTGCTCGAACATGTCGAAACCGATGCCCCTGCGGGTGCAGCCTTTGCAGCGGGTGGTGTAGTAGTTGATGGTCTCTGGGCGCAGGTATTGCATCCCGGCGTAGCTGCCCTTGTTCAGGAGCATTTGCATGAGTACGGCCAAATCCTCGGCGTCGCTGAATAGCCCGGCGTGGCCTGTGGCTTGGTTGAGCATGGCAGCGCCCATGTCGTGCACATAGCCTTGGATGCGGCGATCCCGGAAATAATTGTCGTTTTCCGTGGGTGGTATGCGTTCCAGCGGGAACTTCTCGTAGGGGCGGTAGGTCATGGTCTGGAGGCCGAGCGGCTGGTAAAAATTTTGCTTAGCAAAATCTTCGATGGGCATTCCGCTTTGCCGCTCCACGATTTCCCCGGCGATGTAGAAACCGAGGTCGCTGTACCTGTATTCCTTCGATGGGTCCAGCGGGCTGTCCATGATTTCTTGCCAGATTTCCTTTTCGTAGCCCGCCTTCAGCCAGAGGTTTTTTGCCACGGGCATTGGGAAGGCATTGCTTTTTTTGGTTTGGTAAAAATTGGGCGAAGGCTTGGCGGAAATGGTGATGGTTTTTTCATAAAACTTAATCCACGGCATCAGCCGCCCCCGGTGGGTCATCATGTCCACGAGTGGTATGCCCTTTTTGTTCGTATTGGCGAACTCCGGCAGGTACTTTTCCACGGGGTCTTTCGGGTCAAATTTGCCGTCTTCCTGCAACCGCATCAGCGAGATGGTGCTGGCCGCAATCTTCGTGATGCTCGCCAAGTCCCAGATGTCGTCCGGCTCGGTGGGGTGAGCGTTTTTGTCGTAGGTGTGATGGCCGTACGACTTCCTCCAAACGATTTTTCCCCGCCTCGCCACCAGCACCACACCGCCGGGCAATGCGCCTTCAGCAATTGCTTCGGCCATCAGTCCGTCCACTTTTTCCAGCTTGCTGCTGCTCACGCCCACCTCCTCGGGTACGCCGTAGCCGAGCCGTTCGACGGCCTCCGTGGCGATACCCGTGCCAGCGGGCAATTGCGCCGAAGCGGTCACGGGCAGCTTTCCCCGCAGGGGAAACACGCCAAAAAGCGCTTGCGCAGCCAAGTCCTGCACCTCGTCATCTTCCTCGTAGCAAACCAGCAGGTTCGGCACGTTTTCAAAAAACTTGGCGGCGTAGGGGTTGCCAAACATCACCAGCACCACACGGGTTTGCTTGCGCAATGCCTCAATAAAATCCTTCGTGCCCTGCGTCAGCCCGTAACCTTTCGAGGCGAACTGGCTCATGTCGTGCAGGCTTACAATTACAGCGTCCTTGTCTTTCAGCCTCGCAATCAGCGAACTGGAAATGTCCTTGCCGGAGGTGAACGTCTCTATTTTTCCGAAGGAACTTAGTCTTTTGTGAAACGAATTGCCGCTTCCTGCCCCAATTGCCAGCGCTGCCAATCTAGCAGGCCCTAACTGCACACTGCCAACTGTCGAACTGCCAACTGGAAGAAAACTGTCGTCATTCTTCGCCAAGGTCAGCGCATTCGCAATCAACTCCCGCTTGACAGCGAGGGCAGGTGCATCGTTCACGTCGGCTCGCACATTTTCGAGGGGCATTGGCTGGTAGCTGGTGATGCCCATTCGGTGCTTCCAAAGCAGCACTTTTTTCACGCTGGCATTCACGGCATTGGAGTCGAGCTTGCCATTGGTTAGCCACTGTTTCACGGTACGGAAGGCGGCGTCCACATCGCCGGGGAGGAGCAGCACGTCGTTGCCAGCGGCAAGGGCACGGGCCTCCACCTCGCCCTTGCCGAAGTGCTTGGTCACGGCCTGCATTTCGAGGGCATCGGTGAGGATGAGGCCCTTGAAATTCAGCTTGTTGCGTAGCAAATCCGTCACCACCTTGGGCGAAAGCGACGATGCCAAATTGGGTGTGCTGTCGAGCGCAGGCACGTTCAAGTGGGCAATCATCACGCTGCCCACGCCCTGTCGGATTAGGATTTTGAAGGGGAAAAGCTCTACGCTGTCGAGGCGCCCGATGGAGTGGTTGATTTGGGGCAGGTCGTAGTGGCTGTCGGTGCCTGTGTCGCCGTGGCCGGGGAAGTGCTTGGCGGAGGCCATCACGCCGTTGTCCTGCATCCCGAGCATGTACTGGTAGGCTTTTGCGGCCACGTTGTACGGGTCTTCGCCGAAGCTGCGAAATCCGATGACGGGATTGGCGGCGTTGTTGTTCACGTCAGCCACTGGTGCAAAGTTGACGTTGACGCCGACCCGCTTGCAGTGCTTCGCAATCTCGGCGCCCATGCGGTAAATTAGCGTGTTGTCTTGGATGGCACCGAGCATCATTTGGTGGGGAAAGCTCATGGCCGTGCCCCGCATCCTCATGCCGAGGCCCCACTCGCCGTCAATGGTGATGAACATGGGCAGTTTGGTGCTCAGGGCTTGGTAGCGGTTGGTGAGTTCGACCTGTTTTTCGGGTGTGCCTTTGGCCGTGGGGTTGAAGAAGCAAAGGCCGCCGGGCTGGTATTTTTTCACGAGGTTTTCCACGGCTGCTTCGTATTCCGAGTCCTTGTCGGTGTGCGCTCGCAGCCAGAAGAGCTGTCCGAGGCGCTCGTCGGTGGTGAGGGTGGCGTAGGCGCTGTCCACCCAAGCGGTCTCTTGCAGGTGCTTCTCGAAGCTGGGCATTGGCTGGGCTGCCTGCCGAGTGAAGGACGTGGCAGACACCAGTAGATAGGCCAACGCAATGAGGAGGAGTGAAAAGGTCTTTTTCAAAATCAAGCCGTTGTATTGAAGGGGCTAAGTTAAGATGATTTGGCGATGGGACGGTTTTTTGACATTGTGAAACATGGCATTTCATCTTTGAAAATCTAAAATTTGAATTTAAATTTTCAAGGATGAAATGCCTCAATGAAACCCCAAACATTGTCAACGGGGAGTGGACTCCCACGATTTTGGATGCAATGGTTGCCACGAATTTTATCAATTTTCACGGATAATTATGCCCATGTTTGCTCCGCAATAATTTATGTTGTCCAAAACTATGGCCGGACTTTACCTTCATATCCCTTTTTGCAAACAGGCTTGTCACTACTGCAATTTCCATTTTTCGACTTCCCTCAAGTTGAAGGATGAAATGGTGGCCGCCATCCTGCGAGAGTTGGCACTGCAAAAAGACTACCTCGGAGGCGAGCCGCTGGAGACCATTTACTTTGGCGGTGGCACGCCCTCACTCCTCAACCAGCGTGATTTGGATTTGATTTTTGGTGAAATTTTCAAGCACTACCCACTTGCAAGTGACGGCGTGACTTTGAGTCACGCCGTCACTAAACCTAGCCTCGAAATCACATTGGAGGCTAATCCAGACGACTTGAACCCATTGAAAATCAAGGAATTGCGACAAACGCCCGTGAACCGCCTGAGCATCGGCGTACAGTCTTTTTCGGAGGCAGACCTGCGCTTCATGAACCGGGCGAACAATGCCTCGGAGGCGCTTGCCAGCATCCAAAATACCCAAGCAGCGGGCTTTGATAACCTTTCGGTTGACCTTATTTACGGCTCTCCAACTACCTCTCACGAACAATGGGCGGCGAACTTGGAGCAGGTTTTCAAGTTGAAAATCCCGCACCTCTCCTGCTACTGCCTGACCGTGGAGCCGAAAACTGCCCTCGCCCACCAGATAAAAAAGGGCACCGTTCAGCCTGTTGACGACGAACATGCCGCTCAACAGTTTGAGTTTTTGATGGAAAAAACGGCGCAGGCAGGCTACGAGCATTATGAAATCAGCAACTTGGCCTTGCCCGGCCACTATTCCCGCCACAACACGAGCTACTGGCTGGGCAAAAAATACCTCGGCATCGGCCCATCGGCGCACTCGTTCAATGGCGTGAGCCGCCAGTGGAACGTGGCGAACAATGCTGCCTACATCCGCTCCCTGCAAGTGGGCGAGCTGCCTTTTGAAATAGAAGTGCTGACGCCGACCCAGCGTTACAACGAGTACGTGATGACGGGGTTGCGCACCAAATGGGGCTGCAATCTATTGAAAATCAAGGAATTGGGATTTGAAGTGCATTTCGACGAAGGCGCAAAATCATTTTTGGCGGATGGCACGATGGAGCGGGAGGGCGATGTGTTTAGGCTAACTCAAGCGGGTCGGTTCTTGGCAGATGGGATTGCGGCGGAGCTTTTTGCGGAGGAGGGAAATGGTTGAAATGGTTAAATTGGTTGAAGTAGTTGAATTAGGGTAGCGCCTAGCCAATTCAACAAGTTCAACTATTTCCCAAAAAAAAAGCAGCCGGAAGCTATCTGGGGGGCAGTGCTTCCGACCACTTTCCGGGAATAGGGGGCATCCGGTTTTTAGGATGCAATCGGCTTTCTTCTTTTTTCTTTCCCGGAGCAGGGTCTCTTTGCCCGGCTCGGGGAAAAAAGTGCAGGGCCACTTTTTGAAGAGTGCCTGCACCGAATTTGAAACCGACTAAAGTCTTTAGTCTTGGGGTAAACTATTGCTAATCAATGCTTTGACACGATTGTTGCGCAGCAAAAACAGCCTGATCGTTCAGGGAAATACTGGCTTGACCGTTGCATTTTTTCTCGAAAACTAAATTGGGTGTGGATAACGACGGCTTGGTTGGCGGCATGGCCAATCAGCGGGTCTCAGGTGTGCGGTGTGTAAAAATGATACGTGATGCCTGTCGAAAACTGTGGAGTGAAAATATTGGGAAGTGTGTGGAGTGTCGGCCTGCTGTCGGCCCTTGTTGTTCACAGTTTCTCAAGTAGGTCTAATCACCTAAAAAAACGAAAATAAAAGTCCCTTCCGGGTTCTTCTTCCTTCGGATGTTCGGTTAAAATTTCGCAAGAACCGTGCCAAGAATTTTAATTTTACATATTGAATCGAAATCCGACACCATGAATATTCTCCACCTTCAAGTTTTCGTCGTGGCGCAGGTATTTGCGCAGGCGGGAAATGAACACGTCGAGGCTTCGCCCCATGAAGTAGTCGTCTTCGCCCCATAGCTTTTCCAGGATGTCGGAGCGTTTTACGACCTGGTTGGGGTTGTCGAGGAAGAACTTGAGCAGGTCAGCTTCCCGTTGGGTGAGGGTCTCGGTTTGGCCGTTGCAGGTTAGGCCAAGGTTTTTGTAGTCGAATTCGTAGCTGCCGAAGCGGTAGGTGGTTGGCTTGGGCGCATTGGCCGACATATTCTTGCGGCGCAAGAACACCTCCACTTTCAAAATCAGTTCTTCGATGCTGAACGGCTTGGTGATGTAGTCGTCGCCGCCGAGTCGCAAGCCCTTGATTTTGTCCTCCTTCAGCGACTTGGCAGAGAGGAAGATGATGGGTATTTCGGTGTTGAAGCGGCGTATTTCCTCGGCAAGGGTGAAGCCGTCCATTTCGGGCAGCATCACGTCGAGGATGCAAAGGTCGAAGCTACCTGACTTGGCGGTTTCGAGGGCGGACTTGCCGTCGGTGCAATGCGTGATTTGGTAGCCTTGCATTTCGAGGTTGTCCTTGGTCACGAAGCCGAGGCTTTCATCGTCTTCAACGTAGAGCAGGTGTGGTTTCATGTAAAAATGAGTGAATGATTGAAGGTTGGAATGATTGAATGGGTTGACAGTGCATGATTTTCAAATGATAATGGTTACGGTCGTACCCTTTCCACGTTCACTTTCGATGCCGATTTTCCAGCCGTGAGCATCGCAGATGTTTTTGGTGTAAAAAAGGCCGAGGCCAAATCCCTTGACGTTGTGGACGTCGCCGGTGGGTACACGGTAGAATTTTTCAAAGACTTTGCCCAAGTCTTCCTTCGAGATGCCAATCCCGTTGTCAACCACTTGCAACTGGATTTTGCCGGTGGCAATATTCTGGGTTTTGAGCAAGATATTGGGTGCGTCCGTGCAGTATTTCGTTGCATTGTCAACGAGGTTGTGCAGGATGTTGGTCAGGTGGAGCTTATCGGCCTTGATGGTCGGTGACTTTGCCAGCAGTTCGCAGTACAGCGTGCCACCCTGTTTTTCTACTTGCACCCTGATGCTTTCGAGCACGCCCCGCACCAATTCGTGAAGGTCGGTTTCTTCGAGGTGCAGTTGGAAATTGTCACGTTCGATTTTGGCCAATTGCAGCACTTTTTCCACTTGGTTGTTCAGCCGGGAGTTTTGTTCTTGGATGATGTTGGCGTACTGCGCCAAGCGTGGGCTGGCCATGATTTCCGGGCTTTTCAGGAACACGTCGGTAGAGATGCGGATGGTTGAGATGGGCGTCTTGAACTCGTGGGTCATGTTGTTGATGAAGTCTTTTTGCATCTCCGATAGGCGTTTTTGGCGCAGGATGATGGAGATGGCGTAGAGGAAAAACAGGATAGTGACCAGCAGGATGCCCGAAAAGATGAGCGTCAGCCGCATATTGCTGAGTATCTGCGAGTTGCGGTTCGGGAAGCGTATTCCAAAATAGTGCTGGTACTCCTCGTGAACGGGCATTTGGTCGCCCTTGATGGTCGAAGGCTTTGGGTTTTCAGTGACAACGTCGTAGTCAATGTACCTGCCGTAAACCATTTTCCGGGAGTCACAGTCGTAGATGCCATATTCAAAGTCCTCCCGAAGCCCGATGCTCTCCAGTTCCAAGCGGAGGAAATGCTCCAAGTTTTTCGGGTTGATGTCGTCGTTGATGTTCACCACCCAATAATTGGAAGTCACTTGGTTGATGATGTTGTAGGCGGGCGGCGAGCTGCCCAGTTTTTCAAACTCCTTGGCCACCCCTTGCAGGGCTATCGTCACTTTTTCCTGATAGTCCTTTTCCTCCGCGTTCCAAGTGTTCATGAGCAGGTATGCCTGAATGGCTATGATGCCGATGATGGCCAAAGCGCCCAGAATTACCACCCTGTTGATTGCCGTGTTTTTCATTGAAAATTAGACCTTAAACGTTGAAAATCAAGTGGTTAAATTTCTTTCTTGCAAAGCAAAATATACTTTAAAAAAACCTCGAAACAATACATGCAAAACAGGTTTTCGTTTTTCTTGCTGCGCAATTTAGGTGCTTGAGCAGTTTGTTGAAAAACGGTTAACACCTCTTTAACACCCACCTAACGTCAAACCCAAGTGTAAAGATTTTAAGAAAACGCCACGGGAACGTTTAATTTTGCGCCTTTCAAAGATTTCATGTCAAAATCCACCTTCATAACAACAAGACTTATCGCAGCATCGCTGCTGGTTTTGTGCGGCGTTGGCGCAAACGGTCAAAGCACCGCCAGCCCTTTTGACCTAAATCCTAGGTTGCAGACTGCTGCTGCTGAGGACAGCATTGAAGCCGTTCCCGTTTCCGCCAATCCCTTCGACATCGTAAAAGGGAGGTCAACGGGTCAGGCGACTAAGGGGCCAGGTTTTCAGATTCGGCCTGAAAAGAATGTCAAACCGCTCACGACCAAGGAAAAAGAGACCAACTATCGGCGCTTTCTGTTCGTGTCCATCCTGATAATGTTCATCATCCTGACACTCATTGTCACCATTTTCAGGATTTTGATTGAAAAAATCTGGAAGGCTTTCCTAAACGACAACCTGCTCAACCAACTGCACCGAGAGCAAAGCTCCGGCCTCGCGTTGGCCTACGCGATGCTCTATCTATTGTTTTTCATCAATGGCGGGCTTTTCGCCTTTCTGACAGCCCGTCATTTTGGAATTTCAATTTCGTCGTCCAACCTATACTCGTTGCTGATGTGCATGGGTGGCCTTGCGGGGTTCTTTGTGGCAAAGCATTTTGTGCTTTGGCTGGCAGGGTTTATTTTTCCTATTGGCAAAGAGGTGGATTCCTACCAGTTCACCATCATGATATTCAATATCGTGGTTGGTTTATTCCTCGTGCCAGTGGTACTTTTTATTGCTTATGCTCCGCAAAGTACCACCGGAATAGTCGTTTATGGTGCCTTGGGCCTGCTCGGGCTTATCTATTTGTTCTTGGCGTTACGTGGCCTCTTTATTGCCAACCGCTTTATCGTGGGTAACAGATTTCACTTTTTGTTGTATCTTTGCGCCGTTGAAATCGCACCCTTGCTCGCCATTTATAAAATAGCTTTGACTTATGGAAGCAACTGATTTCATTATTCTTGAAACAACTCAAATTCTATATTGCGAATGGACGTTGTAAATGGTAAGACATACGTGGAGACTCACAAAAAGGTTAAAACGATACTTGTATCGCAACCGAAACCTGAGCGTTCCCCCTACTACGAGCTTGAGAAGAAGTACGAACTCCATATAGACTGGATTCCCTTTATTCAAGTGGAAGTACTCTCCGCTAAAGAGTTTCGCAAGCAGCGAATTAGACCGGACGAATTTTCCTCCATCATTTTCATGAGCAAAAACTCTATTGACCATTTTTTCGCCCTTTGCGAAGAAATGCGGGTGAAAATGTCGCAGGAAACCAAGTACTTCTGTCTCACCGATGCCGTTGCCAACTATCTTCAAAAATTTATCATTTACCGCAAGCGCAAGGTATTCTCAGGTGAGCGCAGCATACAGGACCTGAAACCCTACCTGATGAAGCACAAGGACAAGGAAAAATTCCTGTTGCCCTGCTCCAACCTTGGCGCCAAACAGATTACATCGGTGCTCGATGAGTATGGTGTTCCGTACCAAGAGGCCATCATGTACAACGTGGTGAGCAGTGACCTGAGCAACTTAAAGGACATCTACTACGATATCATCGCCTTTTTCAGCCCACTTGAAATCGAGGCGCTTTACGAAAACTTCCCCGATTTC
Source organism: uncultured Saprospiraceae bacterium (assembly GCA_964508135.1). Taxonomy (GTDB): domain Bacteria; phylum Bacteroidota; class Bacteroidia; order Chitinophagales; family Saprospiraceae; genus UBA6168. The sequence continues at coordinate 40,380 of CAZDSU010000040.1, forward strand.
GAGCAAAGGGCCACCCGCATCGCCGTCTTCGGTCAAAGTGCACTCAAGGCCGTGCTCGACCGTGGCCTTCATCCGAACATCAAGGCACCTGAACCGGAAACACCGTCCATGACTATGGCTTTGGAAAAATACTTACAGGTCTCGAACAAAGAATAGGAAATCAGTGTTATCGCTGGAATTCTAATATTAAGAAATCTTCTAGTTGTTTTCTCATAGTATGTTTGTTTGAAGCCCCGGTGCGTCGCATCGGGGCTTTTTACATTCACACTGTTGGGGGGCTATTAATTTAGTGGGGTCATTGCCAAATAGCACAACATCTCAATAACGAAATATCCGGTTACACCTCGAAGAAACCAACGCCGCCGCCCACCCAGGTTTTTCCCATGTTGTAGCGAACACCGACCATCTCGCCCTTGCTCAACCGCACGAGGTTGGTAATCACCTGTGGCCTCGCCGCCCCATCTTCCCAGACGAGCATCATTCTGATTTCCACTTTAGCGGGTTCATCCAGTGTCTTGATGACCGGGGCGTAGGCCACTTTTTTCTGAAGGATAAAATTTTTGCGGTCTGCATCCGGTATCGCCTCTATGTCAGCCGCCTTGGGATGGATGATGACGCCTTGGCCGGAAAAGGAATATAGCGGTTTCAAAACATAGCTTTCCAAATCGCCGGGAATGCCGTTCAGCTCGCTTAGGTAAATTGACTTTGGCACAAACTTGCTGTTGAAAAGTGGCAGCGTGTGCTTGCTGATGCGGGCAAACCAGTGCGGGTGGCCCACCCATTGGATATTGTACTCGTTTTCAAAAAAGAACTCCCGCTTCAAGTCCGTTCGCTTTTGCAACTCGTCAAAAATTACCCGGTTATAGATGCGCTCCACCGCCACTTTCCGCCCATTTTCATCCAGGTAAAAAACATCCTTCCCTTCCGTTTTTAGGTCGGTTAGGCATTTCACCTTGATGCCCAACGCCCGTTCTGTCGCCCAAAAATCCACTTGCGTATTCTGCTTGTGCGGTTCTACTTCCAGCAGCACCACGTTTTCAGGCTTCGAGTTGCCGACGATGATTTGGCGCATCCGCTCCACATACTCCTCGGTGGTTAAGACACCGAACAGGTGATGCAAATTGTCGGGGATGTCGAAATGCTTTCGGTAAGACCGGGCGCACAGGTCTTGGTAGAAAAACAGTGACGGAAACCCTTGTATTTCAATCAGTTGTGGGGAAATATGGCCGTCCGCATCTTGGCAAATGCCGAAGTCAATGACGAGGAACGTGGTGTGCGTCGTCTCGCCCGGCACGTAGCAGTCCGGCATGATAGTCTCCGCCGATATAGCCTTGAAATCAGGGCGGCATAGCGTGTCCACCAGTTCCTCGCAAGCTTGGAACAGTTGGTTAGACAGCGCCTTTGGCACGAAAATCGGCGTCTCAGCGATGTGAAACGGCACCTTGTGGTGGGTTTCCAAGTAGATTTCGTGGAGGAATGCCTGGTATTTTTCCTCCGTAAAGGCGGCGTTGTAGGCGCTGCGGATGTGGGGAATCATAGTGCTTGGGTTTCGTTTTTTTTAAAGCAAACAGGTCATGCCAACTCCAGCACACCCCTCTTAACCCGCCGTATCGAGTCATGCAAGAACAGCGGCAGGATGATGGCATGTGTACGGGCAATCTTGGCAGGGTCTTGCAGGTCCTTTACCATGCTCTCGTATTTTTCCTCGCCATACTCTTCGAGGATAGCTGCGACCCTTTCTTCTTCCCCAAAATAGCTCCTCATGCCCACTGGGTCGGCCTCTGGGTGGAACTGTGTGCCAATCATTTCCGGCGAAAAACGCACGGCCATCATTGCCCGTTCCACTTCCAAGTGAGGGCGGTCTTTTTCAACGCAAAGCAAGGTGGCACCAATCTCCCTCATGCGCTCCAAGTTCGGCTTTACAACTTGGTACTCCCGGAAGTCGGCTACCCAAAATGGCTCGTTCAACTCGTTGAGCAGCCATTCGTGTTCGCCGCCATCAGTCTTGTGTACGGGAAAGGTGCCGAACGACTTCTCCCGCCGACGGTTAATTTCCCCAATCTTGAAGTGGTGGCAAGCCATTTGGAAGGAGTGGCAAATGAAGAACACGAATTTTTTAGGCCCTTCTTCGTGTCGGTTGTAGTGCCACAGTTCGTCAATCAGCTCATGGAAAGGCGCCAGCCAGCTTTCGTCGCCCACCAGGGGGTTGCCGGGGCCACCGGAGAAGATGTAAATATCGTGGCTCAGGTCGGGCACTTTCACCGCACTGCGCACGTCGAAAATTTCAAAATCAATATCGGCGCCGAACTGCTTTACGATGTCTTGGATGTTCGTCATGCCGAGGTTGCGGGTGCCCTCGTACATGTCCAAAATTGCCAGCTTTAATTTACTTTCCATGTTCTAAGTAATTGTTGGCTTGCAGGATTGTTCAATTGACTTGTGTTGCTCAACAATCAAACAATCCAGCAATCCAACAATTTTATTCCAAAATCAAACCATTATTTCTTCTTCTTGGCTGCAGCCTTTGCCGGAGCGCTTGGCGGTGTGAGGTGGTTGCCCAGCACGGCTTGCTGCACGAAAGTGCCCCAAGTCAGGTTGTGCTTGCCCTCCTCGTGCGCCTGTGCCCGCTCGATGGCGTAGTTGGCCATGGTCTCCACCACCCACTCGAAGTTTTCCTTGCCCACGGAGTTCACGTCGGCATCGGGTGCCGGGTTGCAGAAGTCAATGGCGACGGGTACGCCGTTTTCCACGCCAAACTCAACGGTATTGAAGTCGTAGCCGAGGCCGTTGCAGAGACGGAGCACGTAGTCCTCCATCAGTTCCAGCAGTTCCTTCGATGCACCGTGGTCGGCCACGTAGCGCAGGTGGTGCGGGTTGCGTGGCTCATAGTCCATGATGCGGACGTATTTGCGACCGATGCAGTAGCAACGGTAATAGCTCTCAAAATTCACGGCTTTTTGGAAAAGCATGACCAGTTGGCCCGTTTCATGGTAGGCTTTGAACACCTCAGCCCAGGTGTCTACCGGGTAAACGCTCTTCCAGCCACCGCCAGCGTGGGGCTTCATGAAGGCCGGAAAACCGCCAAGGTAGTCGAGCATCGCCTCCCATTCCATCGGGAATTTTAGGTTGGAAAAACTCTCCGAGGAAGTGTCGTCTGGGTGGTCCTTGCTGGGCAACAGCACCGTCTTCGGCACGGGTACGCCCACCTGCTCGGCCAGTATGTTGTTGAAAAACTTCTCGTCGGCGCTCCACCAAAACGGGTTGTTGATGACGGCCGTGCCAGTGGCTGCGGCGTTTTTCAGGTAAGCCCGGTAGAACGGTACGTCCTGCGAGATACGGTCAATGATGACTGCATAGCCGCTTGGCTGGTTCTGCATCAGCTCTTCCACCTTCACAAATTCTGCCGTGATGCCTTTTACTTTTTTCGAGTTTACACGCTCCACGAAAGCCTGAGGGAATGTCCTTTCCTTGCCGAAAAGTATGCCTATCTTCTTCATTTACAGGTGTTTTAAAATGGTGTAAAAGATTATGGTTGAATTTTCGAACTTAGTCAAAAAATGATTTCGCTAAATTTGCCTTAAATGGATTTGCTTTGTCGCGCTGTTTTCAGGAAAAGGGGTGGGGTAGAATGGCCGACAAAGCTAAGGCGAAATCCTGACAGCAAGCGCAAACTGCTTTGATTTTCAATGTCAAAACTGCACATGAGGCTTTTGGATAAACCGGCAACGAACTACCAACGGTTCGATTTTTCGGAGGAACAGCGCCACTCGCTTCACCTTCATCGGCTTCGCAATTTCCGCTCGGAGTACCTCCCGACCCGCTTCAACATTGACATTTTCCTGCCGCCCGATTACGACGCCAGCGGCTCTTGGCGCTTCCCCGTACTGTTCTTCAACGATGGGCAAGACATGGAGGCCGTGCGCCTCGCCGAGACCCTGACCGCACTCTACACCTCGCAGCGAATCCCATCCCTCATCGTCGTGGCCATCCATGCTGGGGAGAGGCTGCAGGAGTACGGCACTGCCCATCGTCCCGACTACCGCAACCGAGGCAGCAAGGCGCATTTGTACACAAAATTTATCATTACAGAACTGATACCGTACCTGAAAAAGACTTACCCGGTGCGGGAAGGTGCCGTGCACACAGCCTTTGCTGGCTTTTCGCTCGGCGGCCTCTCGGCAATGGACATCGTCTGGAACAACCCGAAGTTGTTTGGAAAGGCAGGCGTTTTCTCTGGCAGCTTTTGGTGGCGACACTGCGACTTCTGCGACGACGACCCCGATGGCGGCCGCATCATGCATGAGCTGGTGGACAAGGGCTACCACAGTCCCGGCCTCAAATTCTGGTTCCAGACTGGCACGATGGATGAGACCGACGACCGCAACCGCAACGGTGTCATTGATTCCATTGACGACACCCTCGACCTTATTGAACTGCTTAAAAAAGTTGGCTATCGCCACAAGCAAGACCTGCACTACCGGGAAGTCAAAAACGGCATCCACCACCCGCACACTTGGGGAGCGGTCCTGCCGGAGTTCTTGGTGTGGGCGTTCGGGAAATAGTGGTCGCCCAATTTATTGGCAACCGTATGTGCCGGGTTTCAATCTCAAAAAAACCAATAATATCCATCGGTCTGCCCAATAAATTGGGCGACCACAATGCCTCACCATGAAAATCATCATCACGGGCGCCACCAAAGGCATTGGCAGGGCCATTGCGGAGAAGTTTGCTTCAGAGGGTTTTGACGTGGCAGTTTGTGCCCGCTCGGAAGCCGATTTGGCCACTTTAAAAAAGGGGTTTGAGGAAAAATATGGCGTGGAAGTTTTGGCCAAAGCCACCGACATGCGCCAAAAGGCGGACGTGATAGCCTTCGCCGATTTTGTGAAACAGCACTGGGGCGATGTGGACTGCCTCGTGAACAATGCGGGCGTTTACCTCTCCGGTGAAATCACTGACGAGCCAGACGGCCAACTCGAACAGCAAATCGAGATAAACCTGTACAGTGCCTATCACTTCACCCGTGCCATGCTGCCAGCGATGCTTGCCAAGGGCAGTGGCCATATTTTCAACATGTGCAGCATTGCCAGCCTGATAGCCTACCCCGGCGGCGGCTCCTACACCATCTCCAAGTTTGCGCTGCTGGGTTTCTCCAAAGTGCTGCGGGAGGAGCTAAAAACCAAGGGAATAAAGGTGACGGCCATCCTGCCCGGTGCCACTTGGTCGAACAGTTGGGCGGGCGTGGACCTCCCCGAAAGCCGCCTGATGCAGGCCAGCGACATCGCCCTCGCTGTGTGGTCGGCTTGGCAAATGAGTCCCGCCGCCGTGGTGGAAGAAATCGTGATTCGACCGCAGTTGGGAGATTTATAATTGTGGATTTGTGGCACGGATTTCACTCATTTTGTATCAAAAATTTTACCAACATGAAAAGCTTCGCCACTTTACTCACCGCACTGATTTTGCCCATACTACTTTCTGCCCAATCAGAAGAAACCCTGAAAGTCCCCCGCCTTTCAAAAATGGACATCGGGCAATCCGGTTGCTCAGGCTATTTCCCGGAGGGCATGCCTAAGTTTGTGCTTGAAAAATCGGAGGATGGCGCCGATGTTTATACTTCGGAACTGGAAGTGGATGGCTATCTTTTTGGCTGTATCACCGTTCAGTTTACCGAGCCTTTTTCGGATTCATCGCCAGAGGAACTGGAGGAACTGCTCATAGGCTACCTGGACTATCTGGAAGAAGCTTTTGATATTTATGATTCGGTCGGCGTGGGCAGGGGGCACACGCTCGAAAGCTGTCCCAGCGCAAGGGGCGTGATTGACTACTGGGATGACCTCGACGAAAATCATTTTGCCGTCAAAGGTTGGGTCAACCAAAAATACATCGGCGTTATGTTCATAGCTGGCGAAGCGGAGTACCCGCACTTCAATTTGCAGCAGATGTACTTGGATGGGTTTAGGTTTGGGGAGTGAGGGGCAGTAGGCTTTTTTCTCTATCTTCCCACCTTAAAACCCATCCATGAATTTACCTGGGAAAGAAACGGTTGAAACCAACCAACGATATTTGGACGAGGCAGGCGACACGACCTTTTACGGAAAAGGCAAGGTCAATATTATTGGGCAAAATGGAGTTTCTCTTTCCTTCATTCTTGGCATGGTAAAGTTCAAAGAACCTCTACCGTCAATACGGGAAAGGATATTGGCACTCCAACATCAAGTTTCAAACGACCCGTATTTTGTCGAAATACCAAGCATTCAAAAGAAAATTGAGAGAGGCGGCTTTTTCTTTCATGCCACAGATGACTTGCCAGAAGTTCGAAAACTGTTCTATGATTTTATCAAGACTATCGATTGCAGCTTTGAAGCGATGGTAGGCCGGAAAGTTCCTTCATTAATATGAAAATAGGCACAATGGCAAAGAAGCTGAGTTTTATGCTGACCTGCTTTCTCACTTATTGAAAAATAAGCTTCAAAAAGGCGGCAAGTTGACGCTGAACATTGCAGCAAGGGCAAATTCAACCAGAAACCAAAACCTCCAGCTTGCCCTTTCAAAAGCTATTGGTCGAAACCACAAAAAGGTTGGCAAGTCTGCCAAAACACATGTGGCTTTCAACGTTCAGAACCACTTGACTGAGCCGCTTTTGAACATAGCTGATTACTTCTGCTGGTCAGTTCAAAGGATTTTCGAGCGAGGCGAAGTGCGCTATTACAATTTTTTAAAGGATAAAATCTCGCTGGTGGTGGATTTGTACGATTCGGAAAGGTATCAAAATAGCCAAAACTACTACTCACCAAAACATCCACTATTGGCAAGCAACAAGCTATAAAATAAAAAAGCCCGCCATTGCACTAAGAAGGATACCCTTCAACGACATGGAGTCGGAATTCATGCAACGCAGGATGTTGCAAAGTTATGAATTTTTTTTAAGTTTTACGACAACTTAGGACAACTTAGGACAATCGAGACTTACTCATCACGGCTTCTAGTCCAAAGAAATTGTTCAAATTCCCGCTATCTTTCCGCCCTAAAATTCACCCGCAATGACAAACGACAAACGCCTTTTCCTCCTCGACGGCCACGCCCTCGTGTACCGGGCGCACTATGCATTCATCACCCGCCCACTCATCAACTCCAAGGGCTGGGACACAAGCGCCATTACGGGCTTCGTACGCACCCTCACCGACCTCATCAACAACCAAAAGCCGACGCACTTAGCCGTGAGCTTCGACCTGCCGGGCGGCACCTTCCGGGACGATATGTACCCCGCCTACAAGGCCAACCGGGACGCACAGCCGGAGGGCATCACCTTCGGGCTGCCGTGGATTGTGAAGATACTAAACGCTTGGAAAATCCCCATCCTCACGCTGCCACGTTTCGAGGCTGATGACGTGATAGGAACTATTGCGAAGAAAGCAGAAAAGGCTGGTTATCAAGTATATATGGTGACGCCGGACAAAGACTACGGCCAGCTCGTGAGCCCCAACATCTTCATGTACAAGCCCGGCAAGGCGGGCGGCGAGGTAGAGATTTGGGGCGAAAAAGAGGTCTGCGCCAACTGGGACATCCAGCACGTGGACCAAGTGGTGGACATCCTCGGTTTGCAAGGCGACGCCGTGGACAACATCCCCGGCGTGCCTGGCATCGGCCCGAAAACGGCTGCGACGCTACTCAAGGAATTCGGCTCGGTGGAAAACCTGCTCGAAAACGTGGACAAGGTGAAGGGCAAAAACCAGGAGAAATTGCGGGATTTTGCGGAGCAAGCCATGCTCTCCAAAAAGCTCGCCCGCATTGATATTGACGCCCCCATCGCCTTCGACGAGGACGACTACAACCTCGACCCCTTCGATCGGGAGGAACTGGCGGCATTGTTTAAAGAACTGGAATTCAGGACGCTGGGTGCACAAATACTCGGCGGCGATGGTACGCCGAATTCGGCACCGAAGCCTGCCGCAAAGCCCGCCGCCGCTGGTGCACAAGGCAATCTTTTCGGCGATACAGAGGAACCCGTTGAACGAAAAAGCGCCGCCCCGCCCATCCCCGTCCACTCGATGGCGGAGAAGAACGCCGAGAATACCCCGCACACCTACCACCTCACCGATACCCCGGAAAAGCGGGCGGAACTCGTCGGCATTTTATCCAAAGCAAAAACCATCTCGTTCGATACGGAGACGACGAGCGTGGACCAGATGCTGGCCGAACTGGTGGGCATGTCGTTCAGCGTGACGCCCTTCGAGGCGTGGTACGTGCCCGTGCCAGCCGACCGGGAGGAGGCTACGAAAATCGCCCAAGAATTCAAGCAAGTGCTTGAAAATGAGGCGATTGAAAAAATTGGGCAAAACATCAAATACGACGCCGTGGTGTTCAAAAACTACGGCGTGGAGGTGGCTGGCTATTGGTTCGATACGATGATTGCGCACTACCTCATCGAGCCGGAACTGCGGCACAACATGAACTACCTCTCCGAAACCTACCTGAAATACCAGCCGATTTCCATCGAATCGCTGATTGGGAAAGGGGCGAAACAACTCAGCATGAGGGACATCCGGGTGGAGCGGGTGGCCGAGTACGCCGCCGAGGATGCCGACGTGACGCTGCAATTGGGCCATTATTTTCAACCAAAACTAAAGGAAGAGGGCCTGCAAAAACTCTACGACACGATGGAGCGCCCGCTCATCAAGGTCATCGTGGACATGGAGTACGAGGGCATCCGCATTGACGGTGACGTGCTGCGGGCGTACTCTGTGGAACTGGCAAAAAGCATCGCCGATTTAGAGTTGAAAATTTACGAAATGGCGGGCTTGCAGTTCAACATTGCCTCGCCCAAGCAGATTGGCGAGGTGCTGTTCGACCGCATGAAATTGCCCTACCGCTGGGCAAAAACCAAGACCGGTGCCTACTCCACCGACGAGGCCATCCTAACGGAAATGGCGGTAGAGCACCCTTTCGTCGCCGAGATTTTGAAGCACCGTGGCCTGTCCAAACTCAAGTCCACCTACGTGGATGCGCTGCCCTTGCAGGTACACCCCCGCACGGGGCGGGTACACAGTTCGTTCAACCAGGCGCTGGCCGCCACGGGCCGCCTCGCCTCCAACAACCCCAACCTCCAGAACATCCCCATCAAGACGCCGGAGGGCCGCAAGGTGCGGGAGGCCTTCATCCCACGGGATGAAAACCACCAGCTGCTGAGTGCCGACTACTCGCAAATCGAGCTGCGCATCATCGCCGAAATCAGCGGCGACGAGGCCATGATTGAGGCATTCCAGAAGAACCAGGACATACACCGGGCCACGGCAGCCAAGGTCTATGGCGTGCCCTACGAGGAGGTCACCGGCGAGCAGCGCCGCAACGCCAAAACGGTCAATTTCAGCATTATTTATGGCGCTGGCGCAACGAACGTTTCACAACAACTCGGCATCAAGCGAGGCGAAGCTAAAGAACTGATAGACAACTACTTCCGGCAGTACAACGGCCTGAAAAACTACATGGAAAACACCGTGGAAAGCGCACGGGAAACGGGCTTCGTGAAGACCCTGCTTGGCCGCCGCCGCTACATCCGTGACATTGACAGCCGCAACTCCCTCGCCCGCTCCAACGCCGAGCGGGTGGCCATCAACACGCCCATCCAAGGCACGGCTGCCGACCTCATCAAGGTGGCGATGATCAACATTCACCAAGCGCTGATTGACAAAAACCTAGGTACAAAGATGATTTTGCAGGTGCATGACGAATTAGTTTTCGATGTGCCGACGGGCGAACTGGAGATAGTGAAGCCCATCATCCACGACCTGATGACGAATGCCATCCCGAACTTGAAGGTGCCGATTTTGGTGGAGATGGGGGTGGGGAAGAATTGGTTGGAGGCGCATTGAAAATGCCTACATCACCTCGTAATTACCCGCATAAAATCCCACGCCACCAGCAAGGTCTCCCCCTCAAAATGCAGCCCCGGCGTCAGCCGCTTCTGATGCATCGCCAGTATTTCGGGGTCTTTTTTCAAAAAAGTAAAAATAGTGCGCATCACCTTGAAGTAACGGCCAAGCTCGTTCACCATTGGTACGTCACGGCTGCCGAGCAGCTCCATCAGCCGCCGGAAGCTGTCGAAATCGAAAGGTAGGTACTGCGTCGGATAGCGGAAAGCGAGGTAGATGGACACCATCTGGTAGTTGTCGTGGTGGAAGTGGCTGTTGAGTTTGGAGCCGGGGTGGGCTTCCCGCCAGGCAGCCAGCAACTCGTCGGAATGAAACACGAAGCGGCCAACCCGACCGTCCAAGTCCTTGGCCTCGTTGAAAAGGTCTTGAAAAGCATACCGCACGAACTCCCGGTCCATTTCGATGAACTTGAGCATCATCTCCTTCGGCTCGTAATGTTCCCGCTTCCAGAGGCGGCGAGAGCGGGAGTTTTCCAGACTGCGGTCGTACATCGTGCGGAAGTCCAGCGCCTCCACGTCCCAGTTTTCCTGAAAAATGCGCTGCGACTCCCACGGCAGGTAGGGGTCGTGCCGTGGGTTTTTGCGAAGAAAATTGGCGTATTGCCCAATGGCATCGTTGAGTTTTTGCAGATTCATACCGGTAATTTCATGCAGTTTTTTCCCTCAAAACAAATGGAAGTACATTTGTCAGAAAAAATCATCAAAAACTTGGCGGCGAAGCTACATATTTGCGGAAGTGGACGGTTTGGTTTCAGGTTTAAAGTTTCAGGGTAGGCCCTGTCTGAAACCTGAAACCCAAAACCTGGAACCGCTTAAACAGCATGAAACTTATTCAAATCACTGACCTGCACGTTGCGAGCGAGGGCGAGTTCACCCATGGTGTGGACGTGCGGCAGAATTTTTTGGATATACTGCAAGCGGCCAAATCCTTCTCTCCAGACTACCTCATCCTCTCCGGCGACCTTGCCTACGAAACCGCCAACGAACAGGTTTATCGGTGGATGAAGTCGCAGCTTGATGACCTCGGCATCCCCTACGCCCCCATTGGTGGCAATCACGACAATTCTGCGCTGTTGGCGCGGGTTTTCGGGTTGGAACACCTGCTCACCGACGGCAACCTTTACTACAAACTGCCCCTGCCTGAGCATACCCTGCTGCTGCTCGAAACATCCAATGGCACGATCACCGAGGCGCAACTGGTGTGGCTAGCCAATGAGTTGGCGCAACTAGACGCACCCGCCGTCATCTTCATGCACCACCCGCCGGTGGAAGGCGGTGTGCCCTACATGGACGTTAATTATCCGCTTCGCAATATGGCCGATGTGCAGGAGGTATTGTACCAACACCCATTTCCTGTGTACATTTTCTGCGGGCATTACCATGTTGAAAAAATGCTTTGCGTAAAAAACCTTGTGGTGCACATCACACCAACCACCTACTTCCAGATGAAATGGCAACAACCAGGGTTCCTGCTCGACCACCTCAGAATCGGCCTGCGGGAAATCAACCTACGGCCCGATGGCGTAGTGGAAAGTGCGGTAGTTTACTACGATGGGAATAAAACGGAGTGATTGTTTGATTGTTAAATTGCTTGATTGTTGGACTGCAAAACAACTACTATGGGAGAGAAAAACTACCTCAAGCTCAACGATATTGATGCCTATAAAACAGCTTTTCACCTTTCGAATTATGTTTGGGACCTGGTTGCACCGTGGGATTTTTTCGCAAAGAAGACAATAGGCGCTCAGTTTGTAGATGCTGCCGATTCCATTTCAGCAAATATTGCAGAGGGTTTTGGAAGGTGGAACAAGAAAGACAAGGTCAAATTTTACAGATACAGTCAAGGCTCTCGGAAGGAATGTTATGACTGGAACGAAAAGGCTCGTTACAGAAAATTGGTTACAGAAGAGCAATACGACCATATTTTTCAAGAACTGGAAAAGCTGGGCCCCGCCATTTCAAGGCTCATAAAATTTACCAATGAAAAACTGTCCCAATAACAATCAAGCAATCTAACAATCAAGCAATAAAATGCTTCTATCCTCCAAACTGCCGGGCGTCGGCGCCTCCATTTTCACCGTCATGTCGGCCATGGCCAACGAGCACGGAGCCATCAACCTGGCGCAGGGCTTCCCTGATTTCGACTGCTCCGACCACCTCAAGGGGTTGGTGGACAAGTACATTCGACAGGGCTTCAACCAGTACGCACCCATGCCCGGTGTGCCTGCGCTCCGCAAAATCATGGCCGAAAAAATCAAGTCGCTATACGGCCTGACGGTGAACCCCGAAACGGAAATTACCATCACCAGCGGGGCGACCCAAGCGCTCTACAGCGCCATTTCGACGTTCATCCGCCCAGATGACGAGGCGATTCTGGTCGAACCGGCCTACGACTGCTACCGCCCCGCCATCCAGGTGAACGGAGGCAGGCCTGTCCTCTACGAGATGACCGCCCCCGACTACGCCGTTGACTGGCGGATGCTCGAACGCCTCATCACCTGGAAGACCCGCATGATTGTCATCAACACCCCGCACAACCCGACTGGCAGAACTTTGAAAGAAGCCGACTGGAAGGAACTGCAACACCTCGCCGTCAACCGGGATATCATCGTGCTTTGCGACGAAGCCTACGAGCACCTCGTCTTCGATGGCGAGCGGCACGAGAGCCTGCTTCGCTACCCGAAGATATTCGAGCGGGGCATGGCGGTCTTTTCCTTCGGTAAAACGCTGCACACCACAGGCTGGAAGCTCGGCTGCATCGTGGCGCCGCCCGATCTTACGAAGGAGTTCCGAAAGGTGCACCAGTTCAATGTCTTTGCCGTCAACACGCCGATGCAACACGCCGTGGCCGAGTACTTTGAACAGCCGAAGGAGTACTTGGCGCTAAACGATTTCTTTGAAAAAAAACGGGACTTCCTGCTCAATGCCATGTCGGGGTCGAGGTTCAAACCGTTGCACAGCGAAGGGTCGTACTTTCAGCTTTACGACTACTCGGCCATCAGCGACGAGCCGGACACGGATTTTGTGAAACGACTAATCCTGGAGCACGGGGTGGCGGCTATTCCAGTTTCCGTTTTTTACAGCAGCCACAAGCAGGAGCGGGTTATCCGGCTTTGCTTCGCAAAAAAAGAGGAAACATTGGCCAAGGCCGCTGCGCTTTTGAGCAAGATATAATCGGTACTTAAATTCAATAGCTTTGTGCAAAGACCAAACTTTGTAATTTTAGCCCAATCCAATTTTTAAATTTAAACAATTATGACTGAGCAAAGACCTTGGCTGAAAAATTATCCGAAGGGAGTGCCCGCCAATATTGACGAAAGCGCCTACCCCTCGCTGGTGGCTCTTTTGGACGATACCTTCAAAAAATTCTCGGACAAAAAGGCTTTCGCCTGTATGGGAAAAGCAATGACCTATGCACAGGTTGACCGCTACTCCACCCAGTTTGGCGCATACCTGCACTCCCGGGGATTGGAGCCTGGTGACAAGATAGCCCTGATGATGCCCAACCTCTTGCAGTATCCCATAGCCCTGTTCGGCTGTATGCGGGCCGGGCTGGTCATCGTCAACACCAACCCACTGTACACCCCTCGGGAGATGCGCCACCAGTTCACTGATTCTGGCGTGAAGGCCATCGTGATTTGCGAAAACTTTGCCGCCAACCTGCAGGAGGTGCTTCCCGACACGCAAATCAAAACTATCATCGTCACCAGTATCGGCGAGATGCTGGGGTGCAAGGGCATCTTCGTGAACTTTGCGGTGCGCTACATCAAGCGCATGGTGCCAGACTTCTCTTTGCCCAATACCGTCACCTTTACCAATGCTTTGGCGCAAGGCAAACAATTTACCATCAAGCAGTTCCAGCACAACCCAGAAGATGTGGTATGCCTGCAATACACGGGTGGCACCACTGGCGTGGCCAAGGGGGCCATGCTCACCAACCGCAACCTCGTGGCCAACATGATGCAGATCAGGGCTTGGATTGCGCCCTCCGGCATGGGAGAGAACGAGGTCGGCCTGTCACCGCTACCGCTGTACCACATCTTCGCCTTTTCGGTCAATTGCTTGGCGCTGTTCAGCCTTGGCGCACTCACGGTGCTGGTGGTCAATGCCCGTGACCTGCCCTCGGTGATGAAGGAGTTCAAGAACTACAAAGTGACCATCATGACAGGGGTTAACACCCTGTTCAATGCCTTGCTCAACCACCCCGATTTTGCTTCGCTCGACTTCAGTGCCCTGCGGTTTGCACTTGGCGGTGGCATGGCCGTGCAAAAGGCGGTGGCCGAAAAATGGCGCAAGGTGACTGGTGTCCCGCTCGTTGAGGGCTTCGGCATGACCGAGTCCTCGCCTGTTGCCAGTGTGAACCCACTCGATGGCGCTGGCCGTCTGGGCTGCATCGGTCTGCCCGTGCCCTCTACCGACATGCGCATCGTGGACGATGCCGGAAACCCATTGCCGCAAGGCGAAACTGGCGAAATACAAATCAAAGGCCCACAAGTGATGAAGGGCTACTACAACCGCCCGGACGCCACCGCCCAAACCATCAAGGACGGGTGGCTCTGCACCGGTGACATCGGACTGATGCACCCGGACGGCTACTTCCAAATCGTTGACCGCAAAAAGGACATGATACTCGTATCGGGCTTCAATGTTTATCCCAACGAAATCGAGGACGTGGTGATGGAGCACCCGAAGGTGCTGGAGTGTGCCGCCATCGGCGTTCCCGACGAGAAATCGGGCGAGGTGGTGAAGATTTTTGTGGTAAAAAAAGACCAATCACTGACCGAAAAGGAAGTGTTGGAGCATTGCCGAGAGGGGCTTACTGGCTATAAAATACCGAGATCGGTGGAGTTCAGAAAGGAGCTGCCGAAGACGAACGTGGGAAAGATTTTGAGGAGGAAGTTGCGGGAAGAGTAGGGGTAAAAAGAAGTTTCGAGGGACAAGTTTTGAGTTAAAAAAAAGGCGGCTGGGCACATGCCCGCCGCCTTTTTTATGCTTATAATTTCAGGATTTAACGTGCGAACTGCACCGCCCGCTTCTCCCGGATCACGGTCACTTTGATTTGTCCTGGGTACTGCATTTCCCCTTGGATTTTCTGTGAAATCATGAAGGCAAGGTCGTCGGCATAGGCATCGGTGACCTTCTCGGCTTCCACGATAACCCTTAGCTCACGGCCAGCCTGCATGGCATAAGCCTTGGAGACGCCTTCGTGCGCCATGGCGATTTCTTCGAGTTCGCCGATGCGCTTGAGGTAGCTTTCGAGGATTTCACGGCGGGCACCTGGGCGGGCACCTGAGATGGCGTCGCAAGCCTGCACGAGTGGTGAGATGATGTTGTTCATCTCGATTTCGTCGTGGTGAGCACCCACGGCGTTGCAAATGGCCTCTATCTCGCCGTGTTTCTCACAAATATGCATACCGACAATGGCGTGGGAAAGCTCGGTTTCCTCCTCTGCCACCTTCCCGATGTCGTGCAACAGGCCGGCCCGTTTTGCCAATTTTGCCTGTTTTGGGTTGAGGCCAAGCTCGGCAGCCATGATGCCGCAAAGGTTAGCGGTCTCAATGGAGTGCTTGAGCAGGTTCTGACCATAGGAGGAGCGAAAGCGCATCCGACCGACCATTTTTATCAGGTAGGCGTTGAGGCCGTGAACACCAAGCTCGATGACCGTGCGCTCGCCGATTTCCACGATTTGCTCATCCAACTGCTTGCGGGTCTTGGCCACCACCTCCTCGATACGGGCAGGGTGGATACGGCCGTCGGTCACGAGTTTTTTAAGTGCAAGGCGAGCGACTTCCCGGCGAATCGGGTCGAAGCTGGAAATGACGATGGCCTCTGGCGTATCGTCCACCACGATTTCAGCCCCGGTAGCTGCCTCGAGTGCTCGAATGTTCCGGCCTTCCCGACCGATGATTTGCCCCTTCATGTCGTCGGAGTCGAGCGGGAACACCGATACGGTGTTCTCGATGGTGTACTCCGAGGCCATGCGCTGGATGGTGGCGATGATGATTTTCTTGGATTCTTTGGCAGCGTCCAATTTGGCTTGGGTGATGGTATCTTTCACGAGAGCCATCGCTTCGGTCTCAGCCTTGCCCTTGATGGCCCGGAGGAGTTCTTCCTTGGCCTCGCCCTGGGTTAGCCTGGAGATACCTTCGAGTGCCTTGATGCGCTCTTCGTTGGCGGCTTCAAGTTCTTCCTTCCGTTTGGCCACGATTTTGAGCTGCTTGTCAAGATTTTCCCGGACAGTGGCTATTTCCGCTACTTTTTGGTCATAGTCGGCGTCCCGGGTGTCCAGTTCCTTGATGCGGTCTTTGAGCTTGTCTTCCTTCAATTGGAGGTCTTTCTCAAGGCCCCGGATTTCCAGTTCCCGCTCTTTGACGGAGACCATTTTTTCAGCTTTTTCCTTGTCAAAATCGGCCCGCATGGCGTTGAAGCGGTCTTTTGCCTCTTGCACTTTGCGTTGTTTGATGGTTTCGTTCTTCGATTCCGCCTCGTCGAGGATTCGCTTGGCGGTGTCCTGTGCTTTCTTGATTTCTTGGTCGGTCTTTGAATTTACTTCGTCAAGTAGCGTCTGCTTCTTGCTTTTCATGGTAGCCTGGATGATAAAATACCCAGCGACCAGCCCGACGACTAGCCCAATGGCCAGTCCGATTCCTATTTCCATGATGTCAAAAGGTTAAAATGGTAACATGGTTGCGTGGTTTTCCGGCCTAAACTTCCGTAGTGCTTTTCGCTGAAATGCGAGCGCCACGCAGCTATTTGGCCAGCCAGCCATTTAACCAAAAAATATAACAGCAGGAAAACTCAGGTCGTCGCTTCGTCCAAAAGCGATTCAATGCGGGAAAGTTTGTCGGAAAGGTCTGGTGAAGAAGCAGTCGTCTGGCTTGTGGCTTTGTGCAAATCCACCGCGTAGGCCAAGAGCGCCATGGCAAGGCAGTCCTGTTTTTCACGGTTGGCATAGGTCAACTGGAACTTGTTCACTTTTTCGTTGACCTCTTTCACTATCTGGCGGATGACAGGCTCGTCATTCGCCTTTATTTTCAAAGGATATGGTCGCCCCGCAATCGTCACGGTCAGTTGTTTGCTATCTTGTTCTTCCATATCCTAAGCGTTTTGAAGCCACTCAATACATTTATCTATCTCGTTGATGTATTGGTCAATTTGCTTTCTCAACTTTTGGTTGCTTTCCGAATCATCTCCCCGCTGCCCGGCCAGTGCCTGCTGCGAGTTAGTTAATCTTTCTGTCAATTCGCCGGTGCGCTCTTGCTGTGCTTCGAGGTCGGCCTTGAGCTTGTTATTTTCCTTCGAAAGAACAGCGTTTTGCTGGCGCAATGCGGTCATCGCCTCCACCAGTTGCCGTACTTTCTGTTCGATATTTTCGAGTTGTTGGGTCATGTGTTCAATTAACGCCGAATCAGCGCTCCAAGTTTTCCCTCAAACGCCTCGATGAGTTCGCTCATCACGGCGTCCACCTCCTTGTCCTGCAAGGTGCGGGTCGGGTCTTCGAAGGTGAAGCTCACGGCGTAGGACTTTTTGCCCTCGCCGAGCTTGGTTTCGTCTTCAAAGACATCGAACAAATTTATATCTTTCAACAGCTTTTTACCAACTTTTTTGGCAACGGCGGCAAGGTCGCTAAATTTTACGGATTTACCAATCACCACCGCAAGGTCTCTGCGCACGGTAGGGAATTTGTTCAGATCCGCAAAACTGATGGACTGTTTTTTCGCTGCCGCCAGCAGGGCGTCCCAATTCAGGTCGGCGTAAAAAACCTCGCCCCGGATGCCCATTTTCTTGCAAACTTTCGGCTGCACCTTCCCGAATGTCACCAAATCCTGCGGCCCCCGGTGGTACTTTATGCCGTAGGCAAAAACGTCGTCTTTCACCGCCGTCTCCTGAAAACCGCCACCGACGCCAAGGCGGGCGAGTACATTGCCCACAATGGACTTCAAAGTGAAGAAATCCGCCGAAACCTTCTCCTTGTTGCGCCAACTTTCTGGGTATCGTTGACCGGTTAAGAACAAAGCAAGATGCTGTGGCTCGGCATAAGCCAATTTACCACCGCTCTTTTGCTCCCCCTCCTTGGGAGGGGGCTGGGGGGAGGCCGTGTACGTCTTGCCAAACTCGAACAACTTCAAGTCCATCTGCTGGCGGTTCTGGTTGTTCACCACCGCCTCTAAGCCGCTGAACAGCATCGTGGGGCGCATGATGTCGAGCTGCACGTTGCTCGTGTTGTTCACGAAGACGAGTTCGCTTGCTTCCTTCGGCAAAATTTCCTTGTAAAACGTTGATTGCGAGAGCGATAGGCTCATCACCTCGTTGAAGCCGTTGGCCGCTAGGTAGTCGGCGACGGTATTGCGCACGGCGTTCGGGTCGGGCTTCTCGCTGCTCACCATGCTGCTGCGGATTTGCGCAGGGGCGGGCACGTTGTCGAGGCCGAAGACCCGCAGGATTTCCTCCACCACATCGGCGGGACGGGTCACGTCGGCCTTGTTCGTCGGTACGCTGACGATGAACGAATCACCATCAAGCGACTCCCCCTTGAGGGGGTTGGGGGGCAACATTTCCAGCGCCGAGAGGATTTCCTTGATTTTTTCCTTCGGAATTTCCATCCCAATGAGGCGGTTCACGTAATCGTAAGTCACCGCAACCTGCTGGTTTTCAATAGGTTTTGGATAAACGTCCACCACTTCGGAAGCGATTTCACCGCCCGCCAATTCCACTATCATGGCCGCTGCCCGTTGCAGGGCATACACGCAAACGTTCGGGTCACTGCCCTTTTCAAAAACCTTGGCGGCGTCTGTGCGAAGGTCGTGGCGGGTACTGCTGCGGCGAATCCATTTAGCGTTGAAATGGGCGCTTTCGAGGAAGATGTTTCGGGTCGTGTCCTTCACGCCCGACTTCGCACCGCCGAAGACGCCGCCGATGCACATTGGCTTCGAGTCGCCGTCGCAAATCATCAAGTCATGGTCGCTGAGGCTGCGCTCCCGGTCGTCGAGGCTTTGAAATTTGGTGCCTTCCGGCAATGTTTTCACGATGATTTTCTGCCCAGCGATTTCATCCAAATCGAAGGCGTGGAGCGGCTGGCCCAGTTCATGGAGGATGAAGTTCGTCACGTCCACGATATTGCTGATGGGCCGCACCCCGACGGAAAGCAGCCGTTTTTTCAGCCAGTCGGGCGACTCGCCGATGGTCACGCCCTTGATGCTCACACCTGCGTAGCGGGGACAAGCCTCGGCGTTTTCAACGGTCACTTCGACGGGCAACAGATATGTCATGTTTTCAAAACATGACATATCTAGCTCCGGCACTTTCACGCCGCCCGTTTGCCCAAACTGTACTTGCAACGCAGCCGCCAAATCCCTTGCCACGCCGAGGTGGCAAGTGGCGTCAGAGCGGTTCGGCGTCAGGCCGATTTCATAGACAACGTCTTTTTCGAGCTTGAAATAGTCCCGCCCGGTGGTGCCGATGGGCGTATCGGCGGGCAGCACGAGGATGCCGCTGTGGTCTTCGCCCATGCCGAGTTCGTCGGCAGCGCATATCATGCCCTGCGATTCCTCGCCCCTGATTTTGCCGAGCTTCAGCGTGAGCGGTTCGCCGCCAGTGGGGTAGAGCGTGGTGCCGATGGTGGCCACGAGCACCCGTTGCCCGGCGGCCACATTGGGCGCTCCGCAAACGATTTGGAGCAGTTCGCCCGTACCGATATCCACTTTGGTGAGGCTGAGTTTGTCGGCGTTCGGGTGCCGCCAGCATTCCTTCACCTCGCCCACGACGACGCCTTGCAGCCCGCCCTTGATGCTTTCCACTTCCTCCATGCCCTCCACTTCGAGGCCAAGGCTGGTGAGTAGGTTCGAGATTTCATCGGGCGATAGGTTGATGTCCAGGTATGTTTTGAGCCAGTTTAGCGATATGGTCATTTTTCTGAATTTGAAGGGGCGAAGATAGGAATATGATAATTACCCTCGCATGAATGTTGGCCTACTCCCCCGCCAATTGCACTATTTGCGAAAACAGTCTATCGCTCAGGAAAAAATTTGCTTCGTCCCTCAACCGCTCCAAAATAGGCTTGACAACTGGCAAGAAGCCATGTTGTTTGGCCTGCAAAAGTACGCCTAACAGGCCCGTTATTTTCAGCCCCTGTTGCTCGGCAATAGCCCGCCCTTTCAATTCGTCAATCAGTAACAGGTCGGCCCCAATTTCTTTGGCAAGAACTATCGCCTGCGCTTCACCTTCGTCAATGTTCAATAAAAATTCACGAACAAGTGCTTGATTTTCAGGTGTTTGCACCTTTATATAAATGGCTCCGACGATTGGTTGGACATCAACCCCGAACTGCCGAAGCTCCAGCAATTCGTTGTGTACTTTTTGAGGAATGATGATGGTCGTGAACAGTTTTTGCAAAAGGTCGAGGTGCCCGATGAGGTAGAGATTGCTGATGACCGAAGTATCGCTGACGACTATCATACACCCAAAGCAGTAAGTGTTTTCAGGTCTTTCTCGACTTCTTCAATCGAAAAATGGATGGCAATCTTGCGCTTGGCAAGTTCTTTCTGGAAGGCGATGCGGTGCAGGTTCGCAACTAAAGCAGCTTTGCCCAAGGAGAGGATTTTCCTTTCGTACAATGAAAGAGCAATTTCCAACAGGAATTCCTGTTCGGAAAGGCCGGAAGACTCAATGATTTCTGGTCCGATGACAACTCCCATTTGCAGTAATTTTATACAAAACTAAGGTTTTGGCCGTAAAATTCAAACGTTTCCTCACCCCCTTTCCCCTAATTCCTTCAACACCTTCTGCACCCGTTTCCGCCGTTCCTTCGCCTCCAGTACCGTTGGCGCAGCCGCCCGTTCCAAACAATTCGGGATGGGGCAGCGCTCGCAAGTCGTATTCACTTCCCGGCGGGCAATGGCAGGGTCGTCGAGAAATTTCACCCGTTTGCGCAGCGAGGGGTCAATCAGGATGCCCACGGTAATGCTCACGTTCTGGTCGGGCGAGGGGTAGGCCGGTCGGGCGAGCGTGAAGCAGAGGTACTCATCCTTGGTGTCGTGGTAGCGGCTGCGCTGCGCCCCGACGAGCGCCCCGGTGTACTTGCCGCCCTGCTGCATCTGCGAGAGGTCGTTGAGCAGCGAGGTGGCCAGCCAGCGGCGGCAGTAGTGCTCGCTGATGGCGTTGCCGTGCGGCTGGTGTCGGCGATTGAGGTGCAGTTCCTTGTCCATTTTGAACTGCCCGGTGGCGGGCGTTTGGATGAAACGGAGCAGGAACAGCTTCTCCAGCCCGAAGAATTGCGGCAACACGTTGGTCATGCGCTGGAAGAGCATCTCCGGCGATGCCTGGTATTTGCGCAGCAGGCCGAGGATGAACTCGCCGTCCCAGCGGGGCAGTTGGAAGAACGATTCCATGTCCCGGTTGAACGCCTCCCGGTTCAGCAGCAGCGCCGCCGAGAAGTAGCCCGCCTTGAAGTGGCTGAGCACTTCCTCAAAGGAATTGACCCGCAGGAGGGCGGCGGTATTGGCTCGTTCTTTCAAGCCTAAATAATTGAATCCCAGCTCTTTACCGAACTGAAACGCCTTTTGCATATCGTTCAGCTTGCCGTTCAGCAGCAGTTTTTTCACCTTCGGCAAATAGACGGAACGGATGTCGGCCAGCTCCGGGTAGGGCGTCAGGCCGTTCTCGACGATGGTATAGCCGTAGCGTTTTTCGAGCAGCCGGGCCAATGCCTCCACCGACACGAGGGCCGTGGTCGGCAGTTTGTTCCGCTCCGCAAAATCGGCGGCAGCCTGTTCTATTTCCTCGAAATAATTGTTGTTGAGTTCCAGGTACGAGCGCAGCGCCCCGAAGTAGAAGTTCTCCTCGGCCAGTGCGTAGTTGCGGGACAGCTCGACGAGCGTGCTGATGAACGCCCCGACCTTCAGCGGCGCATTGGCGATGATTTCCACCACCTTGGCCAGGTCAATGTCGAAGAGGTCGAGGGGGAGTTCGTTGAGGAAATTGGAGTTGAGGAGGTCGGCCACGGGGCCGAGGTTTTTGCCAAGGTCGAGCGAGGTAAGCTCCGCCGCCCCCACGCCGAGCGCCCCGGCCAGCAGGGCTATTTTGTCTTCCTTCGGGAATTTTTTGCCCTTCTCAATCTCGTTCAGGTAGGAGATGGACATGCCAGTTTGCTTCGCAAAATCAGCGAAATTATGTCCACGGGCTTGTCGCAACTGCTTGATTTTCAACCCGAATATGATGCGCTCGTTGGGCGATTT
The DNA here is from genome assembly GCA_964508135.1 of uncultured Saprospiraceae bacterium. Lineage (GTDB taxonomy): Bacteria > Bacteroidota > Bacteroidia > Chitinophagales > Saprospiraceae > UBA6168. The sequence continues at coordinate 62,538 of CAZDSU010000040.1, forward strand.
TTGGCTCATGCCAGCAAAGGTAGGGGGAATGCTGCGAATTTTCGCAAGAAGAAAGGAGGATGGAACGAGCGATTACAAAGCATTTTGCGAACGGGATGAACACGCTAGGAGGATGGGAACACGGACTAAACGGATGGGACAGATTTGCACGGATTTTTACACCACTAGCTTTGCCCTCACTTCTTCCAAATATTCCCGAACAGCAGTAAATGACACCGTTTTACCCTCAAAATATTTCATCGCTTCCGATGCCTCGTCAGCGTTTGCACCAAGGTGGTTCAGGATATTCGCCAAGTGCATTTTCATGTGCCCAGACTGTATGCCCGTGGTCACGAGCGAGCGCACGGCAGCAAAGTTCTGCGCCAAACCTGTACTGGCGATTATCATCATCAGTTCCTCCGCCGTGGGGTTGCCGAGCATTTCCAGCGAAAGCTTTGCGATGGGATGCAGCTTGGTGAGGCCGCCCACCGTGCCGAGCGCCAGCGGCAGGTCGAGCCAGAAGCGGAAGATGCCGCCCTCGATGGTGCAGTGGCTGAGGCTTCGGTATTGCCCGTCACGGGCAGCGAAAGTGTGGCAGCCCGCCTCCACCGCCCGGAAGTCGTTGGCGGTGGCCAGCACCACGGCGTCCACGCCGTTGAAGATGCCCTTGTTGTGGGTGGTGGCCCGGTGCGGGTCGAGGTAGGCGATGCGCACGGCCTTGCGGAATTTTTCGGCGAGGGCAGCGGCCTCCAACCCATTGTCGAAGGGGCCGAGCGCCTCCACGGGGCATTCCACCCAGGCCCGCACGAGGCATTCCGGCGTATAATTGCTAAGAATGGACATGATGATGTTCATGTCCCGCTCGTCGCCCTCATCAAAAATAGGATGAGTCGAAATGAACCGGTCGAGCGTTTTTGCGAAGCACTCCAGCACCGAGTTGATGAAGTTGGCGCCCATGCTGTCGCAGGTCTCGAAAGAGACTTTCAGTTGGTAGTAGTCCGGTTCTTGGTCGGTGAAGTTGACGAGTTCGATGTCGGTGACGCCACCGCCCCGCTTTTCCATGTTGGCGGTGATGTGCGCTGCATCCTGCTGGAGTTCGGTTTTGAGGTCTTCAATAACGCCTTCCAGCTTGCGAACGTCACCGCCCCACGAGAAGTGGACTTGTCCCAACTTCTTGGTTCCCAGCACTTTAGCATGAAAACCGCCCCGGTCAAGCCAGTACTTGGCGGCACTGCTCGCTGCGGCCACCACCGAGCTTTCCTCGATGACCATCGGCACGGCGTACACCTTGCCGTTTATCAAAAAATTGGGGGCCACGCCAAACGGCATGGGGAAGTTGCTGAGGGTGTTCTCGCTGAATCCATCGAGGAGGCGCTGCTGTTCTTCGTCGGGATTCCACCAGCGAATGAGTTCCTGCGTGGCCTCAGCGGGGTTTTGGAAAAAATGCTCGGCCACCCATTTGACCTTGTCGGGTTTGGAGAGTTTGGAAAAGCCGGAGATGGTTTTGTTGCTCATTTAAAAGTCATGTTAGCCTTGGTTTTTGAGATGGCTTTGACATAATATTAGAGGCTGTTTTAAAACCTATTATTGCCTATTCATCATTATCCTAATTGAT
>CAZDSU010000041.1:0-62683 GCA_964508135.1 uncultured Saprospiraceae bacterium
CACCATAGATTTCAAAGAACAAAATGTATCGAATAATTCTGATTGACTACTTACCCGCAATTTTCCGACGCTTGATTCTCAATCCCTGCCCTATTTTTGACGATAAAAAAAAGCCGTGGACAACATTGATAAAATATACCAGCTTTTCAAGCAGCACCCCAACATCGTCACCGACAGCCGGAAAGTGGAGCCGGGCTGCCTGTTCTTTGCCCTTAAGGGCGAGCACTTCAACGGCAACGACTATGCCGCTCAGGCCGTGAACAACGGAGCCGCCTACTCCATCGTTGATGAGCCGGTAGAAATGCCAGAAGATAAAGCCATCCAAGTAAACGACGTGCTCACCACCTTGCAAAACCTAGCTACCCACCATCGCCGTCAGTTCAACATCCCCGTGCTGGCCATCACCGGCAGCAATGGAAAAACCACCACGAAGGAACTGGTCAGCGCCGTTTTGTCGAGCCACTACCCCACCCATTTTACCAAGGGAAACCTAAACAACCATATCGGGGTGCCGCTCACGCTGCTGGCCATGCCAGCCAAAACTGAGGTGGCCGTCGTGGAGATGGGCGCCAACCACCCCGGTGAAATTGACTTCCTATGCCGCATCGCCGAGCCAACGCACGGCCTCATCACCAATGTGGGAAAGGCACACCTGGAGGGATTTGGCAGTTTTGAAGGAGTAAAACAGACGAAATCGGAGCTGTACCGCTACCTGGCCGAGCGCAACGGTCTCGTGTTCATCAACATGGACGAACCTTATTTGACGGGACTTGCCGAAGGCAACCGGCTCAAGCTTTTTTACCAAAAAAGCGAAATGCCCGATGCGGCCAACGTGCCATTCGAGGTAAAACTGGTGGCGGAGGAACCGTTCCTGGAAGTAGCTTTTTTGGATGAAAACGGGCAACTGGCAGTCGCCAAAAGCCAACTCATTGGCCGGTACAACTTCAACAACATCATGACGGCAGTGGTCCTTGGCAAATACTTCAAAGTGCCTGCGGCAAAAATCGTGGGGGCCATCGAAAGCTACCTGCCAAGCAACAACCGTTCACAATTGAAGTCCATCGGCACCAACACTTTCATCCTCGATGCCTACAACGCCAACCCCACGAGCATGAAAATGGCTATCCATTCTTTTTCAAAAATGCCCGCCCGACACAAAGTGGCCATTCTCGGTGCGATGAAGGAACTTGGCGAGTACAGTGAGGAGGAACACTTGGCCATAGCAACGTTGGCCAGCGGCAGTGGTTTTGACCAAGTGGTGTTGGTTGGCGAAGAATTTCGGCAGGCAGCCGGGACGACCGATGCCGTTTTTTTTGAGAACACTGCCCAACTCAAGGATTGGTACTCCTCACAGGTTTTCGATGAAACCCATTTTTTGATTAAAGGCTCACGCAGTGTGGGACTGGAGCAGGTGCTGGAAAAATAATCGCCGACAATTGAATCACGGCCAATACTGTGCAACCACCCCGTACAATATCGCACCTAGACAATCACCTTTTGCAAAGCACAAGAAAACAAAATGCAGTTGGCTGTTAGGGTAAATCCAGCGAGCGTCGTTTTCATTGCGAAGACGCATTTTTCAAACCGCATTTTTCAACAAAAAAGATACCTGCATGAAACGTATTCTACCTTTGTTCGTGCTGGCAAGCATGATTGCCAGCCAAACAGCCGCACAACTAGAAGGGACTGCACCGAACTGGCAAGTAGCCCGATTTGGCATCGCCGCTGGCGGCGAAATTGACATGCCGCACGGCCTCGACCACGAATACCTCCTCAGCACGGGGCGTGACGTGGATTTTGACAACAGCGACCTGCCGTTTTCGCATGGCGAAATGACGAAGATGAACTGCGACAATGGCACTTTCCGCATCGGGCTGTCCATGTCGCCGTTCCGCTCGCCGAACACGGAAATCCAGTTCTCGCTGCTCGACATTTCTGGCCGCATTGACATGGTACATTACGAAATGGGCACCGAGGGCGCTTCGGATTACCAGTGGCTCGAAGTGAATGCCGAAAACAAGGAAACCGCCGTGGAAGTGGTGTATCTAAAACGGGACCAGACCACCAAAGCGCTCAATTTCCACGCTGGCCTCGGCACCAACATCGGCTATTCGCACAGCGGAAAAGTCCACGTCAAGGGATTCCTGCTCGACGGTTCGGTGACAGACAACCCAGCGGCAGGGCAGGAGTTCGACCTGACGTACGACCAACGAGAGGGCTTCAACCAGCGTCTTTTTTTGCAGGCTGGCATGGGCATCCGGTTTTTGAAAAAATTGGAGTTCGGCTTTGAATTTAGGAAGGGGCTTGGCTACCGGGCATCTTTCGGTGGGCCTACTCATTTCACGATATTGAAACGCTCACTGGGCTTTTCGCTTCGGTGCCAATTGTTTTGATTAATTTAGCGGCATAAAATATCCAAAAGGGTTGATAAACAATTGATTATCAACCCTTTTTATCGTTTTCACAAATGCGTTTTCGATTCAACTTCATCTACCTCGTCTTTTTGGTAGGGATTATTTTTTTTATCCCCATCACCAAAAAACTCGTCAGCCACCCGGAAGAGTTTTACGGCATTGCCGAAAACCAAATCCGCTCCATCAATCTCCAGTACCCGGTCGAAATCAAGGAAATCAACGTGGTGCTTGGCCAAAAACTGGACTCCGGACAAGTGCTCGCCCGCCTCTACCGCACCGACCTGCCCATCAAAATCAACGACATCAACTACGAAATCCGCGAGTTGCAGGTGAAACGCTGGATGGACATCGAGCAGCAGCAGGCCGAGGCCAACAAACTGGAAGCCAAACGAGCAGCCCTCGGCGTCACCTACGACCAAAAAATTGCGCAGCTCGAAACCGAACATTCGGCCCAAATCAAGGTGCTTTCCAACATAAAAACCATTGACCTCGAAGCGGGCAAAAACAGTGGCGTACCCGACATCCATTTACAAAGAATACAATCCCTTAAAAAAGAGAAAGAGCTGGAAATCAAGCAGTTGGACGTGGAGTTGAGCCAAATCAAGGCGCAAATCGAACTGGCACAAGCGCCCATTGACCTCCGCATCAAAAAACTGGAAGGCGAGCTGGAACTTATCAAAAAACAAGAAGCGGACCTGGAAATTTTCGCTCCGCAATCGGGAATCGTCGGGCAGTTGGACTTCATGCCCGGCGAAAAAATCGAAGCCTACACCATCATCCTAAAAATATACGGTACGCACCCCGACGTGGTCACCACCTACATCGGCGATGGGCGGCTGGCAGAAATAAAGCTGGGCGACACGCTCATGGTCAGCTCCATCAACCAGCCGGAGTACCAGGTACCTGGCGTGGTGCTCGGCCTCGGCACCCGCATCAAGGAGCTGCCCGAACGCCTCCGCCGCATACCCGAACTGAAGGCCTGGGGCCGGGAAGTACAACTGCAAATCCCCCTCAACAACACCTTCCTTCAAGGCGAAAAAGTGAAGGTGGCCATGAAGCAGGGAAAGACGTTTTCCTTTTTTTAGAAAGTTGATAAGGGTTGATGAGGGTTGATGAGGGTTGATGAGGCCCAGTTATCAACCCTTATCAACCCTTATCAACTTTCATCAACAAGTTTGATGAAACACCTTGTCATTACATTTTTCGCCCTGCTTTTTTGCTCCGCAACATGGGCGCAAACCACTGCCGGGCAGTTGCTCGCCTCGGCCTGGGACGACCCCGCCGTGCAACTGCACCGGGAGCAGCAAGCCTACCTCGAAGCCACCGACTTCAACATGCCGCTGCTCCGCAAACTAGAAATACGCACCGAGAGCCGTGACCTTGACCCCAAGCAACAGGAGTACGCCCTGCGCATAGGCACCAATGGGTTTGGGATGAAGCGCACCCAATCCGCCATCTACGGTTCCATGAAGGAACTGACCGAGGCCGAGCGCCAAATGCTGGTGCAGGAGGCGCTGCTCGACCGCTACGAACTGCTGCTCGACGTGCATTTCACCCGCCAAACGCTCGGCCTGCTGGAGCGGCAACGGCAGGTTTTGTTGGATAAAAAAGCGGTCTTCAGCCAACAACTTGCACTGGGATTGCAGGAGGACCTCGACGATTTGTTCCGAACGGAGGATGACCTGCTGCAACTGGAGCGCAAGATTTTCGAGGCGAAAAGCGACGCAACGGTTCAAAGGTTTCGTTTGAAAATTTTCACCGAAAAAGAAGACACCGTGATGGCCGACAAGCTCATCACGCCCGCCGAGATACTGCTTTTTGTTGGTTCGGTCACGGGCAACGGCGCTGCGATACCAGCCTCCATCCGACGTCGAGCAGCACAAGCCGAGTTGGCCTTGCAGGAAGAAAAAATGAACCAGATGGAATTCCGCAACCTGCTCAACTACCTCCAGTTCCGGTACACCGGCAATGCCAACGACTTGCTCGAAGACCGCTTCTCCGTGGGTGCAGGCTTCGACCTGCCCTGGCCAAATGGCTCGAAGTTGAAGCAGCAAGAACTGCACCTCGAAACCCTGAAATCACAGGCAGAGACGGAGGCGGAGCGCCAAAAGATGGAGCAAGCTGTGCAGCTCAAATCGAACCAGTGGGCACAGTTGGTGGAGCGCTATGATTTTTTGGAAAAACAGGCGGCGGACTTTCGGCAGGCTTACGACCCGCAGCGCCTTCATGCCAGCGGCCTCGAAAACCCAGAGACCCTGCTGCGGGTGCAGGAGAGCCTCGCCCGCCTCGACCTGGAGATGGCTTCGGTGGAAAGAGACATTTACCGCAACTACCTTAGCCTGCTCGGCGAAACCGGGCTACTCACTCAGGAGCCTGCCAGAAACTACCTTTCGCCGGGGCTGGAATTGATTCCCCGCTGACAGTTCCCCAACATTCTTCGCTTGGCTCGCCCTCGTTTGAAAAAGTTTGTTTTCCTTTGAAAAAATTTCACAAAAAACTTTAGTTCAATGCGTAAACTCCTACCCTCCGCAGGCCTGCTGGCCGCTTTTTTTTGCTTCGCAAACGCCCTTTCGGCGCAGGTCGTCCTCAATGAATACTCGACGGCCAACCTTGCCACCACCCTCGACAACTACGACAAGCACGAGGACTGGCTGGAACTCTACAACGCCGACACTTTGGCTGCCGACATCAGCAACTTTCAACTGAGCGACAACCCCGACAAGCCGGACAAGTGGAAATTCCCGCAAGGAACTACCATCCCCGCGGGCGGCTACCTCGTTGTCTGGCTCTCCGGGCGCGACGAGGCGATGAACGGGTCCATCCACGCCAATTTCAAACTAACGCAAACCAAAGGCGAGCCAGAGCACCTCGTTCTTAGCAACGCCAGTGGCGTGGAACTGGATAACCGCAAGGTGAAAACGATGCAAATTGGCCAGTCCGCTGGCCGCAAAATAGATGGCGGCGACGATTGGGGCATCGCCAACCTCACCTCGCCCGGCGCCAGCAACAACGTCATTTACTTTTACGAAGATTTTGTGGCAGACCCCGATTTTGACCTTGCAGCCGGATTTTACCAGGATTCGGTGACAGTCACTATCACCTGCGAAGACAGCACGGCCATCATCCGCTACACCACCAACGGCAACCTCCCCACCGTCAACTCGACCATCTACGTTGGGCCACTCACACTGCACGAAACGAAGGTGCTGAAGGCCATCGCGTTCAGCAACGACCCAACGCTGTTCCCCAGCTTCCTGGAGTTCTCCACCTATTTCGTCAACGTTGACCACACGCTGCCCGTCGTTTCGGCGGCTGGCACGCAACTGCTCCAGTTGGCCAACGGCAGCCAAAACCTGCGCCCGAAAGGCTCTTTCGAGCTGTTTGGCTTGGACAAGACCCGCACCGCCAAGGTCACTGGCGAACTCAACAGCCACGGGCAAGACTCGTGGGTAAACGACCAGCGCAGCATTGACTGGGTGAGCCGCGACGAAATGGGCGAAAACAACGCCATCGAAGAGCTGCTTTTCCCTGGCCTTAGCGGGCGCGACGAGTTCCAGCGGGTCATCCTGCGGGCGTCGGGCGACGACAACTACCCCGGCGGCAGTAATTACACGGAAAACGGCCAGCCCGTGAGCGCCCATGTGCGGGATGCGTACATCCACAACCTCGCCCTCAGGGGTGACATGCACCTGGACGTTCGCATGAGCTCAAAATGCATCGTCTATTTCAACGGCCAATACTGGGGCGTTTACGACCTCCGTTCCCTCCCCGACGAACACGACCATACCGGATATGAGCACAACCAGGGCAAGTACGACCTGGAATTCCTGCTCACTTGGGGCAACACTTGGGCGCAGTACGACGCCAACGGCGAAGCCTTCCAGAATTGGGACAACCTCTACAATTTCGTGGAAAACAACGACATGGCCGACCCTGCCAACTATGCCTACGTGGAAAGTCAGCTTGAAGTGGCCAGCCTATGCGACTATTTCATCGCCAACTCCTTCACCGTGGCCAGCGACTGGCTCAACTGGAACACCGGCTGGTGGCGGGGCCTCAACCCCGAGGGCGACCACCAGAAATGGGGCTATATCCTCTGGGACCTCGACGCCACTTTCGCCTACTACATCAACTACACCGGGATAGCGGACACCAGCGCCACGGCCCTGCCCTGCAACCCTGAAATCATTGACCTCACCAACTGGTGGGACCCCCAGCCGCAGCGGCACATCAACCTCATCAACAAGCTGCAGGGCAGCCCAAAGTTCCGGCAGTTCTACATCACCCGGCAGGCCGATCTGACGAAGACGGTGTTCAGTTGTGAAAACATGCTGTCCTACCTCGACACCATCATTGCCACCATTTCACCTGAGATGCCCGCGCATATCGCCCGTTGGGGTGGCACCGTTGACCAGTGGCTGGACAACGTGGAACGCTTGCGCTTTTTTGTCGAGCGGCGCTGCGCATCACTGGCAGGCGGCAGCGGCATCAACGACTGCTACCAAACCACTGGCCCCTATGACGTGGTGCTGCAAACAGACCCACCCAACGCTGGCGTCATACAAGCCAACTCTCTGATTTACAACCAGTTACCTGCCATTACACCGTTTTTCGGCGGCATCGAAACGCTGCTGAAAGTCGTGGCCTACGACACCATTTACACCTTCAGTCATTGGGAGTCTTCGACCCACAGTTTCGCTGATTCCAGCCTTGCCGAAAACTACTTGAGCCTGACGCAACCTGATACCATCACTGCCGTTTTCAACGCCCCCCCCTCTGGCACCAACGACCCGTTGGCAGGGCAGATGGAGGTGTCGGTTTTGCCCACCGTTTTCACGAAGCAGTTCACCGTGAGCTATTACTTAGACGAGCCGGGGCTGGTGTCCATGCGCCTGATGGACGTGGCTGGCCGTGAAGTGGCTTCGCTGCTTTCGGATAAAAAAATGGGCGCTGGCGACCACCTGCTCGGCTTTGATTCCGAGCAGAAGGGATTGGCTCCCGGCATTTATTTCCTCAATGTGAAAGTGGATGGAGCGCAGCGTACGCTGAAACTTATAAAGGGGGAGTGACGATTTACGACTGGCGATTGACGATTGGGGACAGGAATGAAGCAGCGGCCCCAATCGTAAATTGCTGACCCAGACTAAAAACTTAGATTTGCGTGCTTTTTCAATCCATTGCCCGGCATCCAGCCCATGCACTTATTGGCGGCATGGAATTGGAGGATGAACCCAAACCGAAACTGCTATCCGAAAAAGCCTACAAAATTCATCCATGAGGGTTCTTGCGAATTGGAGTTGTTTACTGTTGATGGTTTTGGCTTCAATCAAATGCCTTGCCCAGCCTTGCCGTGAAGTCATCGGTTATTACCCAAGCTGGAAGTTCTACGACCGCCAGCAGCTCGTGAACCCTGCCACAATTGACTATTCGAAGTACACCATCCTCAACTACGCCTTTTTCGAGCCGAGGCCCGACGGCAGCGTCGTGCCCTTCGACCCCCGTACCGACAAGCGGCTGCTTTTGGGGGAAATAGACCCCGCCGCACCGCCCGGCTACGCCAGCCGAAAGGATTTTGGCCAGGCCGAGTGGCACGTGCCAGGCACTTCGCTGGTGGACCGGGCGCACGAGCAAGGCGTCAAGGTTTTCGTGAGCATCGGTGGCTGGACGCTATCGCAGCATTTTTCGGCCATTGCCGCCAGTGCCGAGAGGCGAAGCCGCTTCGCCCATTCCTGCTCAGACATGGTGCGCACCTACAACATTGACGGCATTGACCTCGACTGGGAGTACCCCGGCTACCGGGCGCAAGGCGGCTCCCTCAACGATAGGCACTATTTTACGCTGCTGCTCCGTCAAATCCGGGACTCGCTCGATGCCCTGCAACCCTACGCCAACCGGCAGTTGTTCCTCACGTCGGCCTTTGGGTGCGCCCCCAGCCGCATGGCCGACATTGATTGGGAAGCGGTGGTGCCGCTGCTCGATTTTGTCAATATGATGACCTACGATTTTTACGGACGGGACTTTTCGGTGACGAACCACAACGCCCCGCTGTACCCGCCAGCCAAAGGAATAGAGGGTTACGATACCCACAGCACCATTCACTACCTTATGGAAAATTACGGCGTGCCGCCCCAGAAAATCTGCATCGGCGTACCTTTCTACGGGCGGGCGCTAAAGACGAAGAGCACGCCCGGCCTGCATGTCGGCTCGGCGCAGTCGGTGGATGCCCGGATGTTTCCGGAGGACGACGGCTCGCCCACTTTCTACAATATCCTCGCCCGACAGGGGCAGTTTTTTTACAATTGGGACAGCATTTCTCAAGCACCATTTTTGCGCAGCAAAAGCTCAAACACGTTCGTAAGCTTCGACGACGAGCGTTCCGTGGCGAGCAAGGCCCGATACATCCTCGACCACGGGTTGGCCGGTGCAATAGTTTGGGACATCACCGGGGACTGCGTGGAGAGCCGGGCGCAACGGGGCACCATCGAAAGCACCCCGCTGGCCGATGCACTGAAGGATGCGCTTTGCTTTGCCGAGCCAATTTTTGTGGAGACAGGCATGCCCATTTCCCTTGAGCGGCTACCGACGCTGCCGCAGCGGGGCAAGTTCGTGCGGGGACAGCAGCCTACACCGAGGGTGTTGGCGAAGCGAAATCTTACGAAAAAAGAAAAAAGAAAAATGCGGAAGCAAAAGCGCCACCGACACAGCACGGCGGGGCGGTATTTTGATGGGGGACATTGATTGCTAGTCGCCCGATTTCTTAACCTACATTATTTTTTCTCGCCTCAGCTCGCCCCCATCTTTGCACCAACAAAATCACTGAAATCATGGACCGCAAAGATTTTCTCAAAAAAGGACTGATGGGTACGGGCATTTTTGCAGCCAGTGCCACCCTCGGCAATGTGGTGAAAAATGACATTGACGAACTCAAACCCCTTGAAATCATTGGCTTCAACCATATTCCAAACACAAATTCCAATATCATGGCAAACAGCGTTTTGCACAAGGCGGAAACCCGTGGCAACGCCAACCACGGCTGGCTGCAGAGCTACCATACTTTCAGCTTCGCAAATTACTACAACCCGGAGCGGATGCACTTCGGCGTGCTGCGGGTGCTCAACGACGACACCGTGCAGGGCGGTATGGGCTTCGGCACCCACCCGCACGACAACATGGAAATTATCTCCATCCCGCTCGAAGGCGACCTGGAGCACAAGGACAGCATGGGCAACACCACCGTCATCCGCAACGGCGACGTGCAGGTGATGAGCGCCGGGACGGGCATCAAGCACAGCGAGTACAACAAGAACAAGGATAGCCAGGTGAAATTCCTGCAAATCTGGGTGTTCCCGAACAAGCGCAACGTGACGCCTCGCTACGACCAAATTACCCTCGACCCAGCGGACAGGAAGAACAAATTGCAGCAAATCCTCTCGCCCAATCCAGACGATGCGGGCGTGTGGGTTCACCAAGATGCCTGGTTCCACCTCACGGACTTGGACAAGGGGAAAAACATCGAGTACAACATCAAAAAGGCGGGCAATGGTGTCTATGCCTTCATGCTCAGCGGCGACGTGACCATCAACGGTCAGGTGCTCAACCGCCGGGACGGGCTTGGCATCTGGGACACCGACCAGCTTTCCATCGAGGCAAATTCGCACGCCGAATTGTTGCTGATGGAGGTGCCGATGAACGTATAAAAATCAGTCATTGGACATTGGGTCATTCATCATTGATTTATCCACTGTCCCAATAACAATTCAACAATTTAACAATCAAACAATAGAAAAATGTCAAAGACAAAATGGACGCTGGACCCAGCGCATTCCGAAATCCAATTCAAGGTCAAACACATGATGATTGCCACGGTAACGGGCAATTTCGACCGCTTCAACGTGAACGTCGAATCTGACAAGGACGACTTTTCTGATGCCGACATCTCCTTCTCGGCTGAAACGGCTTCCGTGAACACGGGCAGCGAGCAGCGGGACGGCCACCTCAAAAGCGCCGACTTCTTCGACTCGGAAACCTACCCCGAAATGAAGTTCCAGGCTACGTCCTTTTCCCCTGCCGACAATGCATTGCAAGGCAACTTGACCATCAAGGAAATTACCAAGCCTGTAAAGTTGGACGTTGAATTCGGTGGCGTCGGCAAAGACCCATGGGGCAACACCAAGGCGGGCTTTACCCTCTCCGGTAAAATCAACCGCAAGGACTGGGACCTGAACTGGAACGCCGCACTGGAAACGGGTGGCGTGTTGGTGAGCGAGGACGTGAGGCTGTTGGGTGAGATTCAGTTGATGAAGGCGGCCTAAAATAGCAAAAAAAAAGCCCCGGGGGATTGCTCCTCCGGGGCTTTGGTTTGTGGTCCCACCAGTTGAAAAGAAGGTTATTTTTGATGTTGCCAGCATTTCCCACTTGCATCCTTGGTCATCCGACTGCATCGCTTCCCCGCTTGGGTCAAAGCGCTGCACTGCTTGGAGGTGGCGGATAAGTTGGCCTTTGGTGTAGCTCGATAGGTTGTGTTCTGCTTTCCTTTGTTTGGGCTTGCCTTTGGCGTTGTCGAAGCTTTGGAAGTAGGCTTACACACCTTGCAAGCTGTGTACCCCTTCTCTTTGGCATCAGCAAGGGAAATAGCATAGGCGCTCTTTCTGAGATGCTGGCAACCGTCAGCATGGTATTTTTCTCCGGTATTGGTAATGTAAACCGTTTGGGCTGAGGCCGAAAGCCCCGCACCTACGAGGGCGAACAAAAGGAGGTGGGCAAAAACTGCTCTCAATGTCTTCATGGGAAATGGATGTTTAATTTATTTTTCAAAAATGCTTCATTTTAGCCAAATATCCAAGGAAAGGAAACTGTCGAAAATACCCCAAACCGATACGGCCCCGGATGGAATTGGGGTGGGTGGCCTATTTTCCCCAAAGATTTTTCGCCCCTAAGATAGTTTTTACAATTTCCTCAAATTCAACCTTGTTCATTGTGAAGGTAGCCTCATCACCAACCTTGAAATAAAATTTGAGGTTGTCGGATGGTGAAGTGACGTTTGGGAAGTATTCAGCCCCGAAGGTCAAATTCCCCACTGAGCAAGTTGTAACCGTGTTGAAGTTTGTTGTCTTGTGAAGCTGCTTAAAGACGATGAACGTATAAACGTCATTGGCACATTCATAAAACTCCAAAAAGTCCTTGTGGTTTAAGACTATGGTTCCTCCTGATGCTACCTTTGTGTAAGCTCCTGAAATTGCAAGCCCAGGATTCCCGAAAATACCCGAACCAAAGATTGTGGTTCCAACCGAATAGCCTTGTCCTACCGTTTGAACCTGATTCACACTTATCATAAAATAGTAGGTTGAATCTGTACTGGATACATTGTAGGTTCTGATAAAGTCCAATCCCAGAAAAGAAGCCTTATTTGAAAAAAGAGGATTGTAACTTTTCTGAAGAGATAGGATTAACTCTGTAACTGATTGGCTAAAAAGAGGCGAAACTGAAAAAAATAGAATTGCGGTGATTAGAATTTTTTGAAATTTCATTGTGATGAGTTTTGAGGTGAAGAAGTGCCACAACACTAATTACAGTATTTTTTTATGGCATCGTAGGCATCGGAATAGCCTAACTCTCCGGCCTTAGAAAGGTCTAGGCAGCCACTATCCATTTGACCGATAATAAGTTTTGCCATCCCCCTATGAAAGTATGCTTCTGTACAATTTGGTTCTAGCTCTATGGCATTGTTGAAGTCCTGAATTGCTCCCCGATAGTCTTCAAGCACAGATTTTGCCTCCGCCCGAAAGAAATAGGCTCCCCAAAATTCTGAATTTAATTCAATACTTTTGGTTAAGTCTTGAATTGCTCCTCGGTAATCTTTGAGGTCTGATTTTGCCAAACCACGAAAATAGTATGCTCCAAAATTTCTCGGCTCCAGTTCAATGGCTTTATTATGGTCCTGTATCGCTCCCCTATTATCCATGAGTTTTGATTTTGCCTCTCCTCGATTGATGTAAGCATCCGCAAACTCTGAGTCTAATTCAATGGCTTTGTTGAAGTCCTGAATCCCGCCTCGATAATCTTCAAGAGTAATTTTTAGCTTTCCCCTATAAAAGTAAGCTAGGCCAAATTCTTGGTTTAGCTCAATGGCCTTATTGTAATCTTGTAAGGCTCCCCGGTAATCTTCAAGGTAATTTTTAGATGACCCCCTAAAACAATAATCATCCGCACTCTGTGGATTTTCTTCAATGGCCTCGTTGAAGACTAGAATTGCCCCCTTGTAATCTTTGACAAGATATTTTGCTATTCCTAGTCCAGAGGCATCTTGCTGCCCAAAACTAAATCTACCTAAAAGAAGAAAAACGATTGCCACAAATGCTTCTTTTTTCATTGGTTTGAATTTTAGTGAGTAGAATTTTGGTAATACAATTACGCCGCATCTTGACTTTGACGCCAAAGGCTGACTAAGGCAGGCACTAACGGTCAATTTGAATTTCAAAAGATTTGCCGTCTTCTCCCTCAACGCTTGCATTTCCATCTTCGTCAATGTCTGCTGCTGAAATATGGTCTTCGTCCAGATGGCCACCATTTGGAAAGTTAATCTGCACGATTTGGCAATCTTGAACCTCAACATCAAGGGTATATGTTGTGGAATACCCTGTTTCGGAATTGTGGTAGTCCACTGATGCGGAATGTGTCCCGTCCTCAAATTTGCAGCCTGAAGCATCGTTGTCGGCCTCTTCTTCTGTTTCATCTTCTGGACTGCTTGAATAGCTACTTGGTGGGCTACTAACTTCTTTGCTTTTCTCCGACCTCTCGGAGCAAGCGAAAAACAAAAGCGGTGTGATTAGGAGTAACCAAGCTGTCAGTTGGTGTTTCATTTTCATTCAGGAGTTAATTCATGCCATTCAGGAAGCTTATTTGCCTTCTGAATGGCAGTACCAAAGATAGCCTTAGTCAAGATGAAAAACAGAGAATAGGCGATAAAAAATAGCTCAACTGTCCCCTTTGGCGTCCTCTAAAAATAAAAAGTCCTCGTAACTCATTGAATTGCAAGAACCTAGGAAGATTGAAGGGGATTCCACTAAGGCTTGAACCTATCTTTTCGGCCCGCCGCTAGAACTGCATGACCCATGTTTTGCCGGGAGCGACTACCGACAACGTGAAAAGGAAAAATGTAGGCTGTTGACCATTGGAAGGAAAATAGAGCGGTTGGAGGAAACTGACGCCGCTAAATTAGTGGAAATGATTGGTAGGCGTTTCCCTCACTTGGTTGGTTAGTAGTGAATAGTATTTTCTCACATATTAAGGTAAGGGTTTGCGTGCTTCCTCTAGCTCTTTTCTAAATTTTGGGTCAGTAATGATGGCTTCTGCATAACGGTAACCAAAGGTCCGCTCAAAAGCTCTAATAAAACTTTCAGAGAGAAATGCCTTGAACCTAATGAAGTTATTCAGGTTAGGATTGACGATTGCTTCAATGAAAACAATTTCCGATTTATTTACCAAAAGATTTTTTGTGGCTTCACTCAAATCATTTTCATTTGAGGGGCTAAATTCAATCACAACAAAGTTCTCCATATCTAGTGATTTTAATGTGAGAAGTTAGAAAAATTAGAAAAACCGTCCCCATTTCGTCCCCAAAAAAAGCAAAGAACCCCCTAACCCATTGTAAATTAGATTAGAAGGTTGCGAAAATTCGTTTGTGGTCCCACTAGGGCTTGAACCTAGGACCCTCTGATTATGAGTCAGATGCTCTAACCAACTGAGCTATGGGACCAAAATCGGCTTTCAGAACTTTTTCAAAGGATTACAATTGCTAAAAGCGTCGCAAAAGTACGGATTCAACTTTTCTGGTGCAACAAAAGTTCAAAATCATTCGCCGAGGGTAAAACGAACGTACTTGATGGTGCGGCCAATGGCCAAGTGCTGCTTTTCATAAAAGGTCTTGATTTCCAGCTCTGGCATGGGCAGCGGCTTGGCGTAGATGTCGTGGTCTTGGTAAACGATGTTCACGTCTTTTTCCGCCTCCAACACTTCCAGGGTAAAGTCAAAAAGGGTGGGGTCGTCCGTTTTTAGCTGCGCAAAGCCGCCCGGCTTCAGGAATTTGCGGTAAATCTCCAGGAACATGGGCGAGGTGAGCCGCCGGTTCGATTTGCTGTTGCGCAGGAACGGGTCGGGGAAGGTTATCCAGATTTCGTCCACTTCTTTTTCTTCAAAAAACAAGGCGATTTGTTCGATGCGGGTGCGCAGGAATGCCACGTTGGCCAAGCCAAGTTCCAGCGCCGTTTTGGCGCCCCGCCAGATGCGGGCGCCCTTGATGTCCACGCCGATGAAGTTGCGTTCCGGGAAGCGCTGTGCCAGCCCGATGGCGTAGTCGCCCTTGCCGCAGGCCAGTTCGAGGGTTATGGGGTTGTTGTTTTTGAAATGGCGCTCGGCCCAATGGCCCCGCAACTCCACCGGCTGGCCGTTTTCCCCGGCGAGCGAGGGGTTGCTGGCGTCGAAGTTTTCGTACACGTTGGGGAAGCTGAGTACCTCCGCAAATTTCATCAGTTTGTTCCGTTGGCTCATTTAAGACTGTAGATGGGAGACATTAGATTTTAGGCTGGGGGCTGGGGGCTGGGGTTTTTTGCGAGGCCCTGTCTAAAGTCTAAAGTCTATCGTCTCCAAAAAGGCAAAAGTCGCAAATTATCTCACAATTTTTCAAGTTGCTCCAAAAGCCATTTTCGCTCCATCAAGGGTTCTGTGGCCTGTATTTCTGTTTTGAATTTTTCTAACTGCACAATATTTCCGGGAATAGCCTTTAGCAGTTTTTTTGTGCAATGAATCAAGTTTTTGAAAATGTTCCTATGATACCCCATGACTTTTTTCCTTTGTAGGTAGCTACTCATGCTCTCAATAAGGGAATCTAAAGCATCAAATTCATTCAACTCATAGTACATTTTCAAGAGCATAGCACGAGCATTGAGTGTCATTAATATATCGTCATAATCTGATTGCGCAAGCAATTTCATTGCCCTATCATAATCCCTTTGTTCAAAATAAAGTCGAGCTTGATTGAAGTGAACGAAGCTTTCTTGATGCTTCTCATCTAATAAACTATTGTAGCTTTTGATAAAATTTTCTACCCATTCAAACTCCCGAAGATTAAGGCCAGTAGTTACTGCATTTTGAAATGTAAAGCGGGATAGGACGCCATTCTCAAGGAAGGTGCCATTTTCAAGCCCTCCTCGATAGAGGTCAAATGATTCCCGAAAAAATGCAGAAATACCAGCATTTATGCGACCTATGCAATAGTTGATAGTAAGTAGATAAATAACCCGCATTTCTTCAATTGGAAACAAATGCCCATTCTCGAAAATCTCCTTTTTCAAAAGACGGTAATGCGACTCGTCGCTGGGGTTTTTCATAGCTTTGAACTGGTGGTGATAAATGGCAATCGCTGGAATTTCGAGTAAGTGTTGGTTGCTTTCCAAATAGGTGAGCAGTTCGTCCAAGATTTGCAGCCGATAGGTTGTCTTGAAAACGGCTTGGTGTGAGAGCATGATACAGCTCAACTGCAATTTGTTGGCGAGGTAAGCCACATCGTTGGCATCGGAAACCTCTTGAAGATTAAGTGGTGTATTTCGCCCGAGGCCGCTGAGGTAGGTGTATTGCTCAAATTGGAGGAAGTACTCGTTCTCGAAATATTGGTGGTTGCGGTAGGGCTGTTGCAGCTGTATTTCCCGCCCCACCTCGATAGTTTTCTGGAAAAGCTTGGGTAGCTGTCGCTTCCGGTACACCTTGGCCAAAATCGTCTGCGAGCGTACTTCGTCCTTCGCCAATTCGTTGTACACCAGAAAGTTTTCAATCACCCGCAGCAAGAAATGCATCACTTGGCGCATTTCGGCGTCGCTGTACGTTTTACCGGGGTAAATGGCTTGAAATACACGCTCTTTTTCCAAGTGCTTTTCCGAAAAAAGATGCTGGCCCGATACGAGGTACTCGAACAAATCGGTCACGTCTTTGCGCAGGTTGTGGGCAGGGGAGTTGACCCATTTGCGCAACTCCTTGACCTCTTTTTTCTCCAAAACCCTAAAAATGCTGACGAGGTGACTTTTTTCCATGAAAGAAGTAGGCTGTAATGGTTTCTTTTTTTCAACAAAACACAAAATTCGTGTCCATGCAAAAATCCAGTATTTACAATGATTTTAGTGGAATTGCTTCTAAAAATTGCCTGAAACTGATTCGAAAACTATTCAACAAACGCTGTTTTTTGTCTTTGATTGTAGCCGAAGTAGTTTTCACATTTGTATCGTCATCAAAGAAGATTTTGAAAAAACTACCCATGACTGCATTGTTGAAGACATCTTCCCATACATCGCTCAGGCCAGCAAGCCTGCACAAAGCCCTGCTTCTCCTGGCCGGGCTGGTGGCTTGCCTTTCCGCCAATGCGCAGGGATGGGAAATTTACTTCGGTGGCAATGCAGAAGACTTTGGCCACTCCATCATCCAGACCAAAGACCGTGGGTATGTCGGCGCTGGTTTCAGCGAAAGCTTCGGCCCTGACGGCGACATGGACGTGTACGTCATCCGCACCGATGTGGACGGCACCGAAATTTGGGAAAACTACTACGATGACGGCTTCAAAGAATTTGGCTATTCCATAACCGAAACACCCGACCACGGCTTTCTGGTGGCCGGTGAGATTTTTCCAACCCAACTTTCCGATGCTAATGTTTATCTCCTAAAAATCAATGCAGACGGACAAAAACTATGGAGTAAACAATTTGGTGGCAGCGGCGATGACTCCGGTTACCGCATTATCCCAACTACATTCAGCAGCGGCTACCTTATTGTTGGCTCCACGACGAGCCTTGGCAACGGCCAGCGTGATGTCTTCTTGGTGAAAATAGACGCACAGGGCAACCAAGTCTGGAGCAAAGCCTACGGCACTTCCGGCGACGACAATGGCAGAAGCGTGCTGGAAGTGCCCGACGGCTACCTTGTGGCAGGCACCGCATTCAACCCAGCCAACGGCACCAAGGACGGCTACCTGCTCAAAGTGGACTTCAGCGGGAACGAAGTTTGGAGCAAGTTTTTTGGTTCAACGACCGATATTGACCAACTGTACGACCTCGTGCTCGCTGCCGATGGCAACTTGGCACTTGCAGGCCATACTGGTACCACTTCAGATGGCTGGCTCTTCAAAACCGACCTTGACGGCAACGAAATCTGGTCAAAAACTTTTGGCGGCCAATTGGGCGATGATGTTCACGACCTGCTGAAAACCAACAATGGCGACCTCGTGGTAACAGGAGTTACGGAAATCGACTCCACCAATGCCGATGTCTTCCTTACTCGCTTCGACAACAACGGGAATGAGATTTGGACCAACAACATCGGACGGGGCATCTACTTGGACTGGGGGCAGTCAGTAGCACCCACAGAAGACGACGGGTTCATCGTCATTGGCTACAACTCGCTTCTTGGCATTTTTGGCAACGATGTCACCTTTATTAAGGCCGGAGCCGATGGGAGTGTTTATACCAACCACCTTACTGGTAAGGTATTTATTGACGGCGGCGACTGCGTTTACCAAAACGGCGAGACAGGCTTGAACGACTGGATAGTTCGGGCGGCTTCTGACAACAAGACGTTTTTTGGCACTACCGACGCCAGCGGCAGCTTCGACATCACGGTTGATTCTGGCAACTACTTGGTAAGCGTTTTGGTAAAAAACGACTACTGGAGTGCCTGCATCGGCAACTACAACGTCGCTTTCACCTCACAGTACGATACGCTGGTGCGCAACTTCCCCATGTTGAAGGTGGTGGATTGCCCGCTGCTCGAAGTGGACATATCGGCGCCGTCGGCGCAAAATTGCACCAACATCAGTTACACCGTTTCGTACTGCAACACCGGCACGGCCGCTTCGACCAACACCAGCGTGAACGTCATTTTGGACAATGGCTTGACCTTCGTTGGGACCTCCATTCCAGTTGCATCGCAAAACGACAGCCTGCTGGTCTTCGATTTGGGCTTGGTTGGTTTGGATGAATGTGGCAGCTTTTACATCACGGCATCTTCGGATTGCAGCGGCCTTCCAACTGAGGCATATATTGTGAGCGCCCATATTTTCCCGGATTCCATTTGCCTGCCCGCTGACCCAAATTGGGACATGGCAAACGTGTCCGTTAACGGTTACTGCGATGTGGACTCCGTCCGGTTCTTCATCAAGAACATTGGTACTGGCAACATGGAGCAGGCACAGGATTTCATTGTTATTGAAGACCATATTCTCGGCTTGCAAGGTTCATTTGAATTAAATGCTGGTCAGGATACCACATTAGTTTACGCTGCAAACGGACCCACCTACCGACTTATCGCCGAGCAGACGCCCGGCCACCCCGGCAACAGTTACCCAACCGTGGCCGTGGAAGGATGCACGACAACAGGAACCTACTCCACCGGATTTGTAACCGAACTCCAGGAAGACGAAAACGACCCCTTCCTCGCCGTGGACGCACAAGAAAACATTAGTTCTTTTACCGATTACATCATTCTCAGAGGCTATCCCAAGGGCTATCAACAGAACGGTGAAAACCTCATCCCAGCCAACACCGACATCGAGTACCATGTTTATTTCCAGAACGTCGGCATGGACACCATCACTCGGTTGGTCGTGAGAGACACGCTTTCTCCTTTTCTTGACCTCGGCACGGTGACAGCTGGCGCAAGCAGCCACCCCTACGACTTCGAGGTGTACAGCGATGGTGTCCTGAAATTTACGTTTGAAGAATTGGCCCTGCTACCGGGCGGTGGCGCTGCATCAACAGGGTTTGTCAAATTCAAGGTTTCCCAGAAACCGAACAACCCCGAGGGGACGCATATCCCCAACAGCGCCACCGTTTTCGTGGGCTACGATATGCCATTTCAGACAGCGACCTACACCCATGTCATCGGCGGCGATTCGCTGCTCGACTTCATCGTCATCAGCGATGTGAACACGCCGGAGATACCGGACGTAGAGGTGAAAGCATACCCCAACCCATTCGTTTCGGCCATTGAGTTCGAAGCCAAAGAATTGCAGTGCAAGACCTTGACTATAAATGTTTTTGACATAAACGGTCGGCTCGTCCGCCAGGAGAAAGCTCCCGGCAACCACCTGCGACTTCAACGGAACGGCATGCCTTCGGGCACTTATGCCTTCCAATTGGAAGCAGATGGGCGGCTGATCCATACAGGAAAAATTATTGTGCGATAAAGCCCATTCACCGATTTATTGGAAGCCGATTACATTTTCTTATTCCAAATCTATTTTCAAAAACCGATTTAAGTACCCAAGCCGATTCCCAACCCGGTTACTGTTTTTTTAAATCGCACAAACATCAGTCCCCATCAACCTGTCCGGGTTCCCCTCCTAATTTTGGGAGGGGAACTTTTTTCAACTGAGCGACGAAAGTGAAGATGGAAAGCAGCAGCAGTTGAAGGACCCACCCAGTGATTTTTCGTTTTATTCATGAGATTATAATTTGTGAGCCGTGCAAGTGTGCGGCTTTTTTTATTTGGCTGAATCTCCCTGGGCAATACATTTGGTTTGGAATGATAGTATTCGTGAATTTTGGTCGAAATATTACCTTCGTCCAATCCAAACCTATTTTCTCACCAATCTAAACAAGGTCATCATGTGGAAAGAATTCAAAGACTTCGCAATGAAGGGCAACCTGATTGACATTGCAGTTGCTTTCGTAATGGGTGGCGCATTTGGAAAGGTTGTCTCTTCCTTTACTGACGGGATCGTTGCTCCGTTAATAGGTCAACTGACTGGGGGAGTAGATTTTAGTGCCATGAAATGGGTGATTTCACCCGCCGTTGTTGGCGCCGATGGCACAGAGACTGCCGCTGAGATAGCTGTCAAGTTTGGCGCATTCATCATGGCTATGATTGACTTCCTGATTGTGGCATTCGTGATGTTCATGATAGTCAAAGCCATGAACAAAATAAAAAAAGCAGAAGCCGCAGGCCCACCACCCCCACCACCTGCCGACATCGTGCTACTGGAGCAAATCCGTGATTTGCTGAGAAATAAAGTATAGCCTCCGGCCAAAAATTCAAACGCCCCGCCGTCTTTGTTGACTGGCGGGGCGGTTTTGTTTTCAACTTTTGCGACCTCACCGAGGTGTCCCGTCCTGAAATAGCGTTACACAAAAAAGTACCGATGGGTGAAGTTTCGAGGATATTGGCTTCGTCAAAGGTGCTGGCACCAGCCACCAAATGAAAACTACCACTATCAGGATGGGGCGTTCCGGCAAGATGCCTACTTCGTCAGCACCCAAGGCGGCCTGCCCGTGCACTTTGTCAAGCAGTAATCTCCTCAATCCCTATTTTCAAAACCTTGCCTGCCAAGAAGTTTGGGCAAGGTTTTTTTGAGGTTTTCGATAAAAAAGGAATGCTATTGCAATAATATCAAAAACAGTTGGTGAAAAGTCCCCTGCCGATTTGACGCCCACCCCCAAAACCTGCCAGCCCTTCAGCCTATTTTCGCCTTACCCTGCCAATAATTGCATGAATTTTCCCAATAAACCCGCATGGCACAAAACTTGGCATCCTGCGTAAAATCAACAAAAGTTCCCAACACCTGACAGTTTGACAACTGGAAGGTAGTATTTTTGCGTTTTGGATTCTTAAACAAACATTTTAGTTGGCCTTTGGAAAATAGGAACAAACGCTCCATCCCCAATTTCTAATTTCCAATTCCCAATTTCCAACATAACCTATGCCTTTAATCAATGAATTATATGCCCCCGAAGGGTTTGACGAAGAGGGTGAATTCATGCCCCTGATCACCATCGAGGAGGAGGACGAACTTAGCATCAAAGACCCCTACCCCGAAGTGCTGCCCGTGCTGGCACTGAAAAACACCGTGCTGTTCCCCGGCGTGGTGATACCCATCACCGTTGGGCGGGACAAGAGCATCCGGGCGGTGCAAAAAGCCTACGACCACCACCGCATCGTGGCCGTTCTTTCCCAGCGTGACAGCAAGGTGGAAAACCCCGGTGTGGACGACCTGTTCGACATCGGCACTTTGGCCCGCATCATCAAGCTGATACGGATGCCAGACGGCACCACCACGGCCATTTTGCAGGGCCGCAGGCGTTTCCGGTTGGCAAAAATGGTGTCCGAAACCCCGTACATGCAGGGCACGGTGGAGGAGATCAACTACACCATGCCCAAGAACAAGCTGGAATTTGAGGCCATCATGGCGTCCATTACGGACAAGGCCCGCAGCATCATCCAGCTCTCCCCGCACATCCCGTCGGAGGCGGTGGTCATGATCCGCAACATCAACAACCCCAGCTTCCTCATCAATTTCATCGCCTCCAATTTGGGGGTAAAACTGCTTACCAAGCAGGGCATCCTCGAAGAAAACAACCTCGCCAAAAAGGCCGAAAACCTGCTGGAGCAGATGGACACCGAGCTTCAATTGCTGGAGCTGAAAGACCGCATCGAAAGCAAAGTACGGGTGGACATCGAAAAACAACAGCGGGATTACTACCTAAGCCAGCAGCTCAAAACCATCCAGGAGGAGTTGGGCGGCAACCCGCAAGAGGAAGAACTACGCCAGCTCGTGGATCGGGGCAAGAAAAAGAAATGGCCGAAAAACGCCGCCGACACCTTCGACAAGGAAATCAACAAGCTGCGCCGAATGAACCCGCAGGTGGCAGAGTACGCCATCCAGATGAACTACATTGAAGTGCTGCTCGAACTACCCTGGGAAGATTTCACGAAGGACAATTTTGACCTAACGAGAGTATTGAAAGTGCTCGACAAAGACCACTACGGGCTGGAGAAAGTCAAAGACCGAATCCTCCAGCACCTCGCAGTTTTGAAACTCAAGGGCGATATGAAAGCCCCCATCCTCTGCCTCGTCGGCCCGCCGGGCGTGGGTAAAACCTCGCTGGGCAAGAGCATCGCCACGGCCATCAAGCGCAAATTCATCCGCATGTCGCTGGGTGGCCTGCACGACGAAGCCGAAATCCGTGGACACCGCAAGACCTACATCGGTGCCATGCCGGGCCGCATCATCCAGTCGCTGAAAAAATCGGGGTCCGGTAACCCCGTCTTCATCCTCGACGAGATTGACAAGGTGGGCCAGAGCTTCCGTGGTGACCCCTCGTCGGCGCTGCTCGAAGTACTCGACCCGGAACAGAACTCCACTTTTTACGACAACTACCTCGAACTCGAATACGACCTCTCCAAGGTCATGTTCATCGCCACCGCCAACAGCACGACGGGCATCCAGCCCGCCCTGCTCGACCGGATGGAGATGATCTACATCAACGGCTATTCGATTGAGGAAAAAATCGAAATTGCGAAGCGCCACCTGATACCGGAGCAGCGCAAGGAGCATGGCCTGCAAACGAAGCAAGTGAACCTGAGCAAACAGGTTTTGACGAAGCTCATCCAGGAGTACACCCGTGAGTCGGGCGTGCGAAGCTTGGCCCGCCAGATTGCGGGCGTGATGCGATTCGTGGCCAAAAAAGTGGCCATGGACGAAGCCTACGACGTGAACGTAAAGACCGAAGACTTGAAGGAAATGCTGGGGCCTCCCCGTTTTTCCAACGATATGTACAAAGAATCCCAACCACCCGGCGTGGCCATTGGCTTGGCTTGGACTTCGGTTGGCGGCGAAATCCTTTTTATAGAAACCAGCCTGCACAAGGGCAAGGGCGGCCTCACCATGACTGGCAACCTCGGCTCGGTGATGAAGGAATCTGCTTCCACGGCCCTGAGCTACATCAAGGCACATACTGAGGAACTTGGCGTTGACCCAAAGGATATCGAGGAGCACGACATCCACATCCACGTGCCGGAAGGCGCCATTCCAAAGGACGGCCCCTCTGCCGGTGTCACCATGCTCACGGCGCTTGTCTCCGCTTTTACGAAGAAAACCGTGAAGCCGTTCCTCGCCATGACGGGCGAAATTACCTTACGTGGTAAGGTGCTACCAGTTGGAGGCATCAAGGAAAAAATATTGGCCGCCAAGCGGACAGGCATCAAGGAAATCATCCTCTGCAAGGAAAACCAAAAAAATGTGGAGGAAATCAACCCAGACTTCATCGAGGGCATGACCTTCCATTACGTTGACCGGATGGAAGATGTGCTGAAACTGGCCATTTCCGAAGGAAAGAAGAAGAAATGATTGTTGAATTGTTGAATTGCTTTATTGTTTTGCCCGTATAACAATACAGCAATTCAACAATTTAACAATCCTCACAAACCTGCTTTCGCTGAAATCTCCAGCATTCTGTCAATGCTTTTCACGCCCTCCCGGATGACCCATTCGGGCAAAATCACTTCGGGCATTTCATATTTCATGCAGACGTAGAGTTTTTCCAGCGTGTTCAGCTTCATGTGCGGACACTCGTTGCAGGCGCAGGTATTTTCCGGCGGGGCCGGGATGAAGGTCTTGTGCGGCGACGATTTCTCCATTTGGTGAATGATGCCCGCCTCCGTGGCCACGATGAACTCGGTGGCCTTGCTGCGCATCGTGAACTTCAACAGGCCCGTGGTTGAGCCGATGTAGTCGGCTTTTTCGAGCAGGCTCTCTTCGCATTCTGGGTGTGCGATGAGCAGGGCGTTGGGGTGACGCTTGCGCAATTTGGCGATTTTTTCCTCCGAAAAAATCTCGTGTACCATGCAGGCACCGTTCCAGAGCACCATGTCACGCCCGGTTTTTTTCACCAAGTAGCGACCCAAATTGATGTCCGGTGCGAAGATGATCGGCTGTTCTTTCGGGATGCTTTCGATGATTTGCACGGCATTGGTGCTGGTGCAGCAGATATCGGTCAGCGTCTTCATCTCCGCCGAAGTGTTCACGTAGCTTACCACGATATGGTCGGGGTATTTTTCCTTGAACTTCTTAAATAGCGGCGCGGGGCAAGCATCGGCGAGGGAGCAGCCTGCCTTCAGGTCGGGCAGAATCACTTTTTTGTGGGGACTGAGCATTTTGGCGGTCTCGGCCATGAAGTGAACGCCAGCGAACACGATGATGTCGGCCTCGGTGCGGGCGGCTTCCTGCGAGAGTCCAAGGCTGTCGCCGATGTAATCGGCGATGTCCTGGATGTCAGGCTCTTGGTAGTAGTGCGCCAGGATGATGGCGTTCTTCTCTTTTTTCAGCTTGTTGATCTCCTCGAAAAGGTCGAGCGTGGGGTCAACATCCACGTCGAGGAAACCGAATTTTTGGAGTCTTTCAGGGGAAAAATCAAGTTCAGTGGTCATTTTATGTTGATTTATTTTTTGCAAAATTAAGCGAATCGCCCAGATGTAGCTAACGGGGCGAATGGCATTTTGGGTTATGATTCCTTTGGGTTAAAACGGCACCCAGTATTGAGAGTGCGGGTTATCAAACCCGCTTGTCCCAAACCAAATGTTTTGTGAACTACCAGCGGCTTTGATAACCCGCCCTCTCTGAACAGAAGCCTACTTTTCACATCAATACTTCATAAGCTTTCCGCTCCTTCACCTTCATCAAAATGCCAAATTTCGGCTTCAGCGTGATCAGCGGCTCCGGCACAATCGGGTGGCCCTTGACCGCTTCAAAATCAAACTGACGAACCAGCAAAGCCAGTAAAAGCTGCATTTCCATCAGCGCAAAATGGTTGCCGATGCACATCCTTGGCCCCGCCCCAAACGGCATGTAGGCCAACCTTGGCCGCTCTTTTTCCTGCTCCGGGCTGAAATGTTCGGGATAAAAATCCTTGGGCCGCTCCCAGTAGCGTGGATCACGGTGCATGGCCGCAATGCTGATGAACATGATGGCATTCTTCGGGATTTTCACACCCAAAATCTCGTCCTCCGCTATCGGTTGCCGCCCAATGGCAAAGCCCGGCGGGTAGAGCCTCATGCTTTCCTGAATCACCTGCATCGTGTACGTCAGCTTGCGCAAATCCTCGAAACTGGGCATCCGGTCGCCCAACACGGTTTCGATTTCGCTCCGCAATTTCCGCACAACATCGGGGTGTTGAGACAGCAGCCAGAGCGTCCAGGTGAGCGAGGTTGCGCTGGTCTCGTGGCCTGCGGCGAAGAGCGTCACAGCCTCGTCCCGCAGTGCCCGGTCGTTCATCACCTCGCCAGTTTCCTCGTCTTTGGAAGTGAGCATCATGGTCAGCAAATCGTTCGGTGGGTTGGGGTCTTTGCGCCGTTCGTTGATGAGCTTGAAGATGTAGGCGTCGAACCAAGCGATGTCCTTTTTGAACTTGCGGTGCTGACCGTTGAGGTAGGCGAAGGGGATGAGGTACGGCTTCACGGTTCGGAAAACGAGGTAGTCCTGTGCGTCCATCATCACCCGGTACATTTCGTTGATGTCGGCGGTGTCCTCGGTGCTGAACAGGGTTTTTAGCACGATGCGGGCGGTGGCGGCCATCATTTCCTTGGAGATGTCGAGGTTTTCGCCCAATGCTGATTTTTCGGCCAGTTCTTCGACGTACTTCTCCGCTACCACGGTCATTCCACGGAACAAATCTTCGAGTTGGGTTTTGTAAAAAGCGGGCTGCACCAATCGCCGCTGCCGCCGCCAATGCTCGCCCTCGCTGGTGACAAGGCCAGTGCCAATCGCCAATCGAAGGTGGCGGTAGGCCGGGCTTTTCACGTAGTTTTTTTGATTCTTTTGGAGCACATGCGCCACCACTTCGTGGTTGGTGATGACGAATATTTTGCGATTCAAAAAAGGCATCATGTAAAAATCGCCCATCCGAAGCGATTGGTTGACGGTAAACTCAAAGGGGTTGCGGAGGAACTCGGCACCGGGCAGGAAGGGGTTCTTGCCCTTGAATACGGGTATGGTGGTTGGCATAATTGATTTTTTTACTTGAAACAACGCAGTTTGAAAAAGGCTTTTAAAAGCACATTGTTTTTAAATTTGCGGTCAATTTCATAAAAAACAGCTTACAATGGCAACAAATAAAAAACCCAAAAAGAAAAAGCAGCACCAAGCGCCCATCGTGTCGCTCAAGCCCGAAAACCTATTGGTGAAGAAAGGCCGCACCATGCCGATTTACGAGTGCAGGGCGCACGAAGGGTGGTCGGAAAGGGGCAAAGCCCAAGTTTCGGTGGCCCGCCGGATGCCAAACGGAAACCTAGTGATCGGCTTCTACCTCGTTGACCTTTGGTGCCTCGGACTGAAGGACACGTTTTTCAGGGCCAACGTCAGCATCTTGGAATATGAAGATATGATGGGCTACGTCAGCGGGGATGTTGAAATGCTGAAGATAGAGCCAGCCTTGGCCTTCAACATGGTTTACGCTGCCATCGAGTATGCCGAAGATCTCGGCTTCGAGCCGGCCAAAGACTTCAAGCATACCCAATACCTACTGCCCGAACCCGACGACTTCGAGTACATCGAAATAGAAACCGGGAAAGACGAAAGGCCGTTCTATTGCTCAGGCCCAAACGACAAGGTGCAGGCCATCTTACAAAAGCTGGACAAGAAACTGGGAAAGGGCAACTATGGCTTTTTGATGGGGTTGGACGATGACGACGACCTTGATGATGATGAGTATTATTTCCCCGACCCCGGCCTTCGGGCGCAGATAACCGCAGATTTTTTCCCGGACCGGAAAGTGGACCGGAAGGTGGAGAGCCTAGATGAAAATTACAAAACCGATTTCTTGCTCCAAGTAGTGGTACTATCGTTGGCGCTCGAAATGGCCAAAGGTTCTATTGAAACCTTGAAAGAGTATCATGACGACGACTTCATGGATGACCTGACAGAGGAATTCATGGACAGGCTGGACGAAATGAGGGAAATGGACGAGTTGCCGCCCTTGGAACGAACCGACCATGAATACGACAGGTTGTCGAATTTTGCGAGCTTTATCGTAAGTCGGGTGCTGCGCCAAGGTTCCGTTGACTTCATGTTTGAGGCCAGCTATCTGCCAATCCTGCCCGAAT
Source organism: uncultured Saprospiraceae bacterium (assembly GCA_964508135.1). Lineage (GTDB taxonomy): Bacteria > Bacteroidota > Bacteroidia > Chitinophagales > Saprospiraceae > UBA6168. The sequence goes on from CAZDSU010000041.1 coordinate 27,324, forward strand.
ATTCGCCCGAACAAATCAAAAACATGTCAGAACAAGAAGTCTCGGAGTTTATGATGGATAGGTTCACGATGATGACTTACGAGGAAAGGCACTATGCCACCGCCAAGCTGGAAGCCTTCGATGTTTTGGACAAGATGTACCCTGATGGAACTGATGAGCGCATTGGTCAGGCGGAAAGCGAGCAGGTGATGAAGGAGGTTTGGGAACTGTTGAAGCTGCATGACGAGGAAGGCTTTTTTGATGAAACAGATATGGAAGTGTTGCAAAAGTTCAGGGAACATATCCTAATGGTAATAGACAATTTCAGCAAAGGCTAATAACCTCCTTTTAGCATATATTTTTGTCAAGGTAAGTGGCAGAAACGACAATATTGACTTAACTGGTTTGTCTCCAATTTTGCTACCTTTGCGCCATGAATAATACAGAAGAAACAGAGGACTTGATGCCCGACAAAGGCAATTACGATGCGGGCAATATTACCGCACTCGAAGGCTTGGAAGCCGTGCGCAAGCGCCCGGCGATGTACATCGGAACGACGGACGTGAAGGGTCTTCACCACTTGGTTTGGGAAGTCATTGACAACTCCATTGACGAACACCTCGCAGGGTACTGCACCGAGGTCTCCACCACCATCCATCCCGACAATTCCATCACCGTTCGGGACGATGGCAGGGGCATCCCGGTGGACATGCACAAGAAATTGAAGAAGTCCGCACTCGAAGTGGTGATGACGGTGCTGCACGCTGGTGGCAAATTTGACAAAGACACCTACAAAGTTTCCGGCGGTTTGCACGGCGTCGGCGTTTCTTGCGTGAACGCCCTGTCCATCCACCTGCGGGCCGAAGTTCACCGCGACGGCAAATACTATGAACAGGAGTACTCCAAAGGGAAGCCACTGTACGACGTGCGCGAAGTCGGCAAGTCCGATAAGCGGGGTACTGTCATCCATTTCAAACCGGACAGCGAGATTTTCGTCGAATCACTCGAATACAATTACAATACCCTTGCTGCCCGTATCAAGGAGCTTTCGTACCTGAACAAGGGCCTGAAAATGGTGATTACCGACGAGCGCCAATTGGACGAAAACGGCCATTTCAAAACGGAAACTTTCCACTCAGAAGGTGGCCTGCTCGAATACGTGGAATACCTCGACGAAACGCGTACAAGGCTGATTGACAAGCCGATCTACGTCATCACGAAGCAGGACAACGTGGAGGTGGAAGTCGCCATTTTGTACAATACGTCCTACTCCGAGCACCTGTATTCCTTCGTGAACAACATTTTCACGAGCGAAGGCGGCACACACGTCAGTGGCTTCCGCCGGGCGTTGGGTCGGGTGTTGGGCAAGTTCGGCGATCAGTCGGGCATGCTTACCAAGGCCAAAGTCACGCTCTCCGCCGAGGATTACCGGGAGGGCCTGACGGCTATCGTGTCGGTGAAAGTACAGGAGCCACAGTTCAAGGGGCAGACCAAGAGCGAGTTGGGCAACTCCGAGGTGCTGGGCATCGTGTCCCGTGCCGTGGACGATGCGCTCTCCACCTACATCGAGGAAAATTCTGGCGCGGCCCGCAAAATCATTGAAAAAATCATTCTCGCCGCCACTGCCCGGCAAGCCGCCCGCAAGGCCAGGGAAATGGTGCAGCGCAAAAACGCCCTCACCGGCAGCGGCCTCCCCGGAAAGCTGGCCGATTGCTCCAGCAAGGATCCCGCCGAGAGCGAAATCTTCCTCGTAGAGGGCGACTCCGCAGGGGGTACCGCCAAACAGGGTCGTGACCGGCACTTTCAGGCCATTTTGCCCCTCCGGGGAAAAATCCTGAACGTGGAGAAGGCGATGGAACACAAAATTTACGAGAACGAGGAAATCAAGAACATCTTCACGGCCCTCGGCGTCAGCATCACCGAGAACAACGAAGGTGCCCGTGTCCTCAACATCGAAAAGCTGCGCTACCACAAGACCGTCATCATGTGCGACGCCGATATTGACGGTAGCCACATCACCACGCTGATTCTGACCTTTTTCTTCCGCTACATGAAACCGCTCATCGAGCAGGGCTTCATCTATATTGCCACACCGCCGTTGTATATGGTGAAAAAAGGCAAACAGTTCCGCTATTGCTGGAACGATGAGGAGCGCCGGGAAGCCATCGCTTCCTATTCCAGCGGCGAGAACGATACCTCCGTGAAGACCCAGCGCTACAAGGGCCTTGGAGAAATGAACGCCGAGCAGCTTTGGGAAACCACGATGGATCCTACCAGCCGCATCCTGCGCCAAGTGGCCATTGATGACGCTGCCGAGGCCGACCGCATCTTCTCCATGCTCATGGGCGAGGAAGTGCCGCCACGCCGTGCCTTCATCGAGGCAAATGCAAAATATGCGAAGGTGGACGCTTGATTTTTAGTGGGCAGTTCGACAGTTGGCAGTGGGCAGTCGTTTGGCTGCCCACTGCCATTTTTGACCAAAAAAATCTGAATTACAACGACTTACGGAATCATTACTTCCAACTTTAAGATGATGAAACCACAAATTATTCAGCAAAAAATCGTTGAAGCCAGGGGACTGAATGTCATGTTGGACTTTGACCTCGCCTCGCTGTATGAAGTTGAGACACGGGCCTTGAACCAAGCGGTCAAACGTAATCTCGAACGCTTTCCAGATGACTTCATGTTCCAACTCACCACCGCTGAGTAGGAAGACTTGAAATCACAGTTTGTGATATCAAGTTGGGGTGGCACGAGGAAACTGCCATTTGCCTTTACTGAACAAGGAGTTACAATGTTGTCGTCTGTACTACGTAGCAGCAAGGCCATTCAAGTAAACATTGCCATCATGCGTACATTCATTTTGATGCGCCAGTACACATTGACTTATGCAGAATTGGCACAAAAAATAGCTGAAATTGAAGCCCGCTATGATCACAAGTTTGAAGATGTTTACGAAGTACTTGACCAACTGCTCTCGCACAAAAAACTCCAACAGCAATGGTCGAAGAGAAAGCGGATTGGCTTTAAATAATCCTGTCTTTGGATGAAGAAATGGGTAAAATACAGCCTGTTGTTCCTGTTCGCCTTGTTCTTGCTTCGAGGTCGGCTGTTTCGCCTGCTGGTCAGTTATCATCCGATAGGCGAACGCCCAACCTTCGGTTTGACAAACAAAGACCTGATGCAAAGTATTGAAAATCACCCTGTTGATACCTCCATCCAATCCATCATCCAACGCGCACTCGACCTGACGGCAGTCCACCTCCGTTTTACCTCCGGCAAAAACGACATTGACCCAAACCTGCTTTTTTCTTCAAAAAATGCCCACTGCGTAGGCTACGCCGCTTTTTTCAACACCACCTGCCTAGCCTTGCTCCGCAAAGAAAAACTTGAAAATAGGTTTCAGGTAACACACTTTCGAGGCAAACTGACCCTACTCGGTTTTGATTTGCACCAATTGACCAGCAGCCCGTTTTTTGGTGACCATGATTTCAATGTGGTGGAGGATTTAGAGACAGGGAAGAAAGTTTATGTGGACGCTTCGCTGCGGGATGTGTTGGGCATTGGGTTAGTCAGTGGGGATTAATTTTACCTAAACTTCTGATTTTCAACCGCCTCCGAAACACTTATCGCCTTATCATAAATCTTGAGTGACTTCATCTCCTCCGGCAGGATTTTCATTTCCTTTTTTTTGTTGGTCAAAACATTGCCCAGGAAGGGCGAGTAGTGCCGCCAACCGAACTGACGGCTCGTGCCACCGTCGCAGAGCTGCCCATCTACGACGCACAGCACGATGTCAGGTCCGTTGTCCACGATGAATGTCACCTGGTGTGGACGCACCACATCGAGTAGACCGGGGTCGGTCGTCCATGTTTCACAAGTCTCTGTGTTGCAGAGGTTTAGCTCCAACTGGCGGTAGCCGGTCGTCTGGATGTAGAGGCCGGAGCCGAGGTCGTTGCGAGTGTCAAGCAGCACCCGCCCGTGAGAGAAGTCCTTGGGTTGCACGGTCATTTCGATGGTCAAACCGCCCGTATCCCGCATGGCGTTCATCAGCACAAAACCGCCCTCTGGGTGCTTTGGAAAGCCACTGATGGGCAGCTTTTCCTTCCTCAAAGTATCTTCGGAAAAGGACATGACCGGTGGTCGGGAGACGGTGGACGGTGGACGACGGTTTGGATCCTCAAATTGTCCCCAAAGCCCCTTGAGCAGATAGGGCGGAACCTCGTGGAGGCGGGCTTTCAGCTTGTTGGTTTCGGTTATCCAATAGCGGCCACCCTGCTCCACGAGGTCGGGGTAGCTGAATCGGCCACTTTCGTAACTGTGGTCTTCGCCATAAAGGAACATATCGGGCTGCGACCATCGAATTTCACCGCCAACCTCCTCGCCTCCGGCGAGCCAAGCAGGGTTGCGGGTGCTGAAGTGGTCGCCGCTGTGGTTGTGGAACCAAAGCAGGTACTTGCCATTGCTGCACCGCCAGATTTTAGGGCAAGCACGGGAAGTTTTCACCGGGCGGCCATCGGCGTAACGTGCCTGCCGTGGCAGCGACCAAGTATGCCCACCGTCCCGGCTGTAAGCCTCGGCGAGGTAGCCCGTTTGTGTGCGATAGATGCAGCAGAGACTGCCGTCGGACAACGGCACGAGGCTGTGCTCCTCCTGTACCGAACCGAAGTCGGGGTTGCGAAGGCCATGCTCGCCATCGGGCAGTAGGTGCCAGTTCAGTCGAGAGGGGTCACGCTCGGCGTTGATGTTTTCGCACTGAAAAAACCAGCCCTCACCGTTGTCGAGCATGTACTTGCCAAGTTTGGTAAAACTGAGCATCATGCCCTGCCCCACCGTCATGGGCTTTCCGATACCCCAGAAAATCTGCACCTCGCCCTGCCAGTCGTTGGCGATATCGCAGGCAGTGCGGCGCAGCGGTAGCCGGTGGCGCTCCGACCAAGTGAAACCTCCGTCGTCGCTGAACTTGTAGCAGTACCAGCCGAGGATATCGTTTCGAATTTTTTCGCCCTTGAGTTCGCTGATTTCGTCGCCATTGTAACTGTAAAAAACATAAACCCGCCCGTAGTTGGTCAGGTAGGGCATGGCCCAACTGGCGGCTGGGCCGGCGGCAGGTTCGATTGGTACTGGCACAGACCAAGTCTGTCCAAGGTCGCTGCTGCGTGTGGCGACGATGTGCTGCCCATCCAGCCCTTCCTCCAATTTGCCTGTGGTGAATGTGCAGAGCCAAGTGCCATCTGCCAGCGTGACGAGGTACGGCATGTCAATATAGCCGTTGGTGTGTATCTCGTGGCCGGATTGGATATGGCGGGGGTCGGGTTGGGCGCTTGCAGTAGAAGCAATCAGAAAAAAAATGGCGAAAAAAGCAGGTGTCGTCAATCGAATCATTTCGTTTGCTTCGCAAAAATGACTTAAATCTTTTCTTTAAAATACCCGCTCAACTCCTCCCCAAAATGCGCCATCGCATTCATCACGGGCAGTGGGATGCCACCGCCGAGGGCGCAAAGCGAGCCTTTTTTCATGGTGTCCAACAAATCCGTAAACAGCTCATTGTCAATCTTGTAGTCGCTGGTTTGCGCTTTTTGCAGCAGCTCCTTTCCCCGCACCGAACCGATGCGGCAGGGGAAACATTTGCCGCAGCTCTCGTGCGCCGTGAAGGCGAACAGGTGCTCCAAGTAAGCCACCATTGGGTACTCCTCTGGTACGCTGACGATACTGGCGTGGCCGAGCAAGAAGCTGTTTTGAGCGAAGCTCTCAAAGTCCACCGTCAGGTCGAACATTTTCTGGACTGGCACTAGACCGCCGAGTGGGCCGCCGATGTGCAAGGCTTTAACTGGCCGTTTGAAACCGCCGCCGAGTTCTTCCACCACCGTGGCGAGCGATGTGCCCATGTCCACTTCGTAGATGCCGGGGCGGCGGAAGGCACTGTCCAGCGAGACGAGCTTGGTGCCACTGCTGCGGGGTGTCCCGATTTTGGCAAAAGCTTCGCCGCCATTTTTCACGATAAAATGAAGGTTGGCAAGGGTTTCCACGTTGTTCACTACCGTCGGCTTCCCGAACAGGCCGTAATTAACGGGGTAGGGCGGGCGCACCCGCACCTCTGGCCGCTGGCCTTCGATGCTGGCCAGCAGGGCAGTCTCCTCCCCACAGATATAAGCGCCCCGTGCCTCAATGACTTTGAACTCAAAATTGAAATTGCTGCCAAGAATGCCCGTGCCAGTCAGGCCAGCGTCGGCCAAGTCGGCGATGGCTTTTTTGATGACCTCGATGCTCTCCGGGTACTCGTAGCGGATGTACATTACGCCTCGGTCGGCGCCAGTGACGTAGCCAGCGATGATGAGGCCGACCAGCACCGCAATCGGTTGATATTCAAGCAGATAACGGTCGGAATAACTGCCGGGGTCGCCCTCGTCGGCATTGCAGACGATGTATTTTTGGTTGCTCTCGGCCTTGCGGCAGCCTTCCAGTTTGATGCCAATGGGAAAGCCTGCGCCGCCCCTACCCCGTAGGCCAGATGCCTTGATTTGCGCCAGCAAATCCTCCGGCGTGGTGGCCAGCATTTTTGCAAAATCATTGCGAAGCTCCTCCAAAGAAGCGAAGGGCTTGGTCAAAATGCCCGCCCCGATGGCCTGCACGTTGTAGCTGTCCATGCAGCCCACACAGTCCGAGTTTTCAAACGGGGGCAAGTTTCCGCCGGAGTAATTGTGCCCAGCGTAGTGGAAGGCGCTGTTTTCGTGGCAGCGGCCCAGGCAGCACATTTCACCGATTTCCTCTTCTTTGAAATGCTCCGCCAACTGCGACTTTAGCCCCTCCTGCGTACCAGCCACGAGGCAAGCGCTGCCGTTGCAGACATATACTTTTTTGCCCTTGTTTTCAGGCCGGGTGAAGTCGTAAAACGTGCTGGCACCGTACACGGCAGCATCGCCGACGAGGTATTCCTCAGCCAACCTGGCGGCATCATTTTTATTCAGAAAACCCTGGGCTTCGGTCAGGTTGCCGATGGATTCGAAAAGATTGTCGGTCAAGCCCTTTCTGCCGGACAGGGCGGTAAGATTTTTAGACATACAAATTGAGTTTGCAATGTGGTCGCCCAATTTATTGGGTAGACCGATTCGGCCAAAAGTTGAGCATCAATGATTTCCATCCAACACCCAAAATCAACCACCGATAAAATGACTACTTTTTCAGCAATTACAGCACGGTCTGCCCAATAAATTGGGCGACCACAATGATTTTGGCACGTCGAAACTTTGACCGCCAAATTAGTCAATACTTTGAATTTGCGAAGCAAGAATAGCTGCAGGCCGAGTTTAACAGCCGCTTCTCGAAACTCATATCTTGGGAGTCTTCAAAGGCAATTCGGCCACTTCTTTGCCAATGCCCAGTCCCAACCGGGTTCCCTCGTCGCAATCCATGCGGTAGTGGACGCCCAAGGCAATTCGGGAGGACGCATTTTCAAAGGCCATTTCATAAAAAGAATGAAAGTGGCGGGGCTTACCCTTGAACTCCGTCCGACCCTTGTGGCTGCGGTCGGTCAGTTCGTATTTTTTGCCGTAGAGGGTAGTCAGTACTTCAGCTGCGGCAGCGGATAGCATCGCATGTCCCGATGGATAGGCCGGAAACGAGGGCGTATGGACAATAGGCCGCCAGTCTGGCTGAATGGATTGCCGAATGAAGGTTTCTGGGCGCAGCAGGTTGTAGTGGTACTTCGAATACCAGCAAGACACTGCCGCATCGGAGAGTGCAAGGCCAACCCGAAGATAGGTCTCCAACGCCTTGGCTGGGGTTGGCCGTTCATGCCGCACGACTTGGTCGGTGATGGAAATCCAGCGGCCAGCTGAGGAGAAGGTGAGACCAGGGAAATCATCGCTCCAGAATTCTGCAACCCATTGATTTTCAGGAGATAAAGGCGAGTTCATGGTGTAAACTTCCAGTGCCTGCACATAGAAAGCCGACCGCGGCTCCATGGAAAACAGTGGCAACGGGGCGGCCAGATGCTCTTCTTTCTGGATGATAAAAGTACGGGTCTTGCCCCAGCGGGGCAGCATCGCTGGCATCGGGAAGTCCTCGCAGGGCTGCCAAAAACTGTTGCCGACCGGTGGCGTGTAGGTTCGGTCGTAGTTGTGGAGGTTGGCCATGTGGCCGATGGAATCAGTGACAGACCAGTCGTACACGGCCATCGCCATCTTTTTCCCAAAATCCGTTGAAGTACGGTATGATGCTGAGTCAATTTCCTGGAGTGAGTACTCGGCCCATTTTTTTTCCAACTCCTTTCCCTCCTGTTCAACGTTCCGAGGGGCACCAATGTAGAGTTTTAGGAATATGGTGTTGTAGCAGGCATTTAATACCGTAGGCAGGTGGTATTTCACGCCTGGTTCTGGTATTGGAACCTTCATACCTTCATAACTGGGCGCAAGCGAGAGAAATTCATTGCCGAGTACGGACCTGGCTGCCTCCCACGCTGCTATCCCAGAATAGGCGTAAACCCTGGCGGCCACGGGCGGGCGGTAGCCTTCCGTGAAGCGCTCGGCATGAAGGGCGTGTTCGTGCCAATCCAGCATGAGGGCGACGGCGGGGTCTGGCTGGCCAAGCAGTTTATTCCCCGAAAAAAAACCGCGCCAAGCGAACAGCGCCAGCACCAAAAAAGCAACCAGCACCAATATCTTCACCGTCCTATTTTTAAATAAACTACTCATAGTCAATGTTTTAAACTGTTGAGGCTGGCATTGGGAACTCCAACCGAAACACGGTCCCGTTTGGCTGCCGGTTCGAGACCTTCAGCTTGACATGGTGCAGCTTCACGATGCTGTCCACAAGCGAGAGGCCGATGCCACTGCCCTTGACTTTGTCGGTTTTGGGGCTTCGGTAAAACGGCTCGAACACGAGCTGTACTTCGTCTTCGGGGATGCCAGGCCCCTGGTCGTGTATCTCGATGACGGCATTGCCTTCGTTCAAAAAAGAGAGGCGCACCTTCACGTGGCGGTCGGGGCTGAACTTGCAGCCGTTGTCCATGAGGTTGGTCAGCGCCGTACGCAGCAGTTGCTCGTTGGCCTGCACGTATAGCAGTTCCTCGTTTTCTGGCAAATTGACGATTTCAAAATTGATTTTATAGTCGGGGTGCGCTTTTATGAGCGCCGCTTTTGCTTGCCACACAGCCTCGTCAATCCTTATTTTTTCAAATTCCACTTGCTGCCCGGTGGCGGTGATTTTCGCCAGTTGCATCAACTTGTCGGACACGAGGTTAAGCTCACGGGTATCATCCAGCACGGATTGAAGGGTCTGGCGGTACTCGGCTTCCGGTCGGTCTTTTTGCAGGGCGATTTCAGTTTGCGAAATTATGACGGTGAGCGGGTTTTTTAGCTCGTGGGATATGTTGGAGAGAAAAAGCTTTTGGGCATTGAAGGCCGACTGCAGGCGGTCGAGCAGGCGGTTGAAGGTGACGACGAGCCGGGCCAGTTCGTCCTGGTTTTTGGAGGTTTCGAGGCGGCGGCTCATGTCGCTGGGCAGCAGGGCGTCCACTTGGTTCATGATGCGGCTCACTGGCGAAAGTGCCTGCCCTGCAAAAAACCAGCCACCGATGGCAACCAGGCCGCAGAATGCCAAGAACACGAAAACCAAAATACGGGCAAGTTTTTGCAGCTCCGCTGGGTCGAAGACAGCCTCGGCGATAACGGTGTACAAATTGCCTGAAGGGGCTGTGTAACGGGTCCCAAAAGCGCTGTACTTGCCATGCGGGAAGCGGCACTCGCCCATGTGGTTGATTTCTTGGAGCGTAGCTGATGCGAAGTCGGAAGGCGAAGGATTGAAGGTGTACACCCTTCGGCCTTTTTCATCAAAAATGGATATGTTTTCGGCAAAAGCGGTGAACGAACTAGCATTGCCCAGACTCGGCAACTCGGCAAGACCTTCCCGCTCCAACCTGCTCGCCACCACGCCCACAGTGAGGTTGGCCTTGGAGCGCAGGTTTCCGTAAAACTCGTTTTGCAGGTGGTTCTTGAACTGGAAATAGATGTAGAACATCGCCACCAGCATGATGCTTGCCACGATGAGCATGAACTGTATTGTCAGGCGGGTTCGGATTTGCATTTTTCAAAAGTCCAAAAGGAAAAAGTCCAAAAGGAAAAAGTGGAAACCGTTGGATGCGCAACTGCCCTAACTTTTGCCTTTACACTTTGTACTTTTTCCTTGTCATTTTCCTTGTCATACCTCCTCCTTCAGCACATAGCCGAGGCCAAACATGGTGTGAATCAGTTTTTTGTCAAACGGGCGGTCGAGCTTGTTGCGCAAGTAGCTCACGTACACTTCGATGACGTTGGTGCCGGTGTCAAAGTTGATGTCCCAGACCTTTTCGGCGATTTCGGTCTTGGACACCACCCGGCCTTGGTTGCGGATGAGGTACTCCATCAGTGCAAATTCCTTTGGAGTAAGGTCAATTTTTTTGTTGTTGCGGTGGCAAGTTTTCGCATCGAGGTTCATTTCGAGATCGGCAAAGCTGAGGACGGACTTGGGTGCAACGCCCTCCTTGCCCCGACGGGCGAGCGCCCGGATGCGCACAAGCAGTTCCTTGAATTCGAAGGGCTTCACGAGGTAGTCGTCGGCACCAGCCTCGAAGCCAGTCACCTTGTCGTCGGTGGCGTTCATCGCCGTTAGCAGCAGGATGGGCGTTTCCACGCCGGATTGGCGCAAGATTTTGACCAGTTCGAAGCCCGTCATTTTGGGCATCACCACATCAGAAATGATGACGTCGAAGCTGCCTCCCTCGGCGAGGCGCTTGCCTGTAAGGCCATCGTAGGCATATTCGACCAACATTTGGTGTTCCTCCAGCCCTTTCTTAAGCGACTGAACCGTTTTTACTTCGTCTTCAATGATGAGTATTTTCATTTTTATTGGCTCAAATCTCTTTTTTTAATCAGGCATTGTTTGCCCCTAGGTCAACTTTAATCATTTTCTAAGCTAATTTCTGTTCGTAAAATAAACATAAAGCAATAAGTGGCGGTAGATTTGCATCGCATTTTGCAAGTAAAACAACTTGCCACCTTCGCTCACTCCACCAAAAGCTACATTTTCATTTATTTAAACCTGTAATCCTATGACATTTTTGAGAAACACCTTTGCCGTTTTGTGCGGCTTTTACATGGTTATTTTTCTTTTTTCTTCCTGTGTAAAAGATGAAGACCCAGCCGCTGCCGAAGTAGCAGATTACGATGCGGATGCAGCCCTGAAATGGAACCAAATGTTCCTAGATGTGGAGCGCTACTCCCCCGGCTACCGTCCCGGCCCCGCACCACGGGCGTTGGCCTACATGGGCTTGGCCGCCTATGAAGCTTGCATCAAAGGCATGCCCGAATACAACTCCATGCGAAGCCTCTACCCAGGCCTCTCCATCCCGGCCGTGGAAAACAACGCCGAGTACCACTGGCCGACAGTGGTTCACTTTGTGTACGCAGATTTGATGCACAAGTTTTTCCCAGCGCCGCCAAGCGACATGTACTCCCGCATGACCGACCTCGAAAGCAGCCTTGACAGCAAATATCAGTCGGAAACCAACGACAAAGTGTACACCCGCTCCAAGGAGTATGGCACGCTCGTGGCCGAGGCCGTTTGGGAATGGTCAAAGACGGACGCCATGGGCCACGATGCTTACCTCGACCCGTTCGGCAACTACGACTGGCAGGCACATTACGATGGCCCCGGCGACTGGGTGCCCACTGTGCCAGGCCCCGGCAAGCCGATGTACTCCAATTGGGGGAACGCCCGCACCTTCGCCATCCTGCCCGCCGATAAGCTTTGTAAAGCACCGCTCCAGTACAGCGAGGACAACCAGTCCGCCCTCTACGCACAAGCCCTTGAAACGAAAAATGCCATCAACGACGACAACTGGGAAGATGGCCAATGGATAGCGTTCTTCTGGAGCGACGACCTTGTTAACTTAACGTTCAGCCCCGGCCCACGCTGGATTTCCATCGCCAACCAAGTGATTGAAAAGGACAATTCCAACCTTGAAACTGCCCTTTTCTGCTACGCCAAACTTGGGATTGCCCTCCACGACGCCGCCGTGGCCTGCTGGCACTCCAAATACGTTTACAACTTCGAGCGCCCGGAGAGCTATATCCAGCGGCTGATTGACCCGACCTGGGAACCGACACTGAAAAACCCGCTCACCGGTGAAACAGGCATGACACCATCGTTTCCAGCTTATCCATCCGGCCACTCTACCATGGGCGGCGCAGGCGCTGAGGTGTTGACCAATGTTTTCGGCAACCACTTCGGTATGTTGGACCGCTCGCACGAAGGCCGCACCGAGTTCAACGGCACTCCCCGTTTTTTCAACAATTTCTATGAAATGTCGGAAGAGAACGCCATCAGCCGCGTACCACTGGGTGTGCATTTCCGCATGGACTGCGAGGTGGGCGTTGACCTCGGCTACCTCTGTGGCCGCCGTGTGAACAATCTGCCTTGGAAGAAGTAAGCCAACAAAACAATCATTTTAAAAAAGCACACGAGTCTTTCGTGTGCTTTTTTTGTTTGTGAAAGCGCAGTCATGGACTCTTTTTTTGCTCCGCAAAGCCTCCTCAACCAAGCCAGTACTTGCAGCGTTTACAATCACTCAAGTTGCTACATGAACCGCAATAATTTCCTAAAATCATTGCTCCTGCTACCCGCAGGAGCCGCAGCCATGAAACTCAGCCAATTCCATCAATCCGCCAGCGAACTGCCTGCTTCCGACCGGACGCCAGTTGTGTTCATCGGCCACGGTAGCCCGATGAACGCTATTGAGGACAACAATTTCACCCAAACACTGGCCACGCTCGGCCAACGGTGGGAACGGCCCAAGGCCATCCTCGTCATCTCGGCACACTGGCTCACGAGGGGCAGCACCTCGGTAGCAACCAGCCCTGCCCCGGAGACGATTTACGACTTCGGCGGATTCCCTGACGAATTGTATAAAATCAAGTACAGCGCTCCCGGTAGTCCCGATTTTGCGAAGCAAGTTGTCGAAAACGTCAAGTCCATCCAAGTACACGAAGACCACGAGATGGGCTTCGACCACGGCGCTTGGACGATTTTGAAGCATATCTACCCAGCAGCAGACGTGCCCGTTTTCCAAATGTCAATTGACTACAACAAACCGCCGCAGTGGCACTTCGCCCTGGCCGCTGAACTGAAAAACCTCCGTGAAAAAGGAGTTCTCATCATTGGTAGCGGCAACATCGTACACAACCTGCGCCTGGTTACTTTCCAAGATTTTTCACAGAAATACGACTGGGCGGTGGAGTTCGACGAGTACGTGAAGCAGCGGATTTTGGCGGGCGATTATGAGGCATTGGTCAACTACCAGTCCTTCGGGCGGGCTGCGCAACTCTCTGTACCCACCAACGACCATTACCTGCCCATGCTCTACACGCTGGGGCTTTTGGACAAAACCGAGGCCGTGAATTTTACCTACGAAGAAGTGCTCGGAGGCAGCATCAGCATGAGGTGCTTTGAAAGCGCTTGAGACGATTTCGGATTTCGGATTTCGGATTAGCTGCGACCCCAATCCGAAATCCGAAACCCGAAATCACCTAATAATCATCACATCCCCTTCAAAAAGCACGACCACGCCATCAATAAACTCCACTTGGGCGAGGTAGGCGAAGACCCCAGTATCCATCAGCTTGCCGCGGAAAATGCCGTCCCAACCGAAAGGCTCGTCGTTGAGCGGGATGTCGAAACCCTCAAACACATTGTCGCCCCAGCGGTCGAAGACCTTGATCGCCTTGATGGATTTAGCCGCCTTGCCGCCGTACACAGTAAAGAAATCGTTGAGGCCGTCGCCGTTCGGCGAAAAGACGTTCGGGATGTAAACCGGGCGAACCAAGTTCACGAAGACCGTCACCGAATCAATGCCGGAGCAGTTGTTTTCGTCCGTGGCGGTGAGGTAGTAGGTGGTGGTGCCGAATGGCAGGGCTGTTGGGCGCAGGCAATCGGGGCAACTCAGCGACTCGGCAGGCGTCCAACTCAACGTCACTGGTAGGTTTAGTGGCGTGACTGTGGCGTTCAGGTCGGCAGTGTAGCCGAGGTCAACAGTTTGGTCGTTGCCAGCTTCGACGATGATGGGCGGCGGCTCGTTGATGGTGGCCGGCAGGGTGATAGTGCAGCCTCGGCTGTCGCTCACCACCACATCGTAGTCACCGCCAGCGAGGTTGATGATGGAGGGGTCGGCCTGAAAATCAGTACCGTTTGCGCTGTATTCAAAAGGTGGTGTGCCCCCCATGGCAGTGACGGTGATCACGCCTGTTTCATCGCCAAAACAAATCACGCCCACGGCTTCGAGCGTCATGGTCAGCTCGACTGGTTCGATGATGTCGGCTTCGGCAGTGGCCGAGCAACCATTCTCGTCGGTGACGGTGACGGTGTAAGTGCCAGCGGCGAGGTTCTCGATGGTGGCCGAGGTGGCACCATTGCTCCAGAGATAGGAATAGCCACCCGCCCCACCACTTGGGATGACGGTTATGGTTCCGTCATTTGCCCCAAAACAACTAATGTCAACGGGGCTGGCGCCCAGCAAAAGCGGCGGAAAGTCTACCACTTCAATGGTAAACGTGCCGTCGCAGCCCTGTCCATCAACTACAAGAACATTGTAGGTGCCTGCCGGGATACCGCTCAAGGTGTTGCTCGACTGGAGGCCGTTGCCGAAGTCAAACTGCACGGGCGGGTTGGCGATTTGGATAGAAATTGAAATGCTACCATCGGAGTCGCCATTGCAAGTGGGCGGCGTCACGGGGTCAATGCCAACGGCGAGGCTCAGGCCCTCCTCTACCGTAAAGTTGAATGATTGTATGCAGCCATTGGCGGTTTGCACGACAACAGAATAGCTACCAGACGCTAGGTCGAGCAGCGAACTGTCGGCTGTGAAAACGCCAGTGCCCGTCCAATCGTACAGGTACGGTTGGCCGGCGCCAGTCGGTGCTAGAATCACAGCGCCCGTGTTATCGGTTGGGCCGCAGTAGTCGTCGAGCAGCGTGGGGTCCACTTCAGGTATTGGCAGCACGTTGATGGTCTCCACATCGGTGACGTTGCAGCCATCCTCGTTGGTGATGGTCAGCGCCACAGACTTTGGGCCGGGCGAATTGTAGGTCACGCTGTGCGGGCCTTTGCCAGTGGCGGAGGCAGGGCTTGCGCCAATGCCGAAGTTCCATTGCCAGGAAGTGATGGGGTCGAGGGAGGTGGAGTTATCGGTGAAAGTGATTGTGGAGCCTTGGCAAATCGTTTGCGGAGCGACGGTAAAATCGGCATCGGGGCCGAGGAAAGTACCAGTGCCGCCAAACTCGATTGAAAAGCCGTTGCCCGACTCGCTAAAATTGTTGATGACAAGGGCGTAGCTTTTTCCCACCACCATGTCAAGGGCAGCCACGAAGTTGTTCTGACCGACGGGGCAGCCTGGCACCTCGGTCACATCGCTTTCGTTGAGGCTGAGGCCAGTGGGGCCGGTACAAATTTCCCATTCTGAAAAAGGCGAACCCACGTTTTCCCCAGCGGCTTCGCAGCGCACGATTTCTTTGTTTTCACAATCATTGATGCCGCCCGGCAGCTCGTACACGGCAAAGTCAATATCGTCAGACGAGTTGTTGGGAGTGATGGTAAACGCAAGCGTTCCTGCGTCTTTACAGGTCCAGCGGTACCAAGAGGAAGCAATTTCCTGCTGGATGCAGGCCGTGGGATCCACCTCGTCGGGGTCGCTGCCCTCGCCCACGGCCAGTTCCACGCTGAACGGCGATTTGTCGCAAAGGATAACGGCGCTGAAACAGTCGCTACTAAGTTCGGGGATGGCGTTGTAGTTGTTGATGCAAAGCTTGAAGGTGCCGGTGTGGTCGTTTCGGGCATCCACCCGGATGAAGTAGGTTTGGCCAATGGTGAGCGGCCCGGCGAAGGTCTCCGCCACGTTGGTGCCGAAGCCGTCGGAGGCGCACTGCACGAGGGTGAGGGCGTTGCAATTGCCGCTGTACAGCGCAAACTGTGGCTCTTGGAGGGAACCGCCCGGAGGAATGTTGCCGGCGGTGGCACCGATGATCCGTATGTTCACCGTGTTGGCCTGCGCCACGAAGGAGAACCAGACATCGGCATTTCCCGAAGGGAAACAAGACGGATTTATCACGTTGCTCAATGTTGCGCCAACGTTGGTGAACCCAGCAGCAGCCGAGCACCAATTGTTGAGGTTGGTGAGCGGGGTGGCGTTGGCGCACTCGTTATTGGCGGGCTGGGCAAACAGGCTGTTTGCGCAGCAAAGGAAGGCCAAGCAGATAAAAATTGTGAAGCGTTGTTTCATGATGGTCCGTTTCTATTTTTTGGAAAACGCCGACAAATTGCGGAATCTTGGATTTTTTTGTGAACGCAGGAATTTGCGACAAAAGTACAGGATTGGCGGCATAAATCGGTTATCGGTAAGTTAAGAAGCCTTGTCTGCCATTGTAAGACTTTAGACGCTAGACTTTTGAATCTAGACTATGGGGGGAATGTTCTGCACTCCTGGTTTGACCAATGAGGCAACAAGATAAATTGGAGAAGTCCCTTGTCTAACGTCTTTTGTCTAAAGTCTAAAGTCTAAAATATTACTTTTGCCCAAAATGAGTGACGCCTAAGCCAACCTTCTGGGTTGGGTATAAACCAGAACGGGTATGAGAAAAAACATTCCGAATTTTATCACCTTGCTCAACTTGTTCTTTGGCTGTTGTGCCATTGCCAGTGTGCTGTACGGGCAGTTCGTGCAGGCATTTTGGTTCAGCTTGGCCAGTGGCGTCGCAGATTATTTGGACGGTGCCTGTGCCAGGATGCTCAAGGTAAAGTCGCCCCTCGGCCAGCAGCTCGACTCGCTGGCGGACATGGTTTCGTTCGGAGTGGCACCTGGTGCAGTGGTTTACATGCTGTTGGTAAAAGGCTTCAGCGGACATGAAGGGCTACCCATCGAGTTGACGCTGGCGGCCTCGCCCGCCTTCCTCATCACGCTGTTCGCCGCCATCCGGCTCGCCAATTTCAACATTGACACCCGCCAAACGGAGACCTTCATCGGGATGCCGACGCCATCCTGCGCCATTTATGCCATCGGCCTGCTGTTGATTTACCACTTCGACTCGTTCGGACTTGGAAAGTTCGTCACCAATCCCGTTTTCCTATACCTCAACATCCCGGTGCTTTGCTGGCTAATGGTGGCCGGGCTGCCGATGTTCAGCCTAAAATTCAAAAATCTGGCTTGGGAGGGCAACGAGATTCGGTTTATCTTTGCCGCCTTTACAGTCGTGATGCTGGTTTTGCTGCGGGAAGCATCATTCCCGTTCATCATCATCGGGCACGTGCTGTTCTCGTTTTTCGTTCACTTGAAGGTAAGCAAGTAATTGGGTATTAGGAATTAGGTGTTGGGGTTTCCCCACTTTCTATTCCCAATACCCAATTCCTAATACCCAATTTCAATTTTCATGAAATACGTTGCAGAAATTGACATCATGCCCCACAAGGAACTCCTCGACCCACAGGGCAAGGCCGTGCAGCACAGCATGGTCAACTTGCACATAGCTGGGGTAGAGGACGTGCGCATCGGCAAGCATATCCGCTTGGACATCGAGGCTGCCTCCAAGGAAGAAGCCTCCGCAAAAGTGGACGAAGCCTGCAAAAAGCTCCTTGCCAACCTCATCATGGAGACCTACCACTTCACCATTATGGAGGTATGAGGTATGGAGGTATGAGGTATGTCAGGATGCACATACCCTAAACCTCAATACCCCAGACCTCATACCTCATACCTCACTTGCTTTACCTCATTCCCACACCCATCGGCAACCTGGAGGACATCACCCTCCGCTCGCTGCGCATTTTGAAAGAGGTGGACAGGGTGTGGGCGGAGGACACGAGGGTGACGAAGCGGCTGCTTGACCACTTCCAAATCCAGACGCCCGTCTCTGCCTTCCATGCCTTCAACGAGCACTCGGTGACGGCGTTCATCGTGCAGCAGCTCAAGGCAGGGGCCACTTTTGCACTAGCTTCCGATGCGGGCACACCGGGCATTTCCGACCCCGGCTTTTTGCTGGTGCGGGAGTGCGTGCGACAGGGCGTTCGGGTAGAATGTTTGCCCGGACCTACGGCCTTCGTGCCTGCGCTGGCCGCCAGCGGGCTGCCTTGCGACAAGTTTTTTTTTGAGGGCTTTTTACCGCACAAAAAAGGCCGCCAAACCCGCCTGAAATACCTCGCCGAACTGCCCTGCACCTTCATCCTGTACGAATCGCCGAACCGCCTCGTCAAGTGCCTCGAACAACTGGCCGAGGTATGCGGCCCTGAGCGACAAGCCTGCGTTGCACGGGAGCTGACCAAAATGCACGAAGATATCAAGACGGATACGCTGACCCAACTGCTGGCGTTTTACAAGGCGAAGACCGTGAAGGGTGAAATCGTGGTGGTGGTGGCTGGAGCGGGTGAGAGATTGAGAGATTGAGTGGGTGAGAGATTGAGTGGGTGAGCCTGGGGCAGTTTTGCCACTTCGTGGAAAATTCAAATGTGATTTGCGATGAAAAAAACTACGACCCTCGCTGGGTTGGCGCTCGTTGTAATTTTTGCTGCTTGCAAAAATGAAACTGACGGTCTGCGCAATATCGAAGCCTACTACTACCCGTTGAGCGACCTCCAGGATGGCAAGGTGTACGAGTACGAACCGCTTGGCGACGAATCCGACCCGCCTGTTTACTGGTACTACAAGTCAATGGCACAGGGCGGCACGGCCTACTTGTTGGGCACATCCTACGGGCCAACGTTCAGCCCCGACCAGTTTGTGCGGGAAGAGCGGGTACACAACGGCATTTTGTTGAGCGCTTTTTATGTGTACGAAACTGACGCCGAGGGCAAAAGCCAGCAAATACAGGCAGACATCGTGGCGGCCAACGTCTTTCCGTTTGAGGTGAAGCCCCTGGGCAGCGTGGTGCTCACCTCGCTCCACTGGCGACCGCTGGGCGACACGTCGAGCATCACACTGGTGCGCAACCGGCAATTTGACAGCGACACAACCATAATTTTTCAAGAAAAAAAGACGCCCGCCGTGAAATTCAACACCCGTGAACTCGTTGACCAAGAGGAGACCGGCCACTTGGAACTGGAGTTTGGTGGCGTGGAGGTGTATGCAAAAAACATCGGCCTCGTCTATTTCCGAAAGGATGTGAGCGACCAACGGCGCATCGAGTACCAGTTGAAAGCGGTTTACAGCATGGAGGAGTTTGAGGCGAAGTACAAGGAAAAATTGAAAATTGAAAATTGAAAATTGTGCTACGAACGCATCAGGAATTTCTTACGTAAAGTTTGCACGTGTTTTTAAGTCGCTTTTGTCATGGCCGAAGGCCACCTCTGCGTCACGCAGTACAGCAAAACATGACTCAGAGGTGGCCTTCGGCCATGACAAAAGCGACGTGTACACCTTACGTGAAAGATTGCTACGAATGCATCGCTTCTTTGCACAAGCACTTGAATATCAAATTTTTATGAAAAAAATACTCGCAGCGCTTGCCTTCGGCTTTGTCTTTTTTGGCAAAATGCAGGCGCAAATCCTACCCCCCGACTTCCGCTGCGTACGGGGCGACACGCTATTTTGGGACTTGCCGGTGAACAACTGCGGGCCGTTTGTGGGCTACGAAATCTGGGCGAGCCAAAGCCCCACCGGCCCATTCGTGCTGCAAGGTACGGTGGCAAACCAGTCGCAAGACTTCTACGCCTTTGTGAACCCGAGTGGGGCGCAGTGGTATTTTTACCTGACGAGCAACTTCAACTGCCCCGGCCAAATGGCCATCCCATCGGACACGCTTGACAATCGCCCGCCAGTGGTGTCGCCCATCGAGACGGTGTCGGTGGAGGGCGGCTTGGCCGTGGTGACTTGGGCACCAAGCCCATCCCCGGAGGTGTTCGGCTACATCATTTATCGCCAGACCAGCATCGGGGTCATCCCTGTGGACACGGTGTACGGCAGCAACACCTACACCGACCTGGCCTCCAATCCAGGGGCCGGCCCGGAATCCTACTTCGTGAACGCTCTGGACGCCTGCGGCAACACGAGCATCTTCGACGTGCAGCACACGAGCATTTTTGTGGAGGCAGAGGTGGTGCCTTGCCGACAATCCGTGGTACTGACCTGGAACACTTACCAAGGCTGGACGAACGGCATTTCGGAGCAACAAATCTGGTTGGGCATCAACGGCGGAACGCTGGCGCAGGTAGCCAATGCAAGCGTTTCGAACAGCAGCTTTGAGGTGGAAAACGTGGTGGACGGGGCGACCTACTGCTTCGAAGTGCGGGCGGTGGAGGCCGTGACAGGGGCAGTGGCCGAGTCGAACCAAGTGTGCCTGTCGGTGGATGTGTTCCAGTCGGCGGAGGGCATGTTCCTGAAGAATGTGAGCGTGACGGGAAGCGGCGACGTGGAACTGAATTGGGAGTGGAACCCACTGGCCGAGCTGGTGGAATTTCAGGTTTTGCGAAGCGAACAAAACGCTGGTTATCAACCAATTGCAACGCAAGCAGCAACGCCGCCACTGTCAGCAACGACCACCTACACCGATGCAGCCAGCGGAGCAACAGCAGGTAAGGTTTTTTACAAAATAGAAACCCGTGACGTCTGCGACTCGGTGCTGATGACCAACTACGGCAGCACGATTTATCTGACGGCACAGGCCGCACCGGGCAACCTGAACCTGCTCAACTGGACAGCCTTCGACATCGAAAATGCGAGCGTCAATTCCTACACATTACACAAAATCGTGGGGGGAAGCTCAAGCGAGTTGGACATGGTGGGCAGCGGAACGACAAACTACGAGGACAGCTATTCACCGACCAGCATCGAATCGGCGCAGGCCTGCTACTACGTGGTGGCAAGCTCGAGCGTGATTGCACAAAATGGCCAAATCATCACCCAGGAGAGCCGCTCCAACACGGCTTGCGTGGAGCAGGCTGCAAGGATTTATACCCCGAACGCCTTTGTGCCAGAGGGGTTCAACCAGGAGTTCAGGCCACTGATAGTTTTGGGCGACATTGCCAGCTACGAAATGCGGATTTTTGACCGCTACGGGCAGGAGGTGTTCACGACGAACGACCCTGAAACAGGTTGGCTTGGGCAAAAAAACGGGAAAAATCTTGCCCAAGGTATTTATGCCTACATCATTAAAGTTACTCAGGCAAATGGCAAAACGACGGAAAAACGGGGCACCGTTTTATTGATACGGTAACAATTATTGCGCTATTCCAGCATCAAACCGTGTGCGGGATATGCCACTTGGCATCCTTTTTCTTTGCTGATTTTACAGCATTTCAAACACCAATTTATACTTCGCTCCGATAGGTTTTGTGCAAACGTGATTTGTCCCTCCTCGCCGCCTTCGGCGGCTCGTCGAGGGAGAGCGCCTTGGGGGCGTTCCGCCCCCAAACCCCCTTTTGCACAAAACCTATTGGAGCGAAGTATAGCTGGAAGTTGATAGGTTGATAGCGTTTTTCGGAAGAAAAAATAGACTGGATTGCAGCCCCGATTTGACTTGATTTAAAAAAAAGTCGTTACATTTGCGTCCGCTTTGCAGAAAGCCTGTGAAGTAGTTGATTTGAAGTAAAAATTCCGAGACAATGAAACCTTGGCCTTCTTTAGAGCGTTAAGGCATATTGAAATTTCGGAATTCCCTTTTACGGTCGGTTGGCCGAGTGGTTAGGCAGAGGTCTGCAAAACCTCGTACAGCGGTTCGAATCCGCTATCGACCTCGTTTTTTAAGTTGGCAGTTCGGCAGTGGGCAGTTTGCAGTCGGCTCCCATCAAATACAAAAGCCCTTGGTTCTGTTATGGAGCCAAGGGCTTTTCTTTTCGTCCACCTTCTGAGCAAAGCCTGACAGCCAAAAAAGTGCAGCAGCCTCTAACTGCCACCTGCCCACTGCCGAACTGCCGAACTGCCCTCAAGCCGGGTACTCAACGAAGTTCCGGGGTGTTTCGTAGAGCCGCACGGCAAGCGCTAACCTTTCGTCCAACTTTGAGCGGAGCAGGTTCCAAATCACAAAGCAGATATTTTCAGCAGTCGGGTTCAGGTTTTTGAGCTCCTCCACGTCAAGGTTCAGGTTTTTGTGGTCGAACCTAGTTTCCACTTCTTCAAAAATCAGGTCTTTCAACAATTTCAGGTCAATCAAGTACCCGGTTTCAGGGTCTACTTCGCCCGTAATTTTCACCTCCAGCTCATAATTATGGCCATGGTAGTTGGCATTGTTGCAAAGGCCGAATACCGCTTGGTTTTTCTCCTCAGACCAATTGGGGTTGTTCAGCCGGTGTGCTGCATTGAAATGAGCCTTGCGGAAGACTG
Source organism: uncultured Saprospiraceae bacterium (assembly GCA_964508135.1). Lineage (GTDB taxonomy): Bacteria > Bacteroidota > Bacteroidia > Chitinophagales > Saprospiraceae > UBA6168. The sequence goes on from CAZDSU010000041.1 coordinate 49,633, forward strand.
AAATTCGCATATTAGGACAGAGTTATTGAAGATGAATTTGTCGGTGAAACAACCAACCGGAATCAAAGTTGTCCAATTGCTTACTACTGCGGCTTACTACTGTCTGTTTTAAAGGGTTGTTATTAGTATCATAGGTCGTCAGGCTGACAAAACAGAACTTGCAGGTAGGTGGACAATGTAAAACAGTATTTCACTACCTTTGTCTCTTACGTTTCTAGCTGGGGGATATGACTAACACACAATCTTAGGATTCCCGCATTTGTTCTATCGCCCATTCTTAGTAAAAGCAATAATCACTGTACTTATCACCTAAAAATTTTTTCTATGAAGAAGATTTTGACATTTTTGATTGCGGCTTTGCCATTGTTGTTCGCAAATGCCCAAACCGTAATTTTAACTGAGGCATTTGAAGGCACTGGCATTCCTTCAGGTTGGACTCAGCAAACCGCTGCTACGGATGGCGGTTTCAAGTTCGGCAGCTCTACTGTTCTTTCAAGCAGTGCCTTTCCGGTACCCAACAACGGCACCAAAGCTGCTGGCACCAACGACGACGGTTGCAACTGCAACAAATTGAACGACCTGCTCATTTTGCCAGTTTTTGATTTTTCCGCACAGGTGGCTGTGAGCATGAAGTTTGACCTGTTTTACTTCGATGCAGTTTACCAAGGCGTACAAGAGCATGCGTACGTCTCCGTTTCCACCGATGGTGGCACAACCTGGGTAGATGAAGCTACCCTGCCTGGCGCAGGGGATTGGCAAGTTGGTTCTATTGTAAACCTCAGCGCTTATGCAGGTATGAGCAATGTTCGGGTAGCATTCCGTTATACTGACGGTGGAGGCTGGCTTTACGGCCTGGCTATTGACAATGTATCCTTGTTCACACCTGCTGACCACGACGTTTCTGTTACCGGTTTGACAATACCTCGCTTCAAGGAGTCTGGTACCCTTGTGACAATCAGTGGTGAGTTTACCAACTATGGCGCACAAACACTGAATACCGTGGACATCAGCTGGAGCGATGGGACAAATACTTATACCGACAACCTGACTGGCCTGAATGTGCCTTACCTCGGCACGTACACTTTTACCCACTCGACAACCCTTTCATTGGCACAGGCAGTTTCTTATGATTATACGGTATGGGCAGACAACCCCAACGGTAATGTGGACGCCAATGCAGCCAACAACCAGTTGGCAGGTGTGGTATCAGGTGTATCTTACATTCCTGCCAAGAAAATGCTCGCAGAAGAAGGCACTGGCACTTGGTGTGGCTGGTGCCCCCGTGGCACGGAGTGGATGGACTTTATGACCGAAAACTATCCAGATGATTTCGTTGGCATCGCTGTTCACAACGGCGACCCAATGACTGTAGCTGCATACGATAGCGGCGTCGGTAGTTTCCCTGGTTTCACTGGGTATCCTGGGGTTATTGTTGACCGCAGTACAGTTATTGACCCACAAGATTTGGAGAACGTGCTGCAAGACTACCTTGACAGGATTGCTCCTGTTGCACCCACGGTTACTGCATCCCTCGACGTAGCCACGAAAACACTCACAGTTGATGCCAGTGCTGAGTTTGTTACGCAGCTTTCCAGCATTGACTACCGCTTCAACATAGTGCTGACAGAAGACAACGTTACTGGCACCGGTGCTGGCTATGCCCAAGTCAACTACTACGCTGGCCCAGCGGCTCCCACAGACCCAATTCCTGGCTTCGGCAGCGATTGGGATGCCCTTCCTGCTACAGTTCCTGCAGCAGACATGGTTTACAACCATGTTGGCAGGGCCATCCTTGGTGGCTGGCCCGGTACTGCCGGTAGCATACCGGCATCTGTTGTTGCTGACGACGTAGCAACCAAAAACTACACAGTCACCGACTTCAACACCAACTGGAATCCTTATAACATGCACGCAATCGTCATGGTGATTGACAATGCGACTGGCGAAATACTCAATTCCAATTCTGCTACTGAATTAGAAGTAATCTGTCCTGCCAACTTTGGAGCAGTGGCCACGGCGACTCCTTCTTCTGATGGCAGCAACGGCTCCATCGAACTTGCACCACCATCCCCTACCTACGGCTTCGGCGGCTACACCTACCTTTGGAGCAACGGCGAAACCACGCCAAGCATTTCTGGCTTAACACCTGGCACTTACACGCTAGTAGTTACCGACAAAATTGGCTGCTCACAGAGCATTGACGTAGTGGTTACAAGTTCTTCAAACATTGAAGACATTGCCACTTTGTCCTCTTTTGCTTTGACGCCAAACCCTGCCTCCAGCGTATCAGTGTTGAGTGCAAGCTTTGCCCAAATCGTTGACGTGAAGGTGGAAGTCCTGAGCGTAGAAGGCAAGGTTATCGCTGCTGCAAGCTTTGACAAGACAGCTTCGGTAAACCACAGCTTTGACCTGAACGATGTTGCAGAAGGCATGTACCTCGTGAAAATGAGCGTCGGCAACCAAGTTCATACCGAGCGCTTGGTAGTTACAAAATAAGCGAACCCGGCCCTTGATTTTGGGTCACGAATACGAGACTGCGCCCTTGCCCGTGTTGGGCAAGGGCGCACTCATTTATGACCTGCCTGTCGTTGTTTGACGTGCCGCTGACGACATCCAAAAATTCTCTCGTCCTATTGGCCGAAACAACTTATTTTTACACCCAATCTTAAAATCTTCTTTTATGAAAAGACTAATACTTGCTTCCTGTATCAGTTTTATGTCCTTGGGCCTGTTTGCGCAATTGGCAATTGAGGTTCTTCCTGGCAACCTCCAGTACAATTTGCAAGCCGACCTAACAGACGAATACTCTGAACCAATAGCCCATGCTTGGGTTATCAACAAATCCGACCAAACCATCAATCTCCGCTGGCTATTGGAAGTTCCAGCCACTGGTTGCTCAAGCGAATGGAAATACAAAGTTTGCGACAAAAACCAGTGCTACAGTGCAACCGTAACTTCAAATGTTGTCCCAGGTGGCCAGCCAAATGTTCCAGTTGTACTTGCACCTGGCGACACTACCATAATTGACCTGCACATCAATCCAAGGTTTGTAGCAGGATGTTGCAGCCCTATTGTCCATTTCAGTGAAGTGACCGATATCAATAACGAAATTCCGCTGTTGAGTGCAAATTTCGAGGTTTGCATAAGCGCCCTCTCATCAGTAGATGAAGCCCAAGTGCTTTCGCTCAAAGCCTTCCCCAACCCCTCCACTGGCTACTTCAGCATCACGGAGAATCCGTTGGTGAAAAAAGTCGTCGTGTACAACCTCCTTGGCAGGCAGGTGCGCAGCTTCGAGCACTTGAACGGCAAACTGCACAGCATCACCGACTTGCCCGACGGCCTTTACCTCGTGAGCATGCAAGATGCCAACGGCGAAATCTTCAAAACTGTGCGCTTGACCAAACAAGACCTGCGCCCATAAAATCCTGTTTTATCAAACAAAGAAAGCCGTGCCCTCTAACTCAGGGCACGGCTTTTTTTGTTTGATAAATTGGCCGTATCTGCGAACAGCTTAATGCGGTTTTGGCTCATGTGGGTTTAGCGTGAAAGCAAGGGGGTTTGGGGCTGCGCAGCAGCCCTAAGTCTCTCTCTCCCCCAAAGAGTCGCCGAAGAGCCTGTCCCGCCATTCGGGACGGCGATGAGGGGTAAAATGTTTTTTTATCTTGTTTTTTAAGCAGTTTCACTATAACCCGACATGAGCCGCTGTTTTCTGATATTTTCTTCCATCCCGCCCGTTTTTGAGTGTCAATATATCCGAGAAAGAGGTAGCCTTATCACTAAAAAAAGCCCCTCTCAAAACGACTGCAACTCCACCAATTTCCCGTATTCCCCGCCCCGCTGCATGAGTTGCTCGTGCGTTCCCTGCTCGATAATTTTCCCGTCCCGCATCACCACGATTTCATCGGCGTACTGCACCGTACTGAGGCGGTGGGCGATGACGATGCTCGTCCGGTTTTTCATCAGCACATCGAGGGCGTCCTGCACCAGCCGCTCCGACTCGGAATCAAGGGCGGAGGTGGCTTCGTCGAGGATGAGGATGGGCGGGTTGGCCAGCACGGCCCTGGCAATGGTGAGCCGCTGGCGCTGGCCGCCGCTGAGTTTCGCGCCCCGGTCGCCGATGTTGGTCTGGTAGCAGCCGGGGGTTTCGAGGATGAAGTCGTGGGCGTGGGCGATGCGGGCGGCCTGCTCCACGGCGGCCTGCGTGACGCCCGTCATGCCGAAGGCGATATTGTTGAAAATGGTATCGTTGAACAGCACCGGCTCCTGCGTAACGATGCCCATGAGCGAGCGGAGGTCACGCAGTCGGTAGTCCTTGATGTTCGTGCCGTCGAGTAGGATTTCGCCAGCGGTGGCGTCGTAGAAGCGTGACAACAGGTCCACGAGCGTGCTTTTGCCTGCGCCGGAGGAGCCGACCAAAGCGACTATTTTGCCCCTCGAAACGGTTAGGTTGATGCCCTCCACAGCGGCCCGGTTGCTGTTTGCGTAAGCAAAGCCAACATTTCTAAACTCGATTTTATCCTCAAAAACGCTAATTGGTTTGGCGTCCGGTTTTTCCAAAATCCGCAGGTCAGCCTGCCGGATAGCGTCAATGCGCTCCACGGCGGCCATGCCTTTTTGCACGTTGTAAAATGCGGCGGCAAACTTTTTCGAAGGCTCAATCATGCTGAAAAATGCCAGCAGCAGGGCGAAGAAGGTCGGAACGGTGAGGAGCCCTTTTTCCACCTCGTTATAGCCGTACCAAATGAGCACGGCCACCGTCGCCACGCCCAGGAACTCGGTGAGTGGAGAAGAGAGGTCACGCCGCCAGAGCAGCCGCACGAGCAGCCGACGGTACTCGTTGTTTTCCCTTCGAAAATGGGCGGACTGGAACGGTTCGGCGTTGAAACCTTTGATGATGCGTAGCCCGCCGATGCCCTCCTCCATCATCGAAAGCAGCGTGCCGAGCCGCTCCTGTACCTGCCTCGATTGCCGCTTGAGCAGCTTGCCCACCCGCCCGATGACCAGCCCCGTGAAGGCCAGCAGCACCAGCACGAAAAGCGTCATGGATGGGCTGATGTACACCATGAACCCGAAGGCTCCGATAATCATCAACGGCTCCCGGATGATGGACTCCAGCACGTTGAGGATGCTCGACTCCACTTCCTGCACGTCCACAGACATGCGGGCCAGCAGGTCGCCCTTTCGTTCCTCGGAAAAGTAGGCCATCGGCAGCGCCAGCATCTTGTCGTAAAGCGCTTGGCGGATGTCTCGCACCACGCCGTTTCGCACGGGCGAAAGGAAAAACTGCGAGAGGTAGCGGAAGATGTTCTTGAAAAAATACAAGACCAAAACCAGTCCCAGTGCATAGGCGAGCGCAGTGCGCTTGCCTTTTTCCCGAATAATTTGACTTAAAAAATAATTGATGTGCTCGGTAAAATTGTCCAGCGTGAGGGCAGCGGGAGCTTCCGTGACCATCGGCTGTTGGTCGAGCAAAATATTGAGGAAGGGGATGATGGCTGGAATGCTCACTACTGAAAACACGACCATGAGCAGGTTGCACGTGATGTTTCCCACAAGCAGTGGCTTGTAGTTTTTTAGGTGGGAAAGCAGGCGGGGGAATGCTGGCATTCAGTATTGGTTCTGTGCGTTTGATTCGGCCTGCAAAATTGGCTGCTATTTGGCGATTTCCCAATTCATTTGCTCAAAAGTTCTCGAATGGCTGCCTCGCTGCCCGTTGAATCCATTCCGAAGTTAGCATTTACAATATTGCCTTGCTTGTCAATCAACACGTGGTGTGGTATGCCGGAAATTTGAAAGAGGTTCTTCAAAACAGCGTCTTGGTCGCTCGTGAGCAGGTGGTGTTCACCATTGAACTTGAATGCTTCGACGGTGCGCTGCCAATTATCTTCGGGAGATTTGCCAGCGAGGAAAATAAAGGCCACTTCGCCTTCTTTGAATTTTGGGACGAAAATTGGATAAAATTGCTTCAACTCTCCCATGCATGGCCCACACCAAGTTGCCCAAAAGTCCAGCACGATTACTTTTCCCTTGTGCTTTTCAAGTAAAAGGGGCAAGACGTTTTTTACGGAATCGGCTACTTGGATGCTTTCCAATTGTGTCAAAAAGTCGGCAGGCAGGGCGGGGTGGGGCGTGAGGCCGTAGCATTGCTCGATGTAGGCACGGCAGCGCTCGTTTTTTGCGAGCTGGAAGAAGCGGGGAAGAAATTCCTGAAACTTGATTTTGGAAGGTTCATAAGTGGCCGCATTCGCAAATCGATGGGTGAGTAGCAGTTCCTGGGTTAGCCCTTGTGTGTTGGCACAGATGCTGTCAATTAATATTCCAACTACGTTTTCCTTACTCTTGTACATTGAAGCGATTGGTTCAACCTTTCCAAAGCGTATGCCCAAGGTAGCACCTAAATAATTTAAATATATCCGGTAAGATGCCATAGAAACGTCCAATCTATCTATTGGCACATCATGAATAAAATCAAACCATGAGACGGGGATAGTATCCTTTTGGTGCCGCAATGGATACAGCATCAATGTATTGCAATAGCCAAACTGGATTTCCGATTCGGCCCACCGCTTGAACAAAGCATGGTCAACTTTTTCATCTTTGATAAAATTTTCCAAAAACCGAAATTGTTCAATTACAATATTTTTTGCAAACGCTTTGTATGTATCACAATCATTGATGGCTGATTTCTCCTTACTGTATGCGGTCCTAAAAAGATAATGCTTTGCAAAATACTTTGATATTAAGTTGTTCATATCCTGTCCATCCCCAGTAAATACCACATGGTCTTCTGATAAAGTGTCGCCACTTTCGCTTAAGAAGGCAAAGGCTGGGAAGTTTATGTGAATACTGTCGCCCGGCTTGGCAAAAACTGGAACAGTTTGGTTTTCAAAACGAAAATTAAATTTCTGTTGGTAGTGAATTTTTACTTTCAGATCAAAACTCCCGTCCTCTTCAACGCTTGACATGAACATCACCTGGTCATCCAGCACAATATCGTCTACACTGGCTCGGACAAACAGGTCATGTTGATTAGCATCATATCCTGCAATTCGGCCAGTGATGGTGACGGAATCGACAGGTTGAGCTGTAGCACCAAATAAAAAATTAAGGCAAAATGATATAACGGGAATGATAGTTTTCATAAGAATTGGATTCAAGTGGTGGAAGAAAATCCAAATCTAACCCAATTCCCAAGAATAAAGAAGCACTGCTAAGACTGCTCATTTATTAGTGCTATTTGCCGGTAAAATTGAAACTTGGCAGAGGAATGGATTCATTCGGAGTGTGGTTTGAGGTTGTTTGAAATAGTTTGATTTTGTTGCGCAGCAAATTCAAACAACCTTGAACAACTTCAAACCCGTCAAACAATTCAAACCCATCAATTACTCAACATCACCGGCATCACCAGCATCAGAATCTCCTCGCCTTCGGTGGTTTCCACGGGCAGCAGGATGCCTGCACGGCTGGGGGTGGAGAGTTCCAATTTCACTTCGTCCGACTCCATCACGCCAAGCATTTCCACGAGGAACTTGGCGTTGAAGCCGATGGTAAGCGGATTTCCGTCGTAGGTGCAGGGCAGTTGCTCGTTGGCCTCGTTGGAGAAGTCGAGGTCTTGGGCGGATACGGTCAGGCTGTCCGGCGATATGTCGAGGATGACCTGGTTGGTCGTCTTGTTGGCGTAGATGGCGATGCGCTTGAGCGAGCTTTGCAGGTCGGAGCGCTTGATGGTCAGCGTGTTCGGGTTGTCCACCGGAATGACGGCGTTGTAGTCCGGGTAGCGGGCATCAATGAGGCGGCAGACGAGGTGCGTGTTGCCGAAGGTGAAAAAAGCATTGGCCTTGTCGAAGGACATTTTCACGTCGGCGTCAGAGGGCAGGGCATTTTTCAGCAGGTTGAGCGCTTTTTTTGGGATGATGAACGAGGTGGCCACTTCCCCGGCGATGCCCTGGAACGTGTACTTCACAAGCTTGTGGGCGTCGGTGGCAACGAAGGTCAATTTATTGAAATCCAGCGTGACGTACACCCCGGTCATGGCCGGGCGCAACTCGTCGTTGCTGGTGGCAAACAGCGTCTTGTTGATGGCCTTGATGAGCGTGGCGGCTGGTACGTTCACCGTGTCCACCTTGTCTGATTCAGGGATTCGTGGGTAGTCCTGGCCGTTTTCCCCGGCGAGGCGGTACTTGCCATAGGCCGAGGTGATGGTGATGCCGTAGGTCTCGTCGTCCACGGCGATGGTCACAGGCTGGTCGGGCAGCGCCTTCAAGGTGTCGAGCAGTATTTTTGCGGGGATGGCCACAGCGCCGTCGCCGTCGGACATGACCTCGACTTGGTTGGTGATGGAAGTTTCAAGGTCGGTAGCCGCAATGGTCAACAGATTTTTCTTGATAGAAAACAAAAAATCGTCGAGGATGGGCAGCACGGGGCTGCTGGCAATGGCGCCACTGGCGATTTGGAGGTGCCTGAGTAGTTCGGATGAGGATACGCTGAATTTCATAAAACTGGTTGATTATCTTGAATTTGCGCAAAAGTAACCTTTGATATAGAATATGGTGACAAAAATAACCAACAGATTGTGGATAACCTTGGGAGGTATGGAGGTATGAGGTGTGGAGGTATGTGAGCGCATACCTCCACACCTCATACCTCCATACCTTTTCATACCTTGCTTCGCAAAACAAACCCGACATGCAATTTGTAAATGATGTTTGTCCATCGGCATTCAACCCCACCGGGGTAAACAGCCAACGGTCGTTCCTTATCCTGTTTTTCCTGCTGCTGGCGGTTTTTTCCGGCCAAGCGCAGGTCTTCGACGACTTCTCCGACGGCGACCTCACTACCAATCCGGCCTGGCAGGGCGATGCCGCCAACTTCCAGATAGACGCCGCCCTCGAACTCCAACTCAACGCCCCAGACGCAGGTTTTTCCAAATTGTACCTGCCGACTTCCATCACCGACAGCGCCGTGTGGGAGTTGTACTTCCGCCTTGATTTCGATCCGTCGAACGGCAATCGGCTGCGCATCTACCTCCAGTCCGACTCCGAAAACCTGCTCACAGGCAGCGGCTACTACCTCCTCGCCGGGGCCGATGGTAGCACGGATGCGCTTCAGCTTTTCCGGCAAGATGCAGGCGTGGCAACCCTTCTGGCATCTGCAACATCTGGCGGCGTGGCCGCTTCGCCCAATGCCCGCCTGCGCATGACCCGTGAGGAGGGCGGCCTCTGGAAACTCTCGGCAGACTACAACGGTGGGCAAAACTTGACGCCACAGTTTGAAATCGCCGATGCTACCTACGGCGCTGGCAACCAATTTTTCGGCTTTCACTGCCTCTACACCGCCACCCGCAAGGACAAGTTTTTCTTCGACGACATCAACGTGGCGCAACTGCTTCCCGACACCGAGCCGCCGACGCTACTCTCCGCAACGCCCATTTCGGCCACCGAGGTAGATGTTTTTTTTGATGAAGAATTGGACGAAACGACCGCCACCGACCCCGCCAACTACTCGCTCGACAACGGCATCGGGCAACCCGCTGCCGCTTTTTTGGATGGGGTAAATAAAACGCTGGTACACCTCTCGCTGGCCTCGCCGTTGCAGAGCCTGACGAATTATACGCTGACAATCAACGGGTTAGCGGATTTGGTGGGCAATATTGCGCCAGCGCAAACAACCAGTTTCGACTACGTGGAGGTGGAGCAGGCGGTCGAGTTCGATATTTTGATAAACGAAATAATGGCCGACCCAACACCCGCCGTGGCATTGCCCGCCGTGGAATTCATCGAACTGTACAACCGCAGCAACAAGGTGCTCGATTTGGCAGGTTTTGGTTTTTCGAGCGGCGGCGCTCCGCAAGTTTTCCCCAGCTACCAAATGCTGCCCGGCAGCTACCTCATCGTCTGCGACGACTCGGACGCAGCACTTTTTTCCGCCTACGGCAATGTGCTGGGGCTGGCCACTTTCCCCGCCCTCACCAACGACGGCGACGACCTGACCCTCACCGATGCCGACGGCAACATCATCCATCAGGTCAACTACAAAATCGAATGGTACGGCGATGCGCAAAAACAAGACGGTGGCTGGACGCTGGAACTCATCAGCCCGCTCGCCCCCTGCCGAGGCTCGGCCAACTGGCGGGCTTGTGCAAACCTGCTTGGTGGCACCCCCGGCCAGCCCAATTCCATACTTGACCCACAACCCGACCTGACTGCCCCGTTGCTGATCCGTGTGTTTGCTAGTGCGGCTGCGCCAACCGAAGTACAGGTCTTTTTCGATGAGCGGCTCGATGCAGCCAGCGCCTTGAATACTGCCAATTACAGCATTAGTGGAGGCCTGAATGTTGTCTCGGTGAGTTTTTTGCCGCCCTACAATTTTGCTGTGGTGCTGCAATTGAACGGCCCGCTCCAGACCAGCACCGTGTACGAAGTGACGGTGCAAAACGTGGCCGACTGCTCCGGCAACCCGCTCTCCGACATTGGTACAGCGTCTTTCGCCCTGCCCGAACCCATCGAGCCACGAGACTTGGTTATCAATGAAATACTCTTCAACCCGGCCACGGGCGGCGATGATTTTGTGGAAATTTACAACCGCTCCGCCAAGGTTTTGAACCTTGGGGATATAATCATCGGCAATATTGAGGTCGGTGTGGATACCACGACGACAGACGTGGCCAACGACCGGCTCATCCTCCCCGGCGAGTATGCCGTTTTCACCGAAAATACCAGCGACATCCAAAGCCGCTACTCGGTGCAGGATGCCAATGCACTGATTGCCAACGATTTACCCTCGTTCAACGACGATGCGGGCAACGTGACCATCTACCGGGCAGGTTCCGCTGGGGCGGTGATCATTGACGCTTTCGATTACTCGGAAGACCTGCACCATGCCTTGCTCGACGACCCGGAGGGCGTGTCATTGGAGCGCCTCCATCCCGATGGCACGACGCAGGACCCCGCCAACTGGCACTCGGCTGCCGAAGCCGCTGGTTGGGCCACGCCGACCTACCGCAATTCGCAATACTTTGAAAACCAGCCAGTTGGAAAAGAAGTTTTTGAGATTGTGGAGCCTACTTTTTCGCCGGACGGCGATGGCTACAAGGATTTTTTAGTGGTAAATTACAAGTTGAACAAACCGGGCTACACGGCCAATATCAGGTTTTTCGATTCGGAAGGCAGTCTGGTGAAATTGCTGGCGAGCAACGAACTACTTGGCACCGAAGGCTTCCTGCGCTGGGACGGCGATACGGACGATGGTGCGAAGGCACGAATTGGGATTTACGTGGTTGCGCTGGAGCTTTTCAATCCCGATGGTACGGTGCGGGAGTTCAAGAAGACCTGCGTGGTGGCGGGGAGGTTGGGAAATTAGGAAATTGAGAAATTGGGGAATTGGTGTAAAAACAAAAAGCGGCGCTGCGTTCGCAGCTACCGCTTTTCCCAAATCTGGTTGTTTTTTGTTGTAACTTAAAACTCTCTCGTCTGGGAAGTGATGTTTTTTTGTGAGACCTAATTCTTTCGTGAGACCATTTATTAACAAACACAGGACAAATGTCGGGGTCGGCGAGAAGAGCAAAATGGCCTTTTTTTAATTTCTGTGACGTTAAAAACAGTTAAGCTGTGGTTAAAGACCTTTAATCAACTGATATTTCTGCTAGAAATCTGTGTATATTTTCCGTGGAATTTGCATAGGGGTAAAAGCATTTCTGTGCATCATTTACATAAAATCTGAAGTCAAATTATGAAAACACAAAATCTGGTTCTTTTAGCCTTTTTCAGCGTGGTCTTGTTTGGTGCTTGTTCCAACAGGCTCACCTATTTCACTGAAGACCTCAACGAACGCTATCGCTGGACAGACGACGAATTGAAGAAGATTCAGTTCTACGTCTCACAAGACATCGTGCTCAAGCGGGAGATTTCGGGTGGCGACCGGGAAATCGTTTCCGGCAAAATCAAGATTGAGGATGGCCGTCAAATTGAAGAGGTGGTAGTTCGGAAGGGCACGCCCGGCGCCTTTTTGTTCAGCCCGAAGACCGATCGTTTCGCCATCGGTTTTGAGGAAAGCAGCGAGCGCTACCTGATTTTTGGGCCAAGCCCAAAGTACAGCGACCGCTTCGTGCTGCTTGCCTCCGACTGGGACCGCCGCAGCGGCGAGGTCACCTACGACAACAAGACCTGGAAAGTGTCCTCCGACGATGCCTATGCTGCCCTACTGGTTGACCTCCGTAAAATCAACAAGGTGGACGTGAATTCGAGGGTGGCGAAGGGACGGAAAGTGGATTAGTTCGACAGTTCGACACGGGGCAAGTTGGCAGTCAGGGGCTGCTAGATTGGCAATGTTCAGCTTCGACTAAAATGAAAAATGGGTGGTAAAGTGCTGCATTGCAGCACTTTACCACCCATTTTTCATTTGAACCGATGTCCGTATGTCGGAAGGCTTACGATTCGCATTAAAAAATATTTATAGACCACTTGATTGGCATCAGGAAATGCTTTAGGTTTGCTTCCATAAAATAAAATGCTTCCCGACCGGCCCTTCCCGACCGGCCCTTCCCGACCGGCCCTTCCCGACCGGCCCTTCCCGACAACAATAGAAGGGGAAATTTGGAAGGAAAAAAAATAGTGAGGAATTGATTTTTGGGATAACCTTTTGAAAAATGGCACTTGCGGTTGCATGTGCCGACCTGTTTCAGCTATTGAGCGCTTTCAATAGATAAGAAAGGGGCCAATTACTGTTCTACTTTGACGAGATGTACAGCAATTGCCCCGTTTTGTTCATCTCTAAACTTTACAAATTTATGAAGACTTTCTCGAAAAAGTTGCTAATTTTTGCAACGCTACTACTCACATCCTACGGACTGGCACGTGCACAATGCAACGTGACCGCCGTTGTTGAAGGCAACAACGTGATTTACACTGTGACGAACCCGACGGCTGGCGTAACCTACACTTGGACAGCGGACTTTTCCCTTCCAAACAATGCACCATTCAGTGCGAGTGGCACAAGTTTTACGGGCGCAGCAGCGATTTGTCCCCCTATAAATGAGATAGAAAAATGGCGGGAA
>CAZDSU010000042.1:0-62605 GCA_964508135.1 uncultured Saprospiraceae bacterium
GCCATTTTTCTATCTCATTTATAGGGGGACAAATCGCTGCTGCGCCCCCAAAAAGGCTACTGTTAGCTGTACAATTTTCAAGCGTAAGATTGCTTTGAGCAGGCAAAAAGAAGACAAACCCGGCATCATTAATACTATTATTGGCAACGCATCCTTTAAATTGGTTGTTTACACTTTCATTGCTAAATGAACTAAACCCACGGGTAAAATTCAATGCAGTGCAGTTTTTTATGCTATTATCTGCCCCATCTATTCCAAACGCAGAGGAATTTGATCCACCATTAAGAATGCCATAGGTATTTTTTGATGTGCAGTTTTCGACATCATTGTGGTTTGACAAATTATCCAGATAGAGTCCAAACTCGTAAGAACCACCGGCATAAGCTCCGTCAATGGTACAGTTCTTTATTGAATTATTACTGGAATTCATTAACAACAATACCCCGATTGCCCCAGTATTATTCGTGGCAGAGATTTTACTGTTCATCACTTTTGCATTGGTGGTACCCGAAATAACCGTCGCCATATTTACATTGAGGTTTTTAACCGTAATGTCCTCCGCAGTAATCATGAGTGTACTTCCGGTAATTGTTGGTGATGCACCTGTGCCCTGTATGGTCAGGCCGGCAACATCTACTAATACATCGCTTGGTTCAGACACTGCTCCCTTTATATGAATTTTTCCCCCTGGCTGCGAATTATCAACCGCTTCCTGCAACGTTGGATAGTCTTCCGGAACACGAATGACACCATTCCCCGCTCTTGTCGTTATGCCCGGATTTTCAAAGCGGCGGCTCCTTTCAGCTTTTAGTGTTTCTATTTTCTGCTTTAAAACCTGGAGTTCAGCATCTGTCTTTTGCTGATTTTTTTCTACTAAAGCTTTGTACTGTAAGGCATTGGCTTTGATGTCCTCCAGGCTTTTTTGTTCCTTCTGAACCAATTCCGGCGCATGTGCATCGGCATTGATTATTTCTTTTTGACAACTGCTGATAATGCTGATTGTCAAAATAGTCAGGGCAAGGTTTGCTAATAATTTTTTCATGATAGTAAATTTTGAGTTTGTGAATTTTTTCATTCGTTTTTAAACACCTGATGATGATGGATTACAAGTGAAGAAAGACGAGGTAGTATTTGATAGCCTCCGTCATCAAAAGCTGCTAAAAAGCGATGCGGTAAAGGTGAGGTGCTTTCTTAAAAACCCATTGGACTCAGATTGCACAAACAGGACTGAGAGTGCATCGGCAGGACTGGATTGCCATTTTGCTGTGACTTTTTGAAGGATAAGCCTAAAAAAAACGCCGCTTTTCCCTCAAGAAAGTGAAAAGCGGCGTAGTATGGAGGTGGTAGTCATTTTTGTTTCTAACCGGAATTTTGCTCCCGCCACACTTGCGGTGTCACTCCAAACTCCTGTTTGAACACCCGGCTGAAATAAGCAGGGTCATTGAAACCGCAGTCATTGGCAATCGCCGCAATACTGAACCCCGAATGGAGCAGCAATTCTTTCGCTTTTACCAATCGGACATAGCGCATGAAGTGGGTAGCGGAAAGTCCCGTCAGGGCCGACAGTTTGCGATGAACCTGGGAGTGGCTCATGGCCAATGAGCGGCAGAGTTTTTCAACATCAAAGTCAGGGTCGTCCAAGTGCGCTTCAATTGTTTTCCTGGCTTTTATGACGAATGCGTTTTCCAAACTGTTGGCCAAAGGAATACTTTGGTTTTGGTTGCCAGCGTGAGCATCTTTCAGATTGGGCGTATGTTCTTCGGATAAACCGGCCTCCAGCGTTGAGCGGTAATACTGTTGCAATTGCCGCCGCAATTCAAGCAGGTTCCTGATACGCAACAAAAGTTCTTTCTTGTGAAACGGTTTCGTCAGGTAGTCGTCGGCGCCCTGCTCCAGGCCTTCCAACTTACTGTCCATATCGGCTTTTGCAGTCAGCATGATGATGGGAATATGGCTGGTGCGTTCATCGGTTTTTAATGTTTTACACACCTCAAAACCGTCTTTGAAGGGCATCATCACATCCAGTACGATGAGGTCGGGGGTGGTATTAAAAGCCAGGCCTTCACATTCCTGCCCGTTTTTAGCAATTTCAACAGCGTACTCATTTTTCAAACAAGAGGCGAGGTAGGCCCGGACATCTTCATTGTCGTCCGCAATCAAAATATGGGGGCTTTCATGGACGCTACTATTGTCCATAAGAACTTGTGTGGCCAAAGAAGACGGGGAACTGTCATCCATCGGAACAGGGTCTTCCTTGTTGATATTCGTTGCCAAAATGGAAACTTCTTTTGTCTTTTCTTCAACATCCGAAATATGCCACAACGGGAAGGTCACTTCAAATTCAGCGCCCTTGCCCTTCGTGCTTTTGACAGCAATAGTACCCTCCATCAGTTTTACCAACTCACGGGTCAACGCCAAACCAATACCAGTACCTTCCCCGTGCCTCGTATGGGAACCATCCGATTGATAAAAGCGGTCAAAAATATAAGGTAAGTCAGCTTCGGAGATACCAATGCCCGTATCTTTAATTTTAAGGATAAACCTGTCGTTTTTGGTGTCGGCCGAGACATAAATATGGCCTCCTTTTGGCGTAAATTTGATAGCGTTGGATATAAGATTGGAAACAATCTGCTGCAATCTCACTTCATCAAAGTCCATGATTAATTGTTCTGCCTCCGGGATGAAGTGAATCTGAACGCCCTTGTTTTCGGCTAAAGAGTGGAAGCTTTCAGCAATATATTCCAGAAAAGAAAGAATATCCGCCCGACGATAATGCAAGGTTAATTTACCGCTTTCTAATTTACTCAGGTCGAGCATTTGATTGACGAGCGTCAGCAGGTTTTGCCCATTGCGGATAATCATTTTCAAGCCTTCCCTAAAATGCTCTTTCGGATGGTCCAACACCTGGTGCGCCATGCCCAGAATAACCGTCAACGGGGTGCGGAATTCGTGGGTAATATTGGTGTACAATCTGGTTTTGACGGCATCCAATTCCCTCAAACGCAGGGCTTCCGCCTGTTGCAAACGCTGCCTGAGTTGAAACCGGTAAAATGCGAACAGGCTCCCGCCAATCGTCGCAATATAGCATACATAAGCCCACCAGGTTCGCCACCACGGGGGGCGAATGGTAAATGTATAGCGCAACTCCTTGCTCCAAACCCCCTCCCTGTTCATGGCTTTTGCTTTGAAAGTGTAAGCGCCCGGTGACAGATTGCCATAAGTTGCCTCGTTGTGTGTGGTCAGGGCGCTCCATCTGTCTTCGAGGCCTTCGAGTTGGTGCTGGTATTTCACCAACCCGGGAGATTGCAAGGTGATGCCCACAAAGCTAAAAGTGAGGTAGTTGTTGTTATAAGCCAAACTTAAACCCTGCGGGACGTTGTACCATTTTGAAATGCCTTCCAACTGAAAACCCACCAGCTTTACGCCATTTCCCATCGTAATACTGGTATCTTTTTTATGCGCTAAATTCACCCAGGCAATGTTTTCGTTAAACAATGCCAGATTTGTTAATTGCAGGTTCGGTGCGGCAGTATCTGCCCTTAATTCTGTAGGATGAAATACGGTGAGCCTGTCACCGGCGCCCACCCAAACAGCACCATTTTTAGCTTCAAAAATAGATTGACCTGCATTTACCCCTGCGCCCAATAAACCATCTTCATAAGTATAGTTTGTAAAAAACGCATCGCTTTCACTGATAGTCCCAAGCCCAATTTTTTCAGTCATTTCAGCCTGTTTGGCCTGCGTTAGTTTGGATAGGCCCAAATCGGTGCCGAACCAAAGGTTGCCGTTTTCATCTTCGATAATGCTCTGAATTGTATTATTGCTCAACTCTTCTTTTTCGGTAAAATGCGTAAAGTTTTTGCCATCATATTTTACAACGCCATCGCCCAGCGTACCGAACCAGATGTTGCCACTTTGGTCAGTTATAATGCTCAAAACATAATTGCTCAGCCCTTCTTTTTCGGTAAAATGGGTGAAAGTTTGCCCATCGAATTTTGTAACGCCACCGCCCATGGTGCCGAACCATAAGTAGCCGTTTTTATCTTCTGCAATACAGGAAACAATATTATGGCTAAGCCCTTCCTTTGTAGTAAAATGGGTGAAAGTTTTTCCATCGTATTTCGATACTCCACCAAAGTCAGTACCTATCCAAAGGTTTCCGCTTTTGTCTTCCAGAATACTCGTGACCCGATTAATGCTGAGTCCTTCTTTTTCGGTAAAATGTGTAAAATTTTGCCCATCGTATTTCGTAATGCCGCCACCCCAGGCGCCGAACCAAAGGTTTCCACTATTATCTTCCAGGATACTTGTAACCAAAACAGAATAACCGGGGTCTTTTTCAGTAAAATGCGTAAAATTTTGCCCATCGAATGTCGTGACGCCACCGCCATAAGTGCCAAACCAAATGTTTCCACTTTTGTCTTCAACAATCCCACGAACAGGATGGGTCAGCCCATCTTTTTTGGTAAAATGCTTTAGCCCTTGACCATTGTATTTTGAAATGCCATCGCCGCCGGTACCAAACCATAGATTTCCACTTTTATCTTCCAAAACACTCTGAACATTAGCATTGCGGAGGCCTTCTATTACCGCAAAATGAGTAAAATCTTGCCCATCGAATTTCGTGACGCCACCACCCCAATTGCTGAACCAAATAGTTCCGGCTTTGTCTTCAATGATACTCAGCACAAAATCATTGCGGAGGCTTTCTTTTTGGGTAAAATGCGTAAAGTTTTGCCCGTCGTATTTCGAAATACCCCTGCCTTGTGTGCCGAACCATAGATTGCCGTTTTTATCTTCTGCAATGCAAGTAACAATATCATGGCTAAGCCCTTCTTTTGTCGTAAAATGGGTGAAATTTTTTCCGTCGTATCTCGATACGCCGCCGCCATCTGTACCCATCCATAAATTCCCGTTCCTGTCTTCGATAATGCTAAGGATGCTGTTAAAGCCAAGTCCTTCTTTTGTAGTAAAGTGGGTAAAAGATTTTCCATCGTATTTTGATACGCCACCGTCAAGGGTGCCAACCCACAGGTTGCCGCTTCTGTCTCCCATGATGCTAAAAACATAATCACTGCTCAGCCCTTCTTTTGCAGTAAAATGGGTAAAATTTTGCCCATCGTATTTCGTGACGCCACCGCCCCAAGTACCGAACCATAGATTCCCGTTTTCATCTTCGAAAATGCACGAAACATTATTATTGCCAAGCCCTTCGTTTTGGGTAAAGTTTGTAAAATTTTGACCGTCGTATTTAGCTACGCCACCGCCATTCGTACCGAACCATAGGTTCCCGCTTTTGTCCTCTATGATGGATTGTATATTCGTGTATTGTAAACCTTGCAGCTTGTTGAAAGAGCTGAAATTCTGCGGGTTTGGGTCTATGCTGTAAGCCTCTTTTGCCGGTACCACCTTAGGCAAACCTGCCACTATTGGGCTGTCAATAACGGGTACTATTTTGGGAAGTGAAAAACTGCCCTGACCGGGCGTACATACTTTGGGAACGCCAGCTTCAACAACTTTTGGGTTACCGGCGGGATGCACGTTTGCAGGGACTGCTACAACTTCATGTTTTTCAACAGGTGCTATTTTAGGGTTGCCAACAGGTATCATTTTTGGGGACGCCATACTGTCTTTGGGTACTTCATAACCCTTAGCTTCCACAACCTTAAGCTGATACTTTCCCAGCGGTTCATCAGGATGCTGTTTGCAAGAAAAGAGCATCTTACCTAATATCATCAGCATGCCAAACCAATAAATCCTGTTTTTAAGGTGCAGCATAATCATACATTTTTTAGCATGGAATGTGAATCGTAAATTCTGTTCCCTTTCCTTGCGTACTCTCTACTTCCAACGCCCCCCCGTGCCCTTTCGTGATAATATCATACGCCAGCGAAAGCCCCAGCCCCGTGCCCTGACCCGTCGGTTTGGTGGTAAAAAACGGCTGGAAAATCCGGGCCTTCACGTCGTCGGGGATGCCCGTGCCGTTGTCTTTGATGCGAAACTCCACGCCGCTGTCCGTCTTTTTTGATGAAATGGAAACCGTCGGTTCGTAGGCAGTTTCAACGCTGGCAGGGTTTTGAACCCTGCCAGCGTTTTCCGCCTTTCGCTGCTGCGTCGCATAAAACGCATTGTTCACCAAGTTTAAAAACACCCGCCCGATGTCCTGCGGAACCACCTCCACCATCCCGACCGCCGGGTCGAAATCGGTGACCATCTGGGCGTTGAAGCTGGAATCCTTCGCCCGCAAGCCGTGGTAACTAAGCCGCAGGTACTCGTCGGCGAGGGCGTTGAGGTCGGTGGGTTCTTTTTTGCCCGTGCTGGTGCGGGCGTGTTGGAGCATCCCCGTCACAATGGCGGCGGCCCGCTTACCGTGGTGGTTGATTTTCTCTTGGTTTTGGGCAAGGTCACTGACTAAATCTTTCACCAAATCCTTGTCCATCACTTCTTTGTCAATTTCCTCTCTCAGTTCCTGCGCCAGTTCGAGGCTGAGTTCCGAGAAGTTGTTGACGAAGTTCAGCGGGTTCTGGATTTCGTGGGCGATGCCAGCGGTAAGCTCGCCGAGAGAGGCAAGTTTTTCGGACTGGATGAGTTGGGATTGGATGGATTTCAGGTTTTCATGTGCAGTTTCAAGTTCGGTGTAGGCTTTCTCGATTTCCTTCGCCTGCGCCAGTTCCCTCTCCCTCGATTTTGCCCGCTCTTTTTCCGCTATTCTTTTCCGCTGAAAACGGTCAATGTAAAATATGCCGGCGATTAAACACAGCCCGTAAAATGCGTATGCCCACCAAGTTTTCCACCAGGGCGGGCGGATGGTGATTTTCAATCGAATGCCTTCCATGTCCCAGAAGCCGAGGCTGTTGGCGCCCCGCAGCCGGAAGGTGTATTCGCCTGGCGGCAAGTAGGCATAAAGCGGCGTCTCGCCTCCTTGGAGGTCAATGCGCCAATCGTGGTCGTGGCCTTCGAGTTTGAACTGAATTTGGCTCGCCGAAGCGTCCAGAAAGTCGAAACAGGCGACAGAAAACCCAAGCACATTTTGGTCGTGCGCCAGGCGGATTTCAGCGGTTTGCCAAATCGGCTTTTTCAAAATTGACCCCATGCCAGGGACGATGTGCTCGTTGAGCAGGCGAAAACCGGTGATGCGCAGGTCGGGCGGGCGCGTGTTTTTTCCCTGTCGCAGTTGTTCCGGGTAAAATGCGTGGAAGCCGCCCCGCCGGGTGAAAAACACCTCCCCGTCGTCGGCAATGAAGCAACTGGTGCCAAAATGCCCCCCCGGTGCCACCGCTCGGACGCCCTGTGCGGGGCCGAAAACGTTCATCCTTTCCGTTTCCGGGTCGAATTCAATGAGGCTGTTTGGAGCGCCAATCCAAAGCTTGCCATCCGCGCTCCGTTTTATGGTAAGCAAGTCGTGGGCCAGCAGCGGGCTGTTGGCCGGAGTGAACTCGGCAATCTCTCCGGTCGAGGGATTCAATTTGTTCAAGCCCACCCGGCCTTCCTGAAACCAAATGTTCCCTGCCTTGTCTTCGGTGATGGCGCCAATACAGCCTTGTTGAGGCCGTCCTTTTATGAAATGCTCGAAAGTGTTGGTCTGCGGGTTGAAGCGGTCTAAAAAAATCGGGCTTTGGGCATCGCCCCGGGGGGGGGAGCCGCCGCCAATCCAGATATTGCCTTTCGCATCCTCGAAAAGCCCCCAAACACTGTTTCCACCGAGGCTGTTCGGGTCTTTCGGGTTGTGATTGAACCGAGTGAATTCTCCCGCTCCGGCAGGGTCGTACCGAACCAGCCCCGACTTCTCGAAACCGCCAAACCAGAACCGCCCGGAGCGGTCGTGCAGGGGAGGTACCCAAAAGTGGCTTGCCGCATCGGCGGACACACCTTTTATTTGAAAAGGTTGAAAAACCCCGGCTTGCAGGGCCTGCCTCGAGACCTCGGGGTCGCCCCGGAACATGCCCTGGTCGGTGCCTGCCCAAATCTTTCCGTCCCGGTCGAGCGATAGGCCGGTAATGGACATGACCGGTTTTCTGGGGTCGCCAATTGGCAGGATGACCGTCGAGCCTGTCCGCCGATCAATTCGCTGGAGCGCCGCCGGCCGGTCAATGCGCTGGAGTACCCCCGGCGAGTTGTTTCCGCCCAGCGCCCACCAGATATTGCCCGCCCGGTCTTTCAGGATGCCGTGCGACCAATACTGTGAATCGTTCGGGCCGCTCGGCACGGGGAATAACGGAAACTGTCCTTCCTCGAATTTTACTTTGAAAAGGGCGTTGCCAGTGCCGGCGCAAGCAATCCAGAGGACGCCGTCGCGGGTCTGGAAAATGCGCCAGAGGTGGTTGGTGGTCAGATTGCCCTTGTCCGGAGCCGATTCAAAATGCTGCATTTTGCCGGAAGCGGGGTCGAACACATTCAACCCTCCCGGATAGGCGCTTATCCAGATGCGACCGTTTTGGTCTTCAAAAATGGAAGTGACGTGAGATTCGGCGATGTGCGCCGCAGGGGCGAGGTTGCGCAGGTAGGGGCGGCTCAATTTGTCGGGGTGAAGCGGGTCGTGGGTCAGGCGTTCGAATTTGCCGGTTCGGCGGTCGAGGCGCTGCAACCCGTCGCCTGCTGTGCCGACCCAGAAATTGCCCCGGCTGTCTTCGAGCAGCGCACGGACTTTGTTGTTGGCGATACTTTGCGGGGCGGCGGGGTCGTGCTGGAAGCGGGTAAAGGTTTCGGTTTTGGGGTCGAAGCGGTTCAGCCCGCCGAGTTTGTGCTGGGGGTCGGCGGCATCCCAAGGTATGCCAGTGCCGACCCAAAGCGAGCCATTTTTATCCACCAAAAGCGCTCGCACCTGGTCGTGGGAAAGGCTGCGGGGGTCGGCAGGATCATGGTGGAAGCATTTGAACTTGCCTGTTTTGCGGTCGAGGCGGTCAAGTCCCGACTGGCCGCCGACCCAGATGTTTCCTTGCTTGTCTTCGATGACGACCGAGTTTGTGTTGTCGCTGAGCGTTTCGAGATTGTCCGGGTCGTTTTCGTAGCGGGTAAAAATTTCGCGTTCTGGGTCGAAAGCGGTCAGCCCGCCCTGCGTCCAGTGAGTCAACCAAAGCACACCTTTGGAGTCGAGAAAAATATCGTCCACAGGGTCGCTGCTGAGGGAGTTCGGGTTGGCCGTTTCGTGACGGAAGTTGCGAAAAACCTGACCGTCGTAGCAAATCAGCCCTCTCTCGGTGCCGAACCAGAGGAAGCCCGCGCTGTCCTGAACGATGTCCTGTACCTGATTGGCAGGCTCGCCGCCGGGCAGTGTGAAGACCTCGAAGCGGGGGTTGAAGGTTTTGAAATCGTCGGCCTGCTTTTGGCCGATGGCGGTGGTGGAGAGCAGTGAAAGGCAGGCGAAAATAGGGAACAGGCGAATGGTCAACTTCATTTGGAAATAGTTTTGGCCAAATGTAGGGAGTAACAGGCATTTAATTCTACTTTGACACCTTAACCTTAGTTCGTAGATTAAGGCTTTGATTATCAGTTAATTAGCCACGCAAGGCCAACAAAAATTGGCAAATACTCCATTAGTAGACCGTAGGGCGATAGTTCTGGTATGCACATGTTCGCTGAGGGCTGCGATGCGCAAAAGGTGAACATCGAGATATACAAGCGGAACTTGATTTGCGGGGGCGGGGCTGTGAGCGCATCCGTGATGTAAAAAATTTTACGACTGGCTTGTTGAAGGAACCGTAATCATAACGAACTTTGCACCATGCCAAGTCGAAAATTATCTAGCGTTTTATTGGGCCTGCTGGCCTGGCATTGTCTTTTTGGGCAACCTTCCAATGCCTCTTTTCTGCTTTATACCACCGACCAAGGACTTAGCAACGACAATATCACCTCGTTTGCCAAGGACAAACTCGGCTATCTTTGGGTAGGCACGGTGAACGGGCTGAACCGCTTCGATGGCCGCAACTTCAAAATATTTCGGCACGACCCCGACAACGAGAACAGCATCCCCAACAACCTCATCCTTGGCATCACGGTGGCCCCCGATGGCTGGCTCTGGATTTCCACCGACTTCGGTCTTTGCAAGTTGGACCCCTTCTGGCTCGAGATCGAGCGCATACCCATCCCGGAAAATGCGGACACGCTAAAAAACGATGCCGCAACGCCAGTGGTCTTCGACTCCAAAGGCATGGCCTGGGCGACCGGCTGGAACGGGATTACAAATTTGACCCCAGCACGAACGAACTGGTTTTTACACAAAAAACGGAGCAAAACCTGATAGGTTATTTTGGGATTATCGTGGATGAAAAAGACAGGCTGTGGATGATAAACAGCGGCCTGCACCGGTATGACCCCGCCACCAAAACCATCAAATTGTTCAAGGGCGTCAATCCCCGTGAACCGTTCTTGGATGCAAGTACTTTGAGCGTTGTGCAGGACCATGATGGGCAAATATGGGCGGGCACTTGGTTCAACGGCATCTGGAAATATGTGCCATCGCTCGACGAATTTGCAAAAACCAATTTCCCGAGCACCCTAGCCCACCAATTGCTGCCTGATTCCACCGCCGATGGCCGATCGTTCTTCTGGGTGGGCGGCGGGAACCACGGGCGTCAGGCAAATTACCGAGGACACTCAGGGACGGCTTTGGCTTGCCTGTGGCTCAAGCAGCCTCATCCGGTTCGACCCGGCAACTGGCGAGGCCAAGCGGTTCACCTACACCGACCAATTCACCACCGACGCCTGCGGTTCGGTGGAGGCTGGCCAAAAGGGCCGAATTTATGCCGCCTTCCACGAGACCTTCTTTGAACTGGACGCTGGGGGAAAGTGTTGCGCCGTTTCACCAATGACAACGGCCTCAAAACCAGTCGCCTTTGCTTCCTTGCCGAGGACAAGCAAGGGCGCATCTGGTTCAATTCAGAGTATCTTCTCCACTGCTTCGACCCCATTACCGGCAAGTTCAGCTTTTATGGCAAGGCCGATGGCCTCTTCAGCAACACCATGACCGATGCGCTGAGCGTCACGCCGTCGGGCGAGCTGTTCATCGGCTTCCAAAATGCCTTCAACTTTTTTGACCCAACACACCTGCGGCTCAACCACCAGCCACCGCCCGTCACAGTCACGGGCATACGGGTGATGAACAAAGAGCGGGAACTGCGCACCCAAACCTCCATGGAATTGGACCTCGGGCTTTTCTCCACCAACATAAACAGCATTGCCAGGGACACTTTCTTGACCCTGAACCCCGGCGAGGACTTTTTTGAGGTCGAATTTGCGGCGCTCAACTTCAACCAACCCGAGCGCAACCGATACGCCTACATGCTCGAAGGGTTCCACAAGGACTGGGTGTACACCGACCGCCCAGTGGCCACTTTCACCAACCTCAGAGACTGTTTTAAAACCCCTAACGAGGCAGAAAATGTCAGATTTTGAGCGGCAGACGAAGGGAGATTTTCAAGGGATAGTGGTTCTTATCGCTTGAAAATTTGCCACAGTATGACGCCAAAAGATGGCGTTTTATGGCCGTCAAGGGGTTTTAAAACAGTCTCTCAACGGCGGCAAGTACCTGCTGCGCATGAAGGCCGCCAACAACGACGGCGTGTGGAACGAGCAAGGTGCAACGCTCGAAATCAGGGTGAAGCCGCCGTTCCACGAAACCTGGTGGTTCAGGGTTTTGATGGTGCTGGCCTTGGGTGGACTGACGCTTGGCTTCCTCAAATTCCGACAGATTCAGCGCAGGCGCTTGGAAAGGTTTCGGGAGAGCCTGGCCCGTGACCTCCACGACGAGATGGGCAGCACCCTGAGCAGCATCAGGTTTTTCAGCGAATTTGCCAACCAGCAGGTCGGCGACGACAAGCCGCTGGTGACGCCCGTGCTACAGCGCATCAGCCAGAGCGCCAGCACCTTCGGCGACTCCATGCAGGACATCATCTGGGCCATGAAAACCAAAAACGACCAGCTCGAAGACCTGGCTGCCCGCATGACCGAGTTCGGCCTTCGCCTGATGGAATCGAGGAACGTCAATTTTAAGACGCACATCAGCGATGATTTTTTGGGCAAACACCTGCCACCGGAGGTTCGCCGCAACATCTACCTCATCTTCAAGGAAGCAATGAACAATGCCGCCAAATATGCGGAGGCCAGCGAGGTGGAGCTTTTTTTGTCCATCAAAAAGGGGCTGCTCCTGATGAAAATCATGGATAATGGCAAGGGCTTTGAACCGGGCAGCCAACATGCCGAAGGTGGCGGTAACGGCTTGCGCAACATGCGCCTGCGGGCAGAAGACATCGGTGGGAAGGTGGAAATCATCTCAAAGCCGGGCGAGGGGACAAGGGTGGAACTGCGGATACGGGTTTAATTGCTTTCACTATCCATCCGTTGCATTTTCATCAAAAAAATTATCGAATCCCTTTTCAAAAGACCTGCTCGAAGTTCTTCGTCACGCGTCCAAAGTTTTGCATCGAGTTCAAGTGCAAGTGCAACAAACAAATGGTCTTTCGGCTCAACATCTTTTACCAGCTTCCAGCCATGAATTAAGTTGGCTGTCGAAATCATGCTTTCATTAAAAAACCTCAATTTTTGAACAATTCCATTCAACAGTTCAAGAAATTCATCCTCCGTGAGTTTTGACCGTTTACGCAGCCGTTCCCTATGTTTGAATATTTCTACAATCAGAAAGTTGGGTGTAAAAAATACCATATCATGGTTTGATTCAACAAGGGTCAATAACTTTGATTCCTTTGAACGGAGGGAAGAAAACACAATATTTGAGTCAATGACAACGAGTTTCATCAGGCTTCGGGTGGTATGAAACGATGCTTGTTTTGCTCCCACCACTCGGACAGGATTTCTTCCCCTTCTTTTTCAACGCCAATATCGAAGTCGGCTTTTCGAAGCAAAAACCGGAGGCGTAGCATTTGAAGAATTTCCAAAAACGCTGCCTTGTCGAAACTGTTTTTGTCGAGCGTTATGACAAATTTATTTGTTGTACCTCTCCACTGGATTTCTGACATGGCTTGTAAATTTTTTCAAAATTAAGGTTTTATGGCAAAAACAGGATGATATAATTTGAAACCATACACATTTTCTTTTTGGAAAAAAGTGGTCTTTGACAGGGGCAGCGCCCCAAGAATATTTGTAGCACAATGAACCAGAAAAGCTGGAGGTGCAGCGCACCGAAATCTTCCGGTGCGCTGCACCTCTCAAGCACTTGTACTACTTATTGGCTACAATTATTCCGGTGCGCTGCACCTGTTATTTCTTGATTGCTTCCAACAAGAAAATGTGTATGGTTTCAAGATGATATAATTCAAACTTCACCTACCCAATTCTAATTTCACCTCTTTATGCTATTTCCAACGAATAGATTCATCACGACCTTTGTCCCATGGAAACAAAAATCCGCATACTCCTTTACGAAGACAACCGCGACCTGCGGGAGGGCATGACTTTCCTGTTGCAGGCCACGCCAGGGTTGCAGCTCATCGGGGCCTTTCCCGACACCAGCAACCTCGAAATGCAAATCCCCGGCCTCAAGCCCGACGTGGTGCTGATGGACATTGACATGCCCGGCAGGACCGGCATCGAGGCCACGCCCATCGTAAAGGCGCTGCGCTCAGAAACCCAGGTGCTCATGCTGACGGTCTTCGAGGACGAGGACCGCCAGTTGGAAAGCCTAACCTCGGTGGATGCCTTCGGAGAGCCTTATCTTTTCAAGGATGTCTACACCTACGACGCCAACGGCGACAACGATTTGATTGAAACTTTCCTGGTGGATGGGGGGCAGGAACTCCCTTCTTCCAGGCTGGAAATGGAATTCGAAAATCACCTCTTGACCTTGGAAACCGCTTTCGAGTTTGATGGGGCTGGCTTCCTGCCGCAAATCAAGGTGGCTTACGAGCACACGAGTTTCGAAAAGGAGGAGACCGTGGAGCGCTATGAATGGGACGCCAGCACAGGTGACTGGTTCAACACCCAAACCGACACCTTCGAATACGACGGCTTGCAACGATTGGGCGCGAAGGAAACCACATTTCACTATCAGGGCGAAATTGAACGCTATCGCTTCACATATGCCTATATCGAAGACGAAAACCTTGCCTTGGAGACCAGTTACTTCTTCGATTTCAACCAGAACGAGTTTTTGGTTGGCGACAGGAAGTATTACTACTACGGCAGCGGCGTATCGGCTGCGCCCTACATTCCTCAGCCAGTTTATGCTTTGAATATGTCGCCAAACCCGACGACCCGGTTTGCGCAGATTCAGTTGGAGGGCGAAGTATCGGTGCAGGTGTTCGACGGGATGGGAAGGCTCGTGCAGTGGCAGAACGATGAAAGCGGACAAGTCAACCTGGACTTGTATGAACTGCCTGCCGGGATTTACACAATCCGTGCACTTGACAGCAGTAAATATTACGTTGGAAGGTTAGTAAAACAATAATTTTTTCATCACCCGATTTGCCCGGGGCGGCGGAAACCGCCCCGGTTCTTAACCCGCAAACCGTTGAAAATCAATTTTATCATTAAAAGCGAATAGCCATGAAGTCTGCAAGAAAACCTGTTGTGTTTACCCTAATCGTCTCGTTGTTTAACCTGCTTAATAAAGCCTTTGCCAGCATGAACTCAAGAGGTCTTTCGCCGCCGCTGCAACCGTGCTGACCAAAACCCGAAGACCCACTACTGCTCATCCTGGCCCGCAGGTTTGCCACTGCCGGGATGGTCAAAAATGAACAATGACCTCAATGACAAATGGCATAAACTTATCCAATCATCTTTTAAAACAATCTAAATTTATGAAAACGAATTTTTTGTAAATCAGCCTTTTGGCCCTTGTGGTCAGTGCTTTCAGCATGTTCACCCTCACTTCCTGCGACAAGGACGACAACACCACACCCGATGTCATCAAAACCAAAATCGTGGGCACTTGGGACTTTACTTCCTTCAAGGTAGATAACTCCGAGTATATGGGCGTTATCGTTGATTCGGCCTCCGTGACTTTCGAGGAGTTCACCGGCGCTCAAGGCGACTTCGAGCAGAGCATCGTTTACGCTGACGGCGAACAGGAGGAAATCAGTGGTAAATACACAGTGGACGAAACCAAAAAGGAGGTGAAAATGACCTACGATGGTGAGACTGAAATTGTGAAAATCACCTTCACCACTTCCGACAAAATGGAGTGGATAACCACCCAGGACGGCGAGCAAGTGGTTGCAAAGACCGAACGGCGTGATTGAAGTTTGTTCCTCCGAATTGGCTGAAACCATTATTTTAGCCGCAAAAGTTAGACTTTCCGGGCTTCAAATCCCGGAAAGTCTTTTCACCTAAATATCGCTCACGTGACAGGACCAGACATCCATAATAGATTCCCACTCGACGGCATTGACAGGAGCCTTATTCGATTGTGGGCGGAAACCCGGCGTCGCTCATCAAAAAACGCTTTGCTGATGATGTCATCCAAAAATTATTGGCAATAAAGTGGTGGGATTGGAACATCGAAAAATTGACGAAAAATTTGCCATATTTGACCGCCAATAATATTGAGCAATTAATCGAAACCGCATGAATATGGAACGCAAAATAATCCTTTATATCGCCATGAGCCTCGACGGCTATATTGCCAAACCCGATGATGATTTGGGTTTTTTATCCATCGTTGAGAAAGAAGGGGAGGACTACGGTTACTCGGATTTCGTAAGCACGGTTGACGCCGTCATTTTGGGTCGCAGAACATACGACAAGGTACTTTCCATGGGCTTTGATTTCCCACACAGCGACAAGGATGCCTACATCATCACTCGGACACCGAAGGATCCCATCGGTTCGGTGAAGTTTTACACAGGCAGTTTGCCAGCGCTGGTTGCCGACTTAAAAGCCAAGCAGGGCAAGCATATTTTCGTGGACGGCGGCGCAGCGATTGTCCATGAACTATTGAAGTATGACCTCATTGACGAGTTTTATATTTCCATTATTCCAATATTGCTTGGGGAAGGCATTTCGCTTTTTAAAAATGGGCGACCTGAACTAAAGCTCAAACTTATGAGTACCAAGCAGTTTGATACGGGGTTGGCTCAATTGCATTATGTGAAATAATGCCCAGTGAACTTCCATTTTTCATCAAAAAAAATACAGCCATGAAAGCAATCCAAATTTTCCTGACGCTCGTCATCATGGCGAGCCTCTTTTCCTGCAAGCCCGCCGAAATTGCCATTGACCCCACGCTGGAAGCCAAGGCAATGCCCGTAAAAGGGCGGCAGGGGCTGCAAATCGGCCAAGTCATCCGCTACGGCGAGTTCAAAACCGACAAAGTGCGCCGGGGTTGGACGAAAAGCTACGACGTTCCCTTCGTCGTGCGCTTCCGGGGTGCGAAGGAGAAACTGAGCTTCACGCAGTTCGGCACGGACGGCCAGCAGGCGGAAGTCGCCTGCATCAGCAAGTTCAAGAGCACGGAAATCATGACGGTGCGGGACTACTTCAGCGTCCCGATTGACATTGATAATTTCTTTGCCGGAAACATCACTTTCGGTGAAAACCGCCCGAACTGGGACTTTATCCTCTACAACCCCAACGGCGATTTTCTTCGGGAACAAACAACGGCGGGCTATGCCCAGAATGGCACAAAACGCATTGACATTCAAGCGATTAGAGGGCTGAAAGGCCAGTCGGGATGGTTGAAGGAACTCACGGTTTATGGTCACGAATTCCGCTACCAAGGCAAGGTCGTGGGTGCTGTTTCGACCATCAACAACGGCAAGGTCTGGATTGACGAAAACCTTGACGCCGAAACGAAAACGGTCATAGCTGCCGTGGCCACGGGCTTGCTTTTGCGTCGGGATATGGAGGAAGCAGCGGTGGATATAAATCAATGATTTCAACAGGGTAAAACCCATCCGCCCATCTTCGACAATCTTCCCGCCAAAATCGCCATTCATCGCCAAACATTTCGCCGCTCCAGCGTTTCGCACTAAATCTTATCCCAAGAAATAAAGCCGACGCCCGGCGCTTGTCGCAATCGGCAACCAAAAAGGGATGAAAAAAATTTACGCCATATTCGTTACACTGGTGCTGATTTGCCCGATGTTGATGGCACAGGGCAGCATGGACAGCCTTTGGCGGGTTTGGCACAACGCCACCCTGCCGGACACCGCCCGTTTGGATGCCTTGCAGCGGTTGGCATACAGCTACGTCAACAACGACCCCGATTCCGCACGGGCTATTGCGGAGGCACAATTGGCGTTTGCTCAAAAAAAGGATTTACCCCGATGGCAAGCCAAGGCACTCAATATCATCGGGCTTATCCATCGTTTTCAAAGCGATTTTACAACGGCATTGCAGCGCTATGAGCAAAGCATCGCCCTGCTGGAAAATACGGGCGACCTGAAGAACCTCTCCGCCGTGTACGGCAACATGGGCGACGTGTACCGCCTGCAAAGCAATTTTCCGAAGACCATTGACTGCCTCACGAAATGCCTGAAACTGCCCGAGGAAGCAGGCGACCGCAAAAAAGCCGCCGATGCTTACGTCAGCATCGCCACCATTTTCTACGACGACACTGGCAACAACGAAAAGACCTTGGAATACCTCGAAAAGGCAAGGACCATTTACGAGGAACTGAAAACCGAGCAGGGGCTGTCGCTGGTGTACGGCAATTTGGCGGCGGTTTACCTCGACCGGGAGGACTACTACCAGGCGCTTTTGTTTACCGAAAAAACACTGGCGGTGCAGGAAAAAATGGGCGACAAACACGGCACAGCCACCACCGTGTTCAACCGTGCCACCATCTACGGCTATCAAGGGCGGCTGCGGGAGGCATTGGCGGACTTCGACCGGGTAATCGGGATTTTTCATGAAATGGGCGACCAAGAAGGGCTTGCCGATGCCTACTACGGCTTGGGCGAACTCTGGATTCAGCAGGAACGCTACCCCGTCGCCATCCAAATGTGCGAGAAAGCCCTGCGCACCGCCCGTGAAATCGGCAGTCCAAACCTGCGGGAGATTGATGCCTGCAATTTCTTGTATTCGGCACACCAAAAACAGGGAAACTACGAGCAGGCGCTGAACTATTTAGAGCAGATGATGACCGCAAAAGACAGCCTGCAACAAAACGAAACAGCGCAGAAACTCAAGCAAATGGAAATCGAACGATAGTCGGTTGGCGACAGCTTGAACCTTGTAAAGGAGCGGTTTCAGGTCGAAAAAACCTTGCGCCGTAAAGACCGAAACTTGGGCGTGCTCATGGCGGTCGGGTTGGGGGCACTCGTCGTGGCGTTGGCGTTTTGGGGTCGGATGCTGTACTTCCAGCGCCGTTCGCAGCAGTTTCAAGCCCGCTCCGTCGAGTTGGAAAAGCAGCATTTGCTCAACGAAATTGCGCTGCTGCGCACACAGGTAAACCCGCATTTCTTGTTCAACAGCTTGAGCATCCTGTCCTCGTTGGTACACGTGGATGCCAATCTTTCGGAGCAATTCATAGAGCAATTGAGCCGCTCGTACCGCTATATTTTGGAGCAAAAAGAGCAGTCGCTCGTCACGTTGCGCACGGAGTTGGAGTTCATCAAGTCCTATGCTTTTTTGTTGAAAATCCGCTTTGAGAACAAGTTCGACTTGCACGTAACGCTACCGGAGGAGCTGCTGGACTGCCACAAAATCGCCCCGCTGACGCTGCAATTGCTCATCGAAAATGCCGTGAAGCACAACCGTATGTCGTTGAAAGAGCCACTGGTGGTCACCGTTTCTGTGGAAGACAAACAGACTTTGGTGGTAAAAAACCGCCTTCAACCCCGTACTTCTTCGGTGATTTCCACTGGGGTGGGCTTGCAGAACATCATCAACCGCTACGCACTGCTCACCGACCGTCCGGTTTGGGCCGGTGAAACCGAGGAACAGTTCGTGGTGAAGGTGCCGCTGTTGGGTTAAAAATCGGGTAAATCAAATCGCAATACAAGTCATGAAGACCATCATCATCGAAGACGAGAATTTGACGGCCCGCCGCTTGGAGGGGTTGCTGAAAAAATATGATGCTGCCATTGAGGTGCAGGCCATCCTGCCATCGGTCGAGGAGGCGGTGGAATGGCTCGGCTCGCATCTAGCGCCCGACCTCGTGTTCATGGACATCCACTTGGAAGACGACTTGGCGTTCCGCATTTTCGAGCGGACGAGGTTGCAAGCGCCTGTGATTTTCACCACGGCATTTGATGAGTACATGATACAGGCGTTCAAGGTCAACAGCATTGACTACCTGCTAAAGCCCATTAACTATGATGAACTGGTGCAGGCGCTCGAGAAATACAAGTCGCTGAAAAAGCAGTTTGCACAGCCCAACCTCGATGTGCTGATGCAGCTTATCGGGCAAAAAGAGCCGCCTTACAAAAGCCGCTTCATGGTCACAGTGGGCAACAAAATCCGTAGTATCGAGACCGGGGAAATCGCGTATTTTTATTCCGAGGAAAAGATGACCTTTTTGGTCACGAAGGAAGGTCAGCACCTGCCCATAGATTTCAGCCTCGACAAACTCACCTCACTCCTGGACCCGACCGATTTTTTCCGCATCAGCCGACAGTTCTTGGTCAGTTTCCAATCCGTGCAGACGGCGCATGTGTATTTCAAGGGCAAACTCAAGCTCGATGTGCTACCCAAGTCTAAACTGGAGGTACTCGTCAGCAGCGACCGGGTGACGGATTTTAAGGAGTGGCTGGGGCGATGATGCCAGCCTACCTCCTCAACCGCTACCGTTCTGAGTTTGACATGCTCGATATCCCGAGCATTGTGAAAAAAGTGGTTTTCCCAGTACTGTTGTTCATCGGAAAGTTGCTGGGCAAGCAACGGAAGTTCGAGGGAGCGCCAGAGCCTTTGCGTGACTTCCACCCCAAAACAACAATTCAACAATTTAGCAATCCATCAATCCAGCCATCGTGAAAATCTCCATCATCGGCGCAGGCATTGGCGGCCTCACAGCCGCCATTGCGCTGCGCAAACACCGACCAGACCTCGAACTGGAAATCTTCGAGGGCAGTCCCGAACTGAAAGCTGCCGGGGCAGGCTTGGCGCTCGCTGCCAATGCGGTTGCTGCGTTTGACCAAATGGGGGTAAAGGACGAGGTGCTGGCGGTGAGCAACGTGCTCGACGGCTTTCGCATCCTGGAGGCCAGCGGCAAGCTGATTACGCAGACGAACAACATCGCCATCAACCGCAACTTGCAGACCATCAGCAACTTTGCCGTACACCGGGCAGACTTGCAGCGGGTGCTGTTGGCGCAAATCCTCAATTTGTCGATTCACCTGAACAAGCGGGTTTGGGACTTCCGCTCGCACGACCACGGCGTGGACATCCGCTTCGCCGACTGTTCGGTCGTCAACACCGATTACGTCATCGCCGCCGACGGCATCCATTCCATTTTCCGGGAAATGCTGTTGCCGACGAGCAAAATCCGATACGCTGGCTACACCTGCTGGAGGGGCGTGACTCCAAGCCAAGAACTTCCTGGTTACGAAAACCTGGAAGGCCTGAACGCCAAAACTGCCTCCGAAACCTGGGGACTTGGCAAGCGCTTCGGCCTTGTTCCGCTCATCGATGGCCGGATTTACTGGTTCGCCTGCCTCAATGCCCCAAGGGCGAAGGACGAGCGGTTTGCCGCTTTTGGAAAAAAGGAATTGCTGGAAAATTTTGGCGATTTCCATGCCCCGGTTGCCCAGGTCATTGGGATGACCGACCCCACGAAGATTTTGTGGAACGACATCATTGACTTTCCGCCTGTGAAAAAATTCGCCTTTGGGCGGGTGCTGCTGCTCGGCGACGCCGCCCACGCCACAACGCCCAACATGGGACAGGGCGCTTGTCAGGCCATCGAGGGTGCTGCGATTTTGGGTAAAAAACTGGCGAGTATTGCCGACCCATCGGCGGCATTCCAAGCGTTCGAGGAGGTGCGGCTGGAGCGGACAAGTTCCATCGTGAGCCGCTCGTGGCAATTGGGCAAGCTGGCGCAACTGGCCAACCCACTGCTGGCAAACTTGAGAAACTTTGCCCTGCGCCTCGTGCCGGAAAGCATGAACGAGCGGCAGGTGAAGGCGCTGCTGGACGTGGAGTTCTAAGCTGTTCTTTTTAAGAATTACTGATTCGATACCAATGAAAACAACCCCGCCGGGAGTCATCGGGCACTTCGGGTGAGCAGGGATTTTTTTGCCCGAATTAAATCACTCAACCATGTTTAGTTTAAAAAATTATCGAACCATACTGGCAGTCGCCTGGTGCATCGTATTGGGAGCTGCAATTACGCTTTTCGTTTCGATGCTGCCTTAAAAAAATTGAGACCTGCTGGATACCATATCCGATTGCCTGCAGCATTTCCACAAATAGAAATGGTGAAATGAAGTGCGCGCTATGTGAGTAAAACAGGTTTTGCCAATGTCATTAACCCTGATAAAAAGGAAGGGCCGACACTGCCACGACGGTGGAGCGCCCTTCCTCTACTTTCAGGTTTTTTATTTTCGAAAATTGGCAATTTCTGTTTATACTCGCGGCCTTTTTCCTTATTTTCCCCAATCAAAAACTGGTTAAATCCAAAATTCCGACTTTTTCGTACCTAATCCAACCCTGCAAATACCAGCTTCTCAGCTTGCAAATATTGTTTCACCAACCAAATATGCATTATGAAAAGAGTATTGAAAATCGTCGGAATGATTTTAGGAGCTGTGGCCATTCTGTTGGCCATTGGCGCTGCCACCATTCATTTTGGAGGTATCCCCAGCTATGAAGTAGTGGCGCCTGACTTAAAGGTTGAGGCGGACAGCGTCATGGTCGCCGAAGGCAAGCGACTCGCTACCATGGTTTGCAGCCAATGCCACATGGCTGGAAACGGCCAATTGGAAGGCAAATACATGCCAGACCTGCCCGCCATGTTTGGCAAGGCTTGGACGGCCAACATCACCAAGCATCCACAGTACGGCTCGGGGCGCTACTCTGATGGCGAACTGGCCTACCTATTGCGCACGGGCATCAAACGCGATGGTGGCTATGCTCCACCCTGGATGCCCAAGTTCCCCCATCTTTCTGACCAAGACTTGCACAGCGTCATTGCTTACCTGCGCTCCGATGCGCCAGAACTGGCCCCCTCCGATGTGGCCCAACCCGCTTCGCAGCCTTCTTTTCTGACGAAATTCTTGTGCCGAGTGGCTTTCAAACCACTGCCGTACCCCACGCAACCCATTGTGGCGCCGCCCATCACGGACAAGGTGGCATACGGCAAATACCTCGCTACGGGCAAGGTGGAATGCTTCTCCTGCCACAGCCCCAGCTTTGAGAATACCAATATCATGGAGCCAGAGAAGACGCCGGGCTTTTTCAGTGGCGGAAACGCAATGCCAGACATGGAGGGCAATATCATCGTGACCCGCAACCTGACGCCCGACAAGGAAACCGGCATCGGCAACTGGACAGAGGAGGAGTTCATCAAAGCCGTGAAACATGGTCAGCGCCCCAATGGACAGATCGTGCGCTACCCGATGGTGCCTTACCTGGCGCTCACCGACGAGGAGGCATCGGCGATTTATGCTTATTTGAGAACCATCCCAGCGATTCGGAACGACGTGGACAAGGTGGGGAAATAAATTTCAAAAACGACAGTGTGGCAAGTTGCACCGCTGTCGTTTTTAGTTCTACTTTGTTACTTTAAAAAAAAATCTATCCAAGTGGGGCGATGCGCCGCCAAAACTTTATCAAAACTGCCATTTCCCCTCCTCGCCGCCTTCGGCGGCTCGTCGGGGGAGGGAGCCTTTGGGGGCGTTCCGCCCCCAAACCCCCTACTTTCCAAAGTGATATGTTCAATATTCTAAAGTAACAAAGTAGAATTAGTTACTTCTTCTGATAACTCGCCGGGTTCAGTGCCGTAGGCGTCCACGCTTTGAGCATCCCTTCCACTTTCTTGCGGTCGTAGCCTTCGCCGCTTTCCAGCAGGCCGGTGTCCTGGGTGTGGAGGCGGTTGCCCTTGCCGTCCAGCACGAGTAGCACTGGAAAGCCGAAGCGCTGCGCAAAGCCGTACTGCTCAAACAGGGCGTCGTTGCGGTTTTCCGGGCTATAATTGAGGTGGTAAAGGACGTAGTTATCATCCAGCAGCTTTTTCAGTTCGGCGTCTTTTTCGATGAAATCGTGGAACTTGTAGCACCAGCCGCACCAATTGCCGCCGCCCTGCAAGATGACGTGCTTGCCTTCGGCTGCGGCTTTTCTTATCGCTTGCGCAATGTCTTCCGTGGCATTGGCTTCGGGGTGGTAGAGGTTGCCGTAGGTTTTTTGCGCTGAAACGGTGAATGAAAATGACAGCAAGAAAACTGCGATTAGAACTCTCAAGTCGGATGAATTTTATTGAATGATTAACAAAGATAACAAGAAATGACTCATATTTACTGGCTTCCTATTTGCTAATGTATTCAAAAGTAAGTATGGAAATCAATTCGCCTTTTATCCATGACTCTTTTTTTATCATCTTATTTTCCGTATCATAATAGTATTTATGGACCCAATTTTGACGTTCGTCTTGGGTATAAACTTGCGACTCGCTAATCAGATTGTTTGCATTGTATTTGAATTTTACAGTCTTATTTTGAAAAGCGATTTTTGGTGACCCTGTAAAATAATATTCAACTTGTTCAAGAAAATTGGAATCATAGGTCAACTTAATTATGTTGCCATAATTTCCTAGCGTCCTAATGAATTGCAAATTGCTAGCCTCATCATAGTCATATTCTCTATAAACTGAACCAGACTTAAAAAGATGTTTAAGGTTGTAAACATTGTGTATGCCCCTGATGGCAGGCGATAAAGTATCCGGCTTGCTCAGTTTTCCATATTGATTGAACCTCCTGACAATCATTTCCTTTTGATATAGAAAGGAATCTATCAACTCGTAATCATATATTGTCTTAGATGCAAAATTTCCATCGTTCGGGATTTCGTCGCCCAATTTTGGGTCACTTGAAATTATTTTGGTAACATAACCTGAATCATTGTACTCGTAAATATTTAGCATGTGTACCTTTTCAAAATTAAGCTCCAGATATTCTCTTTGGATTATTTTAGTGATATGATGCTTTCTAAGAAATGCCGGGCTTTTTTGAAGGTAATCTACATCAGTGCTTGAAAACTCCAAGCATGTTTGGCCATAGGTCAGTATGGCTGAAAATAGGAGAAAGATAGTAGCTAGGTTTTTCATTTTATGCGTTGGTGGAAATAGATTTTATGCAAATCTAACCAATCTTCCTTAATCCCCAAATCACTGCTTGCGCAATGTCTTCCGTGGCATTGGCTTCGGGATGATAGAAGTTGCCATAGGCTTTTTGAGCCAGCAAACTGTTGGATGCAATGGCGAACAGGGTGAGGATAAAAAAGAGGTTTCGGATGGATTTCATGGTCGGATGATTTGGTGAAATGATGGGTAAAAGTAGTCATTGTACCACTTAAAACCCCATACATTTCACCACCTCATGTTGATCCAATTATGCCATTGCCATTACCGATTTGAGTTCCTGTGGCAGCACGGCGATGATGTCGTGGATTTCGCCTTCCGAAACATGGTTTTTGATGACCCGGAAGACAGCCTGGATGGCTTCCTTCACTTCGTAGTCGGTCACGAAATCGTAGCTGTTGTCAATGCCGTCGGACTCCCTCACGGCTTCGATGAAGTCGTTCAAGTGCCGCATCCGCCTGCCT
Source organism: uncultured Saprospiraceae bacterium (assembly GCA_964508135.1). Lineage (GTDB taxonomy): Bacteria > Bacteroidota > Bacteroidia > Chitinophagales > Saprospiraceae > UBA6168. The sequence continues at coordinate 24,649 of CAZDSU010000042.1, forward strand.
TCGTTGTTGATTTTCCAGCCGTCCACATAAATGGCCTTGATGAGCATGGGCAATTGTGAAATCAACTGGAGCGATTCCACCGGCGTAACCAAGTTCCGAAAAGCATGTAATACGGCGCGCATTATCCTAGCGGCCCTGACCTTGTCATCGGGGTCGCCGATTTCAATGGCTACTTCATTGATAAACGCTTCCGCTTTTTGGACGTATTTATTGAAATTGATTGCCATGGTGTTGGATTTTATAGTATTGAAGCTGTTTAGACTTTCCTCATTTGGCTAAAAAAGGCGCTTTTCTGCCCTGAAACCAGCAATTTTTTCGGCAATAGCGCTGCTATTCCCTCAAAAATTCCCGATTTCAGGACAAAAAATCACTCTTTTTTACCTCAAACAGGAAAGTCTAAACAGCTTCATTAAAATGAACTGCTGTGTTTGCTACAAACTTCGGCGACTATTATCGTTCATGTACTGACTTTGCTCATGTAGGCTTCTGATGATTGTCAGTTTTTTTGGGGGAAGGGAATCGTTCTACTTTGCGGTTAATACGCGTGGGTACAAAGGCTGCTTTCTTTTCCATCTTTTCTTGAACTGGCTTGGCAAACAACTCGTACAGGTGCTGCTGAATTTCAAGACAAAAAGCTGAAAATCCCTCCAGTTTTTCCAATATGTCGAAAAAGAGGCGGAGCCGTTCATGTTTGACGAGTTGCTTCAATGCTTTGGATACCTTTCGTTTGTCTTTCCTCATTTTTTCCAACAAAACCACCCTATCGTTCCAATCGCCCAACAGGCTTTGAAATTCATCGAACGACTTGAGCACAGGCTTCAATGCCCGGAGTTCCGGTGCCAGTTTTTTCAGCAACAACAGATTGAACATCAAGGCTTTAAGCGCCTTTCGGAACCGGTGAAGATTTTTTTCCTTCTCCTTTTCCAGTATGCTTTCCCCGATTCGGCGCACCAAATCTGTTTGGTCATGGTAATAATGGTGCAGCCTCGGCCACAAATCAACCCTGCCGGACAAGTTGTTTAGGCACTCATTTACCACCCCTTCGACTGCTTGTACCTGCGAAATGGGGATTTTATTAACGACCTTTAACGATGATTTTAACCGGGATTTTTGCTCCGCTTTGATGCGCTTCGAGAACCGGGGAGTCAGCAAAAGGTGCTGCTCGAAAATGTTGGCTAGTTGCGCCCCCACGCGTGCGTCTCGCAGGGTAGAAGTTGCTTTCATGATTTTCTTGGCAGGCTTGGGCACGGTTTTCAAAGCAAACCCCTCGTCAAGTGTTGCCAACAGGTCAAAAAGAGCCAACTGCTTCTTCAAGTTGACCCGCAGCGGGTGAAGCTGTTTGCCGCTTTTTTGCGAAAGCAATGCTTCTAAAAGCAAGTGGAATTCCTTGCCAAGGGATTGATAGTATTCCAGCAGTTTCTGTTCAATCATGGCGCATGTCGGTCTTGAGTGAATTAGGCAGGATTTACGAGAGAGCGGGTTATTGAACCCGTTGGTTCTGTATCTTTTGTCTGGGTTTGGAACAACGGGTTCGACAACCCGCTCTCTCGATACCACGCCCCCCGTTTCACCCAAAGGCAACATTGGCCAATATCATGGCGTTTGCACGGGTTTTCAATCCTTCTTCTTATTCTCCTTCTCCAGTTTTTTGAAGTACCGCCTGAACAAAAAATTGTGCTTCAGCGCCTCCATGTCTTCGCTGAACTGTGCCGTACCTTCTTCCAAGTTCCCCAAGATGTCACGAAGGTTATTGGCCGCAGCGGTGTCTTTCAAAATGGTAGTTGCCAGTCCGTCCCCATCTTCGAGCGCTTGGGTGGCAGCCTTCAATTGGGCGCTCGATGCGGCAAGGTCCCTGCTCGATTTTTGCAAGTTTTCAATCACGGGGCGGGTTTCCACAATCAGTAAACTGTCGAGGCGGGTGGCGAGGCTTTCCAGTTGGTGGGGCAGCGTTTCGTCGTGGATGAGGTAGCCGAGCGTTCCCTTGCCCTTCGATATTTCCCCCATTGCCTGCTGCAATTCCTTGCTTGTTCGGGTTAAACTCTCGGTAGCTTGGCGCAAATTTTTGAGCGTTTGCGCCACGTCCACAGCCATGTCAGCGTCGCGGATAAGGAGCGGCAAGGTGCCTTGGCCTTCGTTCAAGTTCTTCGAGATTTCCAATAGTTTCTCTGATAAAACGGCGATATTGTCATTGGTGGAGCCCAAGGTTTCCAGCATGGCGTTGGGGTCGAGGCGGCTGTAAGATGCGATGATTTCGCCCTCCTTTGCCCGGGGTTGGTTGCCAGTGCCGGGGCTGATGTTGACGATGACGTTGCCCACCAGCCCGTCGGTGCCGATGCTGGCGACGGCGTCTTTTCGGATGAAATCCCGCACCCTTTCTTCCAATAACATTTCGATGCGGAGAGTGGAGTCGTTGACAAAAACGATGTCATCCACACTGCCGACGACGATGCCAGCGTAGCGCACGTTGTTGCCAACCCGTAGTCCATTCGCATTGTTCACGACGGTGCTGAGGTGAAATTTTGCCCCAAACAAATTCTGCTCGTTGCCCACATAATAAATGGCGATGGTGAACAGCAGTACCCCGGCGGTGACGAAGATGCCGAGGCGGACGGTATTTCTGATTTCTTTTGCCATGGCTGTAAATTAGCTGACGATAGACTATAGACGGAAGACGTTAGACTGTCAACTGCCTATCCTTCGCCATCATTTAAAAAACGCCCTGATTTTCGGGTCGTTCGATACCGCAAGTTCCTGGTAGGTGCCTTCTCCGTAGTTGATGCCGTCCACCAGGATAATCATGCGATTCGAGATGACCCTTGCGCAGTCCATGTCGTGGGTGATGATGAGAGAAGCCGTGTCGTATTGGTGCTGCACTTTCAAAATCAGTTCGATGATTTCTTTGGAGGTGATGGGGTCAAGGCCGCTCGTCGGTTCGTCGTAGAGGATGATTTTTGGGCGCAAAATCAGGGTGCGGGCCAAGGCCACCCGGCGCTTCATGCCGCCTGACAGTTCCTCAGGCATCAGTTCGAGGGTATGCGCCAGCCCGACGCTCTCCAAAGCGCTGAGTATCAGTTTTTCTTCATCCTCCCCCCGCATCCGATCGGCGTGTCGGCGCAGCGGGAATTGCAGGTTTTCCCGAACGGTCATCGAGTCATACAGGGCGCTGCCTTGGAACAGGAACCCGACGTCGGAGCGGATGCGGTCCAGCTCGTCCTGTCCCAGTTCCGAGATATTGCTTCCGAGCACTTTCAGCGTCCCGGCATCGTATTCCTCCAGCCGGACGATGCACTTGAGCAGCACCGATTTGCCGGAGCCGGACTTGCCCACAATCACAAGGTTTTCCCGCTCGAACAAGTCCATGTGGAAGCCATTCAGCACGTGGTGGTTGCCAAAGGCTTTGCGCAAATCCCTGATTTCAATCAAGGGAGCGCCCCGTTCCTTTTCATTGAAAATCAACGGGTTGGCTTGTATTTGCGGGCGAGTTTGCATGTTGTTTTGACAAGAGACAATAGACAGGAGACTTTAGACTTTAGATTCCAGGCTAGTATCCTTTAAAATGATAAGTTTTAAGCATCAAAACGAAGTTGTTGATTTTACAAAACAACTTTTTCAAGGCCCCGATTCCTATCTAATGTCTATTGTCTCCTGTCTCCTGTCTATTGTCCAAAAATTCTACAGGTCATAAAAAATATCCGTCACCAACACAGCTATCAAGTCGAGCACGAAGAGCAGCAGGGACGCAATCACCACTGCCACATTCGCCGCAGCACCCACTCCCGCAGTTCCTTTTTCGGCATTGTAGCCTTTGTAGCAGCCGATCAGCCCGATGGCAAAACCGAAAAAGAAAGACTTGATGGTGGAAGGAATCAGGTCTCCGAACACAATGTTGTTGAAGACCTTGTTGAAATACAGGCGGAACGTCACGTCGCCTTTGAGGTTCTCCACCAAAAAAGCGCCAAAAAGCCCCACGGTGTCTGCCATGATGACCAACAAAGGCAGCATCAAAGTGACGGCGAGTATCCTCGTCACCACCAGGAACTTGAAGGGGTTGGTGCCCGAAACTTCCATGGCGTCAATTTGCTCGGTCACTTTCATCGAACCAAGTTCTGCACCGATGCTGGAGCCGATTTTCCCCGCACAAATCAGCGCCGTGATGATGGGGCCGATTTCCCGCACGATGGCAATGCTGACCATCGCCGGCATATAGCCCTCCGCACCAAAATCAATCATGGTGGGGCGGGTCTGGATGTCGAAGACCAAACCAATGATGAAGCCTGTCACTCCCACCAATAAAAGGGACTGGTAACCTACGACGTAACATTGCTTGAGGAGTTCCCGCCATTCCAGCGGTGGCTTCACCACCTCCCGGAAAAACCGGGCAGCGAACAGGGAAATCCGCCCCGTTTCATCGAAGAAAGCCTTCCCGTTGGTGATAAAATTTAAACTCGTGGGCATCTGAGGGCTTGTTGATTTTAGGAACGCTTCCTGTTTTTGCAGGGCTTTCCTACCAAAATTTTCATCAAAAATGACCTACAAAAAGGACTGTTCAACGTGATTTCAATCGTTGTTGGAGATGATTATTGTCACCATCAAAGCGGGGACCTTGGGCGTGGCCGCTGGGTGAGTAATTCCATCATATAGAATGACTTTTATCATGGATTATCAGCGTCATTTCCGAGCAATTTTATGTGTTTGCTGTAAAGTGTGCTCCATTAGGTTTTGTGCAAATCAACCCATGTCAAGGGTACTCGGCATTAGCGCAAAACCTATAAATGAAGCTTGCTCCTCCAGATTGAAACAACGAGAAAGGCTGCAATTATGCTGTCCTTTAACCTTAAACTCCCTTTTCATGAAAAACTTGACAAACACTTCGAACAATGCGGCTCGCAGGGGCTTTGCTGTCCTGCTGTTATGGAGCTTTTTTTTCCCAGTCCTTTTTGCCCAATCCACTTGGACGGGCGGTGCAGGCACCACCAACTGGAACACCCCCGGCAACTGGACAGGTGGTGTGCCGAGTGCTGGTAAAACAGTCACCATTTACACCTGTACCACTTGCCCAGTCATCACCACCATGGGCAACCAAGCGAAGTTCGTGCAGGTGTACGCAGGCGGCAAACTCACCATCGGCACCAATGGCGGCCTCACGATTTCCAACCCCGGCGGCCCTGGCATGAAGACCCATGCCACTTCGCAGGTCAACATCAGCTTGGGGTCGAGTCTCACCATCCAAAACTTCTGGGGAGAAGGCTTGGCCATCGGCGGTGCGTTCAACAACAACGGCACGGTGGCCATCAACGGTGGTCACACGGGCATTGCCGTGAGCGCAGGAGCGACACTGAGCAACGCAGGTAGCATCAACGTGACGGGTTCGAGCCTCAACTATGCCCTGACCTCCTCCGGCACGGTGCTGAACAACGGCAGCTTGACCCTTGACGACGCCAACAAAGATGGCATCAACATGCCGATTGGCACTTTTACAAACGGCCAAAACGGCACACTGAACATCACGAAAACGAGCGTGAACGCCATTTTCACGAAGGGAACTTTCAACAATAATGGCATACTGAACATTGACAAAGGCCTGAACGGCATCTACCTCCTGTACGGCACCTTCAACAACAACGCTACCGGGAAGCTCAGCATCGGCAGCACGGCATTTCTAAACACTGGCATTTATGTGGACCCCGGCACTTTCAAAAATGCGGGCGAACTGACCATCCAAAATGCCCAGTCGAAAGGCATGGAAATCAGCAGTGGTTCGGTGTTCAACAATTTCAACAAAATCACCTTGAACGTGCCAGCCTGGGCGGGTATTTTTAATGTGGGCGGGTCGAATTTCACCAATAAACCTTGTGCGTTGATCGAATCAAATGCGGCCATCGTAAATTATGCCACCTTCACCAACAACGGTGTCGTCAAGGCACCTAGCGGGGGTAGTGGCTTGGCCATCAATACCAACAATGGTACGCTGCTCGGCAGCTTTACAGTGGGAAGCGGCAATGCCCCCGTCGTAGAGCCGAACGCAAAAGTCTGGACCGGCTGCTCCAGCACCAACTGGTCGGACATGAAAAACTGGTACCCCAATGGCGTGCCAGTGGTTACAGCTGGTGCCAAAGTAATCATCCAAAACATTGCGCAAGCAAGCGGAAATGCGCCCGTCGTTTCCTCCAATATCAGTTCGCCACCGCTGTATTTGCAAAAAAACGCCAACCTTAACATCGCTTCGGGGGGCACCTTGAACATCAGTGACGGTTACCTCGGAAACGGCTACGTGGAGGTTGGCCAAACTGCCACGATGACCGTGCAGGCGGGCGGCACTGTGAACAGTACATCTTATAACATTCAAATGGGCAATATGGTGAATAGTGGTATCATCAATATTAATGCGCCCTTCCACAGTGTGGGCAGTTTTGGCATGAACGGCGGCAGTTTCACGAACAATACCGGTGGGCTGCTCAGCGGGTCAGTGGGGCAGTATGGTGCCGGCGTGCCGCTTGGTTTGACCAACAACGCCGTTTTCACCAACAGTGGCGGGGTTTCCATCGGAGGTTTTGGCGGTTTACTCCTGAACCAAAGTTCAGTTTCAAACAACAGCACTGGGACCATCGTCATAGCCTCTCCCAGTTTGCCTGGTGGGCAATTAACCCTCCAAGGTAATTCCAATTTCCTGAATATGGGCCCCTTGACGGTTTTTGGAAGTATGAAAAACGAAGGCTCCACTTTTGAAAACAAGGGCCAAATGTCCGTTGGCAAAGGACAATACGATGGTATTTTGAATGACGCCGGAAATTTCACAAATAACGGGACGCTGAACTTGTCGCAAATAGGTGGAAACGGGATTCAAAATAAAGGTGAATTCAAAAATAATGGTACTTTAATCCTCAATACGGCGGTCGCTTACGGTGTCCTGAATTACAATACGTTCCAAAACCAGGCAGCCGGTCATATTGAAATCAGCAATACAAATGATATTGGCATTTACAACGTCGGCACGTTCGTCAACAGTGGGTTCATCCAGGTAAAAGACACACACCCTGAGGATGGGATAGCTTCAACAAATTCCTTTACCAACAATGTCTCCGGCATCATCTATGTCAGCAACATTGGTAACGCAGGAGCCGGCCTTTGGGTCATTAGCGGCAGTTTTTACAACAGCGGTATTCTGAACATTGATGGGACTGAACTGAAGGGCATAGACAATTGGCAGGCGACATTCATTAACCATGCTTCTGGTCAGATTAATGTGAAAAACACCAATTGGTGGGGGCTGGACAATCAGCATGTTTTTGAAAATTATGGCACCATTACTATCGAGGGTACAGGTTGGGCTGCCATCAACAATGGCAGTTGGAAATTTGACAATCACCAAGGCGGGGTTTTGACCATCAATAATGCTTATGGAGGACCGGGAATCCAGACCTCAAATGGTTTTTTTAATTCCGGCAGCATAACGATGACCAACTCTCCGACAGCCTTTTCCATCGAACCCTCCGGCTATTTCAACAACCACCCTTGCTCCTATGTAAGCGTGGACGGCCTGATTGACAATCGAAACGTTATCAACAACCAAGGGCTTTTCAGGACCACTTTTACAGGAACGAACACTGGTTCTGGCACTCTCAACAACAATGGTATAGTCGAAGATTTCTTTGGCTCCTTCAACGGCGTGCCTATCAACAACCAGGACATCAGGGTGCGACCTATCTCAGGTACGGTCGGCAGTTTCATTCAAAATGCAGTGGAAATCGGGCTGGCCAACTCCTTCCAAATCGGCACCACTTGGTACAAGAACGCCAACCTCACCGACCCCGCTGGCAGCTACGTCAACGGCCTGAACACCTTCACGCCCACTGTCGGCGTGGGCACGCACACCCTGTATTTTACGGCAAAGGATTTGGTGAACAACTGCACGAAAACCGTCTCCATTAAGGTGAGCATCGCCAGCCCGCTTATCGGTTTTGCTGGAAAAGAAGACTCAAAAATACTGCTGACCAATGCCCCAAACCCGTTCAGCGACCGCACCCAGATTAAGGTCAGCCTGCCGGTTGACACGGAGGCCAAACTGGTCGTTTACGACAATTTCGGGCGGCTGGTCGAGGTAATTTACGAAGGCGAAATCATCAAGGACGAACTCTACCAATTTGACTTCAACGCTGCCGACAAGCGAGTTGGCAATTACATGGCTACGCTCATTTTGAAGAACGGGCGGGCTTTCACCCTCCAGTTGGTGAAAGCGGACAACAGGTAAGCATGGCTTGCCAACCCGTTGCCCACAGCTAGCTTCGGCGAACCATGGGCAACGGGTTTTTTATTTCAACCCATCCCAGTATTTGCGGAGCAAATCCCAATAACCACGCATGGCCGAAACAGCTTCCGGCTTGCCATCAATGCCGCCGAGCAGCGTCACCTTCAGGCGAACATTGGCACGGTAAACTTTGAAAAACAGGAACAGCGCCTCGTCTTCCGGCACGGTGATGCAGGCATGTTCTTCTTGGTAAAAACGAAGCAGCGCCTCGGCGAGGTCGGGCCGCCCGAAGAAGTCGAAGTCCATGGAGAGGAACGCCAGTTCGTTCAGCACATCGAGGCGGCGCAGGTGAGGGTCGAACTCGATGCAGTCAAAAACGATGGGCGGCTCGGTGAGGAAAATATTGCGGGAGTGCAGGTCGCCGTGCCCGTCCACCCAGAAGCCTGTGTTCGCACGGGCCACCAATCGCTCCGAGTGGCGCTCCACGAAGCGGGGCATTGCATCCCGCATCACGGCAAGCGAATTTGCCACTGACTCGCCCAGTGTTTCCACGAGCTTTTTTTCATGGTGAAAAAGGTCGGCAAAATCCTCCACCAACGTCTTCGGCTTAAAATTGGGGTGCGGCAAGGCGTGGTTGCGGTGAAAAACGGCCAGTTGGTGTGCCAGTTTTTTTAAATCATTTGGAACGACCTTGCCCGCCCGAAGTAACTTGTCGAGTTGGAGCGTATCGTCCTCCCGGCGCATCCAGACGGCGAAATCGAGCGCCTCGTCCAGTTCCCCGCCGATTTGCCACCCCCCGTTTTTCAACCCAACCGGCAACACACCGAGGTAGGTATCGGGTGCCAGGCGGCGGTTGAGTTGCAGTTCTGCTTCGCAAAACTTATGGCGCAGGGTCGGTGTGCTGAAATCGAGGAAGTCAAAACGAACTGGCTTTTTGATTTTAAAAGCAAAATCTGGCGTCAGGATGACCCACGAAATATGTGTCTCGACGAGCTTCGCCCCCGCTCCATTGCCTGAAAAAGCACGGCGCTCCATGATTTCTTGTACCTGATTTTTATCCATGACTGTGCCCATTGTGGTCGCCCAATTTATTGGGCAGACCTAAGGAAAACAAGAAACGGTCTGCCCAATAAATTGGGCGACCACAAGCCCTGTCTTGGTTTTTATCCATGACTGAGGTAATGGTAAATAGCATCGGCGAGTGCATCCGGTGAGCCATTCGATGTGTCAATGGTCAAAAAAGGCGGCTCCAGCGGCTCGAATTCCGCCTGTATTTTTTCCAGCACGGCCTCGTTCGCCTCGCTGTCGGGGCGGGGTGCTGCCACGCGCTGGCGAAGTATTTTTTCGGGAGCAGTTGCCAGTACCCATTTGATTTCAACGCCCTGGTTTTCAGCAAGTTCTACGAAAGGCTGACGCAGTTCCGCCCGATAAAAAGTGCTGTCCACCACCACCGTTTTGCCGCTGGCAAGCGCATCACGGGTACGTTTGAACAGTTCCTCGTACACCCGTGCCTTGTCTTCGGGGCGATAGCTGCCCCAAAGCCCCAACTCCCGACGGATGTGGTCGGAGATGAAGTGGACGGCCCCATATTTTTGGGCAAATGCCTTGGCGATGGTGGTCTTTCCGGTACCGGGCAGGCCAGCGATGAGGATTAGCATGGTGCTTTATTTGTGGAGGCTAAGTTAGTAGGTATTCCGCAGTTTCGGCGTCGAGGTAACGGCCAGCAGTATAGATGAGGATTCCACCAAAATCCTGGGTCTCAAAGAATTGCCCAAGCCACATCAAAATCAATTGCCGAAACAACTATAATCCAAAAAATATTTTGGGATAAATCTTTGGGATAAAATTTTTATCGCAATTACTTGCAGATTGCCATTCCGTGCTTAAATTTGTTGCGCAATCAATTCAACCCGCCTCTTTGGAACTCCTACCGCAAAATCTTCTTTCACTCACAACTTAAAATCAATTTGACATGAAACAATCATTTGCAGCAGTACTACTTGCCATTTTGTTTTTCGCCTGCGGCAACGAGCAGCCAGCAGACGTAAAAACCGACACACCACCTGCCGAGGCGGCAGCAACGCCTCCACCGGCAGAGTTTGCGGACGCCAAATACGCTGCCATCGGCAAAAGCGGCCTTGCCTCCCTGTCCAGCGGCGATATTGACGGCTGGATGACCAGCTTTGCCGACAACGCCGTGTACGTTTGGAACAACGGCGACAGCCTCGTCGGGAAGCCAGCCATTACCGAATACTGGAAAAAACGGCGGACGGAGTCTATTGAGACCATTTCGTTCACCAATGAAATTTGGGTTCCCTTAAAAGTAAACCAACCGCAAAGCCTCGAGCAGCCTGGTGTGTGGCTATTGGGCTGGTATCAAACCACCGCCAAGTACAAGACCGGCAAATCCATGACGCAGTGGATACACACAGATTCCCATTTCGATGCGAACGACAAGATTGACAGGGTGATTCAGTATTTAGACCGGGTGCCCATCAATGCTGCTGCCACGAAGTAAATACCGAAGTAGCTATCGCTGCTTTTCGAACGAGAACATGCCCGGCTCATTGGTTGAAGCCGGGCATGTTGTTTTTGTGTGCGTATTATTTCATCCCACCTTTAGTTCTCTTTTCCTGAAAACCCCTTTTTGGCGTACAAGCCTCCATCGCTATCTTACCCGTTGATTTTCAACAAGTTGCGTAGAAGCAGACCAACTCCTCGTCTGCATTTTTTCCAAAAAAGCCGCTGAAACAACCCTAAAATCGTACTTGAAACCCGGCCGCTTCCAGGCTTAAACTTGCATTGTGTTTTGCGCAAAACCCGATTCAACCAAATTTCAAATCACTTAAAAATTCAAGCCATGAAGTTCATTATTAAATTCGCCACCATGTTGCTCGCCGGGATGCTGCTGCTGTTAGCCGTCCCCACGTTTTCACAAGGAAAAGCCGCCGAGAAAGCGGCGAAGGAAGCCGCCGATGCCGCTGATGCTGCCACCACCGAAGCCGCCAAACCGGCAGACGAAAGGGATTGTGCCAAAATCGCAGCGGAGGTCAACAAGGCAAAAGCCGCTGCCGCCGCCGCCGCCGCCGCCGCCGAAGCCGCCCAGGACGCTGCCGACAAGTCGCCGAAAAACGATAAGAAACAGCAGGAGGCCAAGGACGCCAACGCTGCTGCCGCCGCTGCCAAAGGTTCGCTCGACGACGCCTACAAAGCCGCCCCCGGCATGAAGGCCGCCGAAGACATCAAAAAGAAGGTGGACGGAACGTCGGAGTCCGACAATTCGAAGGTGGATAAAATCAAGGACGAAATCAAAAAGGCCGCCGACAAGGCGGGCGCCGAGCATCCCTGCGACCCCGACGCCGTGAAGCGGGCAGTGGAGAAAAAACTCGAAGAAATAGAAAAGGACGTGCAGAAAAACAAGGAGGTAAAAACCTGGTTCGAGCGCAATTTTCCCGAAAAGGACGGCAAGCGCCTGAACATCAGCTACGGTGGAGGCAGCATGGACGACCTCGTTTTCACCGCCACCGGCACGGGCAACACTACCGGGCACGTCGCCACCCTGACGGTGACCAACCCCACCGGACAACCCATCACTGCCACGATAGGCAACTTCCTCATCCCTTCCGGTGGGCAGTACCAGCCCTACATCGTACCGTCAGTGACCTCTTTTCCCGTAGCGCCACACAGCACCGTCGAGGTGCCGCTGACTGGCTGGTGCGCCGATGTTTTCAGCCAACCAGCACCTTTCGGGGGTGCCTTGCCGCCTTTTGAAAGCTGGGCGAACCCAAGCACCAGCAGTTTGACGGATTTCACGCCCAGCACCAGCGTTGGTTGGATACCAACGCAGCCGGGCGGCAGCGGCTTCGTGCCGACCATTCCCGGAACGGACCAGCCCATTGGCCACACCATTGACCTGAACCGCTACCCGATGGAGGCGGCGCCCCTGCTCTCCGGCGCCCTCGACGCCATCGCCGACGCTTACGACCGGTTGTCGCAATCGGGCAGCATCACGACCCCGTTCTCCGGCAACCCGGAGAAGGAGCGGGAGGCGGTCATCCAGCAAACTTTCTGGAAATACGCCTCGGCGTTGGCAGGCAAGGAATACTCAAAGGAGGATTTCCGGGCGAACACCATCCGGCAGTACGAGTCGAGCACGGGAAGGACTTTTGCGAAGCAGGACGAGAAGACCCGCCAAAGCGTGGAAAATGGCGTCAATGATTTTTGGACCACGTTCGAGGCCGTGGGCGTGGAGGCGAAGGTGCTAAAGGTAGGAAACTAACCCTACCACTTCAAAAACCAAGCGCCCTGGCGCTATCCAATGTCATTAACTTACGTGTTAAATTGATGACTCTGCCCTGACTTACATCCCCCCTTCCCCCCTTCAAAGGGGGAGTTAAACCCTGCTAATTTGCTAAGTATTTGGCAAGTTCAGCAGTCACTAATTCCTCCTTTGAAGGGGGTTAGGGGGATGTCCGTGGCATCCTTTCCTTTCAACTTTCAAATTCCTTCATCATGAAATCGAATATCATTTCCATTTGCTGCTTTTTCCTTGCGCTGGCGCAAATTTCGGCGCAAAGTTCCCAGTCCACCCGGCTGGTTTTCCAACCCATCACCCTCACCGGAGGGAATGCCAAAATTCTCCCGGCGGGCTTTCATCCGTTTTGGCAGGTAGGGCTGTCGGGCGGCGTTTCCCTCAACAACCCCGTTCAAGCGCAAGCCTTCGATGGCGGCGGTTTGGGCAAAGTCCAGCAGCAAGTTTATTCCGACCCTGCGTTGTCCGAACAACTTTTCGAGGCGCTCGGCGGCGAGTTTTTCATCGGAAACCCCAGCAGTCAAACCGACCAGGGTAGTTTTTCCCAAAGCCAAAGCCCCTCGCTTGGCCTGACCGTCGCCCTGCGCCTCACGCCACGGCTGCAGGTCGAAGGCGGTGCAGCCCGCTCCCGGAGCGAGGTGGGTGGTGGTTTTCCCGTCGCTGTTTTCAGCTACCAAAACGGACAGCCGCAAACCCTGCAAGGAAGCTTGAACACAGAACTGGAACACCTGCGGGCGCAGTTCGGCGGTGCCTGGTTTTTGGGGAAATCCACTTTCCAACCCTTCCTCGGCGTAGGTGTTCAATTTTCAAAAACGGCGGCTTCGACGACGCAGGCGAGCATTGCGGGCGTGGATTTTCCTGTCAGTGAGCAACCGTCAGTTAGCGCCCTCGGCGCTTACGGAACGGCGGGAGTGGAGGTGCATCCTGCTTTTCCCCTGTTTTTTAAAGCCGCCTTCCAGGTGGGTACGGAAAAAACGCCCTCGTCGGGCGGAACTGAAACTGCGCTGCGTTCCAGTGTGCTGGCAGGGGTTGGGTGGCGATTTTAAGAAAATGGGCGTCACCTACCAAATCGAAGGTGACGCCCAAGTGATAAAATTTGGCCGTGAGCATGGCATTGTTGCACCGCAATGCCGTTTATTCTTTGACAATTCGCCGCACCAATATTTGATTCTCCAAGTGCAGGGAGATGAAATACAGCCCTTTTGCCAGTCCCGAAATATCAATCTGGCGGGACTGGACAGCACCTCCGAGGTCATTTCGGCAGCTTCCAGCTCCTAATTCACATAATTTGGGCGTTTCAGTTCCTAATGCCTTGGTTTCACGCCACGGTGTTCGTCGCTATCGTGGCGTGGAAGGGTACGCAGTCTCAGTTTTCGATAAAATTCAACAAGTCGGGAAAGTCTCTCACATACTTTGCAGCCTCTTCCTTCGACAACTCCCGGCCACGCAGGTGCGCCGTGATTTTTGCCGATTTGTAGCCATCAGCTTGCAGCGATTGCAGCCATTCCGCAGCGGAAGCATGGGTGAGGTAAATTCCGGGAGTGAAAAACATACCACCACTTTGCGAAAGCCATCCTTCAAGCCCGTCTGGATACAACTCGAACAACTTCGCCAATTCGCCGTCCACCGTCCACCGCCCACCGTCCACCGTCACGTAATAGGCCAGACTGGCCATGGCTTTTTGAAAAAAACCTGCCTTGAAGGCAGTTGGCGGCAGGGCTGGGCGGTACAGTTCGAAGGGCAGTTCGGTGGGGTTTTCGATGAAGACTTCGGCCCTGCGGTTTACTCCCGTGGAGGGGTTGCCCGCAAGGGGAAAACTGCTGCCAGCAAAGAGCAGCGTCACCCGCTCCATGCCGACGCCCTCCTGTCGCAGCAGGTCGGTGACCGTTTGCGAAGCGAAAACAGCATACCCCACTGGCACATCGCCAAAGGCGGAGTGGAGTGCGAGGGTGGCCCTGAGTTTCGGGTATTTTTTCAGCAGTTGCGCCAGCAAGGCAAACTGGTTGACGGTCTGCTCGTTGGGGGTGCCGCCGGGCGGAGGGAGCGTCATCACGGGCAGCTCGAAGGAGGTGATTTCATCGAAAAAACTGCCCGGCGGCTGCACGGCAAGTTCGCTTGGTGCGGGGCTTTTTTCGCCTTCGGCAACGAGGCAGAAGGCCACTGGCCACGACTCGCTCAACTGCCCTTCCCGCGGTTCGTCGAAGAGGGCGACGAAGAGGTCACGCCCGCCCTCCCCCGAAATGCGATCGGAGTCAAAAAAGCCCCGGTCGCCGCCGTGTGAGAGCGTGAAATGCTCGTCGTCGGAAGCGGAGTTGATGGGTGGCCCGAGGTTGACTGGCGGCGACCAACGCTCCGACCAACCGAGCCAAGTAGCCCTCAGCACGTCGAGGCCGCCCATGCTGCGAGCGGCGTCGTTGCTGGAAAAGTAGAGGGTGCGGCCGTTCCGTGCGAGGAAGGGCGAGGTCTCGTCGTAGGCGGAGTTGATAACGGGGCCGAGGTTTTCGGCGGGCATCCAGGTGTAGCCCCCCACGGGGGTAAAGTGGCGGATGCTCACGTAGAGGTCGAGACCGCCGAAGCCACCCAGCCGCCTGCTGGCGAAAAGTAGGATGCTGTCGTTGAAAAAAAACGGGGCACAGTCGCCCTCGCCGAACCGCATCGGGCCGCTGAACGCCTCAAAGAACAAGGTGCCTTGGAGCAGGTCTTCCCGGAAAGTGTCCACGAGTATCTGGCCTAAATCCGGAGTTTCCCCACTGAAAAAATAGAGGCTCGTGCCACTATCGTCGAAGCCGAGGGCGGTCTCGTGGCCAGCACCGTTGATGAAGCGGTTGAGCGGCTTTGGTGCCGACCAATCGCCAGCTTTCACCTCCGTATAAAAAATGTCGCTGCCATTGGCGCTCCTGCCGGTGGCCGAAAAATAGAGTCGCTCCTGCCCGGAGGGGCTGGTCAGCGGATGGTACTCATCGGCGGAAGAGTTGAGGTCGGCGAGGGGCAGCACGGCGGCGAACGGGGGCATCCGGCGAAGGTGCAGCCCCGTGGCGCAGCGACGGATTTCGTCTCTGACGGCGGGCCGCCAGGGGTGGTCGGCAGGCGTTTTCTTCAAAAATTGCTTGTAATAATCGGCAGCCCTCTCGAAGTCCAGGCGGGCCTGGTGGAGCTTGGCGAGGTAAATGAAGTTGAGCGGCGGGGGTGCTTTTTTTGCGTTAAGCGCAGCAAAAAGTTGCGCTTCTGCCTGCTCTGGATGGTGGAGGTGATAGTGGCAAATGCCAATATTGGTGAGGGTTTCGGCATCGGCGGGGTCGTCTTTCTCGGCTACCTGGAATGCTTCGAGCGCTGGCTGGTACTGCTGGGCGGCCAGGAGTTTGTCGCCTTTTTTTTTCCATGCGGCAGCATCCTGCGCAAGGGCAATTTTTGTCAACAATAAACAGGACAACAGGGCAAGCCATCTGAGCATCATTTCGAGTTTGTTCGGTTTGGGAAAAGCGTTTGCGGAGCAAAAATCGGAAAAAACTGCAAGATTGCTGTCCATTTTGACAGGGTTGCCAAGTAGTCAGGCTGGTTTCGAAAAATTGCCGTATTTTTCTGGCAATGAAAAAGCGGCTTTTTCGACTACTGCTCACCCTTTTGTTATTGACCATAGGGAGCTTATCATGTCAGGCCCAAGAGCCAGCCTACCTGCACTATGGCGTGAGCGACGGGCTGCCGAGTGGCGTGGTTTATTGTTCCCTACAGGACAAAAAAGGGTTCATGTGGTTCGGGACGGACAAAGGGCTAGTGCGGTTCGATGGGACAAGGTTCAAGGTTTTTGGGATGAAGGACGGACTGCCGGACAATGAGGTGGTCAATATTTTTGAGGACAGCCAAGGGAGGGTATGGTTGTCTTGTTTTGGGCAACACCCGGCTTATGTGCAAAATGGCACCATCGTCAACGCCACCAAAGACTCCTTGCTGGCAAAGGTAGAAATGGCAGGAAATTTCAACTTCTTCGAAGACCGTCAGCACCGGATATGGTTATGCTCTAGCAGCAATTCTTTTTACTGCCTCCACGAAAACAAGCTCGACGCTTACTATGCCAAGAATTCCATCCACAAAGTGGGCGAATTTGGGGACGCCCTGTACGCATTTGGGTTTTGGTTCATCTACAAGATTACTGACCAAAACTTGAAGGACGTAAAATTTACGACACCACCACCATTTCTTGATTTATCGCCGGAGACGATAAACAAGCTGAAACAGGGGATAAGGGAAGAGCGGGTGTCTGAACTTGCCTTCCTTTCAAAAACCCGACATGTAAGCATGGTGCAGCACGGCAATAGGCTCCTGTACCTTTACAATGAAGGATTGCTGCTGCTGGAATACGAAAATGGCAGTTTCAAGGAAATTGACAGGTTGTTGGGGGTGTTCACCGCTACTGCCTACACCGATAGCGCTGGCAGGTTTTGGGTGACCAATGATGACGAGGGAGCACTTTGTTTTGACCATCAAAAGGATGGCCTCAGGCATCCCAAAAAATACATGGACGGCAAGCGTGTGTCGCAGATTTATGAAGACAAAGAAGGCAACATGTGGTTCTCCACCCTGCACGATGGAGCTTATGCTTTGCCCAAAAATGCTGTTCAAACCTATCGGACATCCTCCAAATCACCACTGCTTTCAAACAACGTTACCAGCATTGCTAAAATGTTGGATGGCCGCATTATTGCTGGGGACGACAAAGGGCATCTTTATATCAAAAGAACCACCTTGTGGGAAGTTATTGCCATCAAAGAATACATTGGCTACAATAGGATTAGACAGATTTTGCCGCAACCCGACAATACCTGGATGGCAATTTCCGACAAGGCCATCGTTATTGAAAAACAAGGAACCCTCCAATTCAACAACGCAGTAGGCTCGTATAAATCGGCTTGTCAACGTGATGGCAATATTTGGGCTGGCACTTCGAGGTACTTTGTTAAATGGGATGGAAATGGAACCATCCCGAATATCATAGCCGATGGACGCACGATGTTGGTGCATTCCGATGCGCAGAACATGCTTTGGATTGGCAAACTAAACGGCCTATTTTCGGAAAAAGATGATTTCAACAAAAAATGGGGCGATACCTTCCCACCGCTTGCCAGCAGGATACTCGACATCAAACAGGCTGGAAATGACGCCCTCTGGATAGCCACACCAGATTATGGCCTTCTTAAAGTGGGCGTAGCTCACGGGGACGTTACCAGCGTTGATATCATCAATGAAAAACTGGCCAAGCCCGTTGAGAACATCCAATCCATCTTTGCCGAACCGAACGGGAAGGTTTGGCTGGCCACTAACAAAGGCGTTTTCTCCATCGGCACCGATTGGTCGGTTGGGCATTACAACCAGACCAATGGCCTGGCCAGCGACGATGCAAATGCGGTACTCGTGGACAACGATACGCTCTGGGTCGCCACTGTTTCCGGTCTTTCCAAGCTACTCCTGAAACAAAAAGGCGAAACCGGCGACTTCTCGACCCGCATTGTTGGCGTAAACTATATCCAGGGCACAGACAAGCGCCAATTCGACCTAGCTACCGAAAGCACCAGCGAACCTGATATAACACTTCCGCCCGGCGCCTCCATGTTGGAGGTAGAGCTGGCCGGCTTGCACTACCGCACACGGGGCAACCTTCAATTCGAGTGCATTACCCAAGAAAAACTGTTGCCGTTTCACCTCCTCACCTTCGGCAACCTCTTCAACTGTATTTTTGGCAAAGAAGAGGACTTGGTTATCATCCAAGACGCTGTACACAATTTTGGGGTCAACCTAACGCCAGGCCGGTTCGTGAACACCATCACGGCCATACTGCCCGGCGGCACCCGCAGCACCCAACCCGATAAAATCACCATAACGGTGCTGCCCTTTTGGTGGCAAACCATTTGGATCATGCTGCTCATAATCGCGCTGGTGGCATTTGGCATTTTCCGAATGTTCAAGGGGAGGGCCGCCTTCTTGAAATTGCAAAGCACCGCATCCGAACTGCAGCTCCAAGCCATCAAGTCGCAAATGAACCCCCACTTCGTGGGCAACAGCATCAACGCCATACAACAGTTTTTCTACCCACCAGACCCCGTAAAGGCCAGTGAGTACATCTCCATTTTTTCGGACTTGCTGCGGCGAACCATGTCGTTCTCCGAGGTTAATTTTATTCCGTTTCAAGATGAACTCACCTATGTCAGGGACTATTTGGAAATGGTAAAACTCCGGTTTGGAGACCACTTCAGCTACACCATCAGCGGGGCTGCAAAGATTGGTTCACAGGCCATGTTTCCGGCCATGGTACTGCAGCCCATCCTCGAAAATGCAACCATGCACGGCCTTTCGCCCGAAGGGGTATCGCACCTGACGATTCATTTTGATGAGGACAAGCATCGCTTGACCACTACCTTGACCGACAACGGCGTGGGCATCGAGGAATCACAGCGCAGAAAGCGATCCAAGCCACCGAGGCGAACTTCCAAGGGCCTGATTTTGCTCGACAAAAAAGTGCAAATGCTCAACAAGCTCTACGCCGTGGACCTCAAAGTAACCACCACCGACCGCCGCCTGCTCGACCATTCAAGCCAAGGCACGCAGGTTGTCATTTCGTTTTTGAACACCAGCCTAAGCAATAGGATAAAGGGCGTTAACTGAAAGATAATTTGCCCAACCATTGAAAACTGCATTCTATGAAAAAAATCAACACCTTCATCATTGACGACGAAATCAGCGCCATCAACACCTTGCGGGGAATGTTGGAGAGCTATTTCCCACAAGTCCACATCATGGAGGAGGCACGCTCCGTCAGCGACGCACTCTTCAAATTGCAGCGCAGCCAGCCCGACCTCGTCTTCCTCGACATCGAGATGCCGCCTTTCGGCAACGGCTTCGAGTTCCTCGAAAAAAGCCCGAACCCCAGCTTCGGCGTCATCTTCGTCACGGCCTACCCCAACCACGCCGTGAAGGCCATCAACCACGTGCAGCCTTGGGGCTACTTGGTGAAGCCATACAGCGTGGGCGACCTCGCCAAGGCCATCCAAAATGCAACCACAAAAATCGAGGAGTTGAAGAGCGCACAAACGGTAAACCCTGAAACGCAAGGCATCTTGATTTCCGACGCACGGAAGGGCAACGTCGTCATCAAGGTGGGCGACATTGTTTACTGCCAAGCCGACGGCGCTACCACCGATATTTTTTACCTAAAAGATGGAAAAATGACCCGGTTCACTGCTTCCAAGACCTTGAAGGACATCGAGGAACTACTGCCTGCCCAGTTTTTCTGCCGCTGCCACCACAGCTTTTTGGTCAACTTCAGTTTCATCGAACGCTACGTCCAAACCGGAAGAAACGGCATCATCCATTTGCGAACGAAGGCGGAGGTGCCCATTTCTGTCGGTAAAATGGAAAGCTTCGAGGTACAGTTTGCCAATTTTTTAAGCGCAAAAGACTAAATAACGCCCTGCAACTTGTCACGCATTGGCGAAACTGCACGGTTATTTGCCCAGATTACAGGGTTATGGTTTAGGCATAGGTGCGTTAGGGCGACGCCTGTACTTTTGGCGAGGTTTTAAAAACAACATCCTGCTCTTACGCAGTCGGTTCGGCGAAATACACGCTCTTAAAAAACATTCTCCAAAGCGTTCATATCCAAAATCATTAAAAAACCAAGTTGAAGCCGGCTATAATCAATTGCGATTGGCCGGCTTTTTTTTTACGCTCCGTAAAGAATTTGGTGGTGTATCAAATGTAATGCTGCCAATCTTGGGCATGGGGGTTTGGGGGCGAAGCCCCCAAAAGCCTCCTCTCTCCCCACTGCGGCGCCGGAGGCGCCGCAGTGGGGAGGAAAGTGTTCGCTGGGGCGGCTGCGCCGCCCCAGACCCCTTGCTCAAAACAAAGCGGGCATTAGCATTACATTTGAGGCTCCGCCAAGAATTTTACACCTGAAATCCTAGCGGGCTGCCATGACTTTCATCGGCAGCCCTTTTTGTTTTTCCTTTAACAAATATTTATCAGCACAGCACAGCAACGTAGCTGTTGACTGTCGTTAATTTTGGGGTCAGCAAAAAAGCCATTGCCGCTTGGCTTGGCCACATTTCTTCACAAAAAAATCTTCAGCTTATGAAAATCACGCACCTGTTTTTCCTCTTGGGCATCGCCTTGTTTGCCGCCTGCAACGACGACGACACAGCCACCCCGAACAACATCCTTTCCTACGACTACGGCAACGTCTCGGGCCCGCTGCTCGATGCCGGGGAACACGAGTTGGCCGTGCGCTTTCCCGCCAGCACCATGGCCGACCACGTGGGCAAAAAATTGACCGAAGTACAAGTCTTCGTTGGCAATTTGCCCCAAGCCTGCCTCATCAGAATATACGGACCGGGCAACACCAGCACCCCTGGCCAGAAACTGTACGAAGGCAACGTGCTCAATGCCATCACCTCCGGCCAATGGAACAATTTCAAAATCACGCCAGGCATCTCTATTACCGGTGAAGACCTCTGGATAGGCGTCTATGTTGAACATGCCCAGCAGCAGCAGTCCATCGGCTGCGACTCAGGGCCCCGCCAAACCAATGGCGACTGGCTCTTTTCCGGCTCCGACCAAGCTTGGCTGACTTACCAAGAGCGCACCAACGAAGCCGTAAACTGGAACATCAGGGGCAAGGTGGAATAATTCATTTGCGGATTTTCGATTGCGGATTCCGGATTGGAGCACCTGCTAAACCACTGAATATCAAATTATTAAACGCCATCTGGGCATCGTCCAGATGGCGTTTTTATTTTTGGTTTTGGCAAAAAAACTAACTTCGCCAAACCTTCAATCAAACGAATGTTAACTGGCAAAAAAATAGTCATCATCGGCGGCACCACGGGCATCGGGCTTTCAGCGGCACAGGCCTTCCAGCGGCAAGGTGCCTGGGTCGTGGCACTCGGCCTGGACAAAGTCACCTCCATCCGAGCAATGGAAGTGCTGGGCCGCAACGCCCACGTCCTCACCGGCGACGCCACCGAGGAAGGCCAGGCCGAGGCCGCCATCGCCAAGAGCATCGAGCGGTTCGGCGGCTTCGATGGGCTGTACCACGTGGCGGGCGGCAGCGGCAGGCGCTTCGGCGACGGCCCCCTGCACGACCTCACGCTCGAAGGCTGGGAACGCACCCTCCAACTCAACCTCACTTCCGTCATGCTCTCCAACCGGGCTGCCGTGCGGCAGTTTTTGGCACAAAACAGCGGCGGCGCACTGCTCAACATGGGTTCGGTACTGGCGTTTTCACCTGCTCCGCAATTTTTTTCTACCCACGCCTACGCAGCCGCCAAAGCGGCCATCGAAGGCTTCACCAAAAGCATCGCCGCCTATTACGCTCCGCAAAACATCCGGGCCAACGTCATTGCCCCCGGCCTCACAGAGACGCCAATGGCACAGCGGGCGGTGCAAAACGACGACATCATGCAGTACGTCCGCCATCGCCAACCCCTCGATGGTGGCCGTGCCGGGCAGCCTCACGACCTCGACGGGCTGGCCTCGCTGCTGCTTTCCGACGCTGCCGGGTTCATCACCGGGCAAGTCATCGCCGTGGATGGCGGATGGAAGTTGGGAAATTGAGAAATTGGGAAATTCTTCCGTCATTTGCCCTACACCAATTTCCTAATTTCTCAATTTCCAATTTCCAATGCCCCTCTCCATCGGCCTCGACATCGGCGGCACCAACATCAAAACGGTCGTCATTGACCAAGCAGGAAACAGCCTCCACCAAAGCACCCGCAGCACCGGGCAGCACTACCAAGCCGAGGACGAATGGGTTTGGAAAAACGCCGTCCGGGACGTTTTTCACGAGCTAAAAAAGGAGTTTTCAGGGCAAAAGCTGGCCATCGGCATCTCCGCCCCCGGCCTCGCCAATGCCGACAATTCGGCCATTACCTGCATGCCCCGCAGGCTGTTCGGCTTGGAGGGTTTCGACTGGTCGGCGTTCTTCGGCGAGCGGGTTTGGGTACTCAACGACGGCCATGCGGCGATGGTGGCCGAGGCGAGTTTTGGCGCAGCCAAAAACATCAAAAACGCGGTGCTGCTCACCCTCGGCACGGGCGTCGGAGGCGGCATACTAATAAACGGGGAGCTGTACCAAGGACACTACCAATTGGCGGGACATATCGGACACACCACCGTGAATGCCAACGACGTACACCTCGACGCCACCAACATGCCCGGCTCCATCGAGGAGCATATTGGCAACGAATCGGTGGTGCGCCGCTCGCACGGGCGCTTCCAGAACACCTACGAACTGGTGGCCGCCTACCAGCGTGGCGACCACTTCGGCACCTGGCTTTGGCTCGATTCCATGCAAAAACTGGCCGTCAGCATCTGCTCGCTGACCAACCTGCTTTCGCCTGAAGTTGTGGTGCTCGGCGGCGGCATCACGAAGGCGGGCGAGGCATTGTTCCAAACGTTGCAGTCCTTCGTGGACTTGTACGAGTGGCGGCCTGGCGGCAAACAGGTGAGCATCGTGAAGGCCCAGTTCGGGGAGTTCGCCGGGGCGACGGGGGCGGCGGCGTTTGCGATGGGAAGAAGCTGACAAATTTCCCGCTGATGGCATTGTTATTCTGGTGACATCTTGCCGTTTTCTCAAAACGGCATCCGATTAGTTGCTAAATTGCCCAATCATAACTCGAAGGAATTTGAGTTGATTTTTTTTCAACCAAAATCCAACGGAAATCATCACAAAACCATCATGTCATGAATTTGAAATCTTACTTCAAAACGCATCAATTTTTGTTCAGCTTTTTGTTGCTCTGCCTGCTCCCTCAGCTCGCCGACGGGCAGATTTGGACGAGGATTTACTGGTACACCAGTGGCCAAAATTCTGACCGGGGCATGAGCATCGTTGAAGCAGATAATGGAAGCCTAATCGCAGCAGGTGGGTATTTGGGCCATCTGGTTAAGATTGATAGAAATGGCGACATTTTATGGCGAAAATCCTTTCAGGAAATCGAGCAGGCCACCGACCTGACGCTCACTGCTGACGGCGGTATTTGTCTTGTCGGCTATAACGCTACCACGAACCAGTATTGGCTTATAAAAACCAATGCGGTGGGCGTGAAAATATGGGCAAAAAGGCTTGAAGGATTTAATGGTGTTGCATCCATGTTGGAAAACAAGGATGGGGGATTTACCATTTTGGGGGGTGCGTTGGTAATTACAAATTCCGAAGGCGAGACAATAACCCAAGGTCCAGGAGTAAGTACAATGATAACTCGATTCATCCAACTGCCAAGTGGCCAGTATGTATTAGCCGGAGAGACCCACTTAGTAATGTTGGACACCGCCACTAATCCGCTTTGGGACAAACCACTGCCTGGCGCAAGGTCAGTAGCTGCCACATCCGACGGCAATTTTGTGGTAATGGGATATTCGGATGCCGATTCGACCATCTACCTTACCAAATGGGACATTGATGGTAACGAATTATGGTACAAAACATACCCACAATTGGACGTAAGGCCCTACCAACTGCTTTGGAACAAGATGGTGGTAAACCAAAACGATGAAATCGCCTTCATTGCTTTTGTAGATGGTGTTAGCGCCTTCATCGCAAAGACTGATGCAGAAGGCAATCTGCTTTGTGCCAGAATACAAGAACTCAACAATCTTCCAGTAATATTGGAAAACTTGGTGGCTACTTCAGACAATGGATTCGCAGTGGTCGGCACAAGGACTGGAAATGAAGTGGAGGACTTGTTCGTCATGAAAACGGACTCGATTTGCCAAACTGCCGACCTCGAAATCATTCACAATGTGGACGGCGAAGTGGACACCGTTTATTCCAAAGAATTCAGCTTCAAGTACGGCCCGAACCCTTGCTCCAATCTGGTCACTTTTGAAATCCAGCCTACCAAGCCTTTTGATGGCAAAATGATGCTCGTTTTTTATGATGCTTATGGCAGGATTGTCAACAGCGAGAAAGTTTCCATTGGCAATATGCCTGTATTTACTGACAACTTACCAAGCGGAATGTACTTTTTCAGGTTCATGGAAAATGGCAAAACATTGGGCAAGGGCAAGCTGGCGGTGCAACGATAAAAACAGTTTATCAGAGAATTTATGAACGTCATTTCCGACTACCTCCAAAAATGCCACCACATCCTCACCGCCATCGAGCGCCAAGAACCCGCCATCCGCCAAGCGGCGAAGTGGTTCTCCGAAACCATCCTCACCGGGCGAATGGTGCATGTGTTCGGCAGCGGGCACAGCCGCATCATGGTGGAGGAAATGTGGCCGAGATACGGCAGCTTCCCCGGCTTCAATCCCATCGTCGAACTGTCGCTGACCTTCCACAACCCCGTCGTCGGGGCGAACGGGCAGCGGCAGGCCATGTTCCTCGAAAACGTGCCGGGGCTGGCCGAGCGCATCCTACGCAATTTCGACCTGAAGCCCGTGGACACGGCGCTCGTCGTCTCGTCCAGCGGTTGCAACGTGGTGCCCATCGAAATGGCCGAGGGCTTCCAGCAAAAGGGGATCAAGGTCGTGGCAATCGTCAGCCAAGCGCATTTGGACGCCAGCGCCAGCAAGCGCCCGGACGGCAAAAAACTCACCCACTTCGCCGACCTCGTGCTGGACACGGGCGCTCCCATTGGCGATTCGATGGTGTACGTGCCGGGGCTGGACACACCCGTGGCGCCCGGCTCCACGGTGGGCGGGGTGCTGCTCGTCAATTGCATCAAGGCCGAAGTTGCGAAGCTACTGACCGAAGCTGGGCAGCCGCCGAAGGTGCTGACTGCCGGGGCGATTGTTGGCAGCGAAAGGGCGACTGAATTGTTCGAGGCGGCATACGATGAACATGCGCATCGGTTGGCGAGGTTGTTTGAAAATGTTTGACCCAAAATTTTTGAGGCACGGAGCAAATTGATGTAAGTTTGTAAAAACTTGATTTTATGAAAGATATAGAATTGCCGATAGACCTCATCCAGCTTATTTTGGAAAACAAAAGCAACACTGCCTTTCTGAAAAAACTGGCTGATTACGCCTTCAAGCTGCGAGAAAAGGACGATTGGTGGGATGATTTGACAGAGACTCAAAAGAACTTTGTTCATAAAAGCGCACAGCAGATTGATGAAGGCAAAGTTGTCCCAAATACTGTGGTTCGTGGGGAAATTAAACAACGCTTGAGAAAGCCATAAAGCCTTCATCATGTATCAAGTTGAATGGACGGAATACGGAAAAGACACCTATGCTGAATTGCTGGATAGTTTGATGTCCATTTCGCTTGATGCTGCTATTACACTGGATGAAAAAATCGAGAAGCTGACAGATTCGCTCAGCACGTTCAGCCATATTTGCCCTCGCTCCGAAAAAATCCCGCGTTATCGCCGCTGTGTTCTTACCAAACATGTTTCGATGCTCTATGAAATCAGAGGCCGCATGATTTTCATTATTGCGGTGCTTGACAATAGAGCTGAACACCTTTTAATGTAAAACTAAATGATACGAACCACCGTCATCGGCTCCTACCCCTTCCCCTCCTGGTTGGAGTTCGCTTCGCAAAATCTGGACAAATTTGGCAGGGCTGATTTCGAGGAAATCATTGAGGACGCCGTCATTGCCGCCATCCATGACCAAGTGTCGGCGGGCTTGGACGTCATCACCGACGGCGAGCAGACCCGACTGGACTTCAACCTCAGCTTCTACGGCCATATCGAGGGCATCTCGCCACATGCCGATGTGCCTCGTCGCTGGGGGCCGCCCGCACACGACCAGCGGGGCAAGCACGCCATTACTGGGGAGCTTCTTGCGCCCCGTGGCCTCGGCGTGGTGGCAGAGTTCCAGCGACTGCAACGCCTCGCTCCCGCCGGAGGCGGGCAAGTGCTGAAAGCCAGCGTGCCGGGACCGTACACCCTCAGCGGTCGCCTCACACCCAATGCCGACTATCCTGACCGCATGGCCATCACCGAGGCACTGCTGCCGATGGTGCAGCGGGAACTGGCGGCGCTCGTAGCCGTTGGTTGCACGGAAATCACGGTAGACGAGCCGAGCATGAGCTGCTACGCCCACAAAGAAAACACCCACCGCTTCGTGGAAATCTTCAACCGGACGGTGGAGCCGGTGGTGGGCAAGTGCTTCCTGAGCACCCACCTCTGCTTCGGCAACTACAAAGGCCACCCCGTCGGAAAGCGGATGGTAGCGCCCATGCTGCCCGATTTCACCGAGATGAAGGTGGACGAGGTGCATATCGAAATGGCAAATCGGGAGTTTGCAGAGGTGGAACTATTGGCCGAATTTGCGAAGCACATGCACGTGGCCGTGGGAATCGTTGACGTGAAGAGCTACTACATTGAAACGGTGGAAGACATCGTTGAGCGAATCAAGCTGTGCTTGAAATATGTCCCAGCTGAGCGACTTTCGGTGGCCCCAGACTGTGGGTTAAGCCAGACGGCACGTTGGGCGGCAAAGCAGAAGCTGAAGAACATGGTGGAAGGGGCGAAGCGGGTGAGGGAGAAAATGTAGTAGGAAGTGCAAAAGCTTGCATGTTGCCAGAAGTTAAAAATTAGGCTGCCAGTGGCTCACGCATGGAGGGCACTGCTTTTGGGAGAAGCGCTCTCAATTGGCTTTCCTTGAGTGCGATTACATGTAGCGTATTTCCGAACACATCAAAAACCTCCACCACATAGCCGTTACCGTGCTTTCCGGTTGCAGGTAGGCATTCTACAATTGTCACCAAGTCTCCTTTGACGAGTTGGTATGCTGGTAAATCCTCAGCAAGTGCCGCTTTTGAATACAAATTAAACTTCATCGCTTTAATATTTATGGAAATGGAAACAACGTAATGAACCTTGGAGTTTCAGCCCCATTTTCCCATAACCAAATGGTTTTCACACCCAAGTTGCGCATTCTCCCGCGGATTTCAAAAAATTGCCCAAACTCATTTGACTGTGCTGGCTCGGCATCCAAGCCTAACAAGGCTGTTATCGCAGCATGAAGTTCCTCCCAATTCGACAAATAAAAGCCGCCCATTTCCAAGAACTTTGATTTGTCGTTTTCCTGGCTTGGCTTAAGCAAATAGTCAGTCAGCTTTTCCTTTGTGATGTGGCTGTTCGATGGCAGTTTCATTGGCTCAAAGTTCGATTTTATAGTGATATTGCCCCGAAAAAAATAAGTTCTATTCAACCCATGGTTACTCCCTTCCAAAAAGACGACACCCTCCTCACCGAAATCCGCAACACGGCCACCGACGAACACTCCTTCGCCTGCTGGTGGCTGGGCCAGAGCGGTTTTTTAATAAAATGGGCAGGCAAGCACTTGCTCCTCGACCCTTACCTCTCCGACTCATTGACCAAAAAATACGCCGCCACCAACAAGCCCCACGTCCGCATGACGGAGCTGGTCGTTGACCCTGCCCGGCTCGATTTCGTGGACATCGTCACCTCCAGCCACAACCACACCGACCACCTCGATGCCGAGACGCTGATGCCGCTGATGAAAGCCAATCCCAGCCTAAAAATGGTCATCCCGGAGGCGAACCGGGTCTTCGTTGCGGAGCGGATAAAATGCGAAGTAGGCTGGCCAATTGGCATTGACGCCGGGCAAATCGTTGATATTCAAGGCTTTAAATTCACTGCCGTGCCAGCCGCCCACGAGTCCATTGACAAGGACGCTCAAGGACGCTGCCTTTACCTCGGCTACGTGGTGCAGTTCGGCGGCTTCACGGTTTACCACAGCGGCGACACGGTGTTGTACCCGGAAATGGCCCCGCTGCTCCGCCCCTTCGAGGTGGACGTGGCCTTTCTGCCCATCAACGGGCGAGACCCCAAACGGGGCGTGGCCGGTAACCTCGACTGCGTGGAGGCCGCCGGGCTGGGAAAGGCCATCGGGGCGCAGTACGTGGTGCCCTGCCACTACGACATGTTCGAGTTCAATACGGCGGACGTGCGGGTTTTTGAAAAGGAAGCGAAGAAGAAAAAGCAAGCTTATAAAGTGCTGCGGAATGGGGAGGGGGTGCGGTTTCAGGAAAAACCTAGCTGAACAAGTTGTACTTCACGATGCAGTAAATCGCCCGAACGCCATCCACCCAACTAATTTTCTTGCCCTCGGCATAGGTGCGACCGTAGTACGAAATACCCACTTCGTAAATGCGGACGCCCGGCACACGGGCGATTTTCGCCGTCACCTCCGGCTCGAAGCCGAAGCGGTTTTCCCGTAAGTCGAGCGATTGGATGATTTCCCTTCTGAAAAGTTTGTAGCAGGTCTCCATGTCCGTCAGGTTCAGGTTGGTGAAGGCGTTGGAAAGGGTCGTAAGCACCTTATTGCCGATGCTGTGCCAGAAGAACAGGATGCGGTGGGGGTTGCCGCCCATGAAGCGGCTGCCAAAGACCACGTCCGCCATGCCTTCGAGCATGGGCTGGAGCAGTAGGTTGTACTCCCGTGGGTCGTACTCCAGGTCGGCATCCTGGATGATGACGAACTCGCCGGTGGCATAGCGGATGCCCGTGTGCAGGGCTGCGCCCTTGCCCTTGTTCACTTCGTGTTTTACATAAAAAATGGGGAACTGCGGGTTCGCATTTTTGTAATTCAAAATGGCCTCCTCCGTGCCGTCCGTTGAGCAATCGTTGACGATAACTATCTCTTTTTCAATGTCTTGCACGAGCGCCATCGCCTTGATTTTATCCAAAATCAAGTGGATGGTGCGAGCCTCGTTGTAGGCGGGAATGACGATGGAAAGGGTCATGCGAGGGTTTGAGGGCTTGAGGGCTTGAGGGCTTGAGAGTTTGAGGGGGGCACACGTGCTATCTCAACCCCTCAAATCCTCAAATCCTCAAATCCTGGAACTATAATTCGGTGCTTCTTTGGTGATGAAAACGTTGTGTGGGTGGCTCTCCTTCATGCCGGAGGCGGATATTTTCACGAAGCGGGCATTTTCCTGCAAGTCCTCCACGGTGGCAGCGCCGCAGTAGCCCATGCCAGCCCTCAAGCCGCCGATGTACTGCACCATCACCTCCTCCACCGTGCCTTTGAAGGATACCCGTCCCTCGATGCCCTCCGGTACGAGCTTCTTGATATCGTCCTCTACGTCCTGGAAGTATCGGTCCTTGGAGCCTTGGTCCATCGCACCGAGCGAACCCATGCCCCGATAAACCTTGAACTTTCGACCTTCATAAAGCACTGTTTCGCCGGGTGCTTCTTCCACGCCAGCGAACAGGCCACCGGCCATGATGGTGCTGGCGCCTGCGGCCAATGCCTTCACGATGTCGCCAGAGTAGCGAATGCCGCCGTCGCCGATGATGGGGATGCCAGAGCCTTTCAGCGCCGTGGCTGCATCGTGGATGGCAGTCAATTGCGGAACGCCAACGCCCGCCACGATGCGGGTGGTGCAGATACTGCCTGGCCCCACACCTACTTTCACGCCATCAACGCCCGCTTTTGCGAGGGCCTTGGCACCTTCGCCGGAGGCCACGTTCCCACCGACCACTTGGAGGTTCGGGTAGGTTTTCTTGACCAATTTCACGGCATCAAGCACGCCCTTGGAATGGCCGTGAGCGGTATCAATGCAGATGGCATCCACGCTGACCTGCACCAGCGCCGCCACCCGCTCCATTATGTCGGTAGTGACGCCGACGGCTGCACCCACAACGAGGCGGCCATAGCCGTCCTTGCAGGAATGCGGGTAGTCCTCGACCTTCATCAAGTCCTTGTAGGTGATGAGGCCGACGAGTATTTTGTTGCTGTCAACGACGGGCAGTTTTTCAATCTTGAACTGCTGGAGGATGTCCTTTGCCTTCTCCAAGTCGGTGCCGACCGGGGCGGTGATGAGGTTTCGGGTCGTCATCACGTCTTTTACAAGTCGGCTGAAGTCCTTTTCAAAGCGGAGGTCACGGTTGGTCAATATGCCAACGAGCTTGCCTTTTTTGTCAATGATGGGTATGCCGCCGATGCGGTGGTGGCGCATCATCTGGAGGGCATCGCCGACGGTTGCCTCGCCGGACATGGTGACGGGGTCGAGTATCATGCCGCTCTCGGATCGCTTCACCCGCCGCACTTGTTCGGCTTGCGCAGCGATGCTCATGTTCTTGTGGATGATGCCGATGCCGCCCTGTCGGGCGATGCCGATGGCGAGCCTTTCCTCCGTCACCGTGTCCATGGCGGATGAGACCATGGGTACCTGCAACCGGATGCCGGTCGTGAATTGCGAAGAAATATCAACTTCACGGGGAAGAACTTCGGAGTAGGTGGGGACGAGTAGAACGTCGTCGAAGGTGAGGGCTTCGCCCAAAAATTTGTTGTGCGCTTTTTTTACGTTTTCCATGTGCAAAGGTAAAATTTTTGGTTGGTTGAGGATTATGGATTTTAGATTTGTACCCAAATTCTTGCAATTGCTTGATTGATGGGATTGTTCAATTGCTGTTGGCGCCTCATCAATCCCAATAACTCCAACAATTTTAACAATCAAACAATCCTAGCAATCAAGCACAACTTTTCAAAATGAAAATCACCAACCGTACCATTGCACTCCTCGTCAGCCTGGTTTTGATGGCCGCCTTGTTTTGGTATTTATCGGACATTGTCATGTTCGCTGTGATAGCCTGGATAGTGGCCATGCTGGGACAGCCACTGATGCGTTTTTTCAAGAAAATCAAAATCTGGAAATTTCAAGTAGGGCCCAACCTGGCCGCAGCATTGACGTTGATCACCTTTTTCCTGAGCCTTGCCCTCATGGTTACCATCTTCGTACCCTCCATTATCGAACAGGTGAACAACATTGCCAATGTGGACTTTGCTGCCCTGGCCAAGGCCTTGGAGCAGCCCCTGGCCAACCTGCAAGCACAATTGTCGAGCTATGGCCTTGTGAATGCCACCATTCCCATCGAAGATCAGTTGCAGCAGAGCCTTTCCAACTCATTTGAGCCTGCGACCATTAAAACTTACATCACCTCCTTCTTTTCGGCAGCAGGCAACATCGGCGTCACCATCGGAGCGGTGGGATTTATCAGCTTCTTTTTTCTTCAAGAACAAGGGATTTTCGTCAATTTTTTGTCCTCGCTGATGCCCAGTCAATACGACGAACAGGTAAAGCGTGCATTATCGGACATTGCCAAAAACCTCCACCTCTACTTTCGTGGACTAATGTTGCAAATGCTGTGCTTTTCGGTCATGGTCACATTGGCACTTTGGGCCCTTGGGGTAAAAAATGCACTGCTAATCGGCATTTTCGCTGGATTGATGAACATCATTCCATACATCGGCCCGATCATCGGAATGGCTTTTGGGGTCGTCTTCACCATCTCCTCCAACCTCGACCACGATTTCTACGACCAGACCCTGCCGATGCTTATTAAGGTGATCGCAGTTTTCTTCGGGGCTCAGCTGATTGACAACAACTTTACCCAACCCTATATTTTTTCCAGTACCCTGAAGACGCACCCGCTCGAAATTTTCTTCGTCGTGCTGGTTGGCGCAAAAATAGGCGGGGTGATGGGCATGGTGATGGCCATTCCGACGTACATGGTGATACGGGTCATCGCCTCGGTGTTCCTCAGCGAGTTCCATATCGTGCAGAATTTGAGGGAAAGGATGAAGGAGCGGGAAGTTTAGGTATTGGGTTAGTGGGAAATCAACTGACAGGCAAGCGATAGCTTTTTGGCAATCGGGTTAGTATCGCCAATAATCAAGGCATGAGCGAAATTTCCTTCAATAGGGTCATGCTTAGAGACTGTTTTAAAACCCCTAACGAGGCAGAAAATGTCAGATTTTGAGCGGCAGACGAAGGGAGATTTTCAAGGGATAGTGGTTCTTATCGCTTGAAAATTTGCCACAGTATGACGCCAAAAGATGGCGTTTTATGTCCGTCAAGGGGTTTTAAAACAGTCTCTTACATTCGTAACCAAGCTCAATTGGAACGGCAGCTCCAAATCGAGCAACTGTGTGGGTTTCTTTGTTAACAATGTTGAGGATATCCTCAACCAAATTTTCGATGTCAACAGATAGACCGTCTTCACCGGGTTTGGTCTTGAAACAGGCGCTCGTTATCCGGCCTTGAAAAATATGGGAGGGTTTGAGTGGGATTCGGCGAAGCAGGCTGTCGGTTCGAAGAATCTCATGTTTTTTATCCGACATGGTTTTTCAGTTGTTCCAGTGTAATTTTTTCTTTGTTGATTAGATTTGATAAACTGTCGTAAGTTAGGAAGTAAATATCTCCGTTTGGGTATATCTCTATTTCGCAATCTTCCCTCAATTTAAATTCAAACTGCACGCCTCCGTTTCTCATTGGTGCGCAGAAGTCTATTTTGACCTTACAAGCTATCAGATGCTTAGCTACATCGTTTGCCAATTCCAAGGTTGAATTCAAAATGGGATCGGCATTGTCCCCATCCCAATTTTGTTCAAGCTGCTGAAACTCCGCTAATCTTGACAATACTCCTTTCATTTGAATCAAAGTATCAATTTTATCTTGGAGCACCCTGCTCCGCTTGCTCCAAGTTGATGCTGTAGTTCTTTTGATGCTATCAGTTTGAGAAGTCATTTTAGGAGTAGCTCCGCCTTTTTTTGCAATATCTTTTACCATTTTCAAAGTTTGAAATCCAAATTTCGCCAAAACCCTTCAATAAACAAATTTATTTTCCATCCCCCGCCACTCCTCAAACGCTTCCAAACCCTCCTCCCTCAGCAGTGGAAAAGCAGGTATTTTTCGCTCCGCAAAGGGCAATTTCAGCTCGTCGTAAATGAACTGGTCGTCGAAGTCAATGGCTGCCGCATCGGCCTTGGTGCAGGCGAAGTAGAACGCCTTGGGCCGTGCCCAATAGATGGCACCGAGGCACATCGGGCAAGGCTCGCAGGAAGTGTAGAGCGCACAATCTTCCAACTGGAAATGCCCCAAGTGGCGGCAGGCTTCCCGAATGGCGACAATTTCGGCATGGGCCGTGGGGTCGAGCATGGCGGCCACCCGGTTGTTGCCCCGCCCGATGATTTCGCCGTTTTTCACCACCACTGCCCCGAAGGGGCCACCCTGTCCACTGCGCATCCCCTCGAAGGCGAGTTGGATGGCGGCTTGCATGAAATATTTATTGTTGAATTGCTTCATTGTTGTATTGTTGAGGGCCACAGCTTCGGCCAAAATTAGGCGATTTGGAACAAAGCGCTACTTTAGCGCCACACCCCAAAAACAATTCAACAATTAAACAATACAACAATTGGAACCTTTCTTCACCAATGACGCCGTGGTTTTCGGCTTGCTCTGCCTCGTTTTGGGGGCAGTTTTTTACACCTCAAAACTGCCTGGGTTCAGCAAGTTTTATGGCATCATACCAACATTGGTGCTCTGCTACTTCTTGCCCGCTTTGCTCTACTGGCCACTGGGGCTGATAGCACCGGAATGGTTCGACAGCGGGCTTCTGACGTTTCTGGGCGAAAAAGGGCTTATGCTGCCCGACACCGGGATGTCGTTCGGACAAATCAAGGACTGGCTCGAAACGCAGGGGCTGACAAAGGCCGACTACGGTAAGTTCACCCACAAAAGTCAGCTCTACTTCGTGGCGAGCCGCTACCTGTTGCCCGCCAGTTTGCTGTTGTTCTGCGTCGGCATTGACATGAAGGGCATCATTAGGTTGGGCCCCAAAGCGCTTATCATGTTCCTCACGGCCACGCTGGGCGTTATCATCGGCGGGCCAGTGGCGCTGATGGTGGTGACCAATTTTTTTCCCGGCCTGATAAAAGTCTCTCCAGAGCAACTATGGCAGGGGCTGGCCACCATTGCTGGCAGTTGGATTGGTGGCGGAGCCAACCAAGCCGCCATGAAGGAAATCTACAAAGTACCCGACTCCCTGTTCGGCACGATGGTGGTGGTGGACGTGATGGTGGCCAATATCTGGATGGCGGCGCTGCTTTACGGCGCTGGCAATTTTGAAAAAATAGACCGCTGGTTCAAGGCCGACAACTCGGCCATCGCTGCCCTGGAACAACGGGTGGCCAGCTACCGGGCCAGCATCGAGCGAGTGGCCACCACCAGGCATTTGTTCGTGCTGATGGCCGTGGCATTCGGCGGCGTGGCCTTGTCGCATATCGTTGCCGACTGGATAATTCCCCAACTTGAAGGCTCCGCCGAGTGGCTCAAGGCAGTGCGCTTGGAGTCGCTGCTAGAAGGCTTTTTCTGGATCGTGCTGGTGGCCACGACGATTGGTTTGCTGCTGTCGTTCACCCCTGCCCGAAAGTTGGAGGGCGTGGGCGCCAGCACCTGGGGCAGCCTGTTCATTTACGTGCTCGTGGCCACCATTGGCATGAAGATGAACGTGGGCGAGATATTCGACAACCTCGGCCTCTTTGCCATCGGCGTGGTTTGGATGCTGGTGCATTGCAGCCTGCTGTTTGTGGTGGCCAAGCTCATCCGAGCGCCGTTCTTCTTCGTGGCCGTGGGCAGCCAGGCCAATATTGGCGGGGCGGCCTCAGCGCCCATCGTGGCCTCGGCTTTCAGCCCGGCACTGGCCCCGGTGGGCGTGCTGCTGGCGGTGCTGGGCTATGCGCTGGGTACTTATGGCGCTATTATATGTGCGATGCTGATGCGGTGGGTGGCGGGGTGAGGAAAATTGGAAATTGAGAAATTAGGAAATTGAGGGCGGGGCAAAATGGTTTTTTTGAACCCAGAATCCGCTAATTTTGACTTAAAATCATTTTGAATGAAGCCTTCGTCAGAAAATAGTACAGCCAGCAATCCATCAAGAACACTCGAAGCGGCACTCGGTGAAACAGCCAACCGGGAACAGCATGAAATGATTGGCTTTTTGTTGAAAAACAAGGGCAAAAACCTATTTCCGGCCAAAGACCTCGCCGAACAAAAACGGCTTTGCAAGGCCAAAATGGAGCGACTCACTGCCCAGCAACCCGGCCTGCTACTCAAGGACGCACTTTCCGAAATATTGAAAGACCTACCTGCCAGCTTCCCAAGCGAGCAGCTACATCCGCTGACGAAATACCTTTTCCAAGCTTGAATGAAGGCAAATAAAGGGGATTTAGATTGTGCGGGGATGATGCGGTGGGTGACGGGGTAGTGCACAATTACACCACCACTTGCTTGAAAATGGCACTGACCAGGCTACATCCAGGAAATACTTGGACACAAGAGAAGCAAGAGAACGGAAATCTATACGCATGTGAGCACACACAGCATCCAAAAAATCGATTCCCCTTTTGATACTTTGTGAAAAATGCCATATTTGCTGCCAGTAGGGTGCTTTGTTTCGACAATCCCGCCGAGAATGGGTGGATTGGCGAAAGGGGGTTTCGACAATCTACGAGTTATACGCAATGGCGTCAGACACAATAACATAACAATTAAGCATAACGACTAAAAATAAGTCTAATGGAAAACAAACAAGACAATCCGAAGATTCTTAAAAATAGATATATACCAACTGCTGAGTTTTATAGCCAAATAATTGACAGCTTACAAGATTATTCAATTTTTACATTAGATAATGAATTCAAGATAAATAGTTGGAGTTCTGGTTCTACAAAAATATTTGGTTACGAAACGGAGGAAGTTATTGGAGAATCTTTCGACATAATATTTACTGAGGAAGATTTAAAAATTGGTATTCCGAAAAGAGAAATTGAAACAGCTTTAAAAGAAGGTCGTGCAACAGATAACAGATGGCACATTGCTAAAGACCAGAGCCTGTTTTATGCTTATGGGTTGGTTTTCCCACTTATCGGTTTAGACGGAGAGATGTTGGGTTATGTTAAAATTTTACGGGACTTAACAGAAAGAAAACAATCGGAGGATGCTATAAAAAATTATGTTAAAGAATTGGAAGAACTTAATACACATAAAGAGAGTGTTTTGGCAATACTTTCACACGATTTAAGAAGTCCTCTTTCAGCTATTATTGGAACTGCAAAATATTTGAAAGAAAATTTTCATAAAATGAAGCCCGATGCTGTTCAGGAAATGCTTGACTTACTTTATAAATCATCAACGGATGAATTAGACATGTTAGACTATTTAGTAGAATGGGCAAGAATAAAATATGCATCAGACGCTTTTTCTCCAACAAAAATAAAACTAACCGAATACATTTATAAAGTCTTTGAAACACTAAACGAAACTGCTTCAATAAACACGATAAATCTTCATCACGAAATTGAAGAAAATACATCTGTATTTGCGGATGGGAAAATGTTAATTTCCATCATTCAAAACATCGTTTCAAATGCGATAAAACATACAGAAAAAGGAGGGACAATAACGATTTCAGCAAAAAGCAAAGATGACAAAATTATTGTTCAGGTTAAGGACACTGGAGTTGGAATGTCCAAAGAAATAATGGAAAAACTTTTTACACCACAAATGAAAACCCTTTCAGAAACAAGAAAAAAAAATAAAGGGGCTGGAATTGGATTACTGTTGGTGAAAGGATTTTTAGAAAAAAATGGTGGTGAAATATGGGTAGAAAGTATTGAAGGTGAAGGTTCCTCTTTTTACTTTACATTACCCATTGAGAAACCTTTATATAAAATAGGCAGTTCAGACGAAATTATGTTTGATGAAAGTGCATAATACTGAGGTGGTCTGATTTAGCTGGACACAAAACTAAGTTAGATTTGTGTCCGGCTAAATCAGACCACCTCAATCGTAAACAAATCAAAATAAGGCATTATGACCATGGAAAATAAAAAAGAGTTGTCACCAGAACAACGTTCAGCACTACTCAGCGCATTAAAATCCCGTTTTGAGAAAAATAGCAGCCGCCACGAAGGTCTTGAATGGGCTAAAGTGCAAGCAAGCCTGGAAACTAATCCAGAGAAACTGTGGTCGCTCCATGCAATGGAAAGTACCGGCGGTGAGCCGGATGTTGTAGGTCATGATAATAAGACGGGGCGCCTGCCTGCCGGTAGGCAGGAATACATTTTTTATGATTGTTCAGCGGAAAGCCCCAAAGGTCGCAGAAGTGTTTGTTACGACCACGAAGCGCTGGAGGCAAGGAAAGAACATAAACCAGAAAATAGCGCTACTGAGATGGCTGCTGACATGGGCATTGAGCTTTTAACGGAAGAACAATATCGGGATTTGCAGCAACTAGGGAACTTCGATACGAAGACATCGAGCTGGGTGAAAACACCTGCTGAGATTAGAAAACTCGGTGGTGCCATCTTTTGTGACCGTCGCTACGACCATGTCTTCGTGTATCACAATGGTGCAGAATCCTACTATGCCGCCAGGGGGTTCCGTGGCTCGCTAAGGGTCTAAATATTGCACAGACAGCACGGTCATTTTCAAACAGAAACACCCATAGTAGTGAGCATCAGCGCATGATTTTTTGGAGATAGATTACTAGGTGGTGAAGCAGTGAACGCCCAGCAATAAAATAGGGCAAGACCTAACCTGGCAGAGCCAGAACCAAAAAGCAAAAGCGGTAACTTGGCGTCATGGA
>CAZDSU010000043.1:0-61337 GCA_964508135.1 uncultured Saprospiraceae bacterium
TAATTGAGTGGAGGATTCAACTCCTTTTTTGTCAAGTTTTCGCGGGCGTGTCCACTGGCAAGGACGATTTTTACGTTGACCTGCTTTTTTATCATCGGGAATTGCAGTGCCTCGTCCCCTTCGACTTGAAAATTGACCGCTTCAAACCCGAGTATGTCGGCAAGATGAATTTTTACCTGGAAGTATTGGACAGGGACTATAAAAAGCCACATGAAAATCCTAGCGTCGGTGTCATTCTCTGCAAGGAAAAAGACGATGAAATCGTGGAAATCGCATTGAGCCGCAGCATGTCACCGACCTTGATTGCTTCCTACGAAACCCACTTGATTGACAAGGGGTTGCTGCGTTCGAAGCTCCACGAATTTTATGAAATCTCTCTTTTGGACAAAGGAATATAACCACTCATTTTACATAAACAAATCATGAAACTTCACTCCTTCCTCCTCCTGCTGCTCGCCACCCTGCTTTTCACCCAGTGCAAAACCGCCCAGCGGGCTTCCGGCGACCAACTCTACCAATCCCTCGCCGCCAAGCGGGTGCAACTGCCCAACCAGTGGATGCTTACCCCGGCGGGCAGCGTCCACCGACAGCTCGGCGACCTGCCGCTGCAAATCGCCGTTTCTCCCTATGGCAATTGGCTCGCCGTGACCAACAACGGGGTAGGTGTGCAGAAAATCCAGCTCTTCCGCCAAAGGGACGCCGTGCTGCTCAGCGAGGTGGAGATTCCGAAGGCATGGTACGGCCTGGCGTTCAATGAGGACGGAAGCAAACTCTACGCCTCCGGCGGAAACGACAACCTGATAGCCATTTTTAAAATTGAAAACGAACAACTGGTGCGGGAGGGCGAAATCGTGCTGGGGCAACCCTGGGGCAAGGAAAAAATCTGCCCGACCGGGCTGGCGCTCGACGGGGAGGACTACCGCCTGCTCACGGTCACGAAGGAGGACAACATGCTCTACGTCTGCGATTTGCGGAGCAAAAAAGTCGAAAAGAAAATCCCGCTTGGCGGCGAGGCGTTCGGCGTGGTGGTTTCACAAAAAAGAAGCGAGGTGTACGTCTCGCTCTGGGGCCTGAAAAAGGTGTTGGTCTTTGACCTGAAATCCTTGGAAAAAAAGGCCGAAATCGCCGTGGGCGACCATCCCAACGAGATGATTTTGAACAAAAAACAAGACCTGCTCCTCGTCGCCAATTCGCTCGACAACTCGGTCTCGGTCATTGATTTGCCATCCCGCAAAACGCTGGAGGTGCTCAACTGCGCGCTCTTCCCCGACTCACCGAACGGCTCGACCACGAACAGCCTTGCGCTTGCCTTCGACGACACAGCCCTCTACGTCGCCAATGCCGACAACAACTGCCTCGCCGTTTTCGACATGAGCAAGCGGGGCGAGAGCCGTCCACTCGGTTTCATCCCCACGGGCTGGTACCCGACGAGCGTGCGCGCCGCAGGTTGGAAAATATTTGTCGCCAACGGCAAAGGCATGACCTCGCTGGCCAACCCCGGTGGCCCAAGCCCTCTCCGCAAGGCGTCGGACGAGCGGGCTGGGCAGTACATCGGCGAGTTGTACCTCGGCACCCTGAGCGTCATCGAACGGCTAAAACCTGGTCAGTTGGCGGCTTACTCGAAACTCGTTTATGAAAACTGCCCGTACAAAAAAGAGAAGGAAATGCTGGCCGAGGGTGAGGCCGGAAACCCAGTACCCATGCGGGTTGGGGAGGCATCGCCCATCAAATACGTGTTCTACATCATCAAGGAAAACCGCACCTACGACCAGGTTTTGGGCGACGTGAAGGAGGGCAACGGTGACCCTACGCTTTGTCTTTTCCCCGAAAAAATCACCCCGAACCAGCACGCCCTCGTGCGGGACTATGTGCTGCTCGACAACTTCTATGTGGACGCCGAGGTGAGCGCCGACGGCCACAACTGGAGCACGGCGGCTTACGCCAACGACTTCGTAGAAAAAACCTGGCCCACCAGCTACGGCGGGCGGGGCGGCAACTACGATTACGAGGGCACCCGCAAGGTGGCGCACCCGAAGGGCGGCTTCATCTGGGACTACTGCAAGCGGGCGGGCGTGAGCTACCGCACCTACGGCGAGTTCGCCGACGACGGGGCAAATTACGAGACGCTGGAAGGGCATTTTTGCCCCGGCTACTCGGCTTGGGACATGAACTATCAAGACATCCGGCGGCAGGCAGACTGGCAGCGAGACTTTGATAGTTTGTTGAATATCAACCAAGTAACTCGTTTCAACACCATCCGCTTCGGCAATGACCACACCAGTGGGCTGCACAAAGGCGCCTACTCGCCCTACGCCGCCGTCGCCGACAACGACCTGGCAGTGGGGCGGCTCGTGGAGCATATTTCAAAGTCAAAAATCTGGAAGGAAAGCGCCATTTTCATCCTCGAAGACGACGCCCAGAACGGGGCCGACCATGTGGATGCGCACCGCAGCACGGCCTACGTCATCAGCCCGTACACCAAGCGGAAATTCGTGGACCACACGATGTACTCCACGTCCTCCATGCTCCGTACGATGGAGCTGATTCTTGGCCTACCACCCATGAGCCAGTACGATGCCGCCGCCACGCCGATGTGGCGCTGCTTCACGGCTGTGCCTGATTTCACGCCGTTCAAAGCGCTGCCAGCTCAAGTGGACATTGACGAGCGCAACGTGGCGGTGAACGAACTGAGCCGCATCTCGGAGACCTTCAACCTGGCGCAGGTGGACGCCGTGCCGGATCGGCTGTTCAACGAGGTGCTATGGAAGGCGCTGATGGGGACGGAGATGCCGGCGCCGAGAAGGGCGGCTTGGGTGAGGGTGGGGGAGGAAGAAGAGGATTAAATGCAGTGACGGCGTGACTCCAAAGTCACGCCGTCACTTGCTCAAGCACCTCATTGCTTTTCTATAAAAGCAAGGAAAAGCGGGATGATGGTCAACAGCAATCGAGTAATCATCCTGATTGCTTTGGCAACTTCATGATAGGCTCTCAAATGATCGCCTATTGTTTTGAGGTGGCCAAGAATGAGCTTCAACTTCTTGGCTACATTTTTCAAAAATAAAATTTCCATTAGAAAATTTTTTAAGAGGCCCGGCTCAAGATTTAACATCGTGTTCTATCCCTTCCCAAGCATTGGTCAAAATTGACTGGCGCAAAGAAGACGGGGAATCTTTCAGAAAGAAAGGACAGCATCTTAAGTAGTTGACAATGAGTGGGTTGTGATTTTGGAAGAAAAATCAATAACCTTGCAAGTGCAAAAACCACCATCAAATGTCAAAGCAAAAAATCAATGTACAAGGACTTACCATCTCCATTGAGGAGAACGATTATATCTCCTTGACCGACATAGCCAAGCAATCCGAGCGGAAAGCAGGACTTATCATCATTGACTGGCTCCGCAACCGCAGCACCTTGCGCTTCTTGGAAGCATGGGAACTGCGCTACAACCCCGGTTTTAAAGTTATGCAAATGCGTAACTTAAAAGAACAGGTTGACGATAGCCGCATGGACATCACCCCGCAGCGGTTCATTGAGGAAACGGGGGCAATCGGTATGACCTCAAAGGCAGGTCGGTACGGTGGCACATACGCACACCAGCACATTGCCCTGAATTTTTGCTACTGGATTAGCCCGGAATTCCAGGTCTTTTTCATCCAGGAGTTTGAACGGCTCAAAAAGGACGAAGCCGAGCGGCAGGGGCTTACCTGGAACCTGCGCCGGGAACTCTCCAAGGCAAACTATCCCATCCATACGGACGCCGTGCGGGAGAACCTCGTGCCGCTCCTGGACTGGAACACGAAACGGGAGGGCCTGCACTTCGCAAGCGAAGCTGACCTTTTGAACTTGGCTGTGTTCGGTATGACTGCTAAACAATGGAGGGGAACCAACCCGGAGGCCAAGGGCAATATTCGGGACGCAGCGACCGACGTGCAATTGCATGTATTGGCCAATATGGAGAGTACCAACGCCACTTTGATAAATATGGGCTTTACAAAGGAAGAGCGGTATGCCAGCCTGTCGCAGCGGGCAGCCCGTGAAATAGAAATCCTTGAAGCGTCAAAAGCATCCGAAATGCCCAAAAAGCCCAAATGAACTTGGATTGGGTTGACTTTAAACCGCTTGTGCCTTTGTCCATTTGTTCAACGAGGTGCTGTGGAAAGCGCTGATGGGGACGGAGATGCTGGCGCCGAGAAGGGCGGCTTGGGTGAGGGTGGGGGAGGAGGATTGAGAAACAAAAGTGATTGTATTCGTTTACCAATACTTACTCTTTTTTGTTTTTTTAGTAAAATTATTTGTTTCAATTTTTGCCTTTGCCCGCTCAATTTCGACTGAATCGGCTTCTGGCATTGCACAACCATAACTCAAAATCAAAAATCATGAGCGAGGCACAAAACAAATTAGCCGTCTTCCAGGAAAAGGAAATCCGCCGTGTCTGGCACAACGAGGAATGGTGGTTCTCTGTGTCCGATGTTGTTGGGGTACTTTCTGACAGCAGAGACCCAAAAGCGTACTGGCGCAAGTTGAAACAGCGGGAATCTCAACTCGTGACAATTTGTCACGGGTTGAAACTGCTCGCCGAGGATGGAAAACTGCGCACCGAGGATTGCGCCAATACGGAAGGAATGTTCCGCATCATCCAATCCATCCCATCCCCCAAGGCCGAGCCGTTCAAGCTTTGGCTCGCCCAAGTCGGCTACGAGCGCATCCAGGAGATTGAAAACCCGGAACTGGCCGCAGCACGTGCGAGGCAGTATTACAAGGATTTGGGGTACAGCGAGGACTGGATTGCGAAGCGCCTCCAGTCCATCGAAATCAGGGGCAAGCTCACCGACGAATGGAAATCGAGGGACGTAAAAGAGGGCATGGAATATGCCATCCTGACGGCGGAGATTTCAAAGGCGACCTTTGGGCTGGTGCCGTCCGAGTACATGAAGCTGAAAGATTTGAAGCGGGAAAACCTGCGTGACCACATGACGGATTTGGAGCTGATATTCACTATGTTGGGAGAAACGGCCACCCGCAACGAAGCCACAAACCGGGATGCCCAAGGGTTGCAGGAGAACAGGTTGGCCGCCATCGAGGGCGGGAGTGCCGCTGGCGATGCCCTCGAAGCCTTTGAGAAGCGCACTGGTGCCAAAGTCGTGACGGACAAAAATTTCAAGCAGCAGATTGCGGAAGCGAAACAGCAAAAGAAGGTGGAGGGAAAGTAGTAGAGCTGGCGCTACATCAGTTTTTTCAAGTCTTCGATAGGCTTCGATGCGAGCAGCGCTTGCATCGAAGCGGTGGCCACTTTGAGCAGCTTTTCGGCCCGGTTTGGTTTGCTCAACTTGTCCTCGATGAGCATGGCATTGATGGCTTCGAGGTTGCTCAGTACCACCAGTTCCAATTTGGTGGCATGGTCCCTCAGGTTTCCTTTTTTGTCGGGGTTAGCGGCTTTCCATTCCTTGGCAGTCATGCCAAACACGACGAGGTTGAGCAGGTCGGCCTCGCTTGCCTGGCGGAGTGCCTCCTGTTTGGTGTTCCAGTCCATCAGGGGAACCAAGTGCTCCCGGACGGATGTCGTTTGGATATGGTAGTTTGCCCTTGCAATGATGCGCTGGACGTCCAGTGCCGGGTTCAGTTGCGCGATCATCTTCACATAGCCGTCAATGAATTTCAGGTAGAAACTGACGTTCATCCAGTTGGCAAAATGCAGTGCGATATAAAGATGTCCGTAGGTGCCGCCGTAGCGCCCTGGCCTTGCCTCTAGCCCAACGGCCTTGGTTTTTTCAATCCAGTCTTTTGCAGAAAGTATAAAATCGTTCGAGCCGGATTCCATTCTAATTGTATCGAATCCGATATAATTAAAATTTGGGTTGAACTCTTTTTCCCATGCACCCAAGAAGTCAACCGTAGCTCTTGCCCTAAGCCAGTTCCGCACCAGTTCGCCAGCATGTTGCTCGGTTCTGAAGCGGGCTATGTCGGTAATGCTTACATAATAATCCCGTTCCCTGGTTTGCAGGACAATTTCCGTCCCCTCTATCATAAGTGTTTGATGCTTGGACATAGACAGCTATTTTTGAAAAACAAACGCAAATAAACGGAAAAGGGCAGCGAAGCTCAAATCCAGCCATTTGGTAGGATTTGGAATCGTGTCGAGCAGGTTGTGTGGTGGATGTGACTCAAGTTTTAAGTCCGGCTACTGGACAACCATGAAACGTTGGGAAAAGCAACTTCCGGCAAATTGTCGGAAGTTCAAATTCACAGCAATTACCCTCCTTTTTTCAACTCCCCCACCGCATGGTTCGCCGCCCTCGCCGTCAGCGCCATGAAGGTCAGCGACGGGTTTTGGGTGGACA
The DNA here is from genome assembly GCA_964508135.1 of uncultured Saprospiraceae bacterium. Lineage (GTDB taxonomy): Bacteria > Bacteroidota > Bacteroidia > Chitinophagales > Saprospiraceae > UBA6168. The sequence continues at coordinate 6,339 of CAZDSU010000043.1, forward strand.
TGGAAGTCATGCAAGCACCGTCCGTGACGTACACATTGGGGCAAGCATGCAACTGGTTCCACTGGTTGAGCAACGAGGTCTTTGGGTCGTGGCCCATGCGTACGCCACCCATTTCGTGGATGTCGAGGCCGGGCGCCTGCGCTGTGTCTTTCGTCTGAATATCGGTGAAGCCCGCCTTTTCGTACATCTCGGTGAACTGCTCGAAAAAGTCCTTGATCATCTTCTCGTCGTTGTCGTCGTGGACGACGTTGATGCGCAGCAGCGGGATGCCCCAGGCGTCTTTTTGCACGTCATCGAGTTTCACGAAATTGGTTTCCTTCGGAATGGTTTCGCCCATCATGCCAGAGCCAACGTTCCAAGGGCCGAAGTCCTTGCTGCCGAGCAGGTTGCCGGCCAGTTGCTGCCCAAAGCCGTCGTTGCTCACGTCCAAATAGCGCATTGCCTGGAACGTGGAGGCATAGCCACGCAGGAAGTCGGTCTCCTGTTTATAGACGTTGCGGAAGCGGGGAATATAAGCCCCCATCACCCGTTTGCCCTCGGTCTTGAACTCCTTGTGGCCCTCGTGCTTGCCCCATATTTTCGCCCGGTAATTGTGGAACGCCACGTATTTGCCCAAAAGCCCGTTGTCGTTGCCGAGGCCGTTGGGAAAGCGGTCGGATATTGAGTTCAACAGCACCAGGTTGGTGTTCAGCGTGGCGGCGTTCAGGAAGATGATTTTGGCGAAATATTCGGTCGTCTCCTTCGTCTCGGCGTTGACGACCCGCACGCCCGTTGCACGGTTTTCCTTTTCATCGAAAATGATGGAAGGCACGACGGAATGCGGCTGCAAGGTCAGGTTGCCCGTCTTCGTCGCCCAAGGGATGAGCGTGGAATTGGCACTGAAATACCCGCCGTAGGGGCAGCCCCGTTGGCAGATATTGCGGTTTTGGCAAAGCGTGCGGCCCTGCTGCTTGAAAATCTCCCTCTCCTCGGTGAGGTGGGCGCAGCGGGAGAAAATCAGGTGCCTGTCCTTGAAGCTTTTTTTGAGAGAATCCTTGAAATGCTCCTCCACGCAGGTGAGGTCCCAGGGCTTCAGGAAGTCGCCGTCCGGCAAGGTATCCAGCCCGTCCCGGTTGCCCGCCACGCCGATGAACTGCTCGACATGGGTGTACCATTTTTCCAAATCCTTGTAGCGGATGGGCCAGTCCACGGCGAAGCCGTCTCGGGCAGGGCCTTCAAAATCGTGGTCGCTCCAACGCTGCACATACCTCGCCCACATGAGCGACTTTCCGCCCACCTGGTAGCCCCGAATCCAGTCGAACGGCTTCTCTTGGATGTACGGGTGCTCGGTGTCCTTCACAAAAAAGTGCATGGCATCCTCCTTGAAGGCATAGCAGCGACTGATGACGGGGTTCTCCTTTTCCACCTCGTGCGGTATGCGCCCCCGGTGCTTGAACTCCCAGGGCTGCATCCCCGTTGTCGGGTAGTCCTTGATGTGCTCCACGTTGCGGCCCCGCTCCAGCATGAGCGTTTTCAGGCCCGCTTCGCAAAGTTCCTTGGCGGCCCAGCCGCCGGTCATGCCGCCCCCGATGACGATGGCGTCGAAATGGTGTGCTGTATCTGGCATGGAAAGAATTGGAAATTGGGAAATTAGGAAATTGGAAATTGAGGGGTTACTTAATAATTTCTCAATTTCCAATTTCCTAATTTCAGTTTATACCGCTACGCAGCCCCTGAAATAGCCCGGCGCAAATTCCCAACTCATCACGTTTTTCATGAAAAACTCGGAGGAGGTGAAATGCTCGATGGTCATGCCCCTCGTTTTATCGTAGAAAAACTTCAACGGTTCGGAAGGCCCGGTATCACTGGACAAGTGCGAGAATATTTCGGTGTGTTTGTCAGCGGCCAGCGCCCCAAATTCGGTGCTGTATTGCTTCGCAACATGGGCTTGTAGCTCCGTCAACCCAGTCACGTATTTTTGAATATCCTCCGGAGAATGGCAGTCGTTGAGCATGGTCAGGATGAAGTCGGCGGTTGTTTCCGGTGTCTTCACCTCGGTTTTCGCCTTCGGCAAAAGCGCTTCGGCAAACTGCTCGATGAGCTTCCGCTGCTTGCCATCGAGGGGGAGATTTGGGTAAACTGGCCCGGTGACCGCAGGTTCGCTTTTGCATTGCGGGAGCAAATATGCCACTGCGGTGGCGATCGCGATGTTTCTGATGGCTTGGCGTCGTTTCATGTTGTGGTTGGCCACGGTTTTATTCGCTGGCGAGCCGTGGTTGTGGCGAAGGTAGGGGGAGTTTGAGGTTTTTAGAGCGTTTTGTTCAACGTTTTTCGGCTTGGCGATGTGACAGATTTTTAGCACTAAAGTTCATACGAAGCACGTCAGCCGCCATACTTACCAAACTGAAGTTGCTGTAATGCTTCTGCGGTTTGGATTTAATAAATGAGATGCTATAACTTATTTATGGTCGCCATATCTACAATCCCTGTTCCCCCGCAACAACCGGCACATGGCCTGTACGAAACTATCACCCAGCCAGCGGGTATTTCCCCGGGACAGACCTCTTGTTCTTGGCAATTAGCAACGTAGGTTAAAATACAAATAAGGAGGGTCAATATTAATTTCATAAATGATGTTAACGAAGGAGATGAATATGTATGGTCTTAACGCATTATAGCCAACTAATCTGTAGCCGCTACTGACGCACCTTCACCAAGCCATTTACAAAGATACCATTTGTAGGCCAAGTGACGGCGTGGCTCTCACTATCAGACCTCAAATCACCACCCGCCTCCCTTCCCGCACCGACCGCTGTATCGCCTCCACCACCCGAATATCCCGCAGCCCCTCCTCGCCCGGCACCAGCACCGCCGTCCCGTTCAAGATGGCGAGGGCATCGTTGTCCATCTGCGTCGCCTGCTCGTTTTCGATGTAGTGGTTGATGGCCTCGCCCCGGCTGTTCACGCCCTTCACGCCGCTGTAGGCTTGGAATGGTTGCAAGCGGTACCACCCATCGGCGGCAGTCACTTCCAGTGTGTTCACGTTCATGGCGAAGGTGGTCATGCAGTTGGCGAGTGCCCCGCCGGGGAATTCCAGTTGGAACAGCGTCGTCTCATCGCCGTTCGGGAATCGGGCGGGATCGGCGGTGCGGTCTTGCGCCAGCACGGCCAGCGGCTCCTCCCCGACGGCGTAGCGGGCGGCGTTCAGCGAATAGACGCCCATGTCGTACAGGGCGCTGCCGCCCTTGCTACGCTGCATTTTCCAGTTGTCGGCAGCATTGCGCCAGCCCGCCCGGAAGCCCGCCGAGGCCGTCACGAACTTCACTTGTCCAAAGGTCTTTTCCCTGCCGTAGCGGATGATTTCCTGCGTGTTCGGCTCGTGCTGCATCCGGTAGCCGATGGTCAGTTGCACCTTGTTTTTGCGACAGCCGTCAATCATGGATTGGCACTCCGCTTCGGTCATCGCCATCGGTTTTTCGCACCAGACGTGCTTGCCAGCCGCCGCTGCCCGCAGCGTGAACTCCTTGTGCAGGAACGGCGGCAGCACCACGTACACCACGTCAACGTCTGGGTTGTTGGCGATGCTGTCGAAGTTGTCGTAGTTGTAGATGTTCCGCTCAGGCAGGCCGTGCTGTCGCTGCCACCTTGCCGCCTTCTCCGGTGTTCCGGTCACGATGGCCGTCAGCTTGCAGTGCTTGGTGAGTTGGAGCGCCGGGGCGAGCAGGTCGGTGCTGTAATAGCCGAGGCCCATCAGCGCTACGCCGATTTGCTCCTTTTTCTTTGGTAAAACGATATTGGGAAAAGCCGCCGTTCCGACCGTCAGTGCCGCTGCACCGACGCCCATTTGCTGGATGAATTTTCTTCGGTTTGTCATGTTATCCTTTTTGATAGTTTTTACTGTATACCGGAGTTGCTCACGAACGCCACCCGCTTCCCGTCCGGCGACCACGACGGCGTGTTGATGGTGCCCTGACCGCCATAAAGATAGGCGATGACCCTTGCTTTCCCGCCATCGGCGGGCATCGTCCGCAGGTAAATATGCTGGTAAAACGGGTGGTCGTCCGCCTTCATTTCCGGCATGTACGACAGGAAAACGAGCCATTTGCCGTCCGGCGACACGTGCGGGAACCAGTTCTGGTACTCGTCGTCGGTGAGCTGCTCCTGGTAGCTGCCATCGGGGCGCATCCGCCAAAGCTCCATCGAGCCGGTGCGCACGGAGTTGAAATAAATCCACTGCCCGTCGGGGCTGTATTCAGAGCCATCGTCCAGACCGGGGGATTTGGTGAGTTGCACTTCTTCGCCACCGTCAGCGGGGATTTTGTAGATATTGTAATCGTCGTTGCGCTGGGCGGTGTAGGTCAGCCACTTGCCGTCGGGCGACCAGCCGTGCAGGTAGCTCGGCCCGGTGGCAGTGATGCGCTTGGGCACTCCGCCGCCAATCGGCACAGTGTAAACCAGCGAGCCGTATTCCTGCTCCCCGCTCGAACTGCTGAGGCCGAGCATCTTCCCATCAAAGGAAATCACGTGGTCGTTGTTGTTCTGTTTCACAAAATCAGTGTTCACCACAGTTGGCTTTCCAGCGGCAAAATCGAGGCGGTAAATCAGGCCTTCGCTGTTGTAAATCAAGGCTTTGTCGTCGGGCGTCCAGTTGGGGGCTTGCAGCGAATTTGGGGCGGAATGCACGATTTTACGGTCGCCGGACACCACGTCCAGCACCTCGACATGGCTGCCGAGGTAGTCCCGGTAGGGCGTGTGGCCCTCCTTCGGCGGAATGACGATGCGCACGTTGTCGAAAGCCGCTTTTTCCACCACGTCCTTGTTGTGGGAGCAGACGAACAGCCCGGCCAGCATCTCGGCTGGCAGGTCAAAATCGGGCACTTCCACCGTCCAAAACGGCTCGCCAAAACGGGCGACGGAGAGGAAAAAGCTGCGCCCCCGCCGCTCCAACTGGATGACGTCGGGGTTTTTAACGGGCGATTTCACCTCTTCGATGTTCATGCCCGCCCGCTTGCGGTACTGGATGGCCGCCAGTCCGTCGCCGTGGACGGTGGCGCAGACCATGGCGGCGCTGGTGTCCAGGCCAGTGCGCACCATCCAGCCGAGCTTGCGGTGCGGGTCAACGCCAGTGCCGAGCAGCCTGCCCCGGCAGGTGAGGATGAAATTGCCGCCGAGTTTTTTGTGGGCAAAATGGAACTCGTCCTTTTTGAACCAGATGTTTGCGCCAGCGCCCGAAAGCTCATAGCGTTGTGCGGTTGCGTCGTAAATGGTTGTGCCCTTGTGGAGCATGGGACCTACGTCGGTGGCCATTTCAAAAATACCCAATGGGGTTTGGGTAAACAGGGGTACAGCTATGCCCGTCAGCACAGCAAACAGGAGGGTTTGTATTTGTTTCATGATTAACGTTTTGCGTAAAAAATTTAGCGTAATGAATTTCGTATTCTCCGGGCGATTGAAACGCAGAAAAATCGTCGCTGCGGGTGGTTTTTCAGCAATGGAAGACTTGCGCAGCTCGCTCAAAACGCCCTCAAAACCAGTCATTTTGCTTTTCGTCTCGGCGTTGTGGCGTTAATTGCGTCGAGGCCGATAATTACGGAGAATAATTCGGGGTGGCAAATTAGTTTTACAACAAAAATTGTAAACACCTTCAGCATGAGAAAAATATCCGCCTATTTTCTGCTTTGCCCCTTGGCCGTCGTCGCTTGTTTTTCATGGGCTTGCACCTGGTGCGTCAGACTATTTCAGGGAATTTTTTGATGCCGTAATCGCCGTTATGTTGAATAAAAAAACGCCTCCCCGCAAAAACAGGAAGGCGCCCAACATTTCACTCAGTTTTGTCTAACTTAGAAGCTGTATGTAACTCCAAATAAAGCACTAATCGTTTGGTCGCTGACATCGCCGTCGGCATCAACAAATATGGACTCCGTAGCTTTTTCGAAGCGTAATTCTGGGATGAAAGTCAAGTTGCCGGCCTTCAGGTTTGCCGAAAGGGTCGTGGCCACCAAACTGCCGCCATCAACGAACCCGCCGAAGACATTCAGGCCTTTTGTATCGCTGAAATACTCCGAGCGCAGTGTCAGGCCGAGCCAGTCCAACGGGTCTCCGTTGAGGTACAGCGCCGTTCCCCACCAGTTGTTCATGTCGCCGAATTCCTTTTCAGCGTCCTTAAATTGGAAACTGGCCACTGTTCCGTTCAGCCCGACGCTGAACTTGTCGGCAAGTGCCGCCGTCAAGACCAAGTCCACCTGGCTGACCCGTGAGCTGTCGTTGAACCTGCCACCTTGGTAGTTCAGCCAAACCTTCAGTTTTTCGTCGGCGCTCACGGTGCTCACCTGCCCAATCAGGTATTTTTCGCCTCCGGCAAACGATTTGAAATCGGTCGGGTTGGCCACGCCCAGCATGATGCCCGTACGGCCAAACGATTTCGCCAGCTTGATGCCCGTGTGCGAGAACGGCCCGTAGCTGAACATGTACGACATGCTGTAATTGCGGTTCAGGTAGGCGTCGGCCAATTCATAACCGACATGCGTGGCCCAGTTCCCGGCAGTGATTTTCACCCCATTTTTAAAGGTGTAAAACAGGTTCAACTGCTTGATGGCGAGGCGGGTACGGTCGTCGGTGTAGCTGAAGTCTTCCGCCCGCTTGCCAAGCCCGACGTCGGCCAGTAGGCCCACGCTGCCGTGGCTGTGTTCCACTTTGAAGGAGGCCATGCCCAGCTCGAAGGAGTTGTGGGAATTGGTGAAACTGGTACGGTTGTTCCCTGCCGTTTTGGCAAAGTCGTAGCGGTAGTAAACGTCGGCGGAGCCGGTGAACTTGGTTGGACTTGGCTTTGAGGCTGAGGAGTCGGAGGTGGTTGCGTCTTGCGCAGCAGTGATGGCTAACAAGCATAGCGATGCCAAGCCTGTTAAAAGGATTTTTTGTAACATTGCCTTGATTTTATTGAAAGATGAAATCGGTACGGCCTCCGGCTTGTGTCAGAAGCCCGGATGAAGGCCGTACCTTTTTTTTTGGAAATTCATGGAAATTGAGAAATTAGGAAATTGGGGGCGTCGCTCAATTTCTTAATTTCTCAATTTCCAATTTCTATTCTACCAGTGGCAGTTCGGCCACCTTGCCGTTGGATTGTGGCACGAGCAGCGTCCCCTGTACGTATTTTTCGTTGTGCTGGGTGGCGTCGAGACCTATTTCTTCGTCAATTGAACTTACCCGCATCGGCTCGATGAAGTTTATCAATTTAAAAATAAGGAAAGACACCACGCCACTGTAAACCACGGCGGCCAGCATCCCTTTTACTTGCGTAAAAAAGAAGGCAAAGTTGCCGTAGATCATGCCGTCGGCCCCTGCGCTGTTGACCGTCGTGCTGGCAAACACGCCCGTGAGCAACATGCCCGTGATGCCGCCGATGCCGTGGCATGGAAATACATCAAGGGTATCGTCGAGCGAAGTTTTTTGCTTGTAATGCACCGCTAAATTGGAGACGATGGCAGCAAATGCCCCGATGAAAATGCTCTGTGGAATGGGTACGAGGCCTGCTCCAGGCGTGATGGCCACCAAGCCCACCACAGCACCGATACAGAAACCGAGCACGGAAGGTTTTTTGCCCTTCAACACATCGAAGAACATCCAGGAAAGGCCAGCGGCGGCGGCGGCGGTATTGGTTGTAGCGAAAGCGGAAACTGCCAATGCGTTTGCACCAAGTGCCGAACCAGCGTTGAAGCCGAACCAACCGAACCAAAGCAAGCCGGTGCCGATGAGCACGTAGGGTATGTTGGCGGGTGGTATTTCCCGGTTTTCGATGTGCGATTGCCTGCGTTTCAGCACCAGTGCGCCCATCAGCGCAGCGCAACCTGCGGAGATGTGTACCACCGTGCCGCCCGCAAAGTCGAGGACGCCCATTTTAAACAGAAAGCCATCCGGATGCCAAGACCAGTGTGCTAGCGGCGCATACACCAGCAGGCTGAACAGCGCGGTGAACAAAATATAAGACGTGAAGCGGATGCGCTCTGCCACGGCACCCACCACCAGTCCCGGTGTGATGATGGCAAACATGAGCTGGAACAGGGCGAACAGCGTCTTTGGTATCGTCGGCGCAAGGCTCCACGGTTCGCCGGAGTTCACGCCCTTGAAGAACAGGAACGTGGTGGGGTCGCCGATGAAGCCGCCGATGTCGTCACCGAAGGCCAAGCTGAACCCTACGATGATCCAAATGACGCCAACAATGCCAGCCGCCACCACACTTTTTATCATGGTGGAAATGACGTTTTTGCGGTGCACCATGCCGCCGTAAAAGAAGGCGAGGCCGGGCGTCATCAGGAAAACGAGGGCAGTAGCCACAAGAATCCAAGTGGTATCAGCGGCACTGTACTTGTCGGTACCATCAAAGTCGGGCAGCGCTGGCACGAAGATGGAGGCCAGCGAAATCAGCGCAAGTAGGATGAATGGGGCTGCTTGCTTTGTAGTCAATTTTTTCATAAAATATTGATTTACAGTGAACTAAGTGAAAATAGAAATCCCCCTGCTATGCCGCAAGCATAACAGTCAAGGTAGGTTTGTCAAGTTGATGGATTTGGTTTATTCTCTGGTAGGCAGGAAAATAATACGGTGGTTCTACTGGAAAGGAATGGTGCAAAGATATGCGTTGAGACCTGCGTTTGCCACCCCTTCGTGTTTTTATGACACAAGCCATTTGCCACAAAACAATATTTTTGAACCAAATGAAAAATTCATCTCTAATTATTAATGTGAATTTGATTTTTACCAAAACAATGTTCTGAATCCGGCTTTTTACTTTTGAAAAAAAGTCAAATACTACTACGTCTCGTTGTCTTCTTTTGAAGAAGTGCGGAAGGATTTTGAAGGAAAATCAAGTGTTCACAAAATTTTTGCAAAATTTTAAAACCAACTCATTGCATGGTGTCAAACTAACACCTACATTTGTGGCCAGTAATGACGACGCACTTTACATATCCTACTTCCACTCCGAGCATGCCTGCGCACATGCCGCAGCCTCGTCGTGCGTTCCGTCCGCGCCCGTAAGGGCAACTCATTTACATATCACCACCACGGGTGGGGATTCCTTTCCCACCAAGCCTTTCCAGGTAAGCAACAAGTTTTTTATTCGGTTGATAAGCGTTGATGCAGTTGCACTGTAACTCATCAGCCCTCGTCAACCCCAAAGAAAGCTCACAAAATGAATCTTCAAGTTCATATCGCCGCAGCGGCCCACGCTGGCTATGCGGAAGAAATCTGCTCCCTGCTCGAAATCTCGGCCCAGCAACGGGGCACCGGTATCGCCCGCCGGTCGCCCGACTACATCCGGCGGAAAATCGAATCAGGCAACGCCATCATCGCCCTGACGGACGACGGCCAACTCGCCGGGTTCTGCTACATCGAAATCTGGAGCCACGGCAAGTATGTCGCCAATTCCGGCCTCGTCGTGGCACACGATTTTCGGCAAAACGGGCTGGCCAAGACCATCAAGCGCCAAGCCTTCGACCTCGCACGAAACAAATACCCGGCAGCCCGTGTCTTCGGCATCACCACCAGCCTCGCCGTGATGAAAATCAATTCCGAGCTCGGCTACAAGCCCGTCACTTTCTCCGAACTCACGCAGGACGACGACTTCTGGAAGGGCTGCCAAAGTTGCCCCAACTACGACATCCTCCAGCGCTGCGGCCACCGGATGTGCCTTTGCACCGGCATGTTGGCACCCAGCAAAATCGAAGAAATGGGAGAAGAACATGGCTTTAGCTTGGTGGAAATGATTTTGAAAAACGACGATAAAAACTTGCAAGCACCGGAAGCGGTAGCGGCTTGACACGCGAGGAGGATTGGAAAACGGATTGGACGGATTTAGCGGATGAACACAGATTTCTTTGTGCTAAAAAACCGTATAAATCAGTTTAATCCGTCCAATCCGTGTTCCAATCCTCCTCGCGAGAAAAACAATCAGCATGAAAATAACACTTGCATACTCCGGCGGCCTCGACACCTCCTTTTGCATCAAACACCTGACGCTGCAAGGCCACGAGGTCCATGCCGTCACCGTGGATACTGGCGGCTTCACCGCTGCCGATTTGGGGGCGATGGAGGCAAAGGCTTTCACGCTCGGCGCTGCCAGTTTCCATTGCGTGGACGCCGTGCGGGACTACTACGAGCAGTGCATCCGCTACCTCGTATTTGGGAATGTGCTGCGCAACAACACCTATCCCCTATCCGTCAGTGCCGAGCGGATGTTCCAAGCGGTGGCCATTGCGAAGCAAGCACAATTGATTGGTAGTGAGGCGATTGCGCATGGTAGCACGGGCGCTGGCAACGACCAGGTACGCTTCGATTTGGCATTCTCCGTCCTCTGCCCGGAGATGGAAATCATCACGCCCATCCGTGACCACCGCTTTTCAAGGGATGAGGAAGTGGCGTTTTTGGCGAAGCATGGCTTCGAATGGACGCAGCAAAAGGCTAAGTACAGCATCAACCCAGGTATCTGGGGCACCAGCGTGGGCGGGGCGGAGACGCTGACCTCGCATTTGCCGCTACCTGAAAGCGCTTGGCCTACGCAATTAACTGAAAATGAGTCAATTGAAGTTAGTTTGACCTTTGAAAAAGGCGAGTTGATAGGCGTGAACGGCCAAGTTTTCGAGCACCCTACTGAAGCAATTCAGACATTGCAGGCACTTGCCGCACCCTACGCTATCGGGCGCGATACGCACGTTGGCGACACCATTATCGGTATAAAAGGACGTGTAGGTTTCGAGGCGGCAGCACCGCTCATCATCATCAAGGCACACCACCTCCTCGAAAAGCACACCCTCGTCAAATGGCAGCAATACTGGAAGGAGCAGCTCGCCAACTGGTACGGCATGATGCTCCACGAGGCGCTTTTCCTCGACCCCGTCATGCGGAATATCGAGACGTTTTTGACCTCCACGCAGGAGTCGGTGACGGGCGAAGTCTCTGTAAAACTGCTCCCCTATCGCTTTGAATTACAGGGAGTTAAGTCAGATTTTGACCTGATGCAGAGCGAGGCAGGCAAGTACGGCGAGATGAACAACAGCTGGTCGGGCGAAGACGTGAAGGGGTTCACGAAGATACTGGGAAATCAATTGAAGATTCAGCGGTTGATGACGGTTGATAAAGTTGATAAGGGTTGATGAAGGCCCTGCGAACCCATCAACCCTTATCAACCTCATAAACTTTATCAACCATGCTAAAAATCGGCATCATCGGCGGCGCAGGCTACACGGCTGGGGAACTCATCCGCCTACTGCTGCACCACCCAGCGGCGGAAATCGCCTTTATGCAGAGCCGCAGTTCGGCGGGCAAGCCCGTGGCCAGCGTCCACGACGACCTCGTGGGGGATACAGACCTGCGTTTCGTGGCCGAGGTGCCAACCGAACCAGACGTGCTGTTCCTCTGCTCCGGCCACGGCGAGTCGAAGGCGTTTTTGGAGAAAAACCGGTTTTCCAACTCCTTGAAAATCATTGACTTGAGCCATGATTTTCGGCTCCAGCGCCCCGGCAACGACTTCGTTTACGGCTTGCCGGAACTGAACCGGACGGCCATTTTCGGAGCGCAAAAAATTGCAAACCCCGGCTGCTTCGCAACGGCGATTCAGTTGGCGTTGCTGCCACTCGCCTGCGAGGGACTGCTGACGGACGAGGTGCATGTTCATGCCATCACCGGCTCCACGGGTGCTGGGCAGCAGCCGACTGATACGACGCATTTTAGTTGGAGGAGCAACAACTTGAGCATTTACAAACCCTTTGGGCACCAGCATTTGGGCGAAATCGGGCAGAGCCTGCGGCAGTTGCAGCCCGGCTTCGGCCAGGCTGTGAACTTCCTGCCTGTGCGGGGCGACTTCACGAGGGGCATTTTCGCCAGTGCGTACACCCATTGCGAAGCGGCTGAAAGCCAGGTGAAGGAGCTGTATCGGTCGTTTTACGCTGATGCCCCATTTACCAAGATAACCGAAGAAAATCCCTCGCTGAAACAGGTGGTGAACACCAATAAATGCCTCCTTTATTTAGAAAAACACGGCGATAAAATATTGATAATCAGCATCATAGATAATCTACTAAAAGGCGCATCCGGTCAAGCAGTTCAGAACATGAACCTGCTATTCGGATTGCCGGAAACGGCGGGATTGAACCTAAAAGCCAGCGCATTTTAACAATCAAACAATCTCAACAATTCAACAATGACCCTTTTCGATGTCTATCCACTTTTTCCCATAGATATTCAGCGCAGCCACGGCTGCCACGTCTATGACCAGCACGGCAGGCGCTACCTCGATTTTTACGGGGGGCACGCCGTCGTTTCCATCGGCCACTCGCACCCGCATTTCTTGAAACGGGTGAAAGACCAGATGGACAAAATCGCCTTCTACTCCAATTTCGTCGAAAACGAACTGCGGGAAGCACTGGCAGCGAAGCTCGGCGAACTGTCGGGGTACGGTGATTATCAATTGTTTATGGTAAACAGCGGGGCAGAGGCCATCGAAAATGCACTGAAATTGGCGAGCTTCCAGAATGGCCGCACGAAGGTCGTCGCCTTCGGAAAAGGCTTCCACGGACGCACATCCGCTGCCGTCAAAATCACCCATGACCCCGGCATCCAAGCACCCATCAACCACGGTTTCGAGGTGGATTACCTGCCTTTTGAAGACCTCGAAGCCGTCGAAATAGCACTGGCAAAAGGCGATGTGACGGCGGTCGTCATCGAGGGCATCCAGGGCATCGGCGGCATCAACGAGCCATCTACAGACTTCCTGCAAGGGCTTTCGGCGCTTTGCGAAGCACATGGAACCTGCCTGATTTTGGACGAAATTCAGTCCGGCTATGGCCGCACGGGCCGCTTCTTCGCCCACCAGCACGCTGGCATCCGCCCCGACCTCATCACCATCGCCAAGGGCATGGGCAACGGCTTCCCCATCGGCGGGGTCATCATTTCGCCCAAGTTCAAGGCAAGGCACGGGTTGCTCGGTACCACTTTCGGCGGTACGCACATGGCTTGTGCTGCAGCGCTTGGCGTGTTGGAAATAATTGAAAATGAGCAGCTTATCGAAAACGCAGCGGTACAAGGTGAGCGATTGAAGGCCGAGCTGCAAGGCTTGGAGGGCATCAAGGAAATACGGGGCCGTGGACTGATGATTGGTGTGGAGTTCGAGTTCCCGGCTGCGCCGTTCCGGAAGAAATTGATGGAAGAATTTAGCGCGTTCACCGGGTCGTCTTCTAACAAATACACGGTACGCTTGCTGCCGCCACTTTGCGTAAGCGATGAGGAAGTGGAGGAGTTTTTGGGCGCTTTCAAGGCGTGTTTGGAGGCAACCGTCCCGTCTTTGGTTTAAACTATCAAGATTAAATGCAACATTTCACTAGCGTAAACGATGTCCCCAATCCCGGCGCCCTCATCCAACGGGCGCTCGAAATCAAACGTGACCCCAATCGTAAATCGTCATTCGTAAATCGTAAATCGCTCGTCCTCCTCTTCTTCAACCCCAGCCTCCGCACTCGCCTTAGCACCGAGAAGGCGGCGCAGAACCTCGGCATGAACGTCATCACGATGAACGCCGATGCGGGATGGAAAATCGAGTTCGAGGACGGCACGGTGATGGACGGCGACAAGGCCGAGCACGTGCAGGAGGCGGCGGGCGTCATCAGCCAGTATGCCGATGTGATTGGCATCCGCTCGTTCCCAACGCTGTCCAATCGAGACTGGGACTACGCCGAGGTGGTGCTGAACCAGTTCAAAAAATACGCCACCGTGCCCATCATCAGCTTGGAGTCGGCCACGCTCCACCCGCTCCAGTCCCTCGCCGATGCGGTGACGATTGAGGAATTCAAACCAAAAGCCCACCCGAAAGTCGTGCTCACTTGGGCGCCCCATGTGCGGGCATTGCCGCAGGCCGTGCCGAATTCCTTCGTGGAATGGATGAAAACCCGTGACGTGGAGCTCGTCGTAACGCATCCGCTGGGCGCTGAACTTGCTCCTCAATTCGTTGACAATGTGCAAGTTGAGTACGACCAACGACTGGCGTTCGAGGGGGCAGACTTCATTTACGCCAAAAACTGGTCGTCGTACACGGACTACGGCCAAATCATTTCACCGAAAGAAAACTGGATGGTGACGCCCGAAAAAATGGCACTCACTAACGCCGCCCGTTTCATGCACTGCCTACCCGTGCGCCGCAACGTGGTGGTGGCCGATGCCGTGCTGGACGACCCTCGGTGCTTGATTTTTGAGCAGGCGAAGAACCGGGAATTTGCGGCGCAGGCAGTGCTGGAGGAAATTATGAAATTGAAAAATTGAAAAATATTATGAAGCAGCTAACCATTCTAAAAATCGGCGGCAAACTCCTCGACGACGATGCCCAACTCGACTCGGCGCTCGCTGCTTTCGCAAACATCGAAAGCCCGAAAATCCTCGTCCATGGCGGGGGCAAAAAAGGCAGCGAAATCAGCCGAAGGCTAGGCATTGAGCCACAGATGTTTGAGGGCCGCCGCATCACCGACGCCGCAACTTTGGAGGTGGTGACGATGGTTTATGCCGGACTGCTGAACAAGACGGTGGTTGCCAAATTGCAGGCGCTCGGCTGCAACGCCATCGGCCTGAGCGGGCCGGATGGGAACGTCATTTTATCGAAAAAAAGAGGCGCTGGCGCAATAGATTACGGCTTCGTCGGTGATGTCGAAACCGTCAACAACGGCTTGATAATCAACTTTTTGGAAAACAATCTGACGCCCATCGTCAGCCCCATCACCCACGACGGGAGCGGGCAATTGCTAAACACCAACGCCGATACCATCGCCCGGATGCTGGCCGTTTCGCTGGCGCAAAATTTTAAGGTGACGCTGAAGTTTTGCTTCGAAAAAAACGGTGTCATACTCGACCCAACGGATGATGCTTCCGTGCTGCCCTCGCTTGATTTTGAGACCTATGAGCAGCACCAAAAAACGGGCGTCATTAGCGAGGGAATGTTGCCGAAACTGGACAATGCGTTTGCCGCAAAAAACGGCGGCGTGAGGGAGGTTTGGGTGTGCGGCGTGGAGGGGATTTTTGAACAAAAAGGAACTCAAATTTTATACCCACATTGATAAAAACTGAAGCCATCGAACTGCTCAAACAGCTCATCACCGCGCCTTCCTTTTCGAGGGAGGAGGCGGCGACATCCGACCTGCTGACCACGTTTTTTCATCAAAAAAACATCCCGACGGAACGCATGGGCAACAACGTCTGGACGAAGGCCAAGCACTGGCAGCCCAACCGCCCTACCCTGCTGCTCTGCTCGCACCATGATACCGTGCGGCCCGTGGCGGCCTGGCAGCGTGACCCCTTTCAACCGATGGTCGAGGAGGACAAGTTGTACGGCCTCGGCAGCAACGATGCCGGGGCTTCACTGGTGGCGCTGGCGATGGTATTTGCCCATTTTTACGAAGTAAAAAACCTGCCCTGGAACTTAATTTTTCTCGGCGCAGCCGAGGAGGAAGTATCTGGAAATCAAGGCGTTGCGATGGTGTTGCCTCAATTGGGCCACGTGGACTGCGCCATCGTCGGCGAGCCAACGGGGATGCAGATGGCCGTGGCGCAAAAAGGCCTGCTCGTGGTGGATGCCACTGCCCACGGCAAGGCCGGGCACGCCGCACGGGACGAGGGCGAAAACGCTATTTACATCGCCTTGCAGGACATTGAATTTTTGAAAAATTACCGATTTGAAAAAATATCCGACCTGCTCGGTCCGGTGAAAATGACGGTGACGCAAATCGAGGCGGGCACGCAACACAACGTCGTACCGGATACCTGCCGCTTCGGGGTGGACATCCGCACGAACGAGCACTACACGAACGAGGAGGTGTTTGCCATTTTGCAAAAAAGCCTGCGCTCGGAACTGCGGGCGAGGTCGTTCCGCCTCAATTCGTCGAGCATACCGACCGACCACCCACTGGTGCGGAGGGGCAAGGCATTGGGTTTGCGAAGTTTCGGCTCCCCCACCCTCTCCGATTCGGCGCTGATGCCGTTTCCGACACTTAAAATTGGGCCGGGGGAGAGTGAACGGTCGCACACAGCGGAGGAGTTTGTGTGGCTGCGGGAGATTGAGGAGGGGATGGATACCTATTTGAAATTAATTGAAATTGGAAATTGAGAAATTGTGTTGTTCCCCAATTTCCTAATTTCCAATTTCCCAATTTCCAACATGAAACTCTGGTCTAACACACAGACTGTCAACGAATTAGTAGAAAAATTCACCATCGGGCAGGACAACGTCCTCGACCTGCGGCTGGCCCGTTTCGATGTGCTCGGCACTTTGGCACACATCGAAATGCTGACCTCCATCGGGCTGCTGACGGCAGCCGAATTGGCCGTTTTGCAGCCTGCCCTTCGGGCAATTTTGGGGCAAATCGAGGCGGGCGAGTTCACCATCGAGCCGGGGGTGGAAGACGTGCATTCGCAGGTGGAACTGTTGCTCACCCGCTCGCTCGGCGATGTGGGCAAGAAAATCCACGCTGGCCGCAGCCGAAACGACCAAGTACTGGTGGACATGCGCCTGTTTTTTCGTTCCGAAATTCGGGAAATCACGGTACTGGTCGGCGAGCTGTTCGAGGTGCTGATGGCCCAAGCGGCGGCGCACGAGGACGTGCCCATGCCCGGCTACACGCATACGCAGGTGGCGATGGTCTCGTCGTTCGGACTGTGGTTCAGTGCCTACGCCGAGACGCTGGCTGATGACCTGCGGCTGTGGCAGTCCGTGTTTGAAATCATCAACCAAAACCCACTCGGCTCGGCGGCGGGCTATGGCAGTTCGTTCCCCCTCGACCGCCGCATGACGACGCAGCTGCTTGGATTTAAAGACCTGAATTACAACGTGTTGCATGCGCAAATGGGACGTGGGAAATCAGAGCAGTTTTTGAGCTTCGCAATGGCGGGGCTGGGCACCACGCTCGGCAAGTTCGCCGCCGACGTGTGCCTTTTCAACAGTCAAAACTTCGACTTTTTGAAACTGCCCGCCGAGTTCACGACGGGCAGCAGCATCATGCCGCACAAGAAAAACCCCGATGTTTTCGAGCTGATACGAGGCCGTTGCAGCCGAATGCAGGTGCTGCCGCAACAGGTGTCCGCCGTGACCGCCAACCTCACGAGCGGCTATCACCGGGACTTTCAAATCTTGAAGGAAACCGTTTTCCCCGCCCTCGAAGAGTTGAAGGATTGCCTGCGCTTGGCCATTTTGAGCATTCCAAAATTCGAGGTGAACGAGCATATTCTGACGGACGAAAAATACCGCTACCTGTTCACGGTGGAGGTGGTGAACCGCCTCGTGCTGGAGGGCATTCCGTTCCGGGAAGCCTACCGCCAAGTTGCGCAGCAAGTGGAAGACGGCAGCTTCGAGTTCAACGGCGAAATCAGCCACACGCACGAGGGGAGCATCGGGAACCTCTGCTTGGGCGACATCCGCCGGAAGTTCGAGGTGGTGGTGGAAGGGTTCGACTTTGAGGGGAGCGTCGAAGTCGCGGAGAAGTTAGGCAGTTAAGCTATTTTCGCATCTCTCTCTGTGTCCCTCCGTGAACTCCGACTCTCCGTGTTTAATTTAACACAGAGGAACGGAGGACACGGAGGGACACAGAGAACTAAACTCATTTATGCACATCACACTCCAACGCCTCAACGACGCCGTCCATTTCGAGGCAAAAAACGACGACGGCAGCACCATCCACCTCGATGGCAGCCCCGACATTGGCGGCGAGGGCAAGGGCGTCCGGCCCATGCAGGCGCTGCTCATGAGCCTGGCCGGGTGCAGCAGCATGGACGTGGTCATGCTTTTAAAAAAGATGCGCCAACCACTCGAAGAGATGCGGGTGGAGGTGAACGGCGACCGGGTAGACGAGGTGCCCGCCGTTTTCAAAAAAATACACATGCAGTTTATTTTGAAGGGCGATTTGGATGAAGCGAAGGTGGCTAAGGCCATTGGTATGTCCGTGGAAAAATACTGCTCGGTGGCGAGGATGCTGGACAAGACGGCGGAGATTAGCTGGGATTATATGATTGAGCTGCCCTCGTGACTTCCCGCATGGCAGGATGGAACACGGATTGGGCGGATTGGGCGGATGAAAACGGATTTTTTAGACTGCCTTCGGCAGTCGGGATTTTAACGGATTTTTCACCACTAAATACTCATACTATGCTACTGCACGAAGAACTTACTAAACAAATCTTGGCCGCTTATTACGAGGTTTACAACGAACTCGGTTTTGGTTTCTCTGAACGTGTTTATCAAAATTCACTATATTTTGAGTTGCAAGACCGAGGCTTTGATGTTGTTGCACAACAACAATGCACCGTCCATTATAAGAAGAGGAACGTCGGCGAATACTTTACCGATTTGACCGTAAACAACCTGGTAATTTTGGAATTGAAAGCCTGCGAAACTATAATTGAAGCACATAAAACCCAGCTCCGAAACTACCTTCGAGCCACAAACCTATAGGTTGGGTTGGTACTTAACTTTGGCCCCGAACCCCAATTTTCCCGTAGGATTTTCACCAACGACAAGAAAAAACTGCCCAAAAGAGAATGATTGCTGAAGGCAATCAAAAAAATCCGTTTTCATCCGCCCAATCCGCCCAATCCGTGTTCCCATCCCATCGTGCGGGAAGCCATGTATGAGCGGTTTGGGCCTCAAAAATCATCCGTGAATTTCGAAACCATCGCCATCCGCACCCAAACCGACCGCAGCCAGCACCGGGAGCACAGCACGCCCATTTTTCCCACCAGCAGCTTCGTCTTCGACGACGCCGAGCAGATGCGGGCGCTCTTCGCCGACGAGCAGGAGGGCAATATCTACAGCCGTTTCACCAACCCAAGTGTGCGAGAGTTCGAGGAAAAAATGGCGCTGCTCGAAGGGGTGGAAGATGCCGTGGCCACCGCTACGGGCATGGCGGCGGTCTTCGCTTCCTTCCTCGCTTTTTTGAAATCGGGCGACCACCTGCTGGCCTCGAAAGCCGTCTTTGGGTCGAGCTATACCATCCTCACGCAGTACCTGCCCAAGTGGGGCATCAGCTTCGATTGGCTGCCGACAGACACGGCGCGCTGGCAGGATTTGGTGAAGCCGAACACCAGAATGCTGTTCCTCGAAACGCCCTCGAACCCCGGCCTCGACGTGATTGACCTTGCCTTCACCGGGAAGTTCTGCAAACACAACTCCTTGATTTTCAACATAGACAACTGCTTCGCAACGCCGTACCTGCAACAGCCCGTCCGCTTCGGGGCCGACCTCATTTCGCACTCGGCTACCAAGTGGATTGACGGGCAGGGCCGTGTGCTCGGCGGCGTGGTGGCGGGCAACAAGGCGATGATTGCCGAGGTGAAAAAACTCTGCCGCAGCACGGGGCCTTCGCTGTCGCCGTTCAATGCCTGGGTGCTATCGAAGAGTCTCGAAACGCTGGCCGTTCGCATGGACCGGCATTGTGAGAACGCCCTTTTGCTTGCGCAATATTTGGAGCAAAACGGGCAGGTGGCGAGGGTCATCTACCCCTTCCTCGACTCGCACCCGATGTGCAGCATTGCGAAGCAACAAATGAAAAAAGGCGGCGGCATCGTGGCCTTTGAAATCAAGGGCGGGCTGGAGCAGGGCCGCCGTTTTTTGAACAGCGTTAAAATGTGCTCGCTCTCCGCCAACCTCGGCGATACCCGCAGCATCGTCACGCACCCGGCCAGCACGACCCACGCCAAATTGACGGAGGAGGCCCGGCAGGATGTGGGCATCACGAACAGTTTGGTGCGGGTGTCGGTGGGTTTGGAGCATATTGACGATATTGTGGCGGATATTGATAACGCATTGAAGCTCAGCGCTTTGTAATAGATTTCGCTTATGTTTTTGAAAAAACCTATTTTTGTAAAAAATCGGGACAAATGATAGTTGAGGCAAAATATCCAACCACCAATTTAGAGCGGCTTGAACTCGGCCCGGACATCGTTCGCTACCCTGCACCGTGGCCGGAGTACCTTGATTTGCTAAAAGATTGCGAGTACCAAATCGAATATGACAACCAAGAAATCATACTTATGAGCATCGCATCCGACCCCCACGAGGTTATTATTCTTAACCTTGGCACTCGCCTAAATTTAGCCTTGGACGATGAACCCGATATGGGTGTCCGAGGCAGCAACCGCCATGTTTTCATCCCTGAATTTCAAAAGGACTACGCTCCCGACCTGCACGTAGTGAAGGGCGAACCAGAAATTCATCTGCTCCGTAAAGGGCTGACGGCCAACCTGAACCCGTGGCTGGTGGTGGAGGTGCTTTCACCGAGCACTTATGTGCGGGACATGAACGAGAAGCTGCCCGCCTACAAGAAGATTAGCTCGCTGCGCCATATCGTCTATGTTTATCAAGACCGCCCATTGGTGACCATTTACAGCCGCATGGGTAATACTTCCGTTTGGGAAAACACAGACTTCGACCGACTTGAGGATAAGTTCGAGATAGCTGGCAGTTCCATTTTTTTGAAAGACATTTACAAAAAAGTCATTTTCCCAGAACCGAAAAATGGCAAACGGAAATGAGGCATAACTGCCAGCGTTTTTCAACAACTATGCAGCAAACAAACTACACCATCCCTTTACACATCCCCGACCTGAAATTCTTCCACTCCCCCCTACCCTTCCCACTGGAAGCTGGCGGCGTTTTGCCAGAACTGACCATCGCCTACCACACCTACGGTACACTGAACGCCGAGCGGAACAACGTCATTTGGGTTTGTCATGCGCTCACCGCCAACTCCAACGTGGCAGACTGGTGGGCGGGCCTCTTCGGGCCGGGCAACGTCCTTGACCCGGAGCGGTATTTCATCGTTTGTGCCAATATCCTTGGGTCGTGCTACGGCAGCACGGGGCCTCGCAGCATAAACCCAGAGACGGGCAATGCTTACGGGCTGGACTTCCCCTTGGTGACGATACGGGACTGGGCGCAGGCGAATGATTTGCTCCGCAAACACCTTGATATTCAGGAGATTGCGCTCTGCATCGGCGGCTCGTGCGGGGGGCACCAGGTGCTGGAAATGGCCTATCTGTTGCGCCAGCGAATCAAAAAAATGGCCTTGTTGGTGACAAGCGCACGGGAGACAGCCTGGGCCATCGCCATTCACGAGGCGCAGCGAATGGCCATGCAGGCCGACCCCAGTTTTTACGAAGACAAGGACACGGGCGGCGCTGCCGGGATGCGGGCAGCGAGGGGCATGGGGCTGGTGACCTACCGGACTTTCGAGGCCTACCAAAATGGGCAAACGGACACCGACGACAAGCTAAATGATTTGAAATCAGCGAGTTATATACAGCATCAAGGCAAAAAGCTGGAGCAACGGTTTTATGCGCAGTGCTACTGGTTTTTGTCGAAGGCACTTGATTCGCACCACGTCGGGCGGGGGCGGGGCGGGGCGGCGGCGGCACTGGCCGAGTTGGACATGCCCGCCTTGGTGCTTTCCATTGATTCCGATTTGCTGATACCACCGAGCGAGCAGCGGTTTTTGGCTGCGCATTTGCCGCAGGCAGAATATGTAGAGCTTGCGTCGGATTACGGCCACGACGGTTTTTTGATTGAAACGGAGCGGATTGGGGGGATTTTGAAGAATTTTATAGGCTTCTCAAATTAGGCGACGCGAGGAGGGTGGCGGCACGGATTGGGCGGATTAGGCGGATGAACACTGATAAAATCCGTGAAAATCAGTCGCATCCGCCCAATCCGTGTAACCATCCTCCTCGCGAATAAATCTCTAAACTGCAAAGCCCGTCAGCGCCGCATCCTTCGTTTCCAGCAGCGAACTTCCCATCAAATACTCGTCCACCTTGCGGGCACACTCCCGTCCCTCGCTGATGGCCCACACGACGAGCGACTGCCCACGCCGCATATCGCCTGCGGCAAATACCTTGGAAATCGTGGTCTGGTAAGTGCGCTCCGAGGCCCGCACATTGCCGACGCCCGTGGTCTCCACACCGAGCTGGTCGAGCATCCCTTCTTTTTGCGGATAAAGGAAACCCATCGCCAGCAACGCCAGTTGGCAGGGGATTTCCCGCTCCGAGCCGGGCACTTCTGCGAAGCCCGCCGGGCGGCCATCCTTTGCGCCAGTCCATTGAATATCAACGACTTGCAGCGCCCGCAGCTTGCCGTTTTCATCGCCCAAAAAGGCTTTGGTCAGAATGGCGAACTGCCGCTCACAGCCTTCCTCATGCGAGGTCGTCGTCTTGTAAACCATCGGGTAGGTCGGCCAAGGCATGTTCGGGGTGCGCTCCGTTGGCGGCGTTGGCATCAGTTCGAGCTGCGTGACAGAGGCTGCGCCCTGTCGGTTGGAAGTGCCCACGCAGTCGCTGCCCGTGTCGCCGCCGCCGATGACGACCACGTTCTTGCCTCCGGCAAGAACTTCCGTTGATAAAGGTTGATGAGGGTTGATGAGGGTTGATTTGCCCGCCACCCGCTTGTTTTGTTGTTTCAAAAAATCCATCGCAAAATGGACGCCGTTCAGCTCCCGACCGGGCACGGTCAAGTCCCTCGGAATGGTGGAGCCGCCCGCCAGCACGATGGCGTGGAACTCCCGCAGCAAGTCGCCGACAGGGATATTTTTGCCGACCACGGCATTGCATCGGAACACGATGCCCTCCTCCTCCATCAGCCGGATTCGGCGGTCAACGACCGATTTTTCGAGTTTAAAATCGGGGATGCCGTAGCGGAGCAGCCCGCCGGGTGCATCGTCCCGCTCGAAGACGGTGACAGAGTGCCCGGCGCTGTTGAGTTGCGCAGCAGCAGCCAACCCAGCAGGGCCAGAGCCGACCACGGCGACCTTTTTTCCCGTTCGGGGAATATGCGTTCGGGCCTGCACATAGCCCCGTTCGAAGGCGATTTCGACGATATGCCGCTCGATTTCCTCAATGGCCACGGGCGGTTGGTTGATGCCCAGCACACAGGCGCTCTCGCAGGGTGCGGGACAGATGCGCCCCGTGAATTCCGGGAAATTGTTCGTGCTGGTGAGTATCTCGTACGCCTCCTCGAACTTGCCCCGATAGACGGCGTCGTTGAACTCTGGGATGACGTTGCCGAGCGGGCAGCCGTTGTGGCAGAACGGGATGCCACAGTCCATGCAGCGGCTCGCCTGCTTGTTGAGGTCGGCGGCGCTGTACTGCTGCACGAACTCGCCGTAGTGCTGCAGCCTGTTCTCCACGGCTTCCTTGGCGGGAAGCCGGCGGGTATTTTCTAAAAATCCGGTTGGTTTGCCCATTGCGATACGGGTTGATAAAGTTTATAGGTTGATAAGGGTTGATGGGGGCGGCGGATAATTTGGTGAGGAAATGGTGGGCGGGAAGGCTTAAATTCCAGTCGAAAAAAATGGCCCTATATCAGCTTCATGTGTGACAACATAAGTCCATTTCATATTGTGGTGCGAAACGTAGATGTCACCAAAAAAATCTTCTATTTCAATTAAAGGAATCCTGCCATTGCATTTAATCAAAAACTGGAGGGGCTCATTAAAAATGAGAGTGTCTGATGGATGTTGTCTTTTTAACTCAATAACAGCAGCTTCTTTCTCCAAAAATTCCATTCCTCCAAAACTGAAAATATGCCATAAATAATGGTCAAGATAAGGTGCTGTTCGATTAGCTATGAACTTGCTTTTCCAGTGGTTTACAACTTTATTCACTGGACAATCTGGGCTCGGCATATACTTATCTTGAAGCAATTCAAAATCAATACCTTGCTCTTTCAATAGATTGATTATGTCGTCAAGTGAATCCATAAAAAATTCTCTTTCAAAAATTTATGCTCTCAGCATCGCCCTTTTCATCTCCAACTGCGGGGCTTTGTCTCGATTTTGATTTCGCTACTCCTCCCCCGCCGCTTCCAAAACAACCCGAAAAGTCTCCTTCCCAATTCTAAAGTCCGCCTCGTTTTGAAGCCTAATCATCAGGGCTTTTACGGATTCAATCAACCCCTTCTTCTTAGCAGTGAGCAAGACGCCCAATAGTCCGGTTATTTGGAGATTTAGGCTTTTTGCAATGTTCCTGCCCCACTTTTCATCAATGACGAGCAAGTCGGCATTCATTTCACAGGCAAGGGTTATGGCCTCTGCCTCCCCTTTGTCAAGCGACTTCAAAAGCCGGTTCAGCAAAATTTCATCGGTGCAATTTTGTACTTCCAGCCATTTTGCGGTTCGCAATTCATCGCTGCCCGGCTTTGTCGCTCCCGCCGTTACAACTTCTTGAAAAACAGCTTGCGGAACGGTGATTTTTTCAAAAATTGCTGGCAGCAAATCAAGCTGTCCGATGATTGCCAAGTTGATGAAAACCGATGCGTCGCTGATGACCGTCATAGCAGCTTCAACGATTGCAGCGTCCGAATATCGTCCATCACATCCTCACCGCTGATTTTCAAGAAAATATCCCGCTTCGCCAGTTCTTTTTGAAACGCCAACCTCGCAAGCCCGGCAAACTTGGCCGCCTGCGCAAGCGTGAGGATTTCCTTGTCATACAGCCAAGTGGCAAGTTCCGTTTTAAACTCCCCTTCATTGAACTTGCTTTTTTTGATGACCTCGTCAGAAATTAAGATTGCCATTTTTGCTTTTTTATGATGCTACAATGATTCTATTTTCCTCCCCATCGTCCTCGAACCTTCGATAAAATAAATCATCTCCTCAGCCGTCTCTGGAAAGTCTTTCCAACTCCCGTAAAGATGGTGTACCCAATCGTCAACTGATACTTTCTCGTCACCATTTGAAGCAGTGTCTGCCTTCACCGACTGCGCCAGCAACTCAATCAGCGACAGCTTTTGCTCCCTGCTCAAGTCCTTGAGCAGGAGCCAGTATTGTTGGAGGTCGGTAGGCATTTTCATTGGAATCCGGGTTTACGAAGCGACTGCCAGCATCGCTTGCTTTGCTGTTAGCTGTTTAGGCTGCGCCTCCACTTCGGACTTGATTTCCTCAATGCTTTGGGAAAACAGGTCGAGCAATTCTTGAAACTTGACTTCGTACAGTTCTGAAATGCTCCTTACCACCCCGAAAGTGAACTCGTCGTACCCCCGTGTGTCCTCGTGAACAGGCACCAAGTATTGGAAATCCTTGTCATCAAAGGTCATGTCCTTCGGGGGCTTCATGTGAAAATAGACCTCTCCTATCTTTTCCAATTGCCAACCTTTGGACTTTAGGTAAGCGACAATAGTCTTATTGCGAGGTTTTTTAAAATAAATCATGTCAATTTTGATTTTTGAAGAACAAGTTAAAGACGTTCCGAAAGAAATCCAAATCAATCTTTTGGCTCAAAGGTATGCTGATTCGTTGGGTGGCTGTGTTTGTCGTGAAATCGTCGCTTTCGGTTGGGTAAAACCAAAACAGCTCGGCGCTCAGGCAAAAACGGTTGCCCTCAAAGTCAGTGTCCAGCCATTCTTCCTGTTTGTCGGGCAAGACCAGCAAAATCAAGACGGTCGGCATGGGAGAATGCGTGCCTTCTCCTTTTTGCCCCCTCCAAAACAGTAGGTCGTTATAGTTGTCGGCTGCCAAATCGTACTTGATTTGAGTTGACTCCCGCACGATTTGCTTTACCGTTGTGGTTTTCAACTGAAACCCGACAGAAAACCCGCTCCAAAGATGCCGCCTGTTTCCAATCGAACGAAGGTATTGGGCTGGGGCATAAATAACGCCGTCCAACCCCTCGTCAACGTATGGCAAGCTGACCAAATAACCCTTAAACGCCGCCAACATCCCCAAAAATTGGACGCCGACCTGCTCTTTGATTTTAGCCTCCGTCATAGTATTTGTTGATTTTCAAGGTTACGCAAAACAAGCACAAAACTACAATTTCCCAATTTACTTGCGTGAATCTCCGATTTCCAATTTCCCAATTTCCTTCCTCAGCGCCTTCTTATAATCCTTCGGAAACACCTTCACGAACCGCCCCACCTCATTCTCGAAATCGCTCAGCACGAACCTCGCCACCGTGCTGCCCGTCAAGTCGAAGTGCTTTTGAACCATGCCCCTCAACTCCAAAGCGTCCGCCTCGCCCAGCGGGTCGAGGTCAATCATTTCGGGGTTACAGTTTTGGGCGAAATCGCCGCGCACGTCCCAGACGTAGGCGATGCCGCCGCTCATGCCCGCCCCGAAATTGCGGCCCGTGCCGCCGAGGACAACCGCCCGGCCACCCGTCATGTACTCGCAGCCGTGGTCGCCGATGCCCTCCACCACCACGTTTGCGCCGGAATTGCGGACGCAAAAACGCTCGCCCGCCTTGCCCCGGATGAACGCCTCGCCGCTCGTAGCACCATAAAACGCCACGTTGCCGATGATGCTGTTTTCCTCCGGCGTGAACGTTGCCGTGCGGTCAGGATAGACGACCAGCCGTGCGCCGCTCAAGCCCTTGCCGAAGTAGTCGTTGGCACCGCCCTCCAGTTCCAGCGTGACGCCACGGGTGTTGAACGCCCCGAAACTTTGCCCCGCCGTGCCCTTGAACTTGAAATGAATCGTGCCGTCTGGCAAACCTTCGCCCCGATACTTTTTCGTGATTTCATTCGACAAAATCGCCCCGATGGTACGGTCGGTGTTTATCACTGGAAACGCAGCAACCACGGGCGTTTTGGCTTCCAAAGCAGGTTGCGCAGCAGCCAACAGCTTCCAATCCAAAACGCCCGCCAAGCAGTGGTCTTGCTCTTCTTGTTTGTATAAACCTACGCTTGGGTCGGCTGGCTCTCGGTAAAGTATCGGGGTGAGGTCAAGACCTGCTGTTTTGAAATTGGAAAATTGAGAAATTGGGAAATTGGTTGCGCCCCCAATTTCTGAATTTCCTAATTTCCTAATTTCCAAGTTTTCAGTCTGCCCTACCATTTCCTCCACCGTCCTAAAGCCCAAATCCGCCATGATTTCCCGCAGCTCCTCGGTGAGGAATTTGAAGAAATTGACCACATGCTCCGGGTCGCCGTTGAAGCGCTTGCGCAATTCTGGGTCTTGGGTCGCCACGCCGACGGGACAGGTGTTCAAGTGGCATTTGCGCATCAAAATGCAGCCTTCCACCACGAGCGCCGCCGTGGCCACGCCCCATTCTTCTGCGCCCAACAACGCAGCAATGGCGATGTCACGACCCGTTTTCATTTGCCCGTCCGCCTGCACGGTGACGCGGCTGCGGAGCTTGTTTTTCAACAAGGTCTGGTGCGTTTCCGCCAAGCCGAGTTCCCACGGCAGCCCCGCATGGCGGATGCTGCTGACGGGCGAAGCGCCCGTTCCGCCGTCGTGCCCGCTGATGAGGATGACGTCGGCTTTCGCTTTCGCAACGCCTGCGGCAATCGTGCCCACGCCCGCCTTCGACACCAGTTTTACGTTGATGCGGGCGCTGCGGCTGGCGTTTTTTAGGTCAAAAATCAATTGCGACAGGTCCTCGATGGAATAAATATCGTGGTGCGGCGGCGGCGAAATCAGCCCCACGCCCGGCGTCGAGTGGCGCACTCTGCCAATCCACTCGTCAACTTTGTAGCCGGGGAGCTGGCCACCCTCGCCCGGTTTTGCGCCCTGCGCCATCTTGATTTGCAACTCGTCCGCCTCGGTGAGGTAGAGACTGGTCACGCCGAACCTGCCCGAAGCTACCTGTTTAATCGAGCTACGCATGCTATCGCCGGGTTTGAAATTGGAAATTGGGAAATTGGGAAATTGGGTGCCGTTCTCTGAATTTGCTGCTCCCCCAATTTCATAATTTCTCAATTTCTCAATTTCCAAATAACGTCTTTCATCCTCCCCGCCTTCCCCCGTGTTGCTTTTCCCACCAAGTCGGTTCATCGCAATCGCAAGCGTCGTATGCGCCTCCCACGAGATGCTGCCGAAGGACATGGCACCCGTTGCGAAGCGCCGATAGATGTTCTCAGCAGGTTCCACCTCCTCGATGGGGATGGACGGGCGCAGTTTTTTGAACTCGAAAAGGCTGCGCAAGGTGACGGCCCGTTCGCTCTGTTCGTTGATGACTTTCGAGTATTTTTTGAAGGTCGGGTAGTCGCCGGTGCGGGTCGAAAGTTGCAGCAGGTGGACGCTGGCTGGGTTCCAAAGGTGCGCCTCGCCCTTGCGTTTCCAACGGTAAATACCGCCGACGGGCAGGCGGTCCACCGGTATTTCCTTTTTGCTGAAAGCGAGGTAGTGCTTCGCAAGGGTTTCCCGTGCGATTTCGTCGAGACCCATGCCCCCGATGCGGCTGGTGGCCCCGGTGAAGTACTTGTCCACGACGGAATTGTTCAGGCCGATTATCTCGAAAATCTGCGCTCCTTGGTAGGATTGCAGCGTGGAAATACCCATTTTCGAGAAGACCTTTAGCAGCCCCTCGTTCACCGCCTTGATGTAGTTGTACTCCATTTGCCCTTCGGAAAGATGGGTTTCCAGCCTGCCGCTACGCTTCATGGCCCGGATGGTCGAGAGGGCCAGGTAGGGGTTCACGGCGGTGGCACCGAAGGCCAGCAGCGCTGCGAAATGGTGGACTTCCCAAACGTCGCCCGCCTCCACGACGAGGCCAACCTTGCCCCGCAGCCCCTTGCGGATGAGGTGGTGGTGGATGGCGGCGGTGGCCAGCAGCGACGGGATGGCGGCGTGGGTCGAATCCACCGCCCGGTCTTGCAGCACGAGCACCTGGAAACCGTCGGCAACGGCGTCCTCGGCGTAGCGGCAGATGCGGTCGAGCGCCTTTTTTAAGCTGGCCGGCTGGCCGTCGGCACGGAAGTACATCTGGAGGGTTTTCGCCTGAAAACTGCCCGTGTCAATGCTGCGGATTTGCTCCAACTCGTTGTTTTTCAGCACGGGATGTTTGAGCGCCACGGTGTGGCAAACCTCCGGTGTCACTTCCAGCAGGTTGCCGATATTGCCCACGAAGGTCGCCAGCGACATCACCATCCGCTCCCGGATGGGGTCAATCGGCGGGTTGGTCACTTGCGCAAAAAGCTGTTTGAAATAGCTGCTCAGGTGCTGCGGCTGGTTGCTCAGTACGGCAAGCGGAACGTCCGTGCCCATCGAGCCGATGGGTTCTTTGCCGTCGAGCGCCATCGGCGCAATGATTTCTTCCAAATCCTCGCTTGTGTAGCCGAACAGTTTTTGGTACTTGAACACCTGCGCCGATTCAAGTTCCGAAAAAGTCACCCGTGGCGGCGGCAGGTTTTCGAGGCGGATTTTGTGCTTTTCGAGCCAGTCGCCGTAGGGTTGCTGGGCGCAGATTTCGGCCTTCAGCTCCTCGTCGCTGATGATACGGCCCTTCGACAAATCCACCACGAACATCTTGCCCGGCTGCAAGCGCCCATGCTCCTTCACGAGCTTTGGGTCAATGGGCAGCACGCCACTTTCCGAGGCCATGATGACCCGGTCGTCGTGGGTGACGGTGTAGCGGCTAGGGCGCAATCCGTTGCGGTCGAGCGTGGCGCCGATGATGTTCCCATCGGTAAACGAAATGGAGGCCGGGCCATCCCACGGTTCCATCATGGAGGCGTGGAACTCGTAAAAATCCCGGCGCTGCTTTTCCATGCGGTCGTCGCCGTCCCAGGCTTCGGGGATGAGCATCATCATCACGTGCGGCAGCGAGCGCCCGGTGAGGGTGAGCAGCTCAATCATGTTGTCGAGGCAGGCGGAATCGCTGGCGCTCTCGTCCACGATGGGAAGCAGCATGTCCATTTCTTCTTTGGTGAAAAACGGCGACTGGAAGCCCTTTTCGCTCGTGCGCAGCCAGTTGAGGTTGCCTTGCAGCGTGTTGATTTCGCCGTTGTGGGCGATGAAACGGAAGGGTTGCGCCAGCTTCCACGAGGGGAAAGTATTGGTTGCAAAACGGCTGTGTACGAGGCCGAAGGCGCTGACAAGCCGCTTGTCGCTGAGGTCGGGGAAATATTGGCGCACTTGGCCGCTGGTGAGCTGGCCTTTATAGACCACCACTTTGTGCGAAAGCGAGGCAATGTAAAAACCGATTTCGTCCTTTGGCAAAGCGGCTTTTGCGAGGTGCGTCGAGTAGTTGCGCAGCACGAACAGCTTGCGCTCGAACTCCTCCGGCGTGGCCACGTTGTCCGGTCGGGCAATGAAAACCTGCTCGATTTCGGGTTCGACCGACAACGCAGTGTCGCCGATTCCGTCAATATTTACAGGTACTTTTCTCCAGCACAGCACTTCCAGCCCCAGTCGCTCGGCGGCACGGGTGAAGATGTCACGGCACTCTTCCCGCAGCCTGATTTCCTTCGGGAAAAAGGCCATGCCGACACCGTACTTGCCGTAAGTAGGTAAGTACGTGCCGAGCTTTTGACACTCCTCAAAAAAGAACTCGTGCGGGGTCTGGATGAGGATGCCCGCCCCGTCGCCCGTGTTTTCTTCGCAGCCGCAGGCACCGCGGTGCTCCATGTTCTCCAAGACCGTCAGCGCATCGCTCACGGTTTGGTGGTTCTTGTTGCCCTTGATATTCGCCACGAAGCCGATGCCGCAGGCGTCGTGCTCGAATTTGGAATCGTACAGACCGTTGTTTTTCATTGTCGTAATGTGTTTCGGTTCTATCGGTTAGGTCTGTAGCTGGCTCTCGGTTGATGGGTTGGTTGAAAATGACTGCCATTCGCCGAGGACATCCCCTAACCCCCTTCAAAGGGGGAATTAGTCTCTGCCAATTTGCTAATTTTTTGAAGTTTAGCACTCATGAATTCCCCCTTTGAAGGGGGTTAGGGGGATGTAGTCTGGGCAGACTCGTGCCTAAACCAAATACCCAAACAACGTATCATCCTTATTTATCTCCGTAAAGTCCACGTTGTACCGCCGCATATTTGCTAAAAGCTGCTCGTAATCGCTGCGCTTTTGCAGCTCGATGCCGACCAGCGCCGGGCCGGTTTCCTTGTTCGTTTTTTGCATGTACTCGAAGCGGGTGATGTCGTCCGTGTCGCCGAGGACGTGGTTCACGAACTCCTTCAGCGCCCCCGGCCGCTGCGCAAAACGGACGAGAAAATAGTGCTTCAAGCCCTCGTACTGCAACGACCGCTCCTTGATTTCTGGCATCCGGTCTATGTCGTTGTTGCTGCCGGACACCACGCAGACGACCGTTTTCCCGACGATTTGCCCGGCATAGTTTTCCAGTGCCGTGATGCTCAAGGCACCGGCTGGTTCGGCCACGATGGCGTCTTCGTTGTAGAGCTTCAAAATCGTGGTGCAGACCCGGCCCTCCGGCACCAGCACGAGGTCGTCGAGGGCGGTGCGGCAGTACTCGAAGGTCAAGTCCCCCACCCTTTTCACCGCAGCGCCGTCCACGAAGCGGTCAATGCTCGCCAGCGTCACGGGTTGCCCGGCTTTCAGCGACTCGTACATGGCGGGAGCGCCTTCCGGCTCCACGCCCACGACCTTTGTTTTGGGTGAAAAAGTCTTAAAATAAACGCCCATGCCCGCGCTCAATCCGCCGCCGCCGACGGGCACGAAGAGGAAGTCCACGTCGCTCATTTCATCCAAAACCTCCAGCGCCACCGTGCCCTGCCCCTCGATGACCCGGTGGTCATCGAAGGGCGGGATGAAGGTCGCCCCATGCTCGGCGGTGTACTTTTTGGCGGCCACGGCGCACTCGTCGAAGTTGTCGCCGAACAGCCGGATTTCCACGAAACCATCGCCGAACATTTCGGTCTGCGACACCTTCTGCCGAGGCGTGATGACGGGCATGAAGACCACGCCCTTTGCCCCCAGTTTTTTACAAGACCAAGCAAATCCCTGCGCATGGTTGCCCGCACTGGCGCAGACCACGCCCCGCTGCAACTGCTCCTCTGGCAGGCTGCTCATCAGGTTGTACGCCCCCCGCAGCTTGTACGAGCGCACCACCTGCAAGTCCTCCCGCTTGAGATAGACGGTGCAGGCGTAGCGCTTGGACAGGCCGGGATGCAGTTGCAAGGGCGTTTTCCGGACGACTTTTTGGAGGCGTCGAGCGGCTTCGTGGATGGCTAATGCTGGCTGGGTGGCGGTCATGGAAATTCATTGAAATTAGGAAATTGGGAAATTGGGGTGCTGGGAAATTGGGAAATTTATTGAAATTAGAAAATTGAGAAATTCGCTATAATTGTCGTTTAATGCGTTGATTTTCAACACCTAAAAAGCACAACTATGAGCGAACAGAAGTACATTCCGCTGGAAGAACTTGACATTTACATCATGGCCATGGAAATCGGCGAAATCGTTTGGAACACCGTTGACAAATGGGAATATTTTCCCAAAAGCACGGTGGGCCGACAATGGACCGAAGCTGCTGACAGTGTCGCCGCCAATATTTCCGAAGGCTATGGCCGATTTCATTTCAAGGACAAACGCAATTTTTACTTCAATTCCAGAGGCTCGTTGAGTGAAACTAAAACCTGGGCCACCAAAGCCAAAAACCGTTCACTGCTCAACGAAACCGAATATTCATCCCTGTATGAAAAACTCAAGAAGCTACATTTAGCCCTCAACAACCATATCAAAGCCTTGCCAGTGAAGTGAAATTGATAGAAATTAGGAAATTGAGAAATTGTGTGCCGTGTGTTCGTCACACAATTTCCTAATTTCTCAATTTCCACGAATTTTCCCTCTGCGTCCCACAATTTTCTAATTTCTCAATTTCAATTAATTTCCAATTTCCACCTCCACCGGCTGATTCTCCGGCCTCAAACTCCGCACCGTCTTCCCCGCCTGCCACATCTCGCTTTCCCGCAGTTCGGTCAGTTCCACCTCCAGTTTCTCACGGTAGTCGGGCTGGCTGTTGGAGGAGATGGACTTGGCGGCCTCTTTGCCTTCGGCAACGCTGGTGTAGAGTTCGTTGAAAACGGGCAGGGTGGCATCCCGGAATTTTTTCCACCAATCCAAAGCGCCGCGCTGGGCGGTGGTGGAGCAATTCGCATACATCCAGTCCATGCCGTTCTCGGCGACGAGGGGCATGAGCGACTGCGTGAGTTCCTCCACCGTCTCGTTGAACGCCTCGGATGGAGAGTGCCCACGCTGGCGCAACACCTCGTATTGCGCAGCGAAAATCCCCTGGATAGCGCCCATGAGCGTGCCACGCTCGCCCGTCAGGTCGGAGTAAACCTCCTTCTTGAAATTGGTCTCAAAAAGGTAGCCGCTGCCGACGGCGATGCCGAGTGCGATGGCCCGTTCCCAAGCCCGACCAGTGGCGTCCTGGTGGATGGCGTAGCTGCTGTTCAAGCCCCGGCCTTGCAGGAACATCCGGCGCAGCGAGGTGCCGCTGCCTTTCGGTGCGACGAGTATTACGTCCACATCCGCTGGCGGAACGATGCCCGTCTGGTCGTTGTAGGTAATGCCGAAGCCGTGCGAGAAATAGAGTGCCTTGCCCGGCGTGAGGTGCTTTTGCACCGTGGGCCAGAGGGCGATTTGCGCCGCATCGCTAAGCAGGTAGCAGATGATGGTGCCCCGCTGGAGCGCCTCCTCGATTTCGAAGAGGGTCTCGCCCGGCACGAAGCCGTCCCGGATGGCCTTGTCCCAGGTCTTCGAGTTCCGGCGCTGCCCGACGATGACATTTATGCCGTTGTCGAGTTGGTTCAGTGCCTGGCCGGGGCCTTGCACGCCGTAGCCGATGACGGCGACGGTTTCGTTGCGGAGGACCTCCTGCGCTTTTTCGAGGGGAAATTCTTCCCGTGTGACGACGTTTTCGACTGTACCGCCGAAGTTTAGTTGAGCCATTTTAGTTGTTTTAAGTTGTTGATTGTCAATTTATTAAAATGATTTTTTGCAATCAAAAAACCACTTTCTATCTTTGTTGATGTTAGCCTTTTCATCAAAAAAGGCTTTGAGAAAACTCACGACCACTATGTTTAAAAACTCCCCACTGCCCGCCGACTGTCCGCCTTTGGAAGCAGTCGAGCCAATCGAACCGACACTGTTTTACAGGCTGGTTTTTGGCGATAAAATCAACGAGCAGTCGTTTCAATCCTACGTCCAGATTTATCCTGAAAACAAGCGCTACCGAAACCTTTGCGTGGCATACTCGGTTTCCCTGTTTTCATCGCTGGATTTCACGATGGCTGCCCATCGTGAGGCGTTGCTTCGCAACAAAATCCTCGGCGACCATGTGGCAGCATTGAAAATGCGGCCAGAACATGGTAAATTTGACCTCAATCCGGTGACCGGACATTGCAGCTTCTGGTTTTACGAAAGCTGCGATTTCACCAAAATCGA
Organism: uncultured Saprospiraceae bacterium; assembly: GCA_964508135.1. Classification (GTDB taxonomy): domain Bacteria; phylum Bacteroidota; class Bacteroidia; order Chitinophagales; family Saprospiraceae; genus UBA6168. The sequence goes on from CAZDSU010000043.1 coordinate 40,457, forward strand.
ATGCACTCAAATCATACCGATAGATGCAAATTCCTGATACCTACAAACTGAACTTCCAGCCGCTCGACCTAGAAGTGGTGGAGGTGCTGGACTTCCAAAATTTCCCCGTGCTGACGGTCGAAAAGAACCCAACCGGCTTCAAGTACCTGAGTTGGCTCTACCAGTTTGGCCCGGATGGGGTCGAGCAACGTTTTGTCGTCCCGCTCACCGATGCCCGCCTCGATGCCCTGAAAACGGGAGCGCTTTCGCCCCGTGATGCCTTCGCCGAGTCGGAACTGGAACAGGTTTACTGCATCCTCTACGACGAGGCTTCCGGCGAGATGAAGGAAAGCTGGCTGTTGCCGCTCACCGTTTTTCGCAACATCAACCCCATTCCAGCGGATTATCAAATTGCTACGGTGGCGCTTTCCTGATAACCTCACATTACAAACACCTCCCCTCCCTCGTTCAAAAACTCATTCTCCGCCGTCTCCGCACTCGGTTCCAGTTCCTCAAACTCCCGCAACCGTTCATGGAAACTGTGGCTCCCCTTGATGATGGCGACCCGTGCGCTGCGCACGAATTCAATCAAGCCATAAGGTTCAAGGGCATGTAGCAGCCCGTCCGTTTCCTCCCGATGGCCCGTCGTCTCGAACACGGTGTAGTCCTTTCGGATGACCACCGCCCGTGCACCGTACTCCCGCAGCAGCCGCTCGACCTTTACCTTCTCGGCGATTTCGTCGGTGGGCACTTTGTACAGCGCCAGTTCCTGCCAGATGACCTCCTCGTTGGTGCTGAAATAGACCTTCAGCACGTCCACCTGCTTCTCGATTTGACGGGCGACCTTGCGCACCACCTCCTCCGTCTCCTCCACGAGGATGTTGAAGCGGTGGATGCCGTCCACTTCGCTCGGCGATGTGTTCAGGCTCTCGATGTTTATTTTCCTACGGGAAAACATGGTGGCGATGCGGACGAGCAGGCCGACCTGGTTCTCCGTGTAAACTGTAATTGTAAATTCTTGCTTTGTCATCGAAATTAGGAAATTGGGAAATTAGGAAATTGGGAAATTAGGAAATTGGGGTTAAGGCATTGATTATCAATTTCTTAATTTCCCAATTTCCTAATTTCTATTTCAACCTTATCTCCGCCACTCCGCACCCCTGCGGCACCATCGGAAACACGTTATTCTCCTTCCCGACCATCACCTCCAGCAGATAAGCCCCCGGCGTGTCGAGCATGGTTTGAATGGCATTTTTCAAAAAAGCCCTTTCGGAAACCCGCTGCCCGGCGATGCCGTAGGCGTCGGCGACCTTCACGAAATCGGGCGAGACCATGTCCGTGAAGGAGTAGCGGCGGTCGTGGAAAAGCTCCTGCCACTGCCGCACCATGCCGAGGAACTGGTTGTTCAAAATCACGATTTTCACCCCGACGCCGTACTGCTGGATGACGCCGAGTTCCTGGATGGTCATCTGGATGCCGCCGTCGCCGATGATGCCGATGACCGTGCGGCCCGGCTCGCCAAATTTGGCACCAATGGCCGCCGGAAGCCCGAAGCCCATCGTGCCGAGGCCGCCGCTGGTGATGTTGCTGCGGGTCTGGTTGAACTTTGCGTAGCGGCAAGCCACCATTTGGTGCTGCCCCACGTCCGTGACGATGACGGCGTCGCCGCACGTCAGTTCGTTCAGCAGGTTGACCACCTCGCCCATCGTGAGGGTGTCGCAGGTCGGGTGCAACTCGTTTTGGATGACAGCGATGTGTTCCTGCTCGTCGTGTGCCCTGAATTTTGCCAGCCAGTCGTCGTGTTTTTTCGGGGAAACGAGCGCCGTGAGCATGGGCAGCGTCTCCTTGCAATCGCCCCAGACGGGCACAGTGGCCTTCACGTTCTTGTCTATTTCCGCCGGGTCAATGTCGAGGTGGACGACCTTGGCCTGCTTGGCGTACTTGTCGAGGCGGCCCGTCACCCGGTCGTCGAAGCGCATGCCGATGGCGATGAGCACGTCGCATTGGTTGGTCAGCACGTTGGGGCCATAGTTGCCGTGCATGCCGAGCATCCCGACGTTCAGCGGGTGGTCGGTGGGTATGGCACCAGCACCGAGAATCGTCCAAGCAGCGGGGATGCCCGATTTTTCGATAAATGCTCGAAACTCGGCTTCCGCATTGCCCAAAATCACGCCCTGCCCGAACAGCACGAAAGGCCGTTCCGCCGCCTCAATGAGCGCCGCCGCCTGCTCCACGTACTCCCGCCGCACGATGGGTTTTGGGCGATAACTTCGGATATGCTGACACGGCACATAACCCTCATAATCAAAGGTTTGCAACTGCGCATTCTTCGAAATATCCACCAGCACGGGGCCGGGCCTGCCGCTTTTTGCGATGAAAAACGCCTTGGCCAGCACCTGCGGGATTTCCCGTGCATCCGTCACTTGGTAGTTCCATTTCGTGACGGGCGTGGTGATGTTGATGACATCAATTTCCTGAAAAGCATCCGTGCCGAGCAAATGCGCAAACACCTGCCCCGTGATGCAGACCAGCGGCGTGCTGTCAATCTGCGCATCGGCCAGCCCAGTGACGAGGTTGGTCGCGCCCGGCCCGCTCGTGGCGAACACGACCCCTACCCTACCCGACGCCCGTGCGTAGCCTTGCGCCGCATGGGTTGCCCCCTGTTCGTGCCGGACGAGGATGTGGTTCAGCCTGTCCGAGTAGTCGTACAGCGCATCGTAAATGGGCATGATGGCACCGCCGGGGTAGCCGAAAATGGTTTGGGTGCCTTCGGCAACGAGGGCTTCCAAAACCGCCACTGAACCAGTTACGACGGTGGCTTTGGGCTTTGCGGGTGCATCGCCGTTTAAGCGCTTTTCAGCTTTTGGTATTTCTATGGTTTGCTCCATTTTATTGGGCTTTTATTTGCCGAAGGCAAACTGCCAAAGGCATGTTTTTGTCACGGTGTTCGTCTCGCTTGTCGCCCCGCTGTGTGTCGCTTTTGTCATTGCGAAGCAATCCGTCCACGCCGCTTTTGTCATCGTGAAACGACCCGTCCACGCCACGGTTGTCGTCACGGTTTACGCTCCGCTGTGCGCCGCTTTTGTCATGGTCGAAGACCACCTCTGCGTCATGCGTGCTGTCCCGTATGACTTGGACAGTTCCCTGCGGGATGACAAAAGCGGCGCACAGCGGAGCGTAAACCGTGACGACAACCGTGGCGTGGACGGGTCGTTTCACGATGACAAAAGCGGCGCACAGCGGAGCGACAACCATTCTTCTGGCACTAATTTTTTCTTGCTTTAAAAAATAAAATCAGCGCCAAAATTGCCGTAGGCAGCGTTCCCACAAGCAACACCCAATCCTCAATCATGTGGGGTCGAAATTGCAAATGCCCATGCGAACCAGCCAGCCATAGTGAAAGGAAAGCAATGCTGATAAGCAAGTTCAACATCCCACAAATGATTAGTACACTCCGCTTTTTCATCTCAAATGGGTTTCTTTAAAACCTTCACATATCCGTCACACACCCATCACTCGCCGAACTCACCTGTTTCGCATATTTATACAAAACCCCCTGTTTCACCTTCAGCTCCGGCTGCACCCAAGCCTTGCGCCTTGCGGCGATTTCTTCCTCGGTCAGATGCGCCACCAGTTCGTTGTTCTCGGCGTCAATGGTGATTCGGTCGCCATTTTGTACGAGGGCAATCAGGCCGCCGTCGTAGGCTTCGGGGGTCACATGGCCGACCACGAAGCCGTGGGTGCCGCCGCTGAAACGCCCGTCGGTGATGAGCGCCACGCTGGTGCCGAGGCCCTTGCCCATGATGGCGCTGGTAGGCACGAGCATTTCCGGCATGCCGGGCGCTCCCTTCGGCCCCTCGTAGCGGATGACGACGACGTGGCCCGCCTTCACCGCACCGCCACGGATGCCGTCAATGCAGTCGAACTCGTTGTCGAAGACGATGGCCGTGCCCTCGAAGCGCTCGCCCTCTTTGCCCGTGATTTTTGCGACAGCGCCGCCTTCGGCGAGGTTGCCACCGAGGATGCGCAGGTGGCCGATGGCCTGCAGCGGCTGTGCCACGGTGGTTATTACTTGCTGGCCTTCGGCCAAATGGGGCAGTGCAGCGAGGTTCTCGCTGATGGTCTTTCCAGTGACCGTTAGGCAATCACCCTGCAGCAGTTTTTCAGAAAGCATGTACTTCATCACGGCGGGCAGTCCGCCCACCTCGTGGACGTTTTCCATGTGGTATTTGCCGCTGGGCTTGAGGTCGCCGAGCACGGGCGTTTTCCGTGAAATTTCCCGGATGTCGTTCAGCGTGAACGGGATGCGGGCGGTGCGGGCGATGGCCAGCAGGTGCAGCACGGCGTTGGTGCTGCCGCCGAGCACGATGACCACCCGCAGGGCGTTCTCGAAGCTCTCCCGTGTGAGGAGGTCGAGCGGTTTCAGGTCTTTTTCGAGCAGCAATCGCATGGCCGGGCCGATGGCGGCACATTCTTTTTCCTTGGCTTCACCAACGGCGGGGTTGCTGGCGCTGTAGGGCAGCGAAAGCCCCAATGCCTCGATGGCGCTGGACATGGTGTTGGCGGTGTACATGCCGCCGCAGGCACCCGCTCCGGGGCAGGCGTGGCGGATGATGGCCTGCACTTCCTCGGCGGTGATTTCGCCCGCATACTTCTTGCCATGTGCCTCGAACGGCGACACGATGTCGAGGGTGCGGCCCTGCCAATGCCCGGTGGCGATGGTGCCGCCATAGACCATGAGCGAGGGGCGGTTGAGGCGAATCATGGCCATGACGGAGCCGGGCATGTTCTTGTCGCAGCCGGGGATGGTCACGAGGGCGTCGTAGTAGTGCGCCCCCATCACCGCTTCGATGCTATCGGCGATGATTTCCCGGCTGACGAGCGAGTAGCGCATGCCCTCCGTGCCATTGGAGATGCCGTCGCTGACGCCGATGGTGTTGAACTCCAGCCCGGTCAGCCCCTCCTGCCGCACGCTCTTGCGTATGTCGGCGGCGAGGGTGCGTAGGTGTCGGTTACAAGGGTTGCCCTCATACCAATTGCTCACGATGCCGACGAAAGGCTGCTGCATGTCCTGCTCGGTGAGGCCAGCGCCGTAGAGCATGGCCTGGGAGCCGGGCTGGGTGTCGGATTGGGAGACGAGGTGGCTGTATTTTTTTAAGTTGTTGCTCATTTTTTTATTAAAAAAGTCTATTTTTGAATCAAAATCATTAGCAAAATGAATTCTAAGGAACTTCGCTTTTCTATCATCAACTTGGTTCAGGAAACTGAAGACCCGGAAATTCTTCAAAGTATCTATACTATTTTGAAAAAATTCCTGACTGTAGAGCCTTCCAATTTCGTCGGATTTGAGGTGGACGGAACACCCATCACTGAGGAGGAACTCGTGAAAAGCATCCTCGAAGGCACTCGTGAGGCGAAAGCCGGAAACAAAATCCCATTCGAGCAACTCAAAGCTGAATTTGGACTCCAATGAATGATGAAAACCACGACATAGCCTTTACCATCCAAGCCGGGCGTGACCTCAGAAACATTCGTCAATATTTGACCAAACATGCTTCGGCATCAGTTGCGAAAAAGGTCGTTGGCGGCATTTTCGATGCCATCCAAACCCTCGCCAAGACTCCAACACAGCACCGCCCCGAACCCCTACTCGCCGCTTTCGGCGATTATCGGGTCATGCTCAAGGGCAAGTACAAAGTTTATTATGAATTCACGGGACACGATGTCATCATAGCCCGTGTTGTCCATGCAAAACGTGATTTCAAACAGGTGCTGAAAACCTTCAAAGGCTGAACTTCATCAACCCAAAAAACAAAGCGCCTTTCCCGACTGTGAGCGAGAAAGGCGCTTTGTTTTTTCAATGAAAAAACTCCTTTCTCAACCCGGTGGATTGACGACGATAATGACGATGGCAATAATATTGGTTAGGTTAGGCATGGTGTAAAATTTGGTTGTGGTGGCTGAACTTCAAAATTCAAAAATCTGTACCTTTGAAAAAAAATCTGCTATGCAAATCATCTCTGTTGAGCTATTGAACGACGATGCTTTGAAATTGCTGCAAGTTTTGGAGCAATTAAAAATCATTCGACTGTCACCAAAAACTAAAGAAACTCCCGCAGCTTCTGAACCACCTAAGCGACGTTGGGCGGGGTCTATTTCAAAGGAAACTGGTGACAAATTGCTTCAACACGTCGAACAAACACGGAACGAATGGGAACGCATCTGATTGACAGCAATGCTGTTATCGAATTCCTTGATGGTATGCTTCCACCCGCTGGCAGCCAATGGCTAGAAACCCTTGTGGACAATAACCAGCACAGACTATCAATCATCAATCGTATTGAACTTTTGGGCTTCAACGGAAAACCTTCGGAAATGAAGGTACTGTCAGATTTCATTGGCACATCCACAGTTTTGCTGCTCACCGAAGACGTGGTTTTAAAAACCATCGAACTCAGAAAACAGACCAAAATCAAATTGCCCGATGCCGTTATTGCTGCCACGGCGCTTGTCCATCGGCTTACCCTTGTGAGCCGGAATACGGGTGATTTCAAAAATATTCCTGGGCTTACGGTTATAAATCCACATTTGGTTTGATTTTCACAATTTTAAGATGCTTTATTTATTTTAGAAAAATCGATTTCAAGATTTACCCACCAGTCGGCTTTTTCAGGATTTATCAGGAAGCGCCTCATTTTTTCATCCACTTCTTCGACTTGTTTTTTGAAGTCCAAGAAAACGAGGTTATCTTTCAGACTTTCATCATCAAACAGCTTTTGAATCATTTCCCGAAGGAAAATATCCCCCAGAAAATAATCTTCCCATTCCGGGAAGCTGTCATCATAATCTGCTTCTTCTAACATTCTCAAAAACTCAGCATACCCGTTTATCAAATGCGAAGGACTATAGCCTGTGTTTCTTTCGACAACTTGGATAAACTTAGCGTAATCTGACCAGTATTTTTCCATGATTTAAGGCTAAAACATCTTCAAAAATACTAATAGAAAATCACGCCAATTCCATCGTTTTGGGAGCCATCTCCCTCACCTTCCTCGCCACCAAATCCCCCATCTCCGAGCACCGCACCGTCTTCTCCGCCTGCAAATCGGAAGTACCATAACCCGCTTCCAGCACCGATTTCACCGCCTCCCGCACCGTGTTCGCTTCTTCGCCAAGGCCGAGGTGGTCGAGCAGCATGGCGGCGCTGAGTATGGCGGCCAAGGGATTGGCGATGTCCTTCCCGGCGGCCTGCGGGTAGCTGCCGTGTATTGGCTCGAAGAGCGCCACTTTCGCACCGACCGAGGCCGAGGGCAACATGCCGAGCGAACCCGCCAGCACGCTGGCCTCGTCGCTGAGGATGTCGCCGAACATGTTCTCCGTCAGCACCACGTCGAAGCTGGTGGGGAACTGGATGATTTGCATGGCGGCATTGTCCACGTACATCCAGTCGAGCTGCACGTCGGGGTACTCGGCGGCACCGAGGTCGAAGACGATTTTACGCCAGAAGCGGCTGGTTTCCAGCACGTTGGCCTTGTCCACGAGGGTCAGCTTGTTGCGGCGCAAACGGGCATATTCGAAGGCCAGCCGGGCGATGCGCTCCACCTCTATTTTGGTGTAAACGCAGTGGTCGTAGGCGCTGTCCTCGGTCTTGCCTTTTTCCCCGAAATAGATGCCGCCCGTGAGTTCCCGGAAGATGACGAAGTCCACGCCCCGCACTTTTTCCTCCCGCAGCGGCGAGAGGTGCAGCAGGTTCGGATAGACCGTCACCGGACGGATATTGGCGAAGAGGCCGAGGCTTTTGCGCAAGCGCAACAGGCCCTGCTCGGGGCGCACCTTGGCCGTCGGGTCGTTGTCGAACCGGGGGTGGCCGATGGCACCGAACAGGATGGCGTCGGCGGCCATACAGGTGTCCAGCGTCGCCTGCGGCAACGGGTCGCCGTGCTTGTCAATGGCGATGGCACCCATGTCGGCGAAGTGGCAATCGAAGCGGTGGCCGGAGGTGGCTTCGACGATTTTCAGCACTTTCAGCGCTTGGTCGGTGACTTCTGGGCCGATGCCGTCGCCGGGTAAGACTGCGAGTTTGAAATTCATAGAAATTGGGAAATTAGGAAATTGAGAGACTGGGTGATTGGGAAGGCACTGCGTCGCCCAATTTCCCAATTTCAAATTTCTCAATTTCGTCTTTAAGGCTCAACAAGAAATCAATATCATCATACCCATTCAGCATGCAAACCTTCCTGAACGGGTCAATGTCGAATTGTTCCTCCCGCTCCGTGCCAGCGATGGCGATGGTCTGGTGCTCCAAGCTCACGATGAACTTGGTCTGCGGGTCGCTCTCGATGGCCGTGAACATTTCATCCAAAAATGCTGGCGACACCTGCACGGGAAGCAACCCATTGTTCAACGCATTGCCCCGGAAGATATCGGCGAAGAAGCTGCTGACCACGACCTTGAAGCCGTAGTCCGTCAGCGACCAAGCAGCATGTTCCCGGCTGCTGCCGCAACCGAAGTTTTTGCCCGCCACGAGGATTTTGCCGCTGTACGTCGGGTTGTTCAGCACAAAATCGGCCTTGGGGCTGCCGTCTGGGTTGTAGCGCCAGTCCCGAAAGAGGTTGTCGCCAAAGCCGTCCCTCGTCGTCGCCTTCAAGAAGCGGGCGGGGATGATTTGGTCAGTGTCCACGTCCTCCATGGGGAGGGGGACGGCGGTTGAGATTATATGAGTGAATTTTTCCATTGTTTGATTTCTTTTTGATTTTTGATTGACGATTACATGATTGTTGATTTTTGATGTGATGGACGATTTTGGATTTATTGATGGTTGTTTTCCCGTCAAATCGTCCATAATTTCATTGAACATCAGCCATTCCATCAACAATCAACAATCATGTAATCGTCAATCAACAATCAATTCAAAACACGCCTCACATCAACGATTTGCCCAGCAATTGCAGCAGCCACCGCTGTTAAAGGACTCGCCAAAATCGTCCTCGCCCCAGGCCCTTGCCTCCCTTCAAAATTCCTGTTCGAGGTGCTCACGCAATACTCCCCCGCAGGCACTTTGTCCTCGTTCATGCCGAGGCAGGCGGAGCAGCCCGGCTCCCGGAACTCGAAGCCTGCGGCGATGAAGATTTTGTCCAGCCCCTCGGCCTTGGCCTGTGCCTCGACCTGCTTGCTGCCGGGCACTATCATGGCGCTGACGTGCGGGGCCTTCTGTTTGCCCTGCACGAATTTCGCCGCCAGGCGCAAATCCTCGATGCGGCTGTTGGTGCAGGAGCCGATGAAGACGTGGTGGATGGGCTTGCCCAACAGGTTTTCGCCAGCAGCGAAGCCCATGTAGCCGAGTGATTTTTCAAAGGACGCCAAGCTGTCGCCGGGCGTGGGAGCGGTCGGGATAGCCTCGTCCACGGGCACGCCCATGCCGGGGTTCGTGCCGTAGGTAATCATCGGGGCGATGTCCTCCGCCCGGTAGTGGTACTCCTTGTCGAATGCGGCGTCGGGGTCGGAGTAGAGTTCCCGCCATTTTGCGACAGCAGCCTCAAATGCTGCGCCCTGTGGGGCAAACTCCCGCCCACGCACGTACTCGAAAGTGGTCTCGTCGGGGGCGATGAGGCCGCCCCGTGCGCCCATTTCGATGCTCATGTTGCAGATGGTCATGCGGGCCTCCATCGAGAGGGAGCAGATGGCGCTGCCGGCGTACTCGACGAAATAGCCCGTACCTCCGGCGGCGCTGAGTTTGGATATGATGTAAAGGATGATGTCCTTGGAAACGACGCCCACGGCCAGCTCGCCGTCCACGGTGATGCGCATGCGCTTGGGGCGCTTGAGCAACAGGCATTGCGAAGCCAAAATCTGCTCCACCTGGCTGGTGCCGATGCCGAAGGCGATGGTGCCAAATGCCCCGTGGGTGCTCGTATGGCTATCGCCGCAGACGATGGTCATGCCCGGCTGCGTAATACCCAGTTCCGGCCCGATGACGTGGACGATGCCCTGCCAGCGGTGGCCAAGACCGTAAAGGTCAACGCCGAACTCGTTGCAGTTCTCTGTCAGTTTGTCCACTTGGAAGCGACTGAGCGGCTCAACGATGGGCAAGTGTTGGTTGATGGTCGGCACGTTGTGGTCGGCGGTGGCGACGGTTTTTTTCACACGAAAAACAGGTATGTTGCGCTGGCGCAAACCATCGAACGCCTGCGGGCTGGTCACTTCGTGGATGAAGTGCCGGTCAATGTACAGAACGTCCTGCCCGCCCTCGACGGGCTTGACGATGTGGGAGTCCCAGATTTTATCGAAGAGGGTCTTTGACATTTTTGGTTGATAAAGTTGATACGGTTGATAAGGGTTGATGGGCGGCGTTAATTGACCCAACACTTTGGAAATTCATTTTTTCGACTATTTTTGCATAGAAAATTTTAAAGTCCATTTTAAAATTTTCTATGCAAAATGATAATTTCAAATGCTCAAATAGCTGCGGTTGTGCAGGCGATAGTTGAAAACTATCAGCCTGAACAGGTCATCCTTTTCGGCTCTTATGCCGCTGGCAATGCGGGCGAAGAAAGTGACCTTGATTTGGCCATTGTCAAAAGCACCTCGCAGCCTTGGCCTAAACGGGGAAGTGAAGTGCGCATGGCCATCCGCAAATCTGGTCAAATCCACTTTTTTTCAAAGGACATCCTCGTCTTCACGCCGGAGGAAATGGCCAACCAAAAAGACGATAAATACTCCATCGTCCACGAGATTTTAACCACTGGAAAAACGCTGTATGACCGCTCAAAATCCGCACGACTGGTTAATTAAGGCCGAGCGAGACCTTGGGTTGGCCCAAGATGCTTTCCAGATGGACAAGGACTACTGGGACCTCATCTGCTACCACTGCCAACAGGCTACCGAGAAATTTTTCAAAGCCTACCTCATCTATTTCAATATTACTTTCCCAAGGACGCACGACCTGGAACTATTGCTGAACCTGATGGCAACGCATGAAACACTGCCGCCGGATTTCCTCGAAAATGCATTGGCTATTAACGATTACAGCGTCCATGTCAGGTATCCTGGCTTCCCATTTGACCCGTCCAATGTCGAAGCAGCAGATGCAATTTTAATTGCCAAAACCTTCCGCCAGTACGTCCTTCAAAAGATTTCTCCAACATCCGTTGATGAGGAAGAGTAATTCATTTTACACAGCCACCGCCTCCCTTACCGAACTCAAAATTTCCCCCAAATCCTCATCCCCCACCTCCTTCTTGCTGTCCGCCACTTGCAGGAAAGTCACATACACCGAGTCCAGTTCATCCTTCGTCAAATTCACGCCGAGGCACTTGGCCCGGTACGCCAGCGCCGCCCTACCGCTGCGGGCCGTCAGCACGATTTTCGAGTGGTCAACGCCGACTTCCAGTGGGTCAATGATTTCGTAGGTCTCCCGTTTCTTGATGACGCCGTCCTGGTGGATGCCGCTGCTGTGGGCAAAGGCGTTCGCACCGACGATGGCCTTGTTGGGCTGCACCACGACGCCCATTTTCTCCGAAACCAACTGGCTGGTGGGGTTCAGCAGGCGGGTGTTGATGCCCGTGGTGTAACCGAGGTCGGGGTGCTGGCGCAATATCATGACGACTTCCTCCAGCGAGGTATTGCCTGCCCGCTCGCCGATGCCGTTGATGGTGCATTCGACCTGTCGGGCGCCGCCGATGACGCCGCTGATGGAGTTGGCCGTGGCCAAACCAAGGTCGTTGTGGCAATGTGTGGCGAGGATGGCCCGTTCGATGCCCCGCACGTTTTCGTAGAGGTACTTGATTTTAGCGCCGTACTGTTCCGGCAGACAGTAGCCCGTGGTGTCAGGAATGTTGAGCACGGTGGCCCCAGCTTGGATGGCGGCTTCGAGCACCCTTGCGAGGAACTCGTTTTCAGCACGGCCAGCGTCCTCGGCGTAAAATTCCACGTCTTCGACAAACGATTTGGCGTATTTCACGGCGGCGGCGGCACGGTAGAGAATGTCCTCCGGCGTGGTTTGCAGCTTGTACCGGATGTGCATTTCCGACACGCCGATGCCCGTGTGGATGCGGGGACGCAGCGCACCTTCCAGCGATTCGGCGGCGGTCTTGATGTCCTTCTCCACCGCCCGGCTCAGTGCGCATACGATAGGCCGCCGCACCGCCCTCGACACTTGCCGCACGGCCTCGAAATCACCGGGGCTGCTGATAGGGAATCCCGCCTCGATGACGTCCACCCCAAGCTCTTCGAGCGCACGGGCAATTTCGATTTTTTGGGCGGTATTAAGTTTACAGCCGGGCACTTGCTCGCCGTCGCGGAGGGTGGTGTCGAATATTTGGATTTGTGTAGCCATTGCATGATTGTTTTACTGTTGAATTGCTTCATTGTTGGGGGACTGCGTTGCCGACAACAATCGAACAATTCAACAATCCAGCAATTTCTCATCTTTGAGTTTTCAAATGTAGCCCTACCCTACCCTGCTGGGAAATCAAGTTTTTGGCGTTCTCCTATTTTAAAGTTGCTTGGATTTTGACTTATTTAACTGATATTCAAATACTTAGCAGCGTTTTTTCTACGATGACAAAGCGCCGTTTGCCCCTGACCCCTAAAGGGGAACCCACGGACGCAGATTTGTAGGAACTTCAATAATTAAATCAACCAAACCACTTCCCCGATTAGGTTCCCCTTTAGGGGTCAGGGGTAATCGCATGGCCAAACAGCGCACCGACGACCTACTCCAACTCATCCGCACCCTGACGCAGGGCGAGAAGCGGCAGTTTCGCCTATTTGCGAAGCGAAACTCGTCGTCGGACGACTTGCTGTTCTTGCGGTTGTTCGATGTGCTGGACAAACGGGGCGAGTACGATGAGGTAGCCATTATGAAGAAAATCCCGTCGTTGAAAAAGGAGCAACTGCCCAACCTCAAGGCGCACCTCTACGGCCAGTTGCTGACCAGCCTTCGGCTGCTGGGGCGCGGGCGCAATGAAGATATTTTGCTGCGCGAAAATATTGACTACGCCCACGTACTCTACGACAAGGGCCTCTACCGTCAAGCACTTGATTTATTGGCAAAAAACAAAGAAAAAGCCCTTGCCGGGGAGTTCAAGTCGCTGGCGCTGGAGATGCTCGAATTCGAGAAACTGATTGAGGGTCAATACATTACGAGGAGCATTGAGGGGCGGGCGCAGGAGTTGGCGGAGCAAACGCTGGTAATCAGTCGGGCGCTATCGCAGACGCACGAGTTCTCCAATTTGGCGCTCCAGATGTACGGCCTCTACCTGAAAATCGGCTTCGTGCGAAACGAGCGGGACTACTACTTCGTGAAGGAATTTTTTAATTTGCGTTTGCCACAGGCGAAGTTTGAGGAACTGGATTTCACGGGCAGGGTCTATTTCTGCCAAGCCCATGTCTGGCTGCACCATATCTGCCAGGAGTTTGCGCCATGCTACCGCTACGCGCAGCGGTGGGTGGACCTTTTTTCGGAGAATACGGCTATGAAGCAACTGCACCCGGTTTTTTACCTGAAAGGGCTGCACAACCTCCTTAGCGTCCTTTTCAATAGCCTGCACGACGAACGCTTTGAGGTGGCCCTGCGGCAATTGGAAATATTCCCCATGCAGGTGGATTTCAGCCAAAACCGCAACGTGGAAGGGCTTTACCAACTCTACCTGAATCTCCACCGCATCAACGCATATTACCTCAGCGGCGACTACGCGGAGGGCGTGAAAATCATCCCCGAACTGGCAGAACTGCTGGACTCGAACCCGTTCAATTGGGATGCCAACCGCATTCTCGTGTTCCAATACCGCATCGCCTGCCTCTACTTCGGCAACGCCGACCACAGCCATGCCATTGATTTTTTGAACAAAATCATCAACCAAAAAACGATTGACTACCGTGCGGATATCCAGTGCTTTGCGAGAATTTTAAACCTCATCGCCCATTTCGAACTGGGCAATTCGGAACTGGTGGAGTACCAAGTGAAGTCCGTTTACCGCTTCCTCCTTCATGTCGAGGATTTACAGCAGGTACAGCGCGAGATTTTTCAGTTCCTTCGGCGCACAACGGGCATTCAACCAAGTGCCCTGATGCAGGAGTTCAGAAACTTACACGACCGCCTTTTGCCCTTGCAAAACGACCCATTTGAGCGGCGTCCATTCTTGTACCTCGATATTATTTCGTGGCTGGAGTCTAAACTGGAAGGGCGTCCCATCAAGGAAATTATCCGTGAAAAAAGCGAGGCGAGGGTGTTGCGGAGAGGGTAATTTTTTACGTAAATAAGTACGTACTTACCTACTTATCGTCCTTATTTTTTCTTCCAATTCCTTAATCTTGGGTTCATAATCGGCGAGTATGCCAGCGAACAAATCGGGGTGCTGGTCAACGATGGCCTGGCGCACGAGGTCGCGCAGTACCTTGTCGCGGCGGTAGTCCTCCAGTTCAAGTTCCTTTTTGGCCGATTTTTCCTTTTTCTCGACGATGACCTTGGCGTAGGGATTGTCCTTCAGGCTGGCAATGGCGTCCAAGGTGACGTCGGGCTGGCTGGCCGTTAGCGCTTTTATCTGTTCGTTGATGAGGTCGGCAGCGGCTTCCCGAAGTTCCTCCACCTCTTGCCGGATGGCCTCCACTACCCTACCTTTCTCCGTTTCTTGCGCTTGTTTCTTGATCTGTTCTTCCTTAGGGTCGGTGAAGCCGTTGCGAAGCGCATGGATGAAAAAACCGGGGATGCTGGTCTTGATTTGGTTGTTCGCCTTGGCACGGCGGGTGACGCGGATGGCCTGGCTGACCTGCTCATCGGTGCAGCCGTCGAGCATTTCAAAAAACGCCGTGGCCGTGACGCCAAACTGTTGCACGACCTCTTCTTGGAACTTGTTGAACAGTGCATCTTTGCTGCTTTTTGGTAAAATATCGGCCACCTCTGACACTGGCACGAGTTGCTTATGGTCAAAGGGCAGTTCCAGCGGTTTTTGCACCACTTTGCTGCGCGTGTGCGGCACGTCCTCATCGGGTTTCCTTCGGAAAACAAAGCGGAGACTGACCACTTTTTTGCCCTCCTTGACCTTGATGCAGTCGTTTATCATCAGGTCGGTGTGCGAGTTTATTTCCTTGATGGCAGGGCTGACCACCCATCGGAAAAAATCCGGGAAGCGCGGGTATTCCTTCGTAATCTCGAACATCCGCTTGATTTCTTCGATGTCCAAAGTTCGTTCGCCGATGCTCTCGTATTGTTTGAGCAACTCGTAAACCCTAATGGGGTATGCACCAAGTTTTACCACATTGCGCAGGTCGTATGCCGTGAAATTGCGCTGCAACTGCAGGAAAAACGGCTTCATTTCCTGCTCGATGGTTACGTCAATATACTCTTGGCTCTCGCGGCCAGTGCCTTCTTGGCCGTCCTTCATGTAGTCAATCTTGCGCAGGATATGGTACTGCACCTCCCGGGCCGTCCCGTCCTTTTCGTAGCTAACGAAGAACGACTTGCTCATGATGCTCTTAGCCGCCTCCCGCAGCAGGCTGTAAGATTGGTTGGATTTCAGGTTGAATGCGCGTATCACGTCCTTGTACCACACACGGTACACCTGAAAGTCGTCGTCGTCGCGCCGTATCTGGGAGAGGATGGACAGGAAAAACCGTGTCTCCCAGATATCGAATCGGTAACGCGACTCAATCAGTTGATTGGCCTTTTTAATGACAACGATGCCGCCGCTTTTTCGTCTTCTTTTACCCATGTCGCTAAATGTGAGGGATTTGGGACGGATTTGCTCAAATGTGAGGGATTTGGGACGGATTTGCTTTAATGCCAGCATGGCAATGAGTTCAATGCATGTGTCTTATTCCCAATTTTCTCACATTAAGTCCCAAATATCTCACCTTTTCCCAAATATCTCACCTTTTGTCCCATTTTTCTCGCTTTTTTTCCCAATTCTCTCGTGGGTGTTTCCCAAATTCCTCACAGTAGCTCCCAATTCTCTCTCACTTGAGGGTGCTAAGATTCTGACAATCAATGTGATGTGGAGGTCTAAAAGCTATAAAAAGATAATAAAAAAAGAAAACACCAACAAAAGAGACCGCTTGTTGGTGTTGATTTTAGAAAACTTATTAGAAAACAACATGCGCTCATTTGGCAAGGTCGCGCTCTATCAGCATTTCGACGTAGTGCATGATGTCCGAATCCTGTTCGATGGCCTTTATTTTCAAGCGCTTGTGCGTGGCCGGATTGATGTCAACCGACAGGCGAACCTTGCGGACGGGGGCTTCTTCCACCACTTCCCGGCGGCTTTTGGCAGGCAGCGCAACAGGCTTTGACTCGACTGCTTTTTTGGTGGCGACAGGTTTTTTTAGCTTGGTGGGTTCTTTTTTTGCTGGCGCAGTGGTCGGCGTCTTTGCCTCGTGTATCTGCTTGATGGCACTCTCCACGTCGTCCACGGAGAATTGTTTTGGCTGTACAGACAGGGTACTTTTTATGTTGAAGGTTTTCTTTGCCATGTTGCTGGTATTTGAAAAGTTCTGGATTGACTTTACAACAGTTTTTCGATTTCGGTTGCAAGGGACTCAATCTCCGCCTGTGCGTTCTTGTCCTTAAGTTCCGTGACGCCGAGGCCCTGCACGGTGGCTTCCTTGTAGGCCACGCGGGTGGATATCTTCGTCGCTAGCAGGTTCACGCCCATTTCGCCGATGGTCTCGCCGATTTCCCGGTCGAGGTTGGTGCGCTCGTTGTACTTGTTCAACAGCACGTAAAGCTCGACTTTGCCCCCCATCGCCTCCTTTGTGATGCGTGCCTCTTCGTAGCGTTTCAGGAAGGTGTCTAGCGCCCAGACATCGGTGGCACTGGCCAAGATTGGCGTGATGACCAGGTCGCTCATAATGATGATTCGGGTGGTCAATTCGGTCAAGGCGGGCGTTCCGTCAATGATGACGAGGTCGTACTTCTTTCCCAGTTTGTTCAAAATCTGGTCGGAAATTGTATCAGGATTGATGAGGAAAACGGGAACTTCGGGTACGCTACCGTCTTCTATTCCTGACCGTACGCTGCCCCATTTAACGGAGGTTTGCTGTTCCGAATCAGTGTCGGCAATGCACAGGTTGCGGCCTTTTTTGGCCAGATAGACGGCCAGGTTTTGTGCCAAGGTACTCTTCCCTACCCCCCCCTTTAGGTTTGTGATTGAAATTATCATTGCTGATATATTTGGTTCAAATTATTGATTGTCAATGATTTGTATTTAAGTATGATACTTATTTAAGTAAATTATTGGCAAATAAGCGGAGATTCTAAAATATTCAATTTTACTTAATTAAGTAGATACTTACGTACTTTTACATACTTACGGAGCAAAGGTAATCAACTTAGATAAGTATTGTACTTTTATAAGTAAGTAATCTTTAAAGTAGTTACTTATAAACTTACGTAAGTTTCAAAAGTAAATAAGTATCTAATCTTATTAAGTATAAAAGTAAATAAGTGAATAATTACAGTAAGTAAATAATGATAGGGTAGAGGGAATTAAAACTCCTTCTATATTTCCGAAAAACGAAACCTACATTTGCCAGCGACAGCAAACTGAATTTCACCTAAAAATATACGTTTTGCCAGCGACCATGCCAATCAAACCTTTTCTCGACGACAACTTCCTGCTCGACAACCCAACGGCGGAAACCCTCTACCATGCCCATGCCAAAGACCTGCCCATACTCGACTACCACAATCACCTATCGCCAGCCGACATCGCCACCGACCGTCAGTTTGAAAGCCTCACGGACATCTGGCTGTGCGGCGACCACTACAAATGGCGAGCAATGCGGGCAGCGGGCATACCGGAGCAGTTTATCACCGGAGAGGCCAGCGACAAGGAAAAGTTCGAGAAATGGGCCGAAACAGTGCCGTTCACCCTCCGCAACCCGCTTTTCCACTGGACGCACCTGGAACTGCGACGCTACTTTAGCGTTACCGACCTGCTCAACTCCGAAACAGCCCCCGGCATCTACCGCCACTGCAACGAACTGCTCAGAACTCCCGAATTCAGTGCCCGAAACCTCCTGCGCCGCATGAAGGTCGAAGCGCTTAGCACCACAGACGACCCCGCAGATGACCTGCGCCACCATCGGCAGGTCGGTGAGGACAGTTTTGAAGTGAAAATGCTACCCACGTTCCGGCCCGATAAGACCATTTTTATTAAAAACGAAGCCTTCCCAAGCTATATCGAAACACTCGGCGAGGCAGCGGGCATCAACATCCAATCCTTCGACGATCTGCTGCAGGCGCTGAAAAAAAGGGCTGACTTCTTCGCAGCGCATGGTTGCAAGCTTGCTGACCACGGCCTTGAACAACTGCCCGCCGAGGACTACAACCTGCCGACGGTGGACGCCATTTTCAAGCGAAAAATGGACGGGCAAATGGTCGGCGGCAAGGAGGCCGGGAAGTACAAGTCGGCGCTGCTGTACGAACTTTGTAAAATGTACGCCGAAAAAGGTTGGGTGCAGCAGTTCCACCTCGGCGCACTGCGCAACAACAATGCCCGGCTGCTCGCCCACCTCGGTGCTGACGCAGGCTGCGATAGCATCGGCGACTTCCCACAGGCGGAGGCTTTGGCAAAATTCCTTGACCGCCTCGACCGGGAGGGCCAACTCGCCAAGACTATTCTCTACAACCTCAACCCTTGCGACAACGAGGTATTCGCTACGATGGCAGGCAATTTTCAGGACGGCAACACGCCTGGAAAAATACAGTACGGCGCGGCCTGGTGGTTCCTCGACCAACTCGATGGGATGGAAAAGCAGTTCAACACCCTCTCCAACATGGGTCTGCTCGGCACCTTCGTCGGGATGCTCACGGACAGCCGCTCGTTCCTCAGTTTTCCGCGGCACGAGTACTTCCGGCGGCTGCTCTGCAACCTCGTCGGGCGAGACGTGCATGACGGCAAGCTGCCCAACGATGAGGCTTGGCTTGGCCAAATCGTGCGGAACATCTGTTATTTCAACGCGAAAAACTATTTTCGCTTTTAAACCCTGCCAAATAGCAGGGTTTAAAAGCGAAACAATGATTTAGAATAAAATTTAACTGGAAAATAGGCTTTATGGCAAAGAAGACGCTGACCGTAAAGGGGCTAACCATCCACATTGAACAGGTAAACGAGCGTGATTTTATCTCGTTGACCGACATATCAAAGCAATCCGACAAGGAAACCAAGTTCCTCATTATCAGTTGGTTGAAAAACCTTTCAACCTTGGAGTTTCTTGAAACCTGGGAACTGCTTCACAACCCCGAATTTAAAGTTGACCAAATGGTAAACTTTAAGCAAACCTACCTTCAAAACCGGAACGTGCTTAGCCCACAAAAATGGATTGGTGAAACCGGAGCCATTGGTATGATTTCAAAATCCGGTCGAAACGGGGGCACCTGGGCACATCCCGACATTGCCCTTAACTTTTGCTACTGGCTCAGCCCATCCTTCCAAGTATATTTCATAAAAGAATTCCAGCGGCTGAAAGAAGAGGAATTCAGCCGCAAAAAACTCGAATGGCACCTGACCAAGATTACGCACAACATTGACGAAATAAGGATATTGCTAGATACTATTCCCGGCCAACGACCAGACCTGAACAGGTTGAATTTCCTAAACGACGAAGAATTATGAGCCGCATCGTCACCTTCGGCGAGATCATGCTCCGCCTTTCCCCGCCGGACCACCAGCGGTTCAGCCACGCCACCAGCTTGGAGGTGGTGTACGGCGGCGGCGAGAGCAACGTTGCCGTGTCGCTGGCGCAATTCGGGCTGCCTGTGGAGTATGTCACGCGCCTGCCCGAACACGACCTCGGCGACTGCGTAATGACGGAGCTTCGGCGGTGGGGCGTCGGGACGCGGCACGTACTGCGCGGCGGTGAGCGGGTCGGCATATATTTTTACGAAAAAGGCGCTGGCCACCGCAACGGTAAGGTGGTGTACGACCGGGCGCACAGCAGCATGGCCACCATCCAGCCCGGCATGGTGGACTGGGAGGCCGTTTTTACTGGTGCAAACTGGTTCCATTGGACGGGCATCACCCCCGCCATTTCGCAAAGCGCCGCCGATGCCTGCCAGGAGGCCATCGAAGTGGCCAACCGGCTCGGCCTGACGGTTTCCTTCGACCTCAGCTACCGTAAAAACCTGTGGCAATACGGCAAGCCCCCAGCCGAAATCCTTCCGCCGATGGTGGCTGGCTGCGACCTCATCCTGTGCAGCAGGGAGGATGCGGCCGTGCATTTTGGTATTTTTCCGAAGGGAGGAAACGGCGGCGAAACGGCGGCCATCGAGTCGGTTTGTGCGCAGTTGATGCAGCTTTTTCCGAAGGCAAAAAAAATCGTGATGACGCGCCGCAGCGGCAACGACTCCTCGGCGCAGGGCCTCGGCGCCGTGCTTTTCGATGGCAAAAAACTGCTCGAATCGCCCGTTTACCAGATAACCCAAATCGTGGACCGGGTGGGCAGCGGCGACGCGCTCATGGCGGGTCTGATTTATGGCCTGCTGACCTATGCTGACGACCAACGTGCGCTGAATTTCGGCGCAGCGGCGGCCTGCCTGAAGCACAGCATCCCCGGCGACTTGAACCTTGTGACGGTGGCCGAGGTGGAGGCGCTGGTGACAGGGCAGGGTGGGGGTAGGGTGAGCAGATGAGGGTATTTTTTTAAAAATGGCTAACTTGCGTAAAAATTGCAACCATGTTTGAAATGACGACCGTGATAGCGAAAAAGCCAGTGGCGCAGAAGGAAAGGCGCTACACCATCGAGGAGTACCTCGAAATGGAGGAATTTTCTTTGACCAACCACGAATACCACGACGGAAAACTCATACCAATGGCAGGAGGAACACATAACCACAGCGAAGTAAAAGCACAGGTCATCATTTCTTTTGGCATGGCCATTCGAGCAAATAAAAAGACCTATAAAC
>CAZDSU010000044.1:0-58754 GCA_964508135.1 uncultured Saprospiraceae bacterium
GATGAACAACTTTGTCGCTGCATCATAAAAGAGGGACAAAACGCTGCTGCACCCAAAGCCTACAATACAATATTGGCATATGAGGAGGGTACAATCAAATTACCTCATTTAATCAAATTGCCTGTTAAAGGCTACGGCGGCTAAAGTAATTATAGTACAATCAATCGCTGCACCTAACCCTGCCCCAAGCACCTTTGGGCCATCGGATTTATTGCCAACCACAATATGGTCAATATCGTTGAGCATGATCATTTTGTGCTTTTTGCTTCCCATTATATCCAACTTTATTGAAAACAGGGAATCGCCATCTACTTCCAAGTATTTGCCCTCAATTATTTTTCCGTCTTTCTTGACCACATCCACCCAGGTCCCTTCCGCCATTCTAATTACAGCATCCCAGCTTCCATCTATGCTGGGTCTCTTTGCATGATTTTTTTCAGCCACTGAATGTCCAACAGCCATCCCAATGAAGGTGCATCTGCTCGTCGTAAATAACAAGGCCAATAAAGTGAGAAACAATTGAGCGAATCGCATTTTTTTCATGTCGTTAAAGTATTTGTAAACAACAAAATGTCGGCTCATGTAGGTTTGGCGTGAAAAGCAAGGGGGTTTGGGGGCTGCGCAGCAGCCCCCAAGTCTCTCTCCCCCCGAAGAGCCGCCGAAGGCGGCGATGAGGGGTAAAAATGTTTTTTTTATCTTGTTTTTTAAGCAGTTTCACTGTAACCCGACATGAGCCAAAATGCCTTTATTCGTCAAGGCGTTGAGTAGTCTGATGTTTATTACGCACAAGCAGTATTCTTATTTGGAGCGCTTCACTGAATGAGCTTTTTTAACAAGAAAAAGTCAAATATGGCAGCGCGATAGGATTGCGCCGAGCAATCCTATCGCTTTTGCATTAAAAACCGACCGTCACCCCAAGCAAAAAGTTGCGCCCTGCCTGCGGGTAGTAGCCAGTCAGGTTGTAAAAATTGCCGCCTTCCTGCCGAGCGTACGGGTCGAAACTGGTGTAATCTTCTGATGAAATATAGCGGTACGTCCAGGCATTCGACGAGTAGCGCGCATCGAGCAGGTTTTGCACCAACAGGTTGAAACTGAGTTCCTTGAAAATGCCTGACCGGATGCTGTACCGCACCTGCGCTTCGAAGGTGGTGTAGGCGTCCAGCACCGTGTTGTCGTTGGAGGTGTTGTCCATGAACTGCTTGCCCACGTGCTTGCCCGCTAGTGCGACGGACAGCCCGAGGCCATCCTTCGCAAAATTTGGCGAAGCCCCCCAAGCCAGCCTGCCGAAGGTCACGACGCCCGGCGAGAAGGCGATGTCGGTGGTTCCCCGCACAAAAGCCGATTGCTCGCCCGTGTCCCAGTTGTCCACGTATTCTGTGAACTCCTTGATTTTGTTTTGGCTGAACGTGGCGTTGGCGTCGGCCACGAAGTGCTGGCCGACGACCGCTTTTGCCGTAAGTTCCAAGCCCAAGCGGTAGCTATCCGTCACGTTGATGCGGATGGGTGCCCCGGTGTCGTTGATATTGCCAGTGAGCACGAGCTGGTCCTTGTATTTCATGTGGTAAAAATTGAAGCCGAAGGCCAGCCGCTCGGCGTTGTATTTTACGCCAGCCTCGGTGTTGAAGAGCCGCTCAGGTTTCGGAAGTTGGTCTTTGGGGGCATCCGTGAAATCGTTGCGGTTCGGTTCTTTTTGCGCCACAGCAAAAGAGGCGTAAAGCGAGGTGTTTTTGTTGGCTTCGAAAAATAGACCCGCCTTTGGGTTGAAGAAAAGGTAGTCGGCGGTGGAGGTCTTGTAAATCGGGCCGTCGGGCACGTACAATTGATCCATCGTAGTGCGGTAGTCCACCAAGCGTCCTTGCAGGTCGAGGAGGCCGTGCAAGCGGGGCGTCAGGGCATACTGGATTTTGGTGAAAACATTGGCGTCGGTCTTTTCGCCCTCGTCGTCGTAGTAGCGGTGGTTTTTTGGAACGGCTAAATCGGAAAAGAGGATTTCGTAAATCGTGCCGAAATGCTTGCCAAGATAACGGTGAAAGGCCCCACCAGCAATGATGTTCAGTCGTTTGTTGTCACTTGTAAAATTTGCGCTGCCGATGCTGCCAAAATAGTGGTTGTCGAGCCAGCGGCGGCGGATGAGGTGGTATCCATCCGAAGGCTCATCATCGAATATCCCATATTCGAGGATGCTATACTCGTCCTTGTACTCCTCATAAAACCCAATCCCCCTCGTATAATGCCCCGTCAAGTTGAAGTGCCAATTTCGGCTAAGTTCCTGATTATAAATGAGTTGGTAGTGCGTTTGGCGATAGTCGTCCACCTGGTTGTCGTAGGGCCTGCCGGGCTTTTCGGTGCCTGCGGGATTGTAAGTGCGCAGCGAGTCATCGCCGATATACTGTGCCGGAACACCGTACCAAGCTTGGTAAGTCACCTCGTCGCCGTGCATCACGATACCCCGCAGCGTAAAGTTTTCGCCGATATAGGCGGGTGAAAAATAGGCCGACCGCAGCTCGGAACTCGCCCGGTCAATGTACCCGTCGGAGTTGATGAGGCTGCCGCGGGCGTCAAAAGTGAAGCCTGTGTTGGTAGAAGTGGAGTCCTTACCCAACAGCCCTGAGCCGAGCTTGACGCTGGTCTTGTGGGTGTTGAACGATCCCGCCGTGCCAGACACCTCAACGTAAGGATTCAACTGCAACTCATTGGTATTCAGGTTGATAGAAGCGCCAAACGCCCCGCCACCATTGGTCGAGATACCCACGCCCCGCTGTACCTGGATGCTCTCCGTGGAGGCCGCTACGTCGGGCAGGTCCACCCAGAATACGCCCTGCGACTCGGCGTCGTTGAGCGGCACGCCGTTGATGGTCACGCTAATGCGGCTGGGGTCGGTGCCCCGGATGCGGATGCCCGTGTAGCCGACGCCCGCCCCAGCGTCGCTGGTCACCACCACCGATGGGGTGGCGTCGAGAAGGTAGGGCACGTCTTGTCCGAGGTTTCGGGCTTTGAGGTCGTCACTGCTCACGTTGGCGTAGGTGAATGGCGATTTTTTGCCAGCCCGCACTGCCGTCACGGTCAGTTCGTGGAGCAGGTTGGCGGAAGGTTCGAGGGCAATCAACTGAGGTTCAGCGCCCGCTACATCCACCGCCCTGGTTATTGTTTCGTAACCGACGAAGCTGACTCGCAGCGTGTAAACGCCTGATTTATCAAGCCACAGCGTGAACGCTCCCTGTTCATCGGCAACCGTGCCCTCCTTGGTTTCGAGCAGCCAAATGCTGGCGCCGGGGAGCGGGTTGCCTTCAGCGTCGGAAATTTTGCCAGTGATTTTTTGTGAAAAAAGAAGGTTGGAAAACAGCAGGGCCACGCCTGCAACAAGTAACTTTTTCATCGTGCAATTTTTAGTTGAAAAAATTCCCGCCAAGCAACTCGCTTGGTGGCACGATGGGTTACCAATCTAAATGAAGTGCTGCCGCAATGCAGGACTGGGCTTCATTTCCCTACCCGGCATTGCCCGGGCAGGTTCGATGGGTATGATCTCAGCTTTTTTTTAATTTTCAGTTCGACTGTCGAACTGAAAACTAAAAAAAGCACCCCAAATGAGACGCCGCAAAGTTACACAACCAACTTTAGCCAATGGAAAATTAATCGAATTCAAGCGTGGCCGAGGGCCAGAGGGCGAATGTCGTCTGATAGCATTTTCGAGCTAAAAGGTGTACCTACAAATAAAAAAATGCGACTTTTGCTATGCTCCAATCCGTCACCTTTCCAAAAACCCCTTGCTTTTAAGGGCGCTCAAGCAAAAGGTGTTCGTTGACAAATTATTTATGTGAACCCCCGGACCAGACCACTGAAATCATCCAACTTATACCATCAAGACACACTAACCACATCCTGTTTATGAAAAAAAAACTCAACTCTGTTTACACACTATTCTTTGTGCTGCTGGTCGCATATTTCCAATTGTCGAATTCAGGAAACCCGCCCAACGGCCACACTGGCGCCCCGCCCAGCGGCAACACTTGTTCAAGTTCGCAGGGCGGCTGCCACTCAGGTGGCACCGGCACGGGCATGGTAGCTATTGGCGGGCTGCCAGCGATGGTGACGCCGTGCACCGTTTACCCCCTCACAGTGACCATCACCCGCACCAACAGCGACCCGCAGATGGCCGGGTTCCAGCTCGTTGCGCAGCAGTCGAACAACAACAACGCTGGCACCTTGAGCAACCCCGGCCCGTTTTCCAACGTGGAATCCAGCGGTGGGAAACTCTTCTTTGAACATTCGCCCGCCCAGTCGTTCGGCCCCAACACCATGACTTTCACCGTGGACTGGACCGCTCCTAGCTCCTCCAACGGCGCCATCACCATGTACGCCGTCGCCAACCTTGCCAACGGCAACGGCAACACCTCCGGGGATGCCATCGTGACCACCACCGCCACCGCCTCTCTCGTCGGCGGCGGCCCAATCACCGTCAATGTTACCGGCACCAACGTCAATTGCAACGGCAACAGCACCGGCTCCGCCACTGCCGCTGCCTCAGGCGGCGGTGGGCCTCCCTACACCTACAATTGGTCGAACGGCGGCTCCGGCCCCACCATCAACAATATCCCGGCTGGCACCTACACGGTCTCCGTGACCAACCCATCCTGCGGCAGCGGCACTGGCTCCGTGACCATCACCCAACCGCCACCGCTCACGGTTTCCATTGTCGGGCAAACGAACATCACCTGCCTCATCCCGAATGGCTCCGCAACGGCGCTGGCCACGGGCGGTACAGGCTCGTTCGCCTACAACTGGTCGAACGGCCAATCTGGCCCAACGGCAAGCTTGGCGGCTGGCACCCACACCGTTTCCGTCACTGATGGCAACTCCTGCCTTGCCACCACCACCGTCAATATTTTATCGAACACCACCCCACCAACGGTGGAAGCTGGCCCGCCAGGCGCCATCACCTGCACCAACCCAACGGCCACGTTGAACGGAACAGGCACCTCCACCGGCGGCAACTTCGTGTACCTCTGGACAACGGTCAACGGCCTCATCCTCAGTGGAGCCACCACGCTTATGCCAGTCGTCGGGGCAGCGGGCAACTACACCCTCAACGTCACCAACACCACCAACGGCTGCACGGCCAGTGATTTTACCACTGTATCAACCAGTACCACGCCACCCACCTCAAACGCAGGGGCAGACGGCCTCCTCAACTGCACCATCACCTCCCTTCAGCTCAACGGCAGTTCGTCGTCGCAGGGCAACAATTTCACGTACCTCTGGACCACCGCCGACGGCAATATCGTGAGCGGTGCATCAACGCTGATGCCCACCGTGAACGAACCGGGTACCTACTGCCTCAAAGTCACCAACACCCTCAATGGCTGCACGGCCACCGATTGCGCCAGCGTAACCGAAAACATCACGCCGCCGTTGGCGAATGCGGGCAGTGCATCGCCGCTCACCTGTATCACCACGGAGGTTACGCTCAACGGTTCGGCTTCGTCGCAGGGGCCTAATTTCAGCTATCAGTGGACGACCGGGAACGGCCATTTCGTCAGCGGTGCCACCACCCTCATGCCGGTGGTGGACGTAGCCGCTGTCTACACCCTAACTGTGACCAATTCAACGAACGGCTGCACCGCCTCATCCAGTGTGACGGTGACATCGAACACCACGCTGCCCACGGCCAGCGCTGGCCCGAACCGGGTGCTCAACTGCAACAACACCTCTGTAGTGCTCGACGGCTCCGGCTCGTCGCAAGGCCCCAATTTCAGCTATGGGTGGACCGGCCCCGGCATTCAGTCTGGCGGCAACACCCCCAACCCAACCGTCAACGCTGCGGGCACCTACGTCATCCTCGTGACGAACACCAACACGGGCTGCGCCAAAACCGACACGGCCCTCGTCACGCAGACGCCAGCGCTCAACGCCTCCATTTCCGCATCGCAAAACGTGGCATGCAACGGTGCAAACACGGGCAGCGCTACGGCAGCTGGCAGCGGCGGCACCGGGCCGTACGCCTACGCCTGGTCGAACAACGCCAGTACGCCGCAAATCACGAACATTGCCGCAGGCACCTACACCGTCTCCATCACGGACGCCGACAACTGCACGGCCACGGCCAGCGTCATCATCACGCAGCCGCCAGCCCTCAACCCAAATGCCTCGGCCACCGGGGAGACTTCCGTTGGGGCAAACGACGGCACGGCCACGGCCAGCCCCACGGGCGGTGTGCCCGGCTACGCCTACGCATGGAGCAACAACGCCACCACGCAGACCATCACAGGCCTCGCCCCCGGCAATTACTCCGTCTCCGTCACGGACGCCAACAACTGCACGTCCAGCCAAACGGTCACTGTGGCGAGTTTTAGCTGCGCAGGTTTTGGGGTAACCATGGCCTCCGTCAACCCAAGTTGCAATGGCGGCTCCAATGGCTCGGCCAGCGCCACGGTCAGCGGGGGTACTGGGCCATACGAATACACCTGGTCAAATGGCGACACCACCAGCAACATCAGCAACCTCCAGGCAGGCAGCTACACGGTGTCCATCCTCGACGAAAACGGCTGCGGGGTGACGGGCAACGTGTCGCTCGTTGCGCCAACGGCGCTCAACCTCACCGTGCAACAGACCAATGTAGCCTGCCACGGCGAAAGCTCTGGCTCGGCCACGGTCAATGCTTCGGGCGGCACACCGGGCTACGCGTACGACTGGTCGAACGGTGGCTCCGGCGCTTCGCAAAACGGACTCCCGGCTGGCACCTACACCGTTAGCGTGACCGATGCGAACGATTGCGAGGCAACAATTCAGGTCGTCATTTCACAGCCACCAGCGCTCACTGGCAACCTGACTGCCTCCGGCGAATCGGGGGTTGGGGCAAATGACGGTACGGCTTCGGTGGCCGTGTCGGGCGGGGTAGCGCCATACGCTTACCTCTGGAGCAACAACGCTACCACTTCTGCCATCACGGGCTTGGCACCGGGGAGTTATTGCGTGAGCGCCACGGATGCCAACGGTTGTGTTTTTACAGGCTGTGCAACGGTGTCCCCGTTTGGCTGTACGGGCCAGGGAATCATCATTTTGGGTGAAGACGTTAGTTGCGCTGGCGCAAATGATGGGACTGCGCAGGCGAATGCGACGGGATTTGAAGCGCCGTTGACCTACGCCTGGTCGAATGGTGGCACTGGCAGTTCGGTCGGGAATCTGAGTGCAGGCACCTACACCGTCAGCGTTACTGGTGCCAATGGTTGCCAGTCCACCCAGAGCGTTGTAATCACAGAACCGACGGCGCTTGAAGTCGAAATTTTAACCCAAAACAACCTCGAATGTGTGGGCGGCAACGACGGCTCGATAACGGTGGGCGGCAGCGGCGGTACACCCAGCTACGCCTTCTCTTGGTCGAACGGTGCCACCACGCCGACCATTTCTGGCCTGACGGCGGGCATTTATGAGGTGATTGTGAGCGATGAAAACAACTGTGCCGCCTCGGCCAGCATTGAAATCACGGTGCTGCCGGATACCGAGGCACCGACGGCGGTTGCCACGGATTTGACGGTGAGCCTGAACCTCGGCGGCACGGCCACCATCACCCCGGCGATGGTGGATGGCGGCAGTACCGACAACTGCGGCATCGCTTCCCGCACACTGGACCTGACATCGTTTGGCTGCGACCAGGTGGGCGAAAACACCGTGACGCTGACGGTCACCGATGCCGCCGGAAATACTTCCACGGCCACAGCCACGGTGGTGGTTTTGGATGAAATTGCGCCAGTGATTGTTTGCCCGCAAAACATGACGGTGGACAACGGCTCCTGTGCCCCGACCGTGAATTACCCAGCCCCCACGACCACCGACAACTGCGGCGCTGCGACGGTTTCGCTGGTTGGTGGCCCCGAAAGTGGAGCGACCTTCCCCAGTGGCACAACGACTGTGACTTGGGCTGCTGATGATGGCAACGGCAACACGGCAACCTGCTCGTTCACCGTGACAGTCATCAGCAATTTTTCGGTCGGTACGGCCTTTGTCATGCCCACCTGTCACGGCGACAGCGACGGTTCGGCGACGGCGACGGCCATTGGCGGAACGCTCCCCTATACCTATTCTTGGAACGATCCCGCCAGCCAGCAGATGCAGACCGCCACTGGCCTTCAGGCTGGAAATTACAGCGTCAGCGTAACGGATGCGCAGGGCTGCATCGCCGTGCAAACGGTGCAGGTGACGGAGCCAACTGCCGTGGCAATTGCAATTGACGATGTGCAGGATGCTACTGGCGGGCCAAACGGCTCCATCAGTATTACTGCCAGTGGCGGTGCGGGGAACTACAGCTACGAGTGGCTGTTCAACGGGATTTTTTACTCAAACGAAGAAGATATTGCAGGGCTGTGGGACGGCGAGTACCACCTGGCGGCCACCGATGAGGATGGCTGCTCGCAGGAACTGACGGTCATAGTCGAAATGCTGGATGCCAGTAAGGAAAGAGCCTTGGAGCGCAGCATCACGCTGGCACCGAACCCAAGTTCTGGACGGGTGTTCGTGAATTTTGACTTGGGGCAGGAGTTGCCGATGAGCCTACAAGTATTCGACCTGTCTGGCAGGGCGGTGCTGCCTGCACAGGTAGCGCTTGTTGCTTCCAAAAGCATCGAACTTGACCTTCGGGGTACGGCTCCAGGGGTTTACCTGCTGCGGGTCATCGTGGACGAAACGGTGGTGGTGAAACGGCTGGTGGTGGGGAGGTAAAAGTTCCGTTGGGTCCGTTTTAAATACTTGACTTCTGAGGCTATGTCCATTTTGTTACTTTTTTGTGTAACGCTATTTCAGGACGGGATACATTAGATAAAAAAACCGCCGTTGCAATCGCAGCGGCGGTTTTTTTGTTGGCAAAAATACAGGGTAGATGAATTACCACGGGACTGACTGCCAACTGTCAAACTGCCAACTCCATCAAGGCTTTGCCGCCTTCTCAAAATCGCCGGCTTTCACGTACACGAACTTCGCCGGGTCCACATGTTTTTTCATAGCGGCGTTGATTTGAGCTGGCGTCAGTGCCATTATTTTCTTTTCCAAATCGGCGTCCCACATCATCGTGCGGTCGAGTTGGAGGTAGTTGTTCAAGGTGCTGGAGAGGCTGCGGTCCTCGGCGCGGTTCATGCCACGGCTTTGAAGGTAGCCCGACTTGGCGGCATCCAGTTCCTCGGCGGTGAAGCCATCGGTGCGCATCTTGTCAATCTCCTCCTTGAAGGCGACCTCCAGCTTCGCAGCGTTCTCCGGTGCGTAGATGGCATACGCCTGGAACATGCCCGATTTGTCGTAGCTGCTGGCACTGAGGCCAGAGCCAACGGCGTAGCTCAGGCCCTCCTTCTGGCGGACGCGAACGGCAAGGCGGGAGTTGAGAAAGCCGCCACCGAGCATGAAATTGCCCATCACCAGCGCCGGGTAGTCCGGGTCGTCGTCACGGACGTTGAGCGGCATACCAGCGATGAACACCGCATTTGCCTTGTCGGGCGTGTTGATGGCTTCGCTAGTCGACTTCACTTCTTTGTACACCGTCGGCACCCGGGTGTAGCCCGCTGGGCTTTTCCAGTTGCTGAACTGCTCCATCGTCACCTTCTTCACAGCCTCCTTGTCAAAGTCACCCACTACCGCCAGCGTGGCATCGGTCGTACCGTAGAATTTGTTGTAAAACGCCTTCACATCCTCCAGTTTCAGGTTTTTCACGGCTTCTGCCTGTTCGTCGAGCGTCATCACGTAGCGGATGTCGCCCTTCGGATAGGGGTTCATCGTGCGTTGAAACGTGGTGAAAGCAAGCGCCTGTGGGTCGCTGCGCTGCGACTCGATGCCTGCCAGTTGCTCCTCTTTCAGCTTCTCAAATTCTTCTGGCGAAAAAGTCGAGTTCTTTAGCATGTCGCCCACCAACTTCATCACCTCGGGTAGGTTGTCGTGCTCCGATTCGATGTTCACGCTGGCCGTGCTGCCGCTGCCGAAGATGTTCACCCTCGCTTTGAGGCGGTCGAGCTCGTCCTGCAACTGCTGGCGGCTCATGGTCTTGGTTCCCTTGTCGAGCATCATGGCAGCAAACGAGGCGGCCACGTCTTGGTTCATCAGGCTTTTTTCATCCCCAAAACGCAGGGTCATGCGGGCCGACACGCTGTTTCCACGGGTCTCTTTTGGCAAAAAAGCGAACTCGATGCCCTTGTCGGCAGCCTCGCCACGGGTGGTGCGCTTCTCGATGTTCTCTGATGCGGGGTCGAAGTTTTCGCCTTCGGCAATGGCTTCCTTGCCCTTGTAGTTCGCCAACAGCGTGGCGAGATTCGGGGCATCGGGTATCTCGGAGCGGTCAGGATTTTTGTCCGGCATGAAAAGCCCCGTCGTGCGGTTGGATGGCTTGAAGTATTTTTTAGCGACGGCCACCACGTCCTCTGCCTTCACGCCCTCCACGTAATCACGGAAGAGGAAGGCAAGCCGCCAGTCGCCCATGGCGATGTACTCGCTGGCCCGGAGGCCCACGGTGGAAGAGCTTTTGAAGCCCAGTTCCCAATCCTTCAGTACGCGTTTTTTCGCCCGATCAACCTCCTCTGCAGTGGGCGGGTTGGTGGTCAGTTCGTCCAACACTTTCAGCATGGTCGCCTGTGCATCTTCAAGGGAGCTTTCCTGCCGCACGTCGGCATTGATGTAGATGAAGCCGCCTTCCTTGAGTGCTGGCGCAAATGACCAAACCGTGGCGGCTTTCTTGCTTTCCACGAGGGCCTTGTAGAGGCGTCCGGCAGGTTCGTTCGTCAGTATTTCATCCAAAACCGCCAGCGAAGCGTACTCTGGGTGGGCGCCCGGCGGCGTGTGGTAGAGGCAAGAGGCCACCTGCACGTCGCCAGTGCGGCGCAGCGTCACGTTGCGTTCGCCGTCCTGCGTGGGGTCTTTGGTGTAGGTCGGGATCAGCTCACGGGTCGGTTTTGGTATTTTGCCAAAATACTCCTTTACCAGTGCAAGCGTCTTTTCCGGCTCAATCTTTCCAGCCACCACCAGCATGGCATTGTCGGGCTGGTAGTTCCTTTTATAAAAAGCTTGGAGCCGCTCGATGGGCACGTTTTCCAGGTCGGCACGTGCGCCGATGGTCGAGTTGCCGTAGTTGTGCCAGAGGTAGGCGGTTGATATCACCCGCTCCATGAGTACGCTGGCAGGGTCGTTCTCGCCACTCTCGAACTCGTTGCGCACCACGGTCATCTCGCTTTCGAGGTCTTTCTTCGCAATGTAGGAGTTCACCATACGGTCGCTCTCCATGTCGAGCGCCCAGCGCAGGTTGTCTTCGGTGGCGTTGAAGCTCTCGAAGTAGTTCGTGCGATCGTACCAAGTGGTGCCGTTGGGTCGGGCGCCGTGCTCGGTGAGTTCCTGCGGGATATTCGGGTGACCGGGTGTGCCTTTGAACACGAGGTGTTCCAGCAGGTGCGCCATGCCCGTTTCGCCGTAACCCTCGTGGCGGCTGCCCACCAGGTAGGTGATGTTGACGGTGATGGTCGGTTTGGACTGGTCCGGGAAGAGCAGGAAGCGCAGTCCGTTGCTCGTCAGGCGGTACTCGGTAATGCCCTCCACGGTGGTTACTTTCTCCACGCCTTCCGGCAATTTGATTTCCTTTTTGGCGGCGGGCTGTGCCCAGGCCATGCTGCCCATGCAGATTATCAGTGCAATAATGCCCAAGCGAAAAAAGTGGTGCTTTCGATTCATGATGAAATTTATTTGGTTAAACACAGATTGCGTTTTGGCTGGTTGGCCGATTGGCGTTTTGGCAGCTCGGAATGATGAATATTCCCAACATGCCAATGCACCAAATTCCAATGCGCCATCACAACATATTTTGAAAATGTCGGAAAAACGGCGGGAAGATACGCCAATGGACAAGCATCATTTAGCTAGGCTGTCAAATGACTCGATTCCTTCGACGAATGGGCGTTTGGGCGACAAATTCTACCAACAAAAAAGCCCGGCCATAGCGGCAAGGCCTTTTTGTTTTGGGTAAAAACTCGAGGCAAACCACTGCCCACACTTTTGCTTTTTCCTTAAAGATTGGGCTGCGGCGTCGTGCGCAGGTAGTACTTGATGCGCTTGTGCCCCTTCGGGAACTTGGCCGGGATGTCCTCGTCCTTGATGGCTGGCGCAATCACCACGTCCTCACCCACCTTCCAGTCAACGGGCGTGGCCACGCTGTAGTTGGCGGTGAGTTGCAGGCTGTCAATCACCCGCAGGATTTCGAGGAAGTTGCGGCCCGTGCTGGCTGGGTAGGTCAGCGTCATTTTCACCTTCTTGTCCGGCCCGATGACGAAGACCGTGCGCACGGTGAACTTCTCGGAGGCATTTGGGTGAATCATGTCGTACAGCTCGGCCACCTTGCGGTCGGGGTCGGCGATGACGGGGAAGTTCATCGTCACATGCTGCGTCTCCTCAATGTCTTTGAGCCATTCCATGTGCGAATCAATTGGGTCAACGCTGAGGGCAATGGCCTTGACGCCCCGCTTATCGAACTCGCCCTTCAGGGCGGCGGTGCGGCCCAGTTCGGTGGTGCAGACGGGCGTGAAATCGGCGGGGTGCGAGAACAGCAGCCCCCAGCTATCGCCGAGCCATTCGTGAAAGTGGATGGTGCCTTGGGTGGTTTCAGCGGTGAAGTCGGGGGCGATGTCCCCAAGTCTGATTGTTGCCATGTTTTGATTGTTATTATGTTAGAAATGGATGTTTCAAAATGGTAAACAAAAAAGCCTTTCCGTTGGCGTGGAAAGGCTTTTTTGCTGATAATCAACGACTTATGTCAAACATTGGTCGAAGCGCCTTTCCACTCAGGGTGTGCGGACAACAACAACATGCCTTGTTTGCGGAATGAATTCTCATCGTTGGTTATAGTTGATTGGAAGACAAGTTTGAGGGAGGAATTGTTCAAAGGGTGGCGTGAAAATCTTGAGGAAAGTATTGGTGTTGCGGCCACGAAAATTTCCGAGGGATGATAAGTAAAAGCGTTTATCCAAAATAGGCCAGAAGGATAAAATAGTATAGGTGAACTGCGGCAATGTTGGATGGGTCAATATTCGGTTTCGGGTTACATCATCTAGGATGGATTACTCTACCAACTTCCCTTCCAGCACCTTCCGTTGCAGCAGTTCCGACTTGCCGCCCAACTCCATTGCCTTTTGCCACAGCAACAGCGCGTCGTTGGCCTTTCCGAGCTGGTACTGCACGTCGCCCATGCGTTCGAGCAGGGCGGTGTCCTTGGGGTTCAGTTTGAACGCCTCGCCTAGGGTGTTTTCGGCTTGCGAAAACTTTTTGAGCTGGTAGTACGATTCCCCGGTTTCCTTTAGCACGTTGAAGCGCAGCGGCAGGTTCTTGGTAGAGATGATGAGCGCCTGCTGGAGCGCAGGGAGGGCGTCGTTGGGCTTGTGCAGGCCGTTGTAGCCAAGGCCGTTGAAGTAATGTGCAGGAGCCTGGTTGGGAAACAAATCAAGGGCATCTTCAGCGGTCTTCACAAGGTTTTCGTAGTCTTTTTTGTCAAAATAAATAAAAAGCACCTGCTCCCACACCGCCCAAACGTTGCGGTCAAGTTCAAGACATTTCCGATACTGTTCGAGGGCACGGTCGGGCTGGCCGTTGTGGAACAGCACGTCACCAAGCACGGAGTGCGACTTGGCGGCGTTCGGGTGAACAGTCTCCAGCAGCGAGGTCAGTGCCAGCAGCGAGTTGCCGAGGTTCTTGTCGCCCGTCTCAGCGAGGCGGTTCACGTAGGGTATAATCTCCTTTATTTTGGTGTCAATGTCGGTGCCAGGGTCTTCAAAAACGGGCCGCAATGAGTTGAGGAACTTGATATCGTCCTTGCCCTTGTTGTCGTCGGCAAGGGCGATTTTTGCAAGGGCATCGTTGGGGTTTAGCTTCAATATTTCTTGGTAGGTAGTGGTGGCCTTCCCCTTTTCTCCGGTCTGGTCGTAAAATGTGGCCAGCAAGTGGCGGTATTCCACGTTGTTTGGAAAACGCTCGATTAACTCCTGCACTTCTTTCCCCGCCTTTTTGTACTCGCCCATGCCGAGGTACAGCGTCTGCTTGTGGCGGGTCGTCTCCTCGTTCACGCCTATCATTTTCTCCAACTGGTCATAGACTTTGATGGCCTCAGCCGGTTGGCTCGACCGCACGAGGTAGTAGGCCCATTTGAAATAATAACCTTCGTTGTGCGGGTCCATTTTCACGAGCTGGCCATAGAGGGCGGCGGCTTCCTTGTCCTTGTTCACTTTTTGGTAGAGGTCGGCGAGATAATATTTAAACCAAGGGTTGGCGGGGTCCCACTCCACGGCGTTTTTGCCTGCGGCAACGGCCTTGTCGGTATCTTTCAGCGCCTCGTACACACGGGCTAGCTCGTAGGAGGCGGCAGCGTTTTTGGGGTCTTTTTCGAGTACTTCCTTGAACTTGGCCGCAGCTTTTTCCCAATTGCCGAGCAGCTTCTCCCGGTTGCCGTCAATGAAGATTTCCTCGATTTGCGTCTCCGCTTCCGACATAGGAGCAATTTGGCCGACTTCCTGCGCTTGGAGCGTCAAGGCGGTGAGGAGGAGTAATGGGAAAAGGTATTTTTTTGACATCTGAGGATGCAAAGGTTTGAGGGTTTGAGGGCTTGAGAATTTAAGAGCATGAGGTGGAAGCACTGCCCTCCACTCAAACCCTTAAATTCTCAAACCCTCAACCCCTCATTCTTTAAAACTGGTATAGTCGCCAATGCTAACGTCCGATGCATGTCCTTCGTAATTGACGTGGTTGCCCACCATCGAATCGGCGAACAGGGCATCCGAAACGCTCGTATCGCCCTGAATAACGCTGTTTTTGATGATAGAGTTTGCAATCACCGAATTATTGCCCACCGACACGTGCGGGCCAATGACGGAGTTCACGATTTTTGCGCCAGCGCCCACGAAGCAAGGCGGTACGATAACCGAGTTTTCAATGACCGCCTGTGGCGAAATGAGCATTTCCACCGTGCACTTTATCTCCAGCATCCGGCGGTTGGTGTCCACTATGTTCAACTTGTTTCCGCAGTCGAGCCACTCGTCTATGCCCGATGCCCGAAACTTGTAGCCGCCCGCCTTCATGTTCTCCAGCACCGAAGTTATCTGGAACTCGCCCTTGTCCCGGATGTTGTTCTCAATCAAAAACTTGATTTGGTCACGCAGGTACTCGCCCTCCCGCACGTAGTACAGCCCCACGATGGCGAGGTCGGAGACGAACACGGGGGATTTCTCCACGAAGTCGGTGATAATCTGCGCACTGTCGGTCTTCACCACGCCGAAGGACGAAGGGTCGTCCACTTTTTTTACCCAAATGATGCCCTCCTCGTTGGGGTCAAAATGGAAGTCCGCCCGGAACAGCGTGTCGCTGAAGGCGATGAACACGTTGCCGTTTAGGCTTTCGCTGGCGCAACCGATGGCATGTGCCACGCCCTGCGGGTTCGTTTGGTGATAAATGCGCCCCTCGGCCCCGAAGCTGTTGGCGATGCTGACGAGTTCCTGCTCCACGTCCTTGCCGAAGTCTCCGGTGATGAAGGCAATTTCCTCCACCTTTCCGCTGTATCCAGCCGTCAGATCCTCGACGATGCGCTGCACCATCGGCTTTCCTGCGATGGGGATGAGCGGCTTTGGGAGCGTCAGCGTATGCGGGCGGAGCCGGGTGCCCCGGCCAGCCATTGGGATGATGATTTTCATTTCTGAATAGTTGTTCTTGATGCGTTGAAATGGGATTTATAACAACAGTCAAATTTCATACCTCATACCCTCAAACGCCAGTGCTGCCAAATCCTCCTGCGCCCCGCTCCGTTTCAGAGAGCGCCGCCACTTCTGCCCATTCGATTTGCTCATACTTCGCAATGACCATCTGGGCAATGCGCTCGCCGGGTTCGATGGTCTGCGGTTCGTTGGAGAGGTTCACGAGGATGATTTTGATTTCACCCCGATAATCGGAGTCAATGGTGCCGGGGGAGTTGACGAGGCTGAGGCCCTTTTTGATGGACAGCCCGCTGCGGGGCCGTACCTGCGCCTCGTAGCCGATGGGCAGTTCGATGAAAAGCCCCGTTGGCACCAGTTGCCGCTCCAAGCTGCAGAGGGTGATTTGCTCCGCAATATTTGCCCGGAGGTCGAGGCCAGCGCTACCCAGCGTCTCGTATTGTGGCAGCGGAAAATGGGATTGGTTGATGATTTTGACTTGCATGAGTGAGAGTTTGAGGGCGTGAGGGTTTGAGATAAAAAAATTGCGGAGCAAATATAACAGCGATAGATGGAACAACAATAGAGGGCTATTGCGAGGAAATATTTAGCAACAAAGCAAATCGTAGGAATTCCAATATCCCAATAACTCAAGCACCCAATCACCGCCGCTATTCCACCTGCGTCACCCGTAGCATGTTCGTCCTGAGCCGTTTGGACAGTGGCATGGAGCCGATATTGACGACCACGTCCCCAGTTTCCACTTCCCCGACTGCTTTCAGGATGGCGAGCGTGTCTTCGATGGTTTCGTCGGTGGTGGTGAACTTGTCGTAGTAGAAGCCTTTCACGCCCCAAACAAGGTTGAGGGTGGCGAGGATATGCACCTGACCAGAGAAGATGCAGATTTTGCGCTTCGGCCTGCGGCTGGATACCTTGAAGGCAGTGTAGCCGGAAACGGTAAGGCCGGTGATGACCTTGGCCTTGATGCGTTCGGCCACGTCCACGGCGCTGTAGCAGATCACGTCGCTGTGAAAAGTGGAGGAGTTGGGCGAAGGTTCCGGGAAGCGCATCTGGTAGAGGTCGTTGGTTTCCACTTGGTGGATAATGCGTCCCATCGTCTCGATGACCTCCACGGGGAACTTGCCCATCGCCGTCTCGCCGCTACACATGACGGCGTCGCAGCCGTCGAGCACGGCATTGGCCACGTCGGTGACCTCCGGTCGGGTGGGGGTGGGGTTTTCCATCATGGACTCCATCATCTGGGTGGCCACGATGACGGGCCTTGACCGCTGGATGCACTTGGCGATGATGCTTTTCTGCGTCATGGCCAGCCCTTCGATGGGCGTTTCGATGCCGAGGTCGCCGCGGGCGATCATGATGCCGTTGGAGGCTTTGATGATTTCGTCAATATTCTCCAGTGCCTCCGGTTTTTCTATCTTGGAAATGACCTTGGCGGGGTGGCCTTTTGCGGCGATGCGGCGCCAGAGTTCGTCAAGGTCTTGGGCGCTGCGCACGAAGGAGAGTGCTATCCAATTGACGGGCTGCGTGAGTATGAAGTCGAGGTCCCGAATGTCCTTTTCGGTGAGGGCGGGCAATTTGACCTTGGTGTTGGGCAGGTTGACGCCCTTGTTGGAGCGGATGGGGCCGCCGTGGGTCACTTCGAGCTTCACCACATCCTTGCCATTGGATTCGAGCACTTTGAGCCGTATTTTGCCATCGTCCACCAAGATTATTTCACCGATTTTTACGTCCTCGGCGAGGTCTTGGTAGCTCATGTAGATGGCCTCCTTGGTGCCCTCGCAGGGGGTGTTCACGAAGGTGATGACGTCGCCCTTGTCGAGCATCAGTGGCTCGTCCTTGATGTTGCCGACCCGAAGCTTTGGCCCCTGTAGGTCGGCGAGTATGCCGACGTGAGTACCCAACTCCTCGTTCACGTGCCGGATATGGTTGATGACTTCTTTATGTGCTTCGTGCTTGCCGTGGGAGAAGTTGAGCCGGAAAATGTCAACCCCCGCCAAGACGAGTTTTCTCAGCATTTCAAGGTTGCTGCTGGCAGGGCCCACGGTGGCTACTATCTTGGTACTGTTTACGTCCTTGCTCATTACTAGGTTTGAAAAATTGAAGGGCAACTTGGGGCGCACTTACATGCAAAGGTGCTTAGAATCCGAGACTTTCAAATTGTTTTATCTTTTAGATGAGCCTAGTTTGGCGCAAATTCATCCATAAAATAAACGGCTTCAAGCCCTCAATTTGCAGGTATCGCCAAGCTAAGTGTATTTTTGACAAAATGCTTTGGCCGCCAAATGTACACCGCTCCGCAAACTTGACAAACCTCCATCGGTTATTTTTTGAGATTCTATTTGGACAGGGCCTGCGAGGAGCGCCCGCCAAAAAAATTTTTCCAATCGTTAGAGTTTGCCTTTCTTTGCACGAAATTTCAAAACCTTTTGGAGCAAAGGGCAAAGGAGTTTCAGTGTTAAGGTGGTTCTGTCTCAAAACCAGGAACACCGCACTGACCTGGGTCCAATATCCAAAATAGCTTTTTCCACTTAAAAAGTGTTTGATATGTCTAGCATTGCAGATCGCGTTAAAAAACTCATTGTAGAAAAATTGGGCGTTGAAGAATCTGAAGTAACGCCAGAGGCAAGTTTCACCAACGACCTCGGTGCAGATTCCCTCGACACCGTCGAACTTATCATGGAACTGGAGAAAGAATTCGACATCTCCATCCCGGATGAGCAGGCTGAAAAGATCCAAACCGTAGGACAGGCCATCGAGTACATCGAATCCAATTCGTAGTCGGCCCGTCTGAATCGTTTATTAGCCGAAGCCAAAAACGCTGCTTTCAGTAGTGTTTTTGGCTTCTCTCTCCTCGTTTTCAATCATCCATGCAGCAGGTTAAGGTAGTTGCTTTGCCCGTATTTGCCCGTCTGCCACCTGCCAATTGCCATTTAAAATTATTTTATGAGAAGGGTTGTCATCACTGGCATCGGCGCTTTGACCCCCATCGGCAACAATGTCAAGGAGTACCTTGCTGGCTTGCAGAATGGTATCAGCGGCGCTGCCCCGATTACGTATTTCGATACCACCAACTTCAAGACCCAGTTCGCTTGTGAGGTCAAGAACTTCCATGCCGAAGATTTCATTGACAAAAAGGAAGTCCGGCGTATTGACAACTTCGCCATCTACGCTATGGTTGCTGCCGACGAGGCCATCGCTGCTGCTGGCCTTGACCCCGAAAAACTCGACCTCGACCGAGTAGGCGTCATCATGTCGTCTGGTATCGGAGGCTTGGCCACACTGGAAAGAGAAATCGAGGAATTCATCACCGGCAACGGCATTCCCCGCTACAATCCCTTCCTCATACCCAAAATGATAATTGACATTGCCGCTGGCCATATTTCCATGAAGCATGGCTTCCGGGGTATCAACTACGCCATCGTCTCGGCCTGTGCGTCTTCGTCCCATGCCCTCATGTCCGCTTTCGACAATGTTCGCATTGGCCGCAACGACATTATCATCAGTGGTGGTGCAGAAGCTACTATTGTAAAAGTGGCGGTCGGTGGCTTCGGTGCCATGAAGGCACTCTCTACTCGCAACGACGACCCCGCCACGGCCTCCCGTCCCTTCGACCTCGACCGCGATGGCTTCGTGCTTGGCGAAGGAGCTGGCGCGCTAGTAGTAGAAGAGCTGGAACATGCCAAGCGCCGTTGCGCCAACATCCTCTGCGAAATCGTGGGAGCAGGCGCTACTGCCGACGCCTACCACATCACCGCTCCGCACCCCGAGGGCCTAGGCGCTGCCAACGTGATGAGGGCCGCCCTCGCCGATGCCCACATGAACCCCGATGAAATTGACTACATCAACGTCCACGGCACCTCCACCTCGCTCGGCGACGTGGCCGAGGTGAAGGCCATCCAGCAGGTGTTCGGTGACTCGATTTTCAAGCTGAACGTCAGTTCCACCAAATCAATGACGGGCCACTTGCTCGGCGCTGCCGGAGCCATTGAGGCCATTGCCGGGGTACTGGCCATCCAGCACAACTTCATCCCGCCCACCATCAACCACTTCACCGACGATCCCGAACTCGACCCCCGCATCAACCTGACCTTCAACGAAGCACAGCAACGGGAGGTAAGGGCTGTTTTGAGCAACACCTTCGGTTTTGGCGGGCACAACGGTTCGCTGATTTTTAAGAAATACGAGTAATTGTTGAATTGCTGGATTGTTTACCTGTCCACACCTCGGTGTCATTTTGGTTCAGGCCGCTTTTGTCATTGCGCAGCAACCCGTCCTCGTCATACGGGAAGCCATACACGACAGCCCTAATGATGCAGATGTGGTCTTCGACCATGACAAAAGCGAAGACAACCGAGACGAGGACGGGTCGTTGCACGATGACAAAAGCGACGCACAGCGGGGCAAAAAATAGAACCGTCAAAATACCGCAATCTCCGAAATGCACAGCGCCGCCTTTCCCTCGAACTCAATTTTCAGCTTCTCCACTTCCTGTTTTTCGAAGCGCAAAATCCGCTTGTAGCCAATCGTCGTGCCTTCGGCAATGGGCGTCCACTTCCCATCTTGCTGCGCAAAAACCCGGAACGCCGTCACCCGCTGCCCTAGCCGAATATGCTCTTGCAGCACGAGGCGGCTGATGGCCGTTTTTTTGCCAAAATCAATCTCCAAACTGGCCGAAAGTGCGCTGTCGCCAGTAGCCCAATAGGTGTCGGGGTTGGCGTCGAGCGCATTTTTTGCTTCAAAACCCTGACCTCGCTCGTCGGTGGCAGTGGCTTTTTTGCCTTTGGCAAAATTGGTGGCGAAGTCCATGCGGATAGACTCCCCAAGCTCCTTGAGCCGGGCAGCGTCGGCCTCGTGTACGAGGCCACGGGTGTCCACGGGCAGGTTGAGCAGCAGCAGGCCGTTGCGCCCGACGGAGTTGTAGTAGATGTCGGTCAGTTTTTCCAGCGATTTCACGGCGTTAACCTGCTCCGGGTGGTAGTACCAGCCGGGCCGGATGCTCACGTCGCACTCGGCGGGCACCCAGTCGGTGCCGTCGGCGTGGCCGCTGGTGAGTTCCTTGTAGTTGGGGGAGCCGGGATAAAACTCGGCGAGGCGCAGGGCGCTCCAGTTGGTTTCGCCTGCGTAACCATCCTCGTTGCCGACCCAGCGGCAGCCCGGCCCGGCGTCGCTAAACATGACGGCGTTGGGCTGCAATTCCCTGACGAGTTTGTGGGTGGTCGGCCAGTCGTAATAGTTTTGACGGTCAACTTCCCGTTTTTCATTGGCTCCGCCGTAGTAGCCATCGCCACCGTTTGCCCCATCGAACCATACCTCGAAGATGTCACCGTAGTTGGTCAGCAACTCCCGCAATTGGTTGCGGAAATAGGTCAGGTACTCCGGCTTGCCGTAGTCGGCGTGGTTGCGGTCCCACGGCGAGAGGTACACGCCGAATTGGAGGCCGTACTCCCGACAGGCATCCGAAAGTTCCCGAACTACGTCGCCTTTGCCGCCCTTCCACGGCGAGTTTTTCACCGAATGCTCGGTGTAGGCGCTCGGCCAAAGGCAGAACCCGTCGTGGTGCTTGGCGGTGAGGATGATACCCTTCATGCCCGCCTCTTTGCATACCCTCGCCCACTGGCGGCAGTCGAGCGCTGTTGGGTTGAACTTGCTGGGAGGCTCGCTGCCCATGCCCCATTCGATATTGGTGAAGGTGTTCATGTTGAAGTGCACGAAGGCATTGAACTCCATTTTTTGCCATGCCAACTGCGCCTCGCTCGG
This sequence comes from uncultured Saprospiraceae bacterium, assembly GCA_964508135.1. GTDB lineage: Bacteria > Bacteroidota > Bacteroidia > Chitinophagales > Saprospiraceae > UBA6168. The sequence continues at coordinate 21,459 of CAZDSU010000044.1, forward strand.
CACGGGGCCGTATGGTGTGGGCGGTGCGACGGGCGGTTTTGCGCAAGCAAAAAGGAGGAGGGGAAGGAGGTAAAGGAATTGCTTCATTGCTGTATTGTTGTATTGTTAGGGTGCTAAAATTGCTCCATCGTTGCTGTAACAACAATAAAACAATTTAGCAATCCAACAATTGGACTAATCCACCAATCGCCACGAAATCCCCATCCGCATCCCGCCATTTTGGTAGCCGAAGGGCATGGGGTAGTCGGCAGTTTGGTAGTAGTAGGTTTGCAGCGGGAAGGTAAGCAGGTTTTCGATTTTGAAGAAAAACCGGAAGGTTTTAACCTTGAAGCTGAGGAAGGCGTCGAGTAGTGGAGTGAATGGCAGCGACTGGTTGCGCTGCAAATGGAACTGCCCAATGAGCGGGTTGTAGCCAGGCGGCGTGTAGGCTGCGATGAGCCGGGCGTCCACCCCGATTTTCGTGAGCATCACTTTTTTGAAAATCTTGCCTTCGAGATAGAGACTGTGCTTGCTGTAAAACTGCGGCAAGGGCAGCACGTCGGAGGTGGTTTGCTGGAGATAGGCCGAGTTGTCGAGGTGCAGCGGGCCGAGGCTGAAGTCCTTCTGGGTGGTGAGTTGGAGGATGCTGAACGTGCCGCTTTGACGGGGCCGCCCAGTGGAATCAAAATAAACAAGGTTGTTCAGCAGGTGGTACTGCCCGCCGACGGAGAACCGGAATTGCGGCAGCGAATAGGTGCCGGAAACGCTGGTTTCCAGCGTTTTCCCAAAATCGTTTTTCCATACTTCTTTTTGGGTGACGTAAAAACGCTGGGGCAGCAGCGAGGGAGAGTAGAGCTGATTCACCGCCTCTACTCGCAGCGTTCCGATTTTTTTCAGGTTCAAAAATAGCTCGCCGCTCAGGCGAAAGTCGCCCGCATTGGCGCCGATGCCGAGGTGGGCGTAGGTGAGCAGCCGCAGCCGCTCACCGGGCGAGAAGTTGAGCCTCCCGGTGAGAAACAGGTTGTGAATAGCCCCGGTGTCCACGGGTTCTTGTTGCACGAGACTCACGCTGTGTACCAGCCCGATTTCCAGCAGGTCGCTTTCTTGTGACAGCGCCCGGCTGTCGGTCGAGTCGGGTTTTTGCTGCCTGAGCTTGAAGGTTTGGAGCTTAACGGTGTTCTCCAGTTTTTTCACCTCCAAAAAATGCCGAAGCCCTCGTTTGTCCACCAAAAAATTGCCATAAAACGCCGAGTCCGGTGCTGTGTCGGAGAACTTGTAACTGCCCGTGTGCCAAGCGATTTGGTGGTAGCCGGTGAAGGTTCTCTTGGATTGACGATTTGCGATTGACGATTGACGATTGGAGACCGAATCAACTTGCGAAGGTCTGGGTTTCAGGATGCTCGATGAGTCTTGCGGATTGCTCGGCCCTGACTGCCCCCTGCCCCCTGCCGAACTGCCCCCTAAAATCCGCAGGTACTGTGTGTACGCCAATTCCCGGTTGGCATAGCGGGTGTTGGCAGTGCCAAGTTGGATGTCCACTTGGTAGGCTGGAATAAAATCCGTGTTGAGGTTTTCGGCGGTGCCGCCATTGTCCTGCTGCTCGATGCTGTTGGAGACATAGCTGAAATAGCCGTCGTAATTGCCTTTTTTTGGGTGGTACCACATACCCGCCGCCACGCTGGACGTGGCGGCCTTTTGGGAATCGTAGGCACCGAGGTTGTTGATGCGGCGGTGCTCGACGGTGAAGTTGAGGCCATCGGCGAAGTTGCGGCTGAACCGGACATTGAACTGCGCATCGTTCTGCGTAGTGCCCTGCGTGAACTTGGCCTGGGTGTAAGCTTGCGTGATTTTGTAGTAGCGCACGTCGGCGGTGGTCATCTGGTAAATGTCGAATTGGTGCAGCCCCACGTCGAAGCCCCGCCGCCAAGTGGGCTGAAAAAACAAGGGTCGGGCAGCCGAGCCGAGGTTGCCGAGGTTGGCGAAGTCGAACGGCTGCTGCCGGATGGGGTCGTACTGGTGCAAGCTGCCAAGTAGGCTGTCGTTGAACGGAAAGACGAAATTCGGCTCATCGGCGAAGAAAAAATAGATGTCGGACGTGTCGAGGGTGAGGCGCTGCGTACCACCGCCCGCACCGCCGCCGCCCAACTTTCCGGCAATGCCCCCCAGCCCACCGCCGCCGCCGCCGCCAAACTGCGCACGTGCAGTTTCGGCAAGCAAAATGGTGAAAATCAACAGGATATAAATTTTATTGAACTTCATCGCATATCTGGGTTTCCATCAATGAACGGCTGTTGGCGCTGCCGGTGGGCAGGGTTTACCAAAAATTAACGGGCGTAAAAGTAACAGTTATGTTCACCACGGTGAAGCACCCTGCCCGATTTGCTACAAAAATGCTTTCAACTTGAAAAAGTCAATGCAATAGGTAGCTTTACCGCAAAAGTTTGGTCGCCACATTGCGCTCAATTGTTTCAATTATATCAATGAACGCGGATAATATCTTCCACTTTATTTCTTAAAAGACATTTTGGGATCAGTGGAAAATTGTATGTTTGCTATCACTTTTCAAGTTTGACCTGCTATCCAGTTTACCCACGGTGGTTTCTCAGGGGTGCATTTCAGAACTTCGCTTTTCGATACTCTTTGCTTAAAAACGTCACCAGCGTTTTCAGAAAGCGATGCGAAACTTTGAAATGCACCCGTTTCTCAGTCTGCACCGTTGGTATTTTGTCAACTAAATGGTTGTTCAAAATACAGATACAGTTCAATCAAGCGTCTCACAACATCATTTAGCGTTATCCGAAAAAAGGAGCAATTGAGCCTCACGTGGCAATATCTCCTATTGAAACTGTTTAGACTTTCCTCATTTGGCTAAAAAAGGCGCTTTTCCGCCCTGAAACCAGCAATTTTTTCGGCAATAGCGCTGCTATTCCCTCAAAAATTCCTGACTTCAGGACAAAAAATCACTCTTTTTTATCTCAAACAGGAAAGTCTAAACAGCTTCATTGGGTATATCCCTGATTATTCGATTATGCCTTTTATATTATTCACTGGCATCCATGACTTAATTGCCCATCAAGCAACTATTCGGCAAGGGTAAATACAAATCGCCCTGTTTCGAGAATTGACCAAGTAGCGTTATTTAGTTGCCTAAGTGCAGGAGTCTGGATGGCTTGCAAATAAATTAGCCTTATGAACAAACACTTTATTTCGCTGTTTTCCCAGCTCATTTTCACTGTCATTATTTTGATGTCGGCTAAGGCCCATGTCAGTGCACAAATCGTCGTCAACGAGTTTGTAGCCTCCAACTCAACCTATGCGGATGAATTCGGCGAGTTCGATGATTGGGTGGAGTTGAAAAACATGGGAAGCTCACCTGTAAACATTGGTGGCTACTATTTTAGCGACAATCCGGCAAGCCCACTGGCTTCCCAAATACCCACCAACAACGCCACTGCGACGACCATCCCTGCTGGCGGCTATTTGATTGTCTGGTTTGATGGGCAACCGGCACAAGGCCCCCTGCACGTCCAACCCAAATTGGGCGCTGGCGGTGAGTCTATCGTCATTACTGCTGCCGATGGCGTGACGCTTGTTGACTCGTACACCTTCACAGCGCAAACAACCGACATCTCGATGGGCCGGTTACCGGATGGCACTGGCAGCTTTGCCTTCATGCAGCCGGCAAGCCCCAATGCGGCCAACGTCAACTCCCCACCCGCCACAACAGCTGCCATGCCGACGGCCTCTGTGCCTGCTGGTTTTTACACCTCCAACCAGAGCGTCACGCTGTCCACTACCACTGCTGGCTCCTCGATTTATTATACCCTCGACGGCACACTTCCCTCTGCGGCCTCCACGCTATACTCTGGGCCGATTTCGATTTCCTCGACAAAGGTGCTGCGTGCAATTGCGGCAGCAACAGGCTTGGGCAATAGCCCCGCCTTGACCAACACGTACTTCTTCAACGTGTCGCACACGTTCCCCATCGTGTCGGTGACAATGACCCCGGATGACATCTTCGGTGCAGCGGAAGGCATTTACCCAAACTACACCTTGGACTTGGAGAAGCCGATGCACTTCGAGCTTTTTTACAACAATGCACAACTGTACGAATCAGACGGCGACGCCAAGATTCAGGGCACGGCCAGCGCTACGCTCCCCCAAAAATCATTGTCGCTCAAGGCGCCGTCAGGTAGCACTTTCAACTATGCGCTGTTCCCCGGCCAGACCCAAACGGACTACGAGGCTTTTGTTGTCCGCAACAGTGGCCAAGACTGGAACATCACCATGTTCCGGGACGAGTTCGTGTCGGGCCTGATGCGGGAGTTCGACGACATTGCCCCATTGATGAAAAAGCCGGACCTAAACCTCCAGGCTTACCGCCCCGGCGTCGTTTACATCAACGGTGCGTACTGGGGCATCCACAACATCCGGGAGCGCATGAATGAGGCTTGGGTGAAAACCCACGAAGGCTGGAACTCCAATGAGATAGACCTGATTGAAAACTACGACGAAGTAAACGAAGGCGATTTGGTGGAATGGAACGCTTTCCAGACCTTTTTTACCGCCAACAATTTCAGCAACGCCACCAATTTTGCCTTATTGAAGCGGAAGATGGACATGGATGGCTATTTGGACTATTTTGCCTTCAACATCATTGTGGACAACGAGGATTGGCCGGGCAACAACCTGCGCCGCTACCGCCACCGCGCCACTGACGGCGAGTGGGAGTGGATGGTGTACGACCTCGATTTCACCTACGGCCTCTTCCAACAGGGCGGCGGCTGGAACACGGGCGATGCCTCTCCCAACGCACTGGCCCGTGCCCTAAGCTCGACCGGCAGCGGTTGGCCCAACCCAAGCTGGTCAACGCTGCTGTTCCGCAGGCTGATGGAGAACCCAACGTTCAAGCAGGACTTCATCAACCGGGTGGCCGACATGCTGAACGTGGCTTTCACCCCAACGAGGGTCAACGCCCGCATCGACGAGTACCAGGCACTCTACCAGCCGGAGATGCAAAAGCACTTTAACAGGTGGAACGGCGGGTGGGCCGGTAACTGGATTCCGAGCGTCAACAAGCTCCGCATTTTTGGCAACAACCGCCCGGCCTACATGCGCCAGCACATTGACGACCAGTTTTCGAATGTCACCGGCACGGCCAACGTTACCCTGCAAGCCAACCCTGCCACGGGCGGCACCATCCATTTCAGCAGCATCACACCTTCGTCGGCCAACCTGCCGTGGAGCGGCGTTTATTTTCAGGGCAACCCCATCCCCGTGCAAGCAAAGCCAAACAGGGGCTATGTTTTCACCTCGTGGTCGGATGCGGGACTTGGCGCTTCGCAAAATGCCTCGGTGACCTTGAGCGGCGACAAAACCATCACGGCCAACTTTGCGCTCGGCTCCACCAGCACCGCTGGCATCGTCATCAACGAGATAAACTACAACTCGCCCTCTACGGCAAACAGTGGCGACTGGGTGGAACTGTCCAACCCTACCAATGTTTCGGTGGACATTTCTGGCTGGTACTTGGAGGACTTGAGCGGCCAGTATTTTTCCATCCCAAACAACACCTCGATACCCGCCAACGGCTTCTTGATACTTGCGGAGGATGTCCAGGCTTTTGAATCCTTGTATCCATCGGCTTCCATTGTGAAAATCGGCAACTTCGGCGATGGGGCGTACAGCTTCAAGTTCGACAATGGAGGCGAGACGCTGACGCTGAAAAATGCAAACGGCACAACGATAGACGAGGTGGCCTACGACGACGCCAGTCCTTGGCCAAGCTCACCAGATGGCGACGGCCCGACGCTGCAACTGTTAGCACCCACCCTCGACAACAGCGTGGCAACCAACTGGGTCGGACAAACGGCCACGCCCGGTTTGCCAAACGATGCCACGCCGCTGCAAAACCAGACCATCACCTTCCCGGCTTTGTCAAACCATTTTACGACAGATGCACCATTTAATATCAGCGCCACGGCAAGCTCTGGCCTTGCGGTCAGCTTCTCCATCGTCTCTGGCCCAGCCACCATCACCGGCAACACCATCACGCTGGCTGGCACTGCTGGCACGGTGACGGTACGGGCTTCGCAAGCTGGCGACGCACAGTACAACCCAGCGCCCAACGTTGACCGCTCGTTCACCGTAACCGCCCAGGTGCTGCAAAACCAGACCATCACCTTCCCAAGCATCTCAGACAAGCTGACGACGGATGCGCCATTTGCCATCAGCGCCACGGCGAGCAGCGGTCTCGCGGTCAGCTTCACAATCGTTTCTGGCCCAGCCACCATCACCGGCAACACCATCACGCTGGCTGGCACCGCTGGCACGGTGACGGTGCGGGCCTCGCAAGCTGGCGACGCCCAGTACAACGCTGCGCCAAACGTGGAACGGATATTCTCGGTGACAGCTCCCGGCGGTGGCGGTGCCACCTATTGTGCCTCTTCCAGTTCTGCCCCTTGGGTGGAGTGGATTTCGAATGTGACGCTGAACACCATCAACAACACATCGGGTAAAACCACCTACGGGAATTACGTAAACATCAGCACGGACTTGGCGGTAGGTATTTCCTATCCATTCTCGCTGACTTCTACTTGGAGCTACTTCGGCTATACGGAGTACTTGCGGGTGTGGGTAGACTTCAACAATAACGGCGTATTTGAGGATACGGAAATCGCCTTCCAGACCGTCATCGCCCCGCCAGCCAGCGGTTCAAATGCGACCAAAGTGACAACTGGCAACATCGCCGTTCCAGCATCTGCCGTGACTGGTACTACCCGCATGAGGGTTTCAATGAAACGGGATGCTTATGCCACGGCTTGTGAGGTATTGCCACAAGGTGAGGTAGAGGATTATTCCATCAATATCACCACTGGCGGTGGACCACAAAACCAGATCATCACCTTCCCGGCCATACCGAACAAGCTGACGACGGATGCGCCGTTCACCATCAGCGCCACGGCAAGTTCTGGGCTTGCGGTCAGCTTCGCAATATTATCTGGCCCGGCCACCATCAGCGGCAACACCATCACGCTGACGGGTACTGCTGGCACGGTGACGGTGCAGGCCTCGCAAGCTGGCAACGCACAGTACAACCCAGCGCCGGACGTGGACCACTCTTTCACGGTAACGGCACCGGGGCCGCTGAACCAGACCATCACCTTCCCGACCATTCCAAACAAGCTGACGACGGATGCGCCGTTCGCCATCAGCGCCACGGCAAGTTCTGGGCTTGCGGTCAGCTTCACCATCGTTTCTGGCCCGGCCACCATCACCGGCAACACCATCACGCTGGCTGGCACCGCTGGCACGGTGACGGTGCGGGCTTCGCAGGCTGGCAACGCACAGTACAACCCTGCGCCAAACGTTGACCGAGTGTTCACCGTCACGGCCCCGGTCTCAGTGTACTGTGCCTCGATGAGTCCAGCGCCCTGGCACGAGTGGATTTCCAACGTGACGTTGAACACCATCAACAACACTTCCGGCAAAACCACCTACGGCAACTACATGGGCATCAGCACCAGCCTTGTATTAGGTGATTCATACCCAGTTTCGCTCACGACGACCTACAGCTACACGACCTACACCGAGTACTGGCGGGTGTGGATTGACTTCAACAGAAACAATGTTTTCGAGGATACCGAGATTGCATTTCAGGCAGTTGCGACGCCACCAGCTAGTGGGTTGAGTGTAACCAAAACCACCACGGGCAACATCAATGTGCCAGCAGATGCCGTATCTGGCACGACCCGGATGCGGGTTTCGATGAAACGGGGTGCTTATGCTACGGCCTGTGAAACTTTGCCGCAAGGCGAGGTGGAGGACTATTCCATTAGCATCGCCAATTCCTTCAATGGTGGCAATGGAACTAATGCGATTGTGCTAGACGCACAGCTTGGCGAAGAAAACGTGGCATTGACTTGGGTCATGAAGCACATGGACGACGTTGAGGTGGCGGTGCTTGAACGTTCAGTGGACGGCCAGCATTTTGAGGAAATAATGTTGGTGGAAAACAATGGCGTTGGATTCTACCGGGAATTCGACCAGTCACCAACAGAAGGCATCAATCAATACAGGCTGCGCTGGAACACTGCCGATTCCGCCGCAAACTACTCCAACATCAGCTCCGTGGACTTTATGCCAATGGGCACAGCAACGGTGTTTCCCAATCCCGTCCAAGGCATTGCGAACATCTATGTGGAGGACTTCTTGGGAAAGCCAGCAACCTTGACGGTGAGCGATGCCCTTGGCAGACCCATCTATGAGGCCAGTTACGATGCCCTCGACCAAGCGGTCGTCAAGTTGGACGTTTCGGGTTGGCGAGCTGGCACCTACACGCTGTTTTTCCAGACACCCGACAGGAGGCCGATAGAAAGGCAGATTGTGGTACTCCGGTAGTTTTGAGCCAAGATAGGGGAAATATCAAACGGGCTGCGTCAAATGCTTTAACGCAGCCCGCTTTGTTTTATTTGCGGTTTTCAAAGGCGTCCATCAATCGCTGAAGGTATTGTGCGGTGGTTTCTTTTTGGTAAACACCAAACGTGATGGCCGCTTTGTCCAGCAAGTTGATGTCGAAAAACGAGTAGTTGAACTGGTGTTCCAGTCCGTTGGTTAGGCGCTCCCGGTTGCTGGCCAGCAGCGCAAGTTCAGCGGCGGAGAGGTTGTTGATGCCACCTGCGTTCACGTATTTTTTCATGCGGCGCTCGCAGGCTTGGAGGGCATCTTCGAGGATTTGCAGGTTTTCGGCGGCCTCCGATAGTATTTTTCGTTGGAGCAGGATGCCATCCACAGCATCGGCTTTCTCCGATTTCACCTCCAGGTCTTCTTTTTCCACGGAAAAATAACTGTCGTCAATATCGTTGTTGAATTGCTTTACGGCTTCGAGGTGCAGCGCCGCCAGTTCCTGCATGGGTTCGATGATGAGCCGGAATTTTTTGGAGAGCAGTTCGTGGCAGGATTTTTCGCCAGCCAAGCTGCCCTGGTCGTGGTTTTCGCCAATGTTGACGAACATGGCCAGCACCTCGTTCGTCACCTTGTGGTCAACGACCCGGAGCCTGCTCAACAAGGCCGAAAACTCCTGCGCTTTTTCGTGGAAAAGAGCGTTTTTCTTCAAAATCTCGTCCAGCGGCTCCGGTTGGTTTTCGAGATGGGCATCATCCTCGGGCATTGGCGGGAGGTTGGCACCGAAGGCACGAGGCGGGTTGCTTCCGAATAGGTCGTCGTATGGATTGGGCATCGGCGGTATTTTTCAACAAATATAAATCATCAATGAAAAGCCTGCTCAACTCCTTGATAGCGTCTCCGAAATATCCGTCCGCCTCGCCTGCATGGCCGGAATCAGCGCCGCCACGAAGCCCACCACGAGCGCACCGACCAGCAGCCAACCTTCCTCCGGCAAAAACTTCCAGCCCGTGAAGGAGTAGCGGTAGGTGTTTTTCATGAAACCAGCTAAAATGCCCATGCCCAAGTGGCTCAACACGATGCCCAGCACGTAGCCCATCACCGCCAGCAGCAGCCCTTCCAGCAGTATCAGCCGGAACAGCGTGCCGGGCGAGCCGCCCATCACCCGCATCAGCGCCAGCTCGTAGCGGCGGTCGCGCAGCGAGGAGAAGAGCGAGATGAAAATGCTCAGTCCCGATACCAGCACGATGACCCAGGCCAGGAGTTCCAGCGTGTCCGCCCCGAGGCCGAGGTTGGTCTGCAAGCGGGCGATTTCGTTGGGTGGGCTGGCGGCCATCAAGTCGGTGTTCTCGTTGATGTTTCGGCCCATGTTCAGCGCTTGGATGTTCGTGCGGCTGCGGAATTTTATCAGGATGGCGGTAATTTCCTTGTCCGTCTGCTCCATCAGTCCCAGCCGCTGTGTTTCCGCCAACTGCCTGATTGTCAAGGAATCATAAGTAGTTGGAGCGACTTTCGTATGCTCGTGTTCGGCATGGCTTTGCTCCTCAATTGAAGCAGTGTCCGTCCCGATTCGTTCCTCATCGGGATACCCTACTTCGTCGGGCAACTGCCCACTGCCAACTGCCGAACTGCCAACTGAATGCGCGTGCGATTCCCAAATGCTCTCCGATGGCGTCAGCACCAGTTGGTCAATCACCGAACCAGCGGGTTTCAGGATGCCCACCACTTTGAAATCGTGCTCGTGCTCCTCGATGCCCTCGACCAGTCCGTGCGAGCTTTTGAACGTGTCGCCGATGTGCAGGTGCAGGGCGTCGGCCACCGCTGCGCCAACCGTGGCTTCCATCGGGTTAGCCCAAAGTTGGCCTTCGGCAAGAGTGGCATCGTAGAGTTGCAGGATGTCGTAGGTCGTGCCGACGATGCGGTAGCCCCGGTAGCTGTCGCCGAGCGAGAGCGGCACGGCTTGTTTGATGAGCGGGTGCTTAGGGTTCAAAAATGCCTTCGATTTTTCGATGGGGATGTTGCCCGTGGGGTTGTCCACGTGGTACATGGCGCAGAGAATCATCTGCAATGGACTGCCCTTCGCCCCAAGCACGAGGTCCACACCGGCCAGGTTTTTATTGAAGTTCTCCTCGATTTGGTGATTCAAATTGAGCAGCAACGAAACCAGCCCCACCCCCAGCGCAAAAAGGATGAGGGAAAGCGCCATGTTCAGCGGCTTGTTGACGAGGTTTTTCCAACTTAATTTAAGCATTGTTGAATTGTTGGATTGCTGTATTGTTATGTTGCCATATTGTTGAATGTCACGAACAACAATTCAACAATTTGACAATTCAACAATACAATCATAACAATATCTGCCTTCCAAACTTCTCCTTCAACCGCCCATCATGCGTCACCACGAGGAGGGTGGCGTTCACCTCCGAGGCCGTCTCTTCCAGCAGGCGGATGACCTCGTTCGTGTTCACATCGTCGAGGGCAGAGGTCGGCTCGTCGGCGAGGATGATTTCGGGCTTGTTCACCAGCGCACGGGCAATGGCAGCACGTTGGCGCTCGCCCTGGCTGAGGGCGTCCGTTTTTGCGTTGATTTTTGGGCCGAGGCCGAGCCTGCCGAGCAGTGCGACGATATGCTGCTTGTCCACCGGTAGCCCGGCGAGCCGCTGCGCCAGCTCCAAATTCTCGCCCACTCGCAGCGACCGGACGAAGTGCGGCGTCTGGAAAATGATGCCGATTTTTTTGCCCCGAAACTTGTCCAACTGGCTGGTTTTCAGCGTGTTGATGGCAGTCTCACCCACCATCACCGAGCCTTGCCGGGGCGTGAGCAGGCCGCCGAGCAAGTGCAGCAGCGTCGTTTTTCCGCTGCCCGATTGGCCGAGCAGCAGCCAGTGCTCACCCGTTTCGCAGCGGATGTCGGGGAAGTTCAGGGAGCTTTTCCCGTCGTAGGAGTATTGAAGGTTTGTGGTTGAAAGCACTTCTTTTGGTTGATAAGGGTTGATAAGGGTTGATGAGGGTTGATGGGTCTCGTATCAACCTCATCAACCCTTATCAACCCTTATCAACCCCAATTTCATTTCTCCGCCATCACAATATACTGGTAATCCAGCGAGCAGTCGTCCGACCGGAAATTGGAAAATCCGGCGGCTTCCAGTTCGTTTTCCACCTCGTAAAGTTCCAGGCGCACGTCGGCCTTTGGGTACTTGATGGGCATCCGTTTCTTCTTGAAGTCCACCACGATGATTTTGCCGCCTTTCGGCAGCACGTTGAGCAGGTTCTTCAAATATTCGACCCGGTTTTGGATGTAGATGTAGGTGTTCACCACCAACACGATGTCGGCCTCGCCGGGCTTGAGGCGGGGGTCGTTGGGAAGTCCCAGCCGGGTCTCGAAGCGTTTTTGGTACTCCGGTTTCAGTTCCACCAGCTTAATGCTGTCCATGAACTGGATGAACCGGGGGTCAAGCTCCACGGCAATGACCCGCTTGGCCTGCTGTGCCAGCCGCCTCGAAAAAAAGCCCGAACCAGCACCGATGTCGGCCACGGTCTTGTTGCTCAGGTCGCCCATCTTCCCGATGACCACTTCCGGTTTTTGCCATACGTCACGCCCCGGTGGGTCATATTGCCGGAGCAGGTTTTGCAGGCTGGCACTGTCGCCAGCGGCGGCCATTTGTTGGGCCGTCGTGTCGGGCTTGGGCGCTTTTGTGTTGCCTTCGGCAATGGGGTCGTCGTGACCACAGGCCGCCAGCAAGAGCGCCAAAACCAAGCTGAAAAATTTGAGGTTGTGTTGGATTTTCATTTTGAGATGGAAGCTTCGCCCCCTACTTTTTACTTTGTCCTTCCCGACCTTTGGTACGGGATTTCGTTTCACTCAATTTTCCTTTTTACTTCCCAATAACCTTCCCCGCCACCTCTCCAAACCCAATCCGAATCCCGCCTCGCTCGCCCCAGCCCCGCATCACCACTGTGTCCCCATCGTTGATGAACTTGCGCTCCGAACCGTCCGAGAGTTGAAGCGGTTTCGAGCCACGCCAGGTCAGTTCCAGCATCGAACCGTAGCTGTCCGGCGTCGGGCCGCTGATGGTGCCACTGGCGCAGAGGTCACCGATGTTCATGTTGCAGCCGTTCACGGTGTGGTGCGCCAGTTGCTGCACCATGTTCCAGTACATGTGCTTGAAATTGGAGCGGCAAACCACGGCATTGGCGCCGTTTTCCGCCTGTATTTCCACCTCCAATTGGAGATCATAGTTTTGCTCCCCCTGAAATTGCAGGTAGGGCAAAACGGGCGGGTCTTGCACCGGCCCTGCTACCCGAAACGGCTCCAGCGCATCCAGCATCACCACCCACGGACTGGCCGTGGAGGCAAAGTTTTTTGCCAAAAATGGCCCCAGCGGCACGTACTCCCAGCTTTGGATGTCCCGTGCCGACCAGTCGTTGAACAACATCAACCCAAAAATATGCTCCTCCGCTTCGGTAATCCCGATGGGTTTACCCATCGGATTTGCCTTGCCTACCACGAAGGCCATTTCCAGCTCAAAGTCCATCAGTTTCGTTGGGCCAAAAACGGGCTGGTCAGCGCCTTGCGGCAAAGTTTGACCACTGGGGCGCACCACCGGCGTACCCGACACCACGATGCTCGAAGCCCGTCCGTGGTAGCCCACGGGCAGGTGCTTCCAGTTGGGCAGCAGCGGGTTGTCCGGGCGGAACATGGAGCCGACGTTGGTGGCATGTTCCAGGCTGGAGTAGAAGTCGGTGTAGTCGCCGATGTGGATGGGCAGCAGCAGTTCCACCTTGTCCATCGGGTGCAGGAAGTGCCAGGAGAGGTCCTTGGCCTCGTCGTTGCGCTCGTCGAGCAGGTCGGCGAGGCGGTCACGCAGTTGGCGAACCTTGGGCTTGCCGAGCGCCATCAGGTCGTTGAGGTAGCGGTTGCTGTAAATCTCGTTGTCCAGTTCCACGTCGTCGAGGAGGTCGAGGTAGTTCATCACTGCCAGGTCCACCACGTTGTCACCGATGGCCGTGCAGAGCCGGGGCGTCGGGTTGATCTTCGTGCGGAACACGCCGAACGGCAGGTTCTGAATCGGAAAATCGCTGTGGGCAGGTACTTCCACCCACGATTTTCGGGTCGGGTCGTTGGCTTTAATCATGTGATATTGTTGTATTGCTGTATTGCTGTATTGTTGAAAATGCTGTGGTTCCCAAAACAATTCAACAATTCAACAATCGCCTTATTTTTCCAAAATAATCTTCTCGGTCAACACGGCGCTACCGCTCTTCAGTCGAAGCAGGTACACGCCGCTTGGCAGTTCCGTTAGGTCAAAAATGGCGGACTTGCTGCCCACCTGCACTTGCTGGTTTCTGACCAGAATCCCGTTCACGGAGAACAAGGTGGCATCCACGGCTTCAAAAGTTGGCTTTGAAAACTGGACGTTCACGATGTCCTTCGTCGGGTTTGGCTGAACGCTGATGCTCAGGCCGTTCAACTCTGACACGCCGTTCACTGGCCAAGTGGTGAAGCTGAACGGTGCGGGCGTCGTTCCGCCACAATTGTTGTACGCCGTCACCCGCCAGTAGTGGGTGGTGTTGACGTTGAGCGGCGAAGTTAGCGTGTAGTTCGTCTGCGGGATGGTCACGTCTGCTACAATATTGGTGAAATTGGCGTCGGTGGCCAATTGGAAATTGTAGCTCGTTGCGCCAGCCACCGCGTTCCAGTCGAAGGCGGTCAGCACGTTCACAGCAGTGGCCGCATTTGCGGGAGCCACAAAAACGGGCGCTGCTGCTGGGGCGGTGATGGTGAAGTTCAGGGTTTCGGTCACGGTGTTCACGCCATCGCTGCCATTGACCAACACGGCGTAAGTCCCAGGCGCAACATTGGTCGTCGTGAGGGTGACGGTCACGTTGCTTCCGGCTGGTGCAGGATTTTGGGAGAAAGTGGCCACAGCTCCCGGCGGAAGGGCAGGGGCGGTCAAGGTCACGCCACTTGCCTCGAAGCAGTCGCCGAGCGACAGCGTGGTGCTGGCGGTTCCGGTGCCGCAGAGCGTAAGCGAGGAGGGGCTGGCGTTGAATTCCAAATCATCCAAGGTAGTGAATGGGAAGGGCAAGGCAAAAGTCGAGGTCCCGCATTGGCTTGTGGCCGTCACCGTCCAGTAGTAGGTGGTACAGGGGTCAAGATTGCTCACCAAAAGTGCTGGCTGTTGCGATGTTCCAGAGAAAACAATGTTCGTCATGCCCAAATCGGTGGCCACCAACAGGTTATAAGATGCTCCGGTGACGGTCCAAGAAAAGACCGGGCTTGTGCTGATGCCTGTACCATTGGGCACAGGCGAGAGGGCAAATGGCGAGGCAGGAACATCCTGCAACGTCCACTGAATTTGGGCGCTGCCGCTTTGGTTCAGCCCGTCCGTGGCCACCACCTCGAAAGTGAAACTGCCCGCACTACCCGCACCGCTCACGCTCACGCTCACCTGTGCGCCGGGCGTTGCGGGGTTTGGGTCAAACGTGGCGGTAGCACCTGGCGGCAGGTTCTCCACCGTGAGCGTCACGCCGCTGGCATCGTCGAAAGCCGTGCCGAGCGAGAGGTCGAAGAACAAGGAATCAAACAAACAGCTCGTGAACGTATTTGCCGAAGGCGAAACCGACAAGTCGTTCGGGATGGTGCTGCACAGGTCGAGGCCCCAACTGATGAGCGTACCGCCGTCCACGTTCGCATCGTCGTGTACCTTGAGCACCCAGTTGCCAGCGATTGGCTCACCGTTGAAGGCGCTGAGGGCATCCTGTGGCTGGAAGTTCCCGACAATGGCGGGCGAGCTGACGTTGCACATGTTGAGCAGGTTGTCGTTGTTGGCGGTGGCTTGGTCGTCGAGCGAAACCAGGACGTTGTCGCTGCTGCATTGCCCGCCGCCGGGGTAGGCAAACAGCTCGATGGTCGTTCCCGAAGGGGAAGTCAGCTCCACTTGGAGGTCGCCGACCCACGAGTGGTTGATGCCGAGGTTCGTCACATTGATGTCGTCCACAAATCCGCCGCCGGTCACGGTCAGCATGGAGGTCACGGTCGGGGTGCCAGCGCTGGAAATGACGATCGGTACGTTGGTGGAAACCCACGGGGCGCAGGAGATGGCGCTGGTGGTGAAGCTGCTCGGCACGGTCGGCCAGTCGCCTAGGCCGCACGCATTTTCGCCACGTACCCGCCAGAAGTAGGTAGAAGTTTGGGTTAAAACCGTGGTCGGGGCATAGCTGGCCACCGCCAGGTTCGAGGCCGTTTCGATGATGTTCAGGAACGCTGCGTCCGTCGCGATTTCAATGGTGTACGTTGCCCCGATGCCGGTGCTCCAAGTGAAATTCGGCGAGAGGCCAATGCCGCCAGCCCCATCTGCCGGGAAAACTGCGACGGGTGGTGCGGGCAATTGCGAAGCGACCAAAAGCACCAAATTGGAGCTGTGGGACGCCGTACCGTCCGTACCGTAGAGTACAAAAGTGTATTCGCCTTCGGCAATGGCGACCGTGTTCCCAACCGTGAGCGTGGTGCTGCCGCCAGGTGCCACGGGGTTCGCACCGAACATAGCGGTTAGCCCTGCGGGCAAATCGGGGAGGGACAAGGTCACGCTGTCCGTGAAGTTTGGACTGACGGTGATGTCGTACACCGCATCTGCCGGAGCGCAAAGTGCCTGGGAGGCAGGGCTGCCCTCCACGAAGAAGCTGCACTGCAAGGCCGAGCGGCCATCCAGGGTGATGATGCCCGTGTTGTCGGGATCGAGCCAGTCCTGGAGGCGGGTGGAGGCGTTGCCGCCGCCCGTCCATGAAATATGGAACCAGCCGTAGGAGTCGAGGTCGTTGTTGCCGCAGGCAGCAAAACCGCCGTGCAATTGGCCGACCACCCGCTTCTGCCGGTTGAACAGCGGCGAGCCGGACGAGCCGCCCTCTGTCGTGCCCACGTCCCAGTCCGAGATGGTGATGTGCGTACCGTTGGGGTTGGGCGTGGAGCCGTTGTAGTCGGCCACGAAGGTCGGCTGGAACTCAAAGCTGATGCGTTTTTCGTCGGTGTTGGGGTGGTGGATGCAGATGACGGTGTCGGTGGGTGCGAAGTCCTCGGCGCTCCAGCCAGCGAAGAAGGCGGCGGCGGTTTCGGATACGGGGTCGTCAAGTTCCACAAGCGTGAAGTCGGAAGTGGCATTGGTGGCCCGCAGCACCGAGCCGGTGTTGAAATCGTTGAGCTGGCCGTTGCCGTTGCCACCGCTGGCTGGGCTGTTGGGCTGGCGGCAGGTGCTGTTGATGAAGTTCCAGTAGGTGACGAGCGAAGGTGCTTGTCCCGCCGTGATGCCGCAGTGGTTGGCCGTCATGAAGTACGGTGTGCAATCCTGACGGGCGTTGTTCACCAAAAAGCCCGTGCAAAACGTGCTGCCCCCCGTGCTGATGACCGCCACGGACTGGATGATGTCACGGTACTGGTCCACGATGGCCCAGCCGTCGGCGCCGCCGCAAATCACGTCGAGGTTGCAGGAGCCGGAAGCCATGTCGGCGAAGCCAACGAAGTCGTGGTTGACGTACTTGAGTTCGAGTTGCAGGGCCGACTGGCTGTGGGCGGGCCCCACGGGGGCAGGCACTTGCACCTCCACTACCAGCTCCTCGCCGGGGAGGATGGGCGTCCAAAGCTGCTCGTGCTCCTCGTTGTCGGCGGGCGTGAACGGCCCCATTACCGTCTGGTAATCGGGGGAGTACAGCACCAGCGAACCGCCAGCGGGCATCCCGTACTTCGAGAAGCCGAGGTTGAGGGACTTGGCACCGCCGGAGCGGATGCGCAGCCGCCAGAGCGCCTTGCCGTTGGCGAGCTGCTCCCAGTGGCCGTGCGTGGCCGGGCTGATGCTCACCTCGATGGGTTCCGCAAACTTGGGGGCCACGCCGGGGGCACGGTGTTCCATTTCGGCAGCGATCAGGGCATCGTTGTCGAGGTGGGGCATGAGCGCCACGGGCACGTCGGCGAGCGGGGTCTTGGCGTGGGCAATCCTTGGGTCGGTTTGGGAAAAAAGGGCAAGGCTGAAAAGCCCGGAGAGAAGGAATGAAGTCAGTTTTTTCATGCGGCGGATGAGGATTTGAGGATGCGAGGATTTGAGGATGCGAGCCTCCGAACCCTAACATTCTTCCTTGCTGGGCAAAGGTAGCGTTTCGGTCGGGAAAAGAAAGTTGGAAAAAATAAGGAAAAGCTTGCTTTGGAATGGGCTAAGTTGGAATGGAACCAAACTTCAAGTAACGCAATATTTTATAATTTTGTCTTTTTCAAAATTGCCAGCATGAGAGAAATAGACCGTATTCTGCAAAAGATTGAGCAAAACATTCAAGAAAATCGCTTTGAGGAAGTCGAAACGGAGAAAATTGAGTTGAAGGACCTTTCTTCTGGAGGAGAGTGGAAAGAGTTGCATAAGACAGTTTGCGCTTTTCTAAACACTGACGGTGGTATTGTGATAATTGGGGTAAAAGAAAAAATAGAAAAGGACAAAGTCAAACGCTATCAATTTACAGGGTACAACCCCGACAACGAAAGCAAATTAAAGCTAATACCTACGCTTTTCTCAGACAAATCAGGCCAAAAACGAAATTTTGAAACCCTCTTTCCAGCCTCCACATTCGAGGTTAAGGACTTTATGAGTGGGAGGGTCTGCTTGGTTTTTGTGGAAAAATTACCTGAAGACCAAAAATTCACTTTTTATGACGGTATAGCTTATGAACGCATATTAACTGGCGACTCAAAAATTAGCCAGTTAAAGATTGGCAGCCAAGAAGAACTTAAAAAGGAGATTGCTGATGCAAGGGAATTACAATTTGTAACAGGCGCAACGCTTGAAAACCTCGATATTGATAAACTGAACGACTACATCAATAAGCTCAATAGGGACATTAAAGTTGAATCTTTGAAAGCTGACATCCAGAGTGCTCTTCCGTTCTTGACAAGAAAGGGTTTTGTCATTGATGGCAAACCAACCTTGCTTGGCGTCTTGGTTTGTGGTTACCATGCCTATGATTTGGTCGGCGGCAGGTGTCAAGTTGATTGCTATGTTGATTCCGATGTGCATATCGCCAAGAACAAACAAATACTTAAAGACAATATTATTCCTTTGATGGAAAGCACTGTGGGTTTTGTTTTTCGAAATATTGCAATAGGGGTAGGCTATGAAGGTGGCGGTACGAGCCTACCAGAGTACCCTGAAAAACTGGTTCGTGAGGTGGTCAATAATGCGCTGGCGCACCGAGATTATTCCTCGGACAAATTTGTAAATGTCGTCATCAAACCAAATGTCTTTATCGAAATCCGAAACCCAGGCAACTTTCGGGCAGACCAGCAATTGACAACAGACAAGCCTGTCAAAATCAGACGCATCATACCGAATCCTAAAACTCGGAACCCAAAGTTAGCTGACATCTTGAAAGCTTATGACCGTTGGGAAGGAAGGGGGTTGGGCATGGCGGCGCTTACTAATGCCTGTTTGGAAAACCAGATTGACGTGCCATATTTCATCCTTCGCAGCACAAATGACATTAGCTTGTATGTGCCAAAAGGAAAGGTGCTGAATGAAGATGCCGAGCAATGGCTGAAAGGCTTTTCTGGCTGGATTCTTAGGCAAACCGAGGGCTTTGAACTGACAGAAGAAGAAAAAACGGTGCTGACCTATTTCTGGAAATCTGAGCAACTGAACCGTGTTGAACGCTACACAATCATGCTCACGCCAGATAATAACCATTTCGATGTGATTGCAAAACTGGAAACCTTCGGACTGATTGAAAAATTGCAGTGGACTGATTCCAATGAGTCCATCCATCCAGTATTCGTCGTTAACCGAATACTGACACAAGAAAATTTTTTTCAACCACTTCGGACATTGTTTGGTGGCGACTTTGATGCACTTGGAAAAGATTACAAGGAAGTGTTGGATGCTATTTACATGCATAACCAATATAGTATGGAAAAGGAAGTCAGTGCTAAGGCTATGGACTTGTTTATCTACACTCGCAAAAACAAGGCAATCCGTGACTTTCGTGACTATGACAACTATTCTCGCAAGGTTAGAAACATAATGAATGCGCTTGAAAGAAAAGGGTTTATTCGCCGGACAGATGGCCAAAAGCCTCGGTTTGTGGTTAACCAGGACTATGTCCGAACACCTTCATTATTTGACGCCGATAAATGATTTTTAACCCGCTGGCCCACCCCCTCCCAAACACCCACAGCACTGCTCGTTGCAAGCTGTGCTTAAATATCGTCAACTTAAAAACTTCTCGCGAGGAGGATGGGAACACGGATTAGACGGATTGAGCGGATGAAAACGGATTTAATCCTTGCCAACACCGACAGGCATCCGTGTAAATCTGCCAAATCCGCCCAATCCGTGTTCCCATCCTCCTCGCGTGTCACGCTAAGCTGACGACATATCCCCGCCCCCCAAGCATAGGACATGGTTCGAACTCATCTCCATTTTCGTGCTTCCATTTTCGATTGGTTTAACGGCCACTTTTCCACTTCCAACTTTACCCATCCGTTGCCAAAAGTTAACTGTCGGCAGACAACCCAAAACCCAAAATTGCAACGGCATTTCCACGATAGTTCAACTTTTTCCCTATGTTTAGCCCCGATTTGCCCCAAAGCTTTTCACTCATTTTCATCCAATTTTTCCCAACATGAAAAAAACTGTACTTTCCTTTTTGTTAGCCTTCACCTCGGCATTGGCCATCGCACAACTCAACATGACCCTGCTCGACCAAATTGACTATACCCCCAATACCAACGACATCTGGGGCTGGGTGGATCCCGACGACGGCAAGGAGTATGCCCTGGTGGGCCTCGTCACCGGCCTTTCCATCGTGGACGTGAGCACCCCATCGAACGTGGTGGAGGTGCAATTCATCCCCGGCGCAAGCTCTACTTGGCGGGACATCAAGACCTGGGGCAACTTCGCCTACGTGACCAACGAGAGCAGTGGTGGCGTGTTGGTGGTGAACCTCAGCGGGGCCCCGAACAACATCACCTGGACCAACTGGTCGCCCAACATACCTGGCCTCGGCACCCTCAACAAATGCCACAACCTGTACATCGACGAGTTCGGTTACTGCTACCTTGCCGGTTGCAACCTCAATTCGGGGGGCATCCTGATTGCAGATGTATTCACCACGCCCGGCAGCCCGGTTTACGTCGGGAAAGGCCCGGCGGTGTACTCCCACGATGCGTATGCCCTGAACAACCGAATGTACGGCTCCGAAATTTATGGGGGCAACATGACCATCTACGACGTGACCAATAAGATGAACGTGACGCAGTTGGGTCAGCAACAGACGCCCTACGCTTTTACCCACAACATCTGGCTCAGCGATGATGGCGACGTGGCCTTCACCACCGACGAAAAAGCCAATGCGCCCGTGGCCGCCTACGATATTTCCAATGTGAACAATATCGTGGAACTGGACCAGTTCCGGCCATTATCCACCCTCGGCACGGGCGTCATCCCACACAACGTGCATGTCTGGAACGATTGGCTGATTATCTCCTACTACACCAGCGGCGGCATCATTGCCGATGCTTCCCGGCCCGAGAACATCATCGAGGTGGGCAATTTTGACACATTTCTCGGTGCCAACAGCGGCTACAACGGCGTCTGGGGAGCTTACCCCTTCCTGCCCTCCGGCAATGTGCTGCTTACCGACATCGGCAACGGGCTTTTCGTCTGCGGCGCCAACTACGTGCGGGCCTGTTGGCTGGAAGGCAAGGTCACGAACGCCATCACGGGCGCCGCCATTTCGGGGGCAAGCGTACACATCGCCAGCACACAGGCCAACGCTGGGACGAGCGATTTGCTGGGGAATTACGAGACCGGCCAGGCCATCCCCGGCGTGTTCGACGTGACTTTCACTGCCACTGGCTACTTCCCGAAAACCGTGCAGGCCACCCTGGAAAATGGCGTACTAACTATCCTCAATGTGGCGCTGGAGCCACTCGTCATCAATCCGTTCCCGCCGTTCAGCTACACCGCCCCCACCTCGGGCTGCGCACCGCTGACGATTGATTTCTTCGAAAATACGGGCGTGGTGGCCTCCTGGGCCTGGACTTTTGAAAACGGCAGCCCAGCCACTTCCACCGAGCAAAACCCGAGCGTGAACTTCACCGTGCCGGGCACGCACAGCGTCAGCCTGCAAGTGGTGACGCAGGGCGGCAACATGTACAGCCTTGCGGCAAACGACCTCGTCGTCATCGCCCCGTCGCCCGCTGCGGCGTTCAGCGGCAGCGTGGACAGCGTCACGGTCACGTTCACCAACGGCTCCACCAATTACAACAACCTCCAGTGGGACTTCGGCGACGGCAACACCAGCACGGCCGCCAATCCACAGCACGACTACCACCAAGCGGGCACCTACACCGTGACCTTGACCGTCTTCGGCGACTGCGGGGTGGACGTGTTCACGCAAGACGTGACCATCGGGCCGTTTGTGCCAGTGGCAAATTTTGGGGCAAACATGGTGTCGGGCTGTGCGCCGCTCACCGTGGCTTTCACCGACCTGAGCAGCAACGGCCCGACGGACTGGGCATGGTCGTTCCCCGGCGGCGACCCGGCCACCAGCACCGAGCAAAATCCGACGGTGACTTACAATGGCAGCGGCAGCTTCGACGTGCAGCTCACCGTGACCAATGCAGCAGGCTCCAACGCAACGCTGGAGAACAGCCTCATCACCGTCGGCGAAAGCCCAGTGGCTGGGTTCAGCGGTGCCGTGAACGGGCCGCAAGTTCAGTTCACCGACAGCTCAACTGGCAGCGGTGCATATTCCTGGGATTTTGGCGATGGCGGAACCAGCACAGCCTCCAACCCGATGCATACGTTTGCAGCCCCCGGCACTTATACGGTGGGTTTAACGGTAAATAATAACTGTGGAAATTCAAGTTATTCAGAAGATATAACCATTGCCGACTTTTTACCTATTGCGGCATTTAATGCGAATATAACGGCTGGTTGTGCGCCGTTGACGGTTGCCTATTCCGACCAGTCATCGGGGCAGCCAATTGCTTGGACATGGGCGTTTCCCGGTGGCAATCCAGTCACTTCGTTTGAGCAAAACCCGGTTGTAACTTACGATATATCAGGCACTTACAGCGCCACCCTGATGGTTGATAACGCATGGGGCAGTGCAGGCATTACCCAAACCGATTTAATCACCATCAATACCACGCCGACGGCCAATTTTGATTTTAGCATCAATGGAACGGAGGTTTATTTTAACAATAATTCGGATAATGCCGACACCTACACATGGTTGTTTAATGATGGTTCGGGCAACACAAGCACGGAATTAAATCCGACCTATACTTTCCTTGGCCCCGGCACTTATGATGTGATATTAAATGCCACCAATGGTTGCGGCACAACAACATATTCTGCCAACGTGACCATCTCCGCCATTGCGCCAACGGCAGCATTTACCTTCAACCAAAACCAGGGTTGCGCACCATTCGAGGTGCAGTTCACCGACCAATCGGCGGACGAGCCGACAAGCTGGGCTTGGTCGTTCCCCGGTGGCAGCCCGGCCACTTCCACGGAGCAGAACCCGACCGTGACCTACGATGCCCCCGGCGTTTACAGCGCCACGTTGATCGTCACCAACTCGGCGGGCAGCAGCGAGGCCATACAGACGGACATCATTTCCGTGAACCCATCCCCATTTGCTGGCTTCTTCCTTTCGGTAAATGAACTGGACGCCACGTTTTTCAATATCTCCGCAAACGCCACGAGTTACCTCTGGGACTTCGGCGATGGCAGCACCAGTACAGCGCAGGAACCATTTCACAGTTACGCCATCAACGGCACTTACACCGTCGTGCTAACAGCCTCGGGCGATTGCGGCATCTCCACTTTTGAACAGGAAGTCGTCATTGCGGTGGATGCGCTAGCAGCCAATTTCAGCGCCAGCGAGACGCAGGGCTGCGCTCCGTTCGAAGTGGTTTTTGCCGACCAATCGGCTGGCACGGTGACGGGCTGGGCGTGGGAATTTCCGGGCGGCACACCCGCCACCTCCACGGAACAGAACCCGACCGTGACTTACGCCAGCCCCGGTATTTATGGCGTTGTGTTGACGGTGACTGGCCCTGGCGGCAGCAATGGATTTGCGCAAGCTGGCTTAGTCGTGGTGGAAGATGCCGCAGTGGCAGACTTTACATTTGACGTGAGTGGTTTGGACGTGGTGTTCACGAATACTTCGCTGAATGCCGATTCCTATTCCTGGGATTTTGGCGACGGTGTTGGCGGCAGTATTGTCGCAAACCCGCCTGTATATACTTATGCTTCGCCGGGCATTTACGAAGTAGAACTCGTGGTTCTCAACGAATGTGGTGGTTCTAATTTAACACATCTTGTTGAAGTGCAGGCCTCCAGCACAGAAGCATCTGTTGACGAACAAACTGCACTGACAGTAAGCCCCAACCCATTCAGCAACCAGCTTTTTGTGGCCTACGAACTGAATAGCAACTTCAGAACAGCCAAGCTCGTGGCCAGCGATGTGCTGGGCAGGTTGGTCGGCGAAATGCCCTTGCAAGCGGCTTCCGGCAGGGTTGAGCTAGGCAGCTTGTTCCAACATGCAGGCGTTTACTGCTTGCGCATGGTGGTGGATGGGCAAGCAGGTGGAGCTACGACAGTAGTGAAGTTTTAAGCGAAGAAGCGGCGGCGTATTTGTGTTGCGCCGCCGCTTCTTCCAATCCATAAAATCGCAGGCAAATGAAAAACGCATTGCCCTTCCTATTGCTCCTGCTGCCATTTTGGGCGGCAACCCAGCCCAAAATCGTGCGCCAAACCACCAGTTATCCCGCCCCAACAGGTTGGGAGCCGTATGACAAAGTCGAATATCGGTACAACCATCGAGGGCAGGAAACCCAGCGGGTTAATTCTCGCAAGAATGCTCAAGACATGTGGGAGGTTACTTCCCTGTCTGTTTCACAATTCGACGACGCAGACAGTCTCACACAGTACAAGACCTATCAAATTCCAAATCACCCGGACTCGGGTGGCCTTTATTTATTGCAACAAGCAGACTATGGATACTATCCCGATGGGTGTTTGCAGTCTGAATTTTACCGCAACTTCCATGTGACCGGGGAACTCTACTACTCGTACCGTGCCACCTATTTTAACGGTGCAAACTGCCGCAAGGACAGCGTCTTTGGGGAGTTTTGCGATAGCGTTGGATTTACTTTTGAGTGCACCCCAAGCTCTTATTCGGTTTATGAATACTCGCCCAATGGCAACCCAACCGTGCAGCACCGGGGAGAGTGGATTGCTCAGTTGGGAAGCTTCTACCGCGAGGACAGTGCCACCGTTTGGCGTTATGACGACGATGGTAAGCTGTTGGAATTGGTACACAAAGGGTCTTCTCGCATCCTGTACACCTACCATCCCGATGGCGCACGCGCTACCAGCGAATCCTACCTTGCAGACAGCACGGGCATTTGGCAGTTGTGGTCAAGGGACTCAGTGGGGTACGATTACGAATATGACAACAACGACTTCGTGGTGCGCAAAAAGGAAAACTACTTTTACCATTTCAACAGCTTTTCGTACAGCCTCGACCGTCATTACTACAATTTCTGCGACGGGCTGCCCCGTGTAGAAATCATCAACGACCAATCCCGCACTACCTACGAGTACTCGGAGGCCATTGATTGCGATATTGAACGATTCTTCGTGGAACCGGAAATCGGCCCCAACCCCGCTAGCTCGCTATTGTACATCCATTATCCACCGATGGAAAAAGGCAAAACCATCGTCCGGTTGTTCAATGCAGCGGGCAGCGAGGCCGTCGGTTACAGCGTCAACTACCGAGCTTATGACGTGGAGGTGGACGTGTCGCAACTGCCCATTGGCATGTACTTCCTGCAAATGCTGGACGGCAAGCGGAAGTTCGGGCAGAAGGTAATGGTGTTTCGCTAACCCCTCAAACACAGTAAGCAATTTTAAACTATGGCTCATGACGACGTTGAGTGAAACCGATGCTCCAAAATTGAGAGAGCGGGTTATTCAACCCGCTGGTTTTGACCCAAATTTTTCATTCAGAACCAGCGGGTTGAATAACCCGCTCTCTCTGACGAAAGCCCGCATTTCACTCAAAACCGACATGAGTCAAAACAATAACTTAAATCACCCGCCATGCGACACAAACTCACCTTTAGCCTATTCGTTGCGATTTTTTGCTTCGCAAACATTGATGCCCAACCAACCGCTGGACTACCCGCCTTCCTCCGGGACAGCCTCGACACCTACGTGAATCGGGCGTTGAAGGATTGGAACATTCCCGGCGTGGCCGTCGGTGTGGTGAAGGACGGCAAGCTCGTCGTAGCCAAGGGGTACGGCGTGCTCGAAACCGGCAAGTCGGAAAAAGTGGACGCCAACACGCTCTTCGCCATCGGCTCCAACACCAAGGCGTTCACCGGCACCGCCCTCGCCATGCTCGAAAACGACGGAAAGTGCAAGCTCGATGACCCCGTGGTGAAGTACCTGCCCAATTTCCAGATGAAGGACGACTGGGTGGAAAAGCACCTCAACCTCCAGGACATCGTCAGCCACCGCATCGGCATGGAGACTTTTCAGGGCGACTTCATGTACTGGACGAGCAAGCTAACACAGGACCAGTGCATCGAAAAATTTGGCAAGCTGACCCCGGTTTATCCGTTCCGCACCACTTGGGGCTACTGCAATGCGGGCTTCCTGCTGGCCGGGAAGTGCATCCAGCAAATCAGCGGAAAAACTTGGGAGGACAACCTTCGGGAGCGCATCTTCAAGCCGCTGAAAATGAACCGCACTCTTGCGCTCAGCGCTGAAATCGGCACGGCTACCAACGCCGCCCGTGCGCACACGCTGCACCCTGCTACTGGCCAACTCATGCACATTCCCTATGGGGAAATTGACAACCTCGCCCCGGCTGGCAGCATCTTCAGCAGCGTGGAAGACATGGGGCATTGGCTCATTGCACAGCTCGACAGTGGGCGCTACGAGGGCAATACCGTGTTACCCATGAACGTGCTGCGCCGCACCCGCCAGCCACTCAGCATCGAGGGCAGGCGCAACACGACCAAGTACGGCATCAAGCGCCACTTCGCCCTCTACGGCATGGGCTGGGAAATGAGCGACTACGACGGTTGGGAGGAAGTCTCCCACACGGGCGGCGTGAACGGGTTCGTGACCTCCGTGACCCTGTTCCCAGAGCACAAACTTGGCATCGTCGTGCTGACCAACACGGACGCCAACAGCTTCTACGTTGCACTTAAACGGGAAATCATGGACGCCTACCTCGGCCTGCCCTACCGCAATTACAGCGGCATCTTCCTAGAAGATTTCAAGGCTGGCTCGTCGGAGCAAATGCAGTACATTCAACAGATGCGGGATTCCATTGCGCAGCAACCAAAGACCACGCTGGCACTGGAAAAATATGCCGGGCACTACGAGAACGAAGCCTACGGTAACCTCGACATGCAAAAGGACGGCAACGGCCTGAAACTCATCTTCCAGCACCACCCGAACCTCATCGGCAAGCTGGAGCCGCTCGGCGGCAACCGCTTCCTGCTCTCTTTCAACGACCCGCTGTTCGGCATCAAGCCCGTGGCGTTCAACGTGGAGAACGGGGCGGTGAAAAACTTCATCCTGCAAGTGGCGGATTTCGTGGAGTTTACGAGCTACGAATTTGTTCGGAAGGGGTGAAAATGCGAGTGGCGAGTTCAGCAAAACCGAACTCGCCACTGCTTTTATAACAACTCTTCTCTCTCTAAACTCGTTTATTTTCCAAACCCATAGCTAACTCCAAGCAGCAGCACGTCGGTGTGCATCTTGCTCGTGATTTCACTACCCGGCACCTTGCCGAGGGGGTCTTCAGCCGTGATGAATTGGGGGTTCATCAACTGTCCTGTAACATCTTCGCCAATGCCACGGTGGTAGGCCAAGTGGATGCCAAAATTGTCGTTCACCATGTAGCTAAACCCTGCCTGCACGGCGTGTTTGATGACTGCAGGTGCGGCGGACGAAAAGAACACGTTGTCCACCGTGATTGGGTTGGAGCTGTAGGTGTACCCCAGGCGAATAGGGAGTTTTTCAATCATTTTCAACTGCACGCCTGCGGCAACTACGTTCACGTCCTTCCAGCCGAAGCCAGCCACGGCGCCCGTCGGGAAGCCGTTCTCGCCGACGACCCAGCCGGTTTTTTCGAAGCCGTCCGTTTTCTCGTAATTGATGAAACGATAGTCCACTGCTACGTCGAAGTTCTCGTTGGTGTAGGCTGCACCAGCGGTGAAAATGGCGGGGTAGTCCATGTTGA
Organism: uncultured Saprospiraceae bacterium; assembly: GCA_964508135.1. Taxonomy (GTDB): domain Bacteria; phylum Bacteroidota; class Bacteroidia; order Chitinophagales; family Saprospiraceae; genus UBA6168. The sequence continues at coordinate 49,146 of CAZDSU010000044.1, forward strand.
AATTGGTGGTCGGGGCGGCAGAGCCATCCGCATATTTCCCGTCAATCTCCAGGTCGCTGAAGAACTGCGTGCTCTTGTAAGCAATCCCGAAATTGATGCCGGTAGGCAGTTGGAAGAACACGCCCGCCTGAGCGCCTATGCCCAGTGCCGAAGCCTTCTCGCCGAGTGGGTAGCCTTTTTCAGATGGTGCGGCGATGGGCACTGGCTCGATGAGCAGCGACGAATAGTTGAACGTTGGTGCAAGCCCGATGGACACGCCCTCCGTCAATTCGTAGGCTGCTGTCAAACCCAGTTGCATCAGCTGGTAGTTGGAATTCAAATGGCCAAAGCCACCAAAATTCTGCGGGTACAACAGCGGGTTGGAGTTGTTTGGGTCAAAATTTTGATTGTCCGGCGTAGGCAGGTCGGTCGTGGCGGGGTAGTCAACACCGAAGCCGCTGATGCCGAAAGCCGAGATACCGAAGGCGAATTTACTGTCAGGATTGGCGAACACAGCGCCCAAGGTTGGCAGCGGGGAGGCGCCCTTTTCATCCTCGGTCGTGCCTTGGATGGTCATCGTGCCGCCCTGCCCGTCGGGCTGAACGACCTTGGCGAAAACCTCCGGCGCCGCCGTGAAATAGGCGACGCTTAGCGCAAGCTCCGTCCGGTCAAAAGCAGTGATGGAGGCGGGGTTCCATTGCAGTGCCCCGTTCACGTCAATGGGTAGGGCAGTGCCCGCACCGCCCATCGAGAAGTTGACAGCGCCAGCGCCCTGCAATACGTGGCCGGTCTGGGCAAAGAGCGAAGCCGCCAGTATGGTGAAAAATGCAATCAGTAGGTTTTTCATAATTCCGTTTTTTAAACCGTCTGGTTTGCCCGAATGAAGGGGGCAAAGCCGCCGGGTTTTAGTGAACAATCAGTGAAAGTCTCCCCTTGGGAAGCGACGCTAAATTGCCCGAAAAACAGCCATTATGTTGGTGAGAAACATCACGGGAAGGCGTGATTTTTAGGCATGATTTATTGGGTCTTTAACCCAAATACACTCCACCACCTATCGCATCCCGCCTCGCCCCTGTCACGCTCGAAATACAGTTCGGCGCACCTTCCACCCGCATCACGCCGAGCAGCGCCATAAGCAGGGCTTCCTTGAACTTCACCACATTATCTGAGGGGACGACCAGCTCCACTTCGGATAGCCCCACTGCGGCAAGTCGCTGCTGGATGCACTGCATGAGGTAGCCGTTGAAAGCGCCACCGCCAGTGGCTAGTAGGCGGTATTTGTCTTTTGCAAAATGCTCATTGTCAAGCACTTGCTGCACAGACTGCCCCAACTGATAGGCCACGTGCTGGCAAACCGTGTGCAGCCGATCGTTGACCGGGGAACTGGCCCGTAGGCAGGCTTGGGTCAGGTGCTGCTGCACCCACTGGTTGGAGAGCGACTTCGGGTAGGGCTGTGCGAAGAAATCCTGCGCATTGATTTCATCAAAAAGCACGGGGTCGAGCTGGCCGCTGGCCGCCAATTGCCCATCGGCATCGTAGGGCAGGTCGAGGAGGTGGGCGAGGGCATTCAGGGCCTGATTGGCACCGCAGACGTCGAAGGCGATGAAGCGGCCATCGGCCTCAATGGGGTGAACCCCATTGGAGTGTGTATGGCAGGAAATATTTGCGATGCCACCAATGTTGAGGTAAAAATCGTAGCCGGGGAAGAGCATTTTGTCGGCCATGGGAGCGAGTGGGGCACCCTGGCCTCCAAGCGCCACGTCCATGGAGCGGAAGTCGCTGACCACGGTGCAGCCTGTGGCCGCAGCAATGGCAGCACCATCGCCAATTTGTACCGTGAAACCCTGTGCCGGTTCATGGAAGATGGTGTGGCCGTGAGAGGCGATGAGGTCAACTTGGGCTGGTGGCAGCTCTTTTTTCTTGAAAAAACGGTTGACCAACTCGCCGAGGTAGTGACCAAATGCCGCATGGGCATTACAAAAATCAAGTGCCGAGGCGGCGGGCAGTTGCCGAAGCCGCTTCTGCCATTCTGGGGTGAACGGGAGCGTGTCGGCAAGGAGCAGTTCCCAGTTCTTTACCAAAAAAACACCCTCCTCCCACGCCGTTTCGAGGCGGCAGTTGGCGACATCAAGGCCGTCGAGCGAGCTGCCCGACATGAGGCCGATGGCATGGTGGATGGTAGGGATCTTTTCGATTAGTCGGACGGTTTGACGAAACAATTTAACAATCTGGCAATTCAACAATTACTTCTTCAGCGTCATCGTGTATTCTGCCACTGCCTTGATTTTTTCCTCCGTAAGGAGGTCCTTGAACGGCGTCATGACCTTGCGACCATTGGTGATGACATTGATGCGCTCCTCGACGGGTAACACCGAAGTTTGCAGGTTGAAGGCACCGCTGGCCCCCATATCGCCGTAAAGGCCATGGCAGGTGACGCAATAAGTCTTGTAGACTTTTTCGCCGTCCACTTTTGGGGTGGAGGCGGTGGGCTCGCTGCTGGCCTTATCGCCACCGGACTGGCTGCAGGCATAAACCAAGGTGCCCAGCAATGTAAAAATGAGTAATTTCTTCATGTTTGAAATGGTGTATTATGAGTGGCGAAGTTAAAAGCTCTACTTGAAAAATCGTCGAAAACTTCTTGCGCCGGACAAGTATGGAAACATTCGCCAAGTTTTATTGAAAGGATATTACATTTGCGCCACCCTATGTATAGCCACACCTTTATTACAAACTATGGCAAAAAAATATGGTGTTACGTGGTGGGGGCAGCAGTGGCTTCAATCGCTCACCCTGATAGATTACAACAACCGCTTACCACGTGGAAAAACACTAGCCAGCACTGGCAAAGTTCGTTCGCTGGACATTAAAGGAAACCAAATCAATGCACGAGTGCAGGGCGCACAAACGGCGGTTGTCCGCGTGGGCATCAGTGTTCCGCTTTTTACCGAAAAAGAAAAAGAAAGGTTCATAGAAGCGCTGGCAAAAGAGGATGCGCTCACCCTCCGGCTTATTAAGTTGGACCTGCCCAACGAGCTGCGCCAAATTGCCGAAAGCCAGGGAATCAAACTGTTCCCGGAATCATGGAAGGACTTTTCCATGCACTGTTCCTGTGGCGATTTTTCCACCCCCTGCGAGCACCTCGCCGCCGTGATTTACGAGATAGCCGAGGAGATTGACAAGAACCCCTTCGTGGTGTTTGAGATGCACGAAGTGAACCTGATGAAAGAGTTGGAAACGCACTACCAGCGACTGGAAAACAAGAAAACGGAATCGGTGGCCAAAGTGGCGGACCTGCTGGAAGTGCCGCCGCCATCGGGCGAGTTCATCAAAGTGGCCAGTGCGAGGGAGTCAAAGCCGCTGAAGCCCCAAGCACTCGATTTCACGACGATACCGGAAGCTGGCACACAGATTCTGATGCTCTTCCGGGCCAACGAGTTTTTCAACGGCATCGAAATCAAGGAGGTGGTACACCAGTGCTACGCCGATGCCTCCGAGGCCGCCGACGATCTGCTGCGTGGCGACGTCGAGGAGCAAATCCTGCCCTTCCGAATATTCCCCGAAGACCACCTGCAACTGGTTTTTGACGAAAACCTGGGCCTCAAAAACCTGCTGCTCCGGGACATCAGCGGAAGACAGCGGCCACTGCCCGACTTCCGCCCCGATGACCTCGTCCAACTACTCTACACCTACGACTTTGGCACCCTGAACCGTACGCACCCCAACACGGTGGTGCTGCTGCACGTGTTCTCTTTTGCACTGAACCTTGCAAAAAACGGTGCCATCATGCCGCAGCTCCTCGAATGTGCGCAAGGCAGGTACCACGCCCGCTGGGTGCCCGCTCAGATGGTGGTGGAGGTGCGGGAGTTCTTAGAAAAATTGGCGTCCAGCCTTGCGCCCGACCTGATATTTGTGGAAACTAAAGGTGCCCGTCGAACCCAGCCGCCAGCCGAAATGCTCAAGACCATCTGCTCGTTTTTCATTGGGCATTGCGTGGCAGCGAAGGCCGTGCCCGACCCGCAGCCCTTGGTGCAACTTTTTCAAAACAGCCTCGACAACCCCTTTCAAAACCTTGAGGGGCAAGATATTGCGCAGCAAATACACCGCTGGCTCAACAATTTTTACATCACCAAAAAGGACAACGTGCCGGTGGTGAAAGTGGAGGAGGCCAGCGGCCAGTACACCGTGGAACTGGCCGTGGAGTACCGCCCAACGCCGCTGATGCCGCCCATCCCGCTTGCCAGTTTTTTCCAGCAAAAAAAATACGAAACGGTAAAGGACGATGTGCTGAAGGACATGGCGCTGTTGGTCGAGTTCTTCCCGCAACTGAGCCAGGTGCTCGAATCGGAGGGCCGCAAGCGGCTGACCTACAACCCCACCCGTTTCATCGAGGTACTACTCAAAAACCTTCCGGCCATCGAGATTTTTGGCATAAAAACGCTGTTGCCCGGCGGCATGAAGGAGTATGTGCGGCCAAAGCTTTCGCTAGTGGTGGGCAAATCGGCGAAGAAAAAAAGCGACCTAACCCTGCCACTTGCGCAGCAGTTCTCGTTCGACTGGCAAATCGCCATCGGCGATTCGCTCATTTCCGAGGAAGCGTTCAAGAATTTGGTGAGCAGCGTCAACGGCGTGGTGAAGCTGGACGGGCGCTACATCCTTGTGGACGAAGACCACCTTATGCACCTTTTTGACGAGCTGGAAGTGCCGCCGCAGCTCGACCCCGTTGAGGAGCTGCACGTGCTATTTACCAAAACCTTTCGAGGAGCAAAAATCGGGTTCACCCCGGAGGCCGAGGCCCATTTGCACAGCTTTTTGACACCGAGGGAGATGATGCTGCCCAAGCGCCTCAACGCCGACCTGCAGCCCTACCAGCTCACGGGTTACGATTGGTTGATGAAAAACGCCCGCCACGGTTTCGGCAGCCTGCTCGCCGACGACCTGGGGCTTGGCAAAACCCTTCAGGTCATCGCAGCCCTGCTCAAGTTCAAGGAGGAGGGCTTGCTGGAAAAGACCAAGACGCTCATCATCGCGCCCTCCCAACTGGTGGCCAATTGGCAGATAAAAATACATCGGCTTGCACCGACGCTCGTCACCGCCGTGTACCACGGCAAGAAGCGGCCGCTCGGTGTTACCTCACCCGACGTCATCATCACCTCCTACGAGACGGCCAATTCGGAGGTCGAATTATTGGCCAAAATGTCTTGGTACTGTATCGTGATTGACGAAGCCCAGTGGGTCAGCGACGGCGGTTCGGAGGCGACCCAAAACCTGAAATCGCTGCCAGCCGAGGTTCGCATCGGCATCATCGGGCGGTACATCGAGCACCGCTTGGGCGAGCTTTGGAACATCATGGACTTCCTGAACCCTGGATACCTCGGCTCGCCGAAGCAGTTCAAGGATAGGTTCGAGCACCCCATCCTGCGGGAGCACGACCAACGACGGGCGGTGCTGTTGAGCAAAATCACCGCCCCGTTCATGCTGCGCCGCCTGAAAACGGACAAGGACATCGCCCCAAGCCTACCGCAGCCGCTCACCAGCGAAATATTTGCACCGCTTACAGTGGAGCAGGAAGAGATGTACCGCAACCTTTTGCAGCGGGACTTGAAGTTGATGCTGGAGGAAAAAGAGGGCCAGCGACGACAGACGATCGTGTCGTCACTGGTAAACGACCTTCGCAAAATCAGCAACCACCCCTACCAGTTTTCAAAAGCTGCCCCAAAGCTTCCAAGACTGTCCGGCAAGACGCAGCTACTGCTCAGCCTACTGGAAAACAACTACGAAAACGGGGAAAAGACGCTGATTTTGACCCAGTTCCTGGAAACGGGCGAGCTGCTCACGAAGGCCATCAAGGATGCATTCGGCAAAGAGCCGCTTCTTATCCACGACTCGGTCAGCATGCTCCAACGGGATGAAATAGTGTTCTCGTTTCAGAAAAATCCCGCTTTTGACACCCTCGTACTGGTCACTACACCAGCCCACCCCGGGCAGAGCCTCACGGCTGCGACCAGTATCATCCAGTTCGACCGCTGGTGGAACCCGGCCATGGAGGCACAAGTGGTGGAACGGGCGAGCCGCATCAGCCAGTCGAAGGGCGTGATGCTCTGGCGGCTCACCACCGCCGAAACCTTCGAGGAGCGGCTGGCAGCGCTTTTGCGAAGCAACAAAGAACTTGACAAGCTCACCCTGGCCGCTGGGGAAAACTGGATTGGGGAACTGCCCGTGGAGGAATTGGAGTGGGTATTTGGGTAAAAGAATAAGCTGTAAATCCTGAGAAATTTCTTTCCATTTGACTTCAATCTGTACACTGTCCAATTGCCAACTTACTTCTTCGGCCTGTACTTCGATTTGTCCATGATGAACTGCACATCCGTTATCGCCATCAACTGCTCCAGTGAGGTTTTCGGATTTTTTTCCATGAAGGCTTTGACGATTTGCCAGCCGAGCCAATTGGCGGTGCGGCCGGGTGCCTCCTCCGGCATACCTGGCGAGTTGGGGCTTGGCTCCACGAACTTTCGATAGGTATTGTAATCGGTGGAGTACAGCAGTTTTTCGGAGAAGAAATACGCCCAGATGTTTGCTTCGTTCTCATCGCACCAATCCACCTGTTTTTGTGAAAACTCGAGCCGCACACTGTCGGGGGCGTTGGGCAGCAAGTGGTCTAGGATGTAGAGTTCCTTGCCGTTGTGGATCATGTGGTCGAGCATCCGGCTGCCCTTCGCTGGGCCAAGGATGTCCTGCACGAGCATCCGCATTGATTTTTCGACGATGTGGTCCTTGTTGAAGGTGCGTACGAGGTACTGCGAGAAGTTGGGGTTTTCGGGGTTAATGGCCTGGTACGGGTATTTTTCGCCGAGGTAAAAATCAAGCCCGACGCCAATGGCGTTTTCGCCGTACAAGAACCCGCCCACCGTGTACTCGGACACATAAGTGACCACCTCGCCGGACAGCGGCTGGGTTGGGAAGTAGTATTTGAAAAGTTGAAAAGCTAGCCGAAAATCCTTTTCCAGCCATTTCAAATCAGGAAAAACGACCTGGCAGGTATCGTTGAGCTTGCGAACGGCGGGGTGCAAGATGAAGCCCCTGGTGTATTGTTGGTGCCCCTCCGGGGCAATGGTCGTGTCGGTAGAGCCAAGCACCTGCCCGAAAAAAACGGGGGCAAAGTCGGGGTATTTTTCCTCCAACGCAGCCAGCCCAGGTGCAATACTGTTGGTGTCGAGGTCAAAAAGGTCCCTTTCAAAACGGCGGATTTTGACATCCACCTGGATACCCGAAACATCTGGAATATCTTTACCTTTGCCGCATTCGCAGGCACTTACACAAAGAAAAACTGCGAAAAGAAGAAATAGTCCGTTTCTGACGTTCATAGTATTGATTGTTGAAATTGTTGCATTGTTTTATTGTTAAAAGTGCCAAAAACAATTCAACATTCTAACAATCCAACAATCATCAAAAGCTATCCAAAAACAAATTTAGATGAAAAAAATTGTTGCAATTGCCGCCTTTTTTGCGCTCGTGTCGGGCGCCACTGCACAGGAGACCGACCTTCGGCTGGGTTTCCAAGTAAGCCCCACCTTTTCCTGGATGACCACCGACGATACCGAAATTGGCAACAATGGTACAAACCTGGGGCTGAAACTCGGAGCTCGGGGCGAGGTTTTTTTCCGTGAGAACTATGCTTTCATCATTGGCCTCGGCTTTGCCTTCAACAGTGGGGGGCAGTTGCTCCACGGCCAGTTCACCGATGCTTGGCAACGCTCGGAAATCCCGAACGGCGTCATCACGCCATTCCCGGCAGGCACTGACCTTCGGTACAAAATCCAGTACGTCGAAATTCCGTTTGGCCTCAAGTTCCGCACGAACGAAATCGGGTACTTGCGCTACTATGCAGAATTGCCGGTCATCACGCTCGGCTTCAAGTCGCAGGCAAGGGGGCAGGTTGAGTACTCCGGTATCAAGGAGGATAGAATTGACATCAAAAAAGAAGTGACGCCGCTGGCCCTCTCTTGGGGCATTGGCGGTGGCATCGAGTACAGCGTGAACGAATCCACGTCGCTTGTGTGTGGGGTGAACTACCAGCGTGTCTTCACTGACGTCACTAAAAATTACGACAACGTGGACTCCAAGGCTGTCATCAACGCCATCGTCCTCCATTTGGGCGTGATGTTTTAAAGCAAAAAAATAACCTAAAAGGCCCTTGCCGTATGTCGGCGAGGGCCTTTCTTTGTTAAAAAAAGCTAGCGACAAACCACAATGAACGAAGAAAAACTCGCCTTCTACTACGACAAGGTCATTGACTACGCCGTGACTTTTGCACCTAAGCTTGCAGGTGCCATCATCATCCTCATCGTTGGGTTTTGGCTGGTAAAAAAGCTGGCCAACCTCTTTGCCCTCTCCCTCGAAAGGGCAAAGTTCAGCAAGGAAGTAACGCCATTTCTGGTATCTTTTGCCAGCATAGCCATGAAGATTGTCGTGCTGCTAGCTGCGGCAAGCCTCATCGGCATCGAAACTACTTCAATTGTGGGCATACTGGCAGCGGCGGGATTTGCGGTGGGATTTGCCTTGCAGGGCAGCCTCAGCAACTTTGCCGCAGGCATACTTATCATGGTGTTCAAGCCTTATAAAATTGGCGACATAGTGGAGCTGCACGGGAAGTTCGGCAAGGTGGAGGACATCCATATTTTCAACACCGTCGTCATCACGCCGGGTCTCAAAACGCTAATCATACCGAACGGCAAGGTCATTGACGACACCATCACCAACTTCTCCGCCAAAGGAGCCGTTCGAATTGAACTGAACGTGACGATGCCATACGAGGAGAGTTTCCCGAAGGTAAAGGAAGTGCTGCTGAGTGCCTTGGATTCTGTGCCGCTGGTATTGAAAACACCCGCCCCCGAAGTAGGCATCGAGCGCTTTGATCACCACAACATCCTCGTGGCCGTGCGCCCGTATGTGCATCCGGACGACTACTGGAAGGGCATTTTTGAGGTGCACAAGGCAGTGAAATCCGCTTTTCATGACCACAATGTCAAAATAGCATACCCCGATGGGATGGAACTGGGGACGATTGGGGAGTAGGGCTTTTGCTACTCAAAAAGCTGGTCGTACTCGCCTCCTTTTGCCTGCTTTTTCAATTGGGGAAGTTCGAGCGGCTTTTCCTTATTGGGCTTGCTCTCAATTTCTTCAAAATCAACCAACTCGCCCTGCCGCTCGTTTTGGTACTGCTGTTGAGCATCTTTGAACTTCTTTTTTAACAATGCCTTGCCAAACAGAAAGGGAAAAACCAGTGTGTAGCCAAATATCGTGAACAAGATGGTGCCAATGCCCAACAACGGGTTGGACTTCAAGGTGCTGCCAATCCATTTCACATAATTAAAAACAACCGAGCGGTCAATGATGAGGGTGGCAATCAGCATCAACGGAGCCACCACAGTGAGGGCAAGTAGCGTGTATTTTATGATAAAATACATGGCCACCAAAAAGCCGATTAAGATTAATATACCAGTGATACCGTCCAACCTGAAACTCGATGTCTTGCGATAGGTCATGTTTTGTTGTTTGATTTACGATTGCATTCTTGACGTTATACTTTTGAGCGTTAGGTTTTGTCTGTTCCTACATAATCAACCCAGGATA